>CANQRQ010000068.1 GCA_947626315.1 uncultured Oscillospiraceae bacterium | reverse complement strand
ATCATGTCTTTGATCAGCGGCATGGGGCTTTTCAGGGCCGTGGCCAGGGCCGCCGGACCCGGGGCTTCCTCCGGCGGCACCAGCGGCGTCACCCGCCAGGCCGACCCCAGCACCATGGATACATATAAACAGATGCTGGACTTCTCGAAGAACACCCGCTACGCCGGGCGTCTGTGGTCGGATAAGACCGTGTTCGCCTATCGCACTGACGACTCAACCGACGCCGGTAAAGCGGAGATCAATGCGAACGGCGGTGACCGGAAGGACGACTGGGACGGGAAAACCCTGAAGCTGACCGAGGCGTCCGACGGCGTAAACGGTTCGGTCGAATTGAACGACGACTTTCTGCACGTCTATTCCGTGCTGGGGTCCAGCCTGCAGCTGGACGACTCCATCAAGGGCCCCTATGATCTGGTGATCCTGCTGGATATGTCGGGGTCCATGTTGACCGTCGTAGATGCTTCACAACCCGATCGAATTTCACAATCCCGTATCGGCGTGGTATTGGATTCCATCAATAAAGCGATCGACAAATTGATGGGGATGCATGAGACCAACCGCGTGGCCGTCATCGGCTACGGGACTACGGCCTTTACGCTCATGGAGTTGGGCCACTATAAACCAGGCGAGGACGACAAGTATCTCTGGGCCAAGGACTTATCTGGTTATGATGCTACGTCTATTCCAAGTTCATACGGTAACGGTGGCGGCTCCTACACGGTATATGTTGACGCTCAGAAAGAGGAAACACTGGGAGACGAGAATAGCTATCGACCCTATGATAGGAAAGCACGCAATAGTTATGTGACAAACGGCACAACAGGTGCGACTTTGATCGGTTTCCACACCGACCTGCAGGCGGGTATCTGGCAGGGCTTCAATGAGCTGTATAAGAATCTGGATGAAGGTGATCCTGATTCGTACAGCTACACCTATACCTCCAAGCTGACTGGGGAGCAAACGACGATCCCCCGCGTGCCCGTGGCCTTTGTGATGACCGACGGCGGCTCCAACCTCGCTTTAGGGAATGCGAACAGCGTGTCCGGCGACGAGTGGCATGATGTGCCCATCAAGACAAACGTGGCGGGTGCAAGCGATAGCTATAGCTGGTACGTAAATCAAGCTAACCGAAAGTACAGGAGCGAGAACCTTAACGATAATACCCCCGCAGGCTCAGGCGTTATTCTGGATATCCTGCTGACCGCCTCCTACATGAAGTCAAAAATAATCAATAAATATAACACACTTTTAGCGACTATCCCGGACAGCCCGGAGGCCGCCGCGAGAAAAAAGGCCTGGTCCTTCGCCATCCACTCCATCAGTGTGGATACGCCGGACACAGCTTGGCAGGTTCCCCGTGTGTACGCTACCCTGGATCCCAAGGAATACTTTAATGCTGACCCGCCCGCGCTGCCAAAAGGAGAGTGGCAGCAAAAAAAAGATGTGACAGACGCTTATAGCTCTTGGTTGAGCTGGGTTGACGCGTCAAAAACGAGGACACCCATAAACGCTAAAGTGGATGCTGATGACAGTGGCGGAGGAGAAAATTGGACGTTTAAGATTAATACTCTCACAAACGAACAAGAGATTAAAGAGGGCGTCACCAACCAGAATGTCATCGACAACATCCTCTACAACGACAGCTTCGCGGATGTTAATGGTGCGGATTTGACCGGCAAATTTGAAGAACTGATCGGCCAGCTGAACCGGGACCTGTTTTCCCCCGTGGAGGGCCAGAACGACCTGGGCGTGGGCAACGCCGTCACCTTCATGGACCCCATGGGCAAGTACATGGAGGTCAAGGACGTCATGGGCGTGTCCCTGTTCGGGCACTACTACACCATCACCAAGACCGCCGTGTACGACTACCAGTGGAACGACGCGTACATTAAGGCCATGGCGGATGCGGGGCAGGGTGGTTACACGTATCAAGAAACCCCGCTGAAACCGGGCTGGTATCTCGGCGAAGCGACTGCAAGCGCGCAATATAGCGTGAACGCTCCGGGTGGTATGTCCGCCGATCAAGCCTGGGCCGCCGGCTGGGTCTACCGGGTCGGTTACAATATCGCCGCCCAGTTTGTGCCCACGCTGAGCAACATCAATGCCCCTGACCAGGCCGACACCAAGGAGCGGCAGACGGTGTACACCTTCTACCGGCTCGACACTGTTGATGGCGAGACGCTGGACAACGCGGCGCGCCAAGAGCTCCATGTGAACCCCGCCTATCTTCCGACGGGCCAAACCCCAGAGCAATACCTCAGTGGCGTAGAATATGACACAACCGGCAACGGCAACCACAAGAACAGCAAGCCCGGCGTCTATGCCCTGGCGGACATGCGCATCTGGGTGGAGAACACCGGCGACTATAACGACGACCATACTGATCTGGAGAGCGACGCCAACTACGACGAGGCCCTGTGGGTCAACATCCCGGTGAACATGCTGCCTCTGCGCCGAGTTACCGTCACGGCTGAGGACGGCAGCGATGATATCACTTATTCTACCAACATCCCCGCTGAAGGTAGTGAACCTATTAACGACGCCCAGAAAGCCAGCTTCCCCCTGCGCGTGTACTACAGCGTGGGCGTCAGCGACGACGTGCTGGAGGCCTCCAACCGCATCAACATGGCCGGGGCCATCGACGCGGAGTACACCGCGCAGAACAAGATCGCCACGGAGGCGGCGGCGGCCGCCCGCGGCATCGCCCAGGGCAACGTGGAGTTCTTCTCCAACTGGT
>CANQRQ010000067.1 GCA_947626315.1 uncultured Oscillospiraceae bacterium | reverse complement strand
CTGAGCCTGCCGGAGTTTTCCAAGCTGAGCCTGTCTGCCAAGAACGTGATCCCCATCACGGCCCAGTGCACGGTGTTCGCGGAGTCCGAGGTGATCACGCTGGTGGGCGAGGGCAAGCCCACGGACGAGATCGCGGCCGGGATCGAGATGGCGGTTGCGAAGCGGTGCTTCGTGATGGCGAAGAAGGCCGGCGCCACGGACAGCATCACGCTGACCGGCGGCTGCGCGAAGAACGACGGTCTGAAGGAGGCCATTGAGCACGTGCTGAAGCTGAAGGTGGTGGAGCTGAAGACCGACCCGCAGCTGATGGGCGCGCTGGGCGCCGCCGAGTATGCCCGCCAGAAGGGCCAGGCCAAAAAGTAAGAGGCCCCCGGCGAAAACGCCAGTTTGACGAAAGGAGAACCTTTTAAGATGTGCAAGATTCTCAAGAAGATTCTGTCTGTGCTGTTGGTAACGGTCATCGCTCTGTTTGTGGTCTATTTCTGGAACCTGGACCAGAAGCTTTTGGGCTGGGCGTACAAGCAGGTCAACGCCATGTTCGACCGCAAGAAGGTAGACCAGGTGTTCTAAGGCATGGAGCTGTACAATTCTCTCATTAAAGACACCCAGGCCCTCTTTGAGGGCGCCTCGGCCAAGACCTGGGAGCCCTCCGGCCGGGAGGCCTGGAAGGATCTGGGCGCCAGCGAGCTGGTCCTCCAGAAGGACGCGGCCTACGAACTGGGGGCCCAGGGCAAGGGCTCTGCCAACTATGTGCTCTTCACCTCCAACCCGGAGCTGGTCAGCAAGGACCAGGTGCTCCTCTACGGGCCGGACCTGGGCCAGATCAGGGGAGAGGTGGACTTCGCCCGGATCGTGCTGCTCCGCGTAGGCGTGCTGGACGAGGACGACGAAGTGGTTTACCGCACGCTGAAGGACATCGAGTTCGCTAAGTACCATGTGTACCCCGAGGGCTACATGGTGCGCATGTCCCCGGAGTCCTACCGGGAGCAGGTGCGGGTCAGCAAGGCGGCCGTGAAGAAGGGCATCAGCTTCAAGGCAGTGGGGGCCAACTACATCGAGGAGTACAAGAAAAACCCCAACGTCCTCAACGCGGTGGTGATTTTTGCCACGCTGCCGGGGCTGGACTACAGGAAGATGCAGGAGCTGGCCAAAAAGGCCAACGCCGTCACCGGCACCCTGACCCACATTCTGGAGGGCCTGCCCACGGACTGCTCCGTGTGCGCGCTGAAGGATGTGTGCGACGAGGTGGAGGGCATGAAGGAGCTCCACTTCGGCGTGGGCGACAAGGGCCAAAAGCACTGAGGCAAATTGAAAAAAGCAGGGGCTGCAGCAAATCATTTTGCTGCAGCCTCTTAATCTGCCAAAAAAGATAAACGAAAGTTTAGTTGAGCAAGTAAGTGCCAGTCCTCATGGCTCCCCTGTGTAAGGGGAGCCATGAAGGTGCGCAGGTAATCGAGCACCCGGCGAGCCTTGTCGGTATGTGCGAGCGGCGTCAGAAGAAGCTCGCGTCGCTCCGTTTCCGCCTGTAGGCGAAAACTGCGCTCTGCTCCCTCCTTCTTCCTTTCCCCACGAAAGTCTGCGGCTTTCATGGGGTCCCCTAGCGACTTCTGCCAATGTCTGCACCGGGGTAAACCGGCAGGAAAGACAAAGGGCGGCCTAAGAACGGGTCTGCTGTACCCCGCTCCCAGAGGGGCCCCGGGGATTCTTCCCCGGGCGGCGTTTCTCTTTCTGTCCACTTTCTCTTTGGCCGCACAAAGAGAAAGTGGACGATTGACCAGCTAGAACCTTGTTGCTTTCTTCAATAAAACGGCCTTTCTGCGAAAAATTTTCTCCTTCCTTTAACGCAACAAGGGACTGTAGCTCAACTTCTCGTTTTGCTGCAGTCCCGGTCTTTTTATAAAAAATCAGGCTAATTTGTCTGCGGGTTTTCCCGGCTCCTGCGGATAAAGTCCTCAGCGGCGCCCGCCTTCAGGACGCAGAGCCGCTGCAGGTCGCCGATGTACTCCTCCTTCATCCCGTGGCTGATCCAGTCCAGGATCAGGCCGAAGCAGAGGCACTTGTAGTACCGGATGATGAGCTCCCTGTCGCCCGGGGAGACGGACGCTGCGTCCAGAAGGGGGTTCAGATAGGCCTCGGAGACGTTCTCACAGATCCGCCAGAGGGAGCTGATGTAGATCTCCCGGTTTTCCGAGCGGTAGATGTTCATCACGGCCCGTTTGTTCTCCAGGGCAAATTTCATGGCGGCGCCCAGGCACTCGTCAATGGAGTTCAGACGGGGGTAGTCCTCCAGGACCTGCTGCGCTTCCCGGACGCACAGCTCCTCCAGCAGCGCCGTGACGCTCTGATAGTGGTAATAAAAGGTGTTGCGATTGATGCCGCAGAGGTCGGTGATGTCCTTCACGGTGATCTTGTTCAAAGGCCGCTCGTTGAGCAGATCAATAAAAGCCTTTTGTATAACCCTCTCTGTCAGCGCCGCGTTGGACAATGCAAACCTGCTCCTTTCCGATGCGAACGGTTCTAAACGGTATCGTCATTATAACGACTATATGATGGCGAAACGCCAAAAAGCGTTTCGCCGAGCAGCTTTGCTGCTCAGCAAAACAGACATGCTGTTTTGCCATATGTTCATTGCAATGAGCATTATAGCACAGTCTGGCGGAAAAACAATGACTTTTGGTCATTTTCAACGATTTGCACAAAAATTAGGCAATTCAGCCGGTTTACCCAATTTTTGGGAAACCGGCCCTTTTTGCCTAGTGCATCCGGGGAAAACTCAACTTCCGAAGTGAAATGGGCTCTAACCCAGTAAATATGCGGGTTAGAGCCTGTCTGTCTGTATGGCTTATTGG
>CANQRQ010000066.1 GCA_947626315.1 uncultured Oscillospiraceae bacterium | reverse complement strand
CGCCACATGTTCCCCTTTATTAGGTCTTAATTTTTTCCCTCTTGCTCTACCCCAACTATTGACATAGAGCCTTTTTTGCGGATATTCAGATTTTCCGGTCCCGGACCTGGGAATCGTAATGCTTGTTCAGCAGCGGGCGGATCACATAGTAGATCAGCTTGTTCTCCCCGTTGAACATGTACAGGGCGAAGGTGCTCACAAAGAACACCAGGCCGATCACCAGCAGCTTGCCGACAGCCTTCAGGAGCCACTTGAAGATCATAAATTTCCGCAGCTTTTTGGACTTGCAGAAGGCTTCGCGCTTGATCTTCCGCTCCAGCTTCTTGATTTTCTTGTTTTTCATTCTCTCCGCCGCCTTTCTCAGTACGCGTCCGAATCGTCAAATTCCACCAGGGTGGGGTCTACCGGCTTCTCGCCCAGGACGATCTGCATATAGTCGTTGACACACTTGCGCATATCCTGGCGGGAAATGGTGCGGCTGTCCTCCAGGTCGTGCTCGATGAAGATGAAGTGGAAGCCCAGATCCCGGGCCTGCTCCTCCATCAGCGCGTGGACGCCGTTCATGCCCTTGCAGGCCACGTTGTCGTTGAAGAGCACCATGTCGCAGTTGAAGTTCCGGGCCCACTCCCAGATGGCGTTCACGTTGTCCCAGCCGCCCACGGCGTGGTGCCGCATAACGGCCTTCTCGGAGAAGCAGGCCAGATCCTGGATCGCCTGCTCCGGATCGTCGGTGCTGATCATATTATGGCCCATGGTGGAGTCCATATTCAGCACGATGGTGATGCCCCAGCAGTTCTGGGTCCAGGTGGGGAAGTCGGTATAGTACACCGCGGAGGGCCCCCACAGGAAGGCCCGGTGCCGGGTCCGGCCGCCGAAGGGCTTGTACTTCTCCTCATAGGCCTTGCGCATGATCTTGATGACCTTCCGGTCGTTCTTGGTGAAGTAATGGTCCTGGCCGTTGGCGGAGGCCCAGGAGTACAGCCGGTACAGGGTCTCGGCGATGCCGGAGAGGGCGGAGTATGGGGTCTTGAAATAGTCCCACTTCTCCAGCTCGATGGTGTTCTGCTCGTTCATCTCCTTGGCGTACTTGAACATCTCGTCCCAGTCGTACTTGACGCCGTACTCCTTCTCGATAAAGTCGATGGCGTTTTTCAGCTCCTGGGTGGAGTAGGGATGGGCGCCGGGCTCGTTGTGGATCATGGCCAGGGTCACCGGGTTGTCCGGCAGGCCCAGGCGGCGGCGCTGGAACATGGAGGTGGATTCGCTGGCGTTGCAGGGCATATTGGTGGTCAGGAAAGCCTTGCCGAAGATGGGGAACGCGTCGTCGATAGCCACGCCGGTCTCCGCCGCGCAGCGGGAGCACACGTCCGCCGGCAGGCCGTAGGACTCGGCCACGTCGATGTAATAGGGCTCGATGTGCTGGTCAATGTCGCAGATGATAAACTCGGGCAGGGTCTGCAGGGGGATGGGGATCAGGTCCTTGAAGCCCTTCAGGAACAGGGGCGGCAGCACCTCGTCCACCGGGATCATCCTGTCGCTCAAGGGCCCGCCGCCCAGGCGCTTGTCGTTGGCCAGGACCAGGGCGATCTTCTTAGTCAGGCTCTGGACGATGGCGTGCATGTTCATGTGGGCGATGCGCAGCTCATAGCCCCGGTAGCCCTCATACAGCCGGTCGATAAAGCAGAAGGTGCCCAGGTAGGATCCCATCCAGCGGTACTCCCAGAAGCCCTTCAGGCAGGGGATGGGGGCGGAGGCCACCATCTGCACCATGGAGACGATGTTGTTCAGCCACTGGGTATAGTCATAGAAGGTGTCCTTCACGCCGCGCCACTCGCGCCATTTGGCGATGCCGGTCTTGTCATAGTAGCGGGAGCGGAGGCCGCCCTTGCCGTGGTCGGCCTGCCACAGGGGGTCAAAGCGCTGGAGCTTCTGGTCGATGGAAGCGATGACTTTATCGGTGATTTTCATTCTCATTTCCCCCCTTGAATGGTCTTGATCTCAAGCGACTCGATGAAGGCCTGGAACCGGGTCCGCAGCTGGCCCACGGCGCCCAGGGCGTACTCTTTTTCAATGGTGCAGCAGGGGATGCCCAGCTCGTTGACAAAGATGTGGGAGGCCAGCACCTTCTCATAACTCCAGAACTCGCAGAACTTCATATTCTCGTAGATCACGCCGTCGGCGCTGAACTCGTCCACCAGGCGCTTGACCTCGCTGTGCCGCTGGTCGATCTTCATTCCGTCCATGAAGCGGGCGCACTGGTTGGTGTGGAGATAGTGCCGGCAGATGGCGTCAAAGGCGCTCTCGCCGGGGAGAATCTCGATCTGCTCCCGGCTGGGGAAGCTGCCGAAGCAGTACCGGTCGGCCACCACCATGGCCCCGCAGCTCTCGATGAGCTTGGTGAATTCCGGGTCGTCCACCTCGGAGCCCACCAGGGCCACTCTCGCCCGGAAGGGGAACTTGGGCTCAGGCTCCCGGGTCTTCAGCTCCTCCAGGGTCTCCTCCAGATAGGGCAGGATCAGCTCGTGGGGGCAGACCTCGCTGACCAGCTGAATGACATGGAACTCATAGCCGGTGATGGGCGGATTGGCCAGCTTCCGGAAATTGCCGATCTCGGTGATCACCCGGCTGATGGTGTTGTGGTCCTCGATGGCCTTGCGCATGGCCTCCTCGGACACGTCCACCCCCAGGTTCTTTTCCAGCTCGTCCACTACCTTCAGCTTCAGCTGGGCCTTGTAGTATGCCAGGTTGTTGGCGTCGCCCTTCATGGGCGGGTCGATGATGGTGGTGAAGAAGCCCTCATGCTTGACGGGCTTGAGCAGGGCGAAGTGCTCTTCCGCCCGCTCCATAGTGGCGCAGCTCTCCGCGCCGAACAGGGCGCTCAGATAGTTGTAGCCGCCCTCGATGGCCCGCTCCAGAATAGACCGGGCGTAGGGGCAGTTGCGGGTGGTCATGTAATAGTTGGCCACGTCCGTGGACGTGCAGCGGGGGGCGCGCAGGCGGCTGGAAAAGCAGCCGGGCAGATTCAGCAGCGGTTCGGGTATGTAGTAGCAGTTGTACCCCAGCGCGTACTTCCCCTCCGAGACCGCCTGGGTGACCAGCTCGTTCTGGGCCTCCTGCAGCAGGTTCTCAAAGTAGATCAGATGCTTGAGATCTTTCAATCGTTACACCTCTTTTTTGTCATATTCTGCGATTTGTCTGGACTTTTATGCGATTTTAACAAAGAATGGGCCTGAAAAGCGGAAACATTCCATTGTTTTTATAAAATCTTAGCACAGATGGGTCCTTTAGTCAAGAGCGGACCGGAAAAAGCCGGCGCGGCCGGTTGATTTTGCCGGGCTTTTTTGTTATCATAAGACAAACAAAAACGGGAGGCGCTACTGTGAAAACAATTAACGAGCGCAAAACGTAGAACAGGCCAGGAAAAAGGCATAGCAAAGCAAGCCCCCGGAGG
>CANQRQ010000065.1 GCA_947626315.1 uncultured Oscillospiraceae bacterium | reverse complement strand
TATGAGCGTGAAAGCTGCCTGCCGGGGCCTGAGCGCCGGCCTGGCTTTTTTGCCTGCCCTGGTTCAGTGAACGGGGAAGCCTCGTGAACTGCCGGGGAAGGAGACAGTACATGCTTATTTTAAACAGCGGAGGCTGAGGATGGATATTCGGCTGTTTGTATGCTGCCATAAGCCGGCGGCAGTCCCGGCGCATCCGCTGCTTTTCCCCATACAGGTAGGGGCGGCATTGACGGAGGAGCGTTTTCCGGGCTTCCTACGGGATGACACGGGGGAAAACATCTCAGCGAAGAACCGGGCCTACTGTGAGCTGACGGCTCAGTACTGGGCCTGGAAGAACGTGGAGGCGGACTGCTACGGTTTCTTTCATTACCGGCGCTACCTGTACCCGGCTCCGGATGCGAGGCGCCCTTACCGGATCGAGCGGGAGCCCACGGCGGCGCTGCTGGACCACCTGGGCTATGAGACGTTTCCGGAGCTGATTGGGGCGCATGAGCTGGTGATCCCCAAGGGAGAGGACATGGGCCTGACAGTGCGGGAGCACTACGGCCGGGCCCACCGGCCGGAGGACCTGGCCCTGGCGGAGGAGATCCTGCGGGAGAGTCACCCGGAGATGGAGGACGCTCTGGAGCGGTATCTGGCTGGCACGGTCTGCTATTTCGGAAACATTTTCATTATGCGCCGGGAGGTCTTCCGGGACTATTGCGGCTGGCTGTTCCCGCTGCTGGAGGAATTTGACCGGCGGGCGGGCCTGGGTGCCGGCCCACGGGCGGACGGCTACCTGGCGGAGCGGCTGCTGGGGGTCTACGCGGCGGCGCGGCGAAAGGAGCTCCGGGTGCTGGAGCTGCCGCGGGTGCATTTTTACACCGGCGGAGAATACATCAGGCGGCGGGCGCTGAACGCGCTGCTGCCGCCGGGGACCGGGCGCAGGAGCGCGGTACGAAAAATCTTTACGTGACGGAGCGGCAGCGGTATGGGAAATATTTTATCCGGCCTTGTACTCCCCGGGGCGGTCAGGGCCGGGCACGCGGCGCTGTACTGCCGGGGGGATGTACGGATCGGCGGGCCGGGCCTGGGGGTCCCCCCGGGCGGCAGGTTAGGCTTTGACACCTATTTCAACGCCTTTTTTTACCCCAAGTACCGGACCTATACCGGCGTGACAGAGATCCGGCTGCGGCTGCGGCTGGAGGGCCGGGCCCGCATCCGATTTCTGTGCCGGAGCGGGGAGGACAAGCTGCTCTTTGAGGAGCGGTGTGAAGGGGAGTACCGCTCGCCGGTTGTCCGGCTGGCGGAGCTGCCGGCGGAGGGAATGCTCTGGTTTGAGCTGAGAGCGGAGGAGGAAGAGGGCTTTCGCCTGCTGGCGGGGCAGTACGAGACGGAGGAAGCGCCGCTGAACCGGGTGAAGGTGGCGGCGGTGATCTGCACCTACCGGCGGGAGGCTTGTGTACTGGAGAATCTGGCGCAGCTCCGGCGGACGGTGTGGGAGGCTCCGGCCAGTCCGATCCGGGATGCGTTGGATGTGTTTGTGGTGGACAACGGGCGGACGCTGGAGCTTCCGGAGGAGCCCCATGTGCGGCTGTTTGCCAACCGGAACTGGGGCGGGAGCGGAGGCTTTGCCCGGGGTCTGCTGGAGGCGCTGGAGCGGAAGGACAGCTATACCCATGTGCTGTTCATGGATGACGATATCGCCTTTGAGACGGAGACGCTGGTGAAGACGGTGCAGCTGCTGCGGTACGCCAGAGCGCAGGAGAGGCCCCTGTGCATCGGGGGACAGATGCTGCGGGAGGATAAGCCCACGGTGCAGCATGAGTGCGGGGCGTATTACCGGGGCGGGAAGCTGGTGCCGGTGGGGAAGAAGCTGGACCTGGCCAAGGCGGGGAACCTGCTGCTGAATGAGAGAGAACACCCGATCCAGTACAACGCCTGGTGGTACTGCTGCATCCCGCTGGACGCGGCGGAGGAGGCCGGGCTGCCGCTGCCGCTGTTCATCAAGACGGACGATGTGGAATACGGGCTGCGGCTGAAGCCGCGTATTCTGCTGATGAACGGGATAGGGGTATGGCACACGAATTTTGAGGGGAAGTACAGTCCCTACCTGGAGTATTACATCAAGCGCAACGAGCTGCTGGTGAGCGCGCTGCACGGCATCGGGGCGGGGATCTGGCCCGGGATGAAGAAGCTGGGGTACTCCACGGGCTGGGCGGCGCTGCGGGGGGATCCCCGGGCGATCGGGTTTATGCTCCGGGGTTACCGGGACTTTTTGAAGGGACCGGACTTTTTCCTGGAGATGGACGCGGAGGCGCTGAACGGGCAGCTGCTGCGGGAGATGGAGAAGCCGGGAAAAAGCCGGCCGGTCTGCATTCTGACGGACCCGTTCCGGGTGCTGGCGATGATGGGGCGCCTGGCCCTGCGTTACAGAGGGGCCCGGGCCCAGTATCTGGCCAGAGCCGGTGAGCTTAGCTGCCGGGCGTTCTGGACCCGGAGCCTTGGACTATGAATTTGTTTATCTGCACGACCTATTACCACACGTATATTACGCTCCTGAAGCAGTTTGCCGGCGGCGGGGAGTCGGACGCGGTGATCTGCGACGATATACCCACCGGAGAGCGGCTGGCGGCCCGGCTGCGGGAGACGGGGATCTTTCGCCGGGTCTGGTTCGTGGAACAGAGCAAGTTCCCGGAGGACATGGGAACGGGTCCCCTGGACAGGGTCCTTTTTCAGCACCGGCGCCATTATCTGGCGGTTCGTCCGCTGGTGCCCTTCAAGCTGGAGGACTATGAGGACATTTATATCTTCCATGACGGCACGCCGATAGGGAGGTATCTGACAGACGCCGGGCGGCACTATCATCTGATAGAGGATTCTCTCAATTTCTATCAGGTGATCCTTGAATCGGGACAGGCCTGGCTGCTCAGACCCCACAATTTGAAATTCCGGCTGCGGCGGCTTTTGAACAGCGGCTATTTTCCGCTGGGTGAGTCGAGATATGTGACAGACGTGGAGGTAAACGAGGCCCGCGGCCTGCAGCTGCGTCTGCCGCGCGTGGTGGAGCTGCCCCGGGCCGGGCTGGAAGAGAGGCTGACAGCCGGGGAAAAGCGGCTGCTGCTGGATGTTTTCGAATGTCCGGAGCTGGAGGGGCAGACAGAGGAAAAGACAGCCCTGATCCTGACGGAGCCTCTGTTTGAGGACGGGCTGCTTCTTTCCTGGGAAGAGCAGCTCCAGACCTACCGGCAGCTGATCGCTGAAATGCAGGCGCGGGGCTATGAGGTGCTGCTCAAGCCGCATCCCCGGGACAGAGCGGATTATAGCGGCCTTGGGGTAAGGACCCTGCCCAAAAGCTTTCCGACAGAGCTGTTTCGTTACATTCCGGACCTGTCCTTCGGCTGTGCCGCGGCTGTCTCCTCCTCCGCGCTCTTTTGGATCCCGGCCAAGACCCGGTTTTTGTGGCGGGAGGGG
>CANQRQ010000064.1 GCA_947626315.1 uncultured Oscillospiraceae bacterium | reverse complement strand
GCTGACTGGGCCAAGCACATCGCCTCTGATGCCACCCGTCTCCACCTGACCGACGGCATCACCTCCAAGCTGGATGCGGTGAGCCAGCGTCAGGAAGTCGCTCAGATGACCTACAAGGCCGCCACGGCTGCCCGCGTCACCTGGAGCAACGCCGAGAAGGACTACATCCCCTACAGGATTCCCAACCAGCCCAACAGCGAGGCCAATATTCCGCTGGTCAAAGATACTGCCGGTGCTCCGTCGACTGCCGCCTCCGATAAGTTTGGCAGACTTGGCGACACCACCGTCAAGCACACGGTTGAGTTCACCTATCCTGTCAAGGCCGTTACCGACAGCTGGACTGATACCACCAAGCCTGTGTCGAAGACGTATTGGACGCCCGTTACCGAGTGCGACGTGGCTGATGACCTCGAGCTTGACGTTGATACGACCTACAAGACCTACACCAACGGCATTAAGAACGTAGGTTCCGAAGTCATCGAGCCTCTTGACACCGTCAACACCATTGGCCACCAGGGCCGCCAGACGATAGTTTATAAGACCACAGACGCAGACGGAAAGAATATTATCGTCTACATCGACACCTATCTGGCCAAGGTCACCAAGGTCACCGCTGAGGTGACGGATCCCGCTGGCCATGTTATCAAGAAGGCCGAAACCACCCTCACGGTTTATGGCAACAATGTCGCCAACCCCAACGCTTCTAATACCCCCGCTGCGATCACCGCCACGGCGACGATCGCCACCGATAAGTATGCTGTTGGCGAGATGCTCCGCGTCAACGTCGTGACAAAGGATCCGTATAATTCCTTTGATGGCCAGACATTCACGATTGACGAAAAAGACGTCGAGAAAGTCACCGCCAAGTCCGTTACCGTCAGCGAGATTGTTCGTGATTCCGCCAACTGGACGCCTGACGGTGGTAAGAAGGCTACCCTCACCGAGGTTGGCTTCAAGGGAACCGACGGCGAGACCTACCTGTACAACTACACCTACGGTTACAACACCGCGGCCGCTCCTGTCGTTGGCTCCAGCGTCCAGCGGATCCTGACCCGGGACATCGGCAAGACCTACACCGTGTATCTGGATTCCCAGAACAACGTGCTGGGCGTGGACACAAATCCCGTCTCCAATGTTGGTGTCGTTACCTCCGTCAATATTGCTCTGGTCACCGGCACCACCAACCAGTATGTCATCGCCTATAACATGCTGATGCCCGACGGCAGCACCCCCACAGTTTATGGCGTTGATCCCACCACCAAGAAGCCCTACACCAGCGCAGCCAACGCTCAGAAAGCCGCCAATAAATTCTGGAATGAAACTACTAACCCTGCACCTGTAGTGGATGGTGAGAATAAGGACGCGGGCATTCTCGCGAAGATCACGCCTATCGCCAACGGCTATTACACTGTCGCTGTCGCCGGTAAGGCCGATAACAGCTTCACCGGAACGCTTGGTGACAACACTGTTCTTAAGCGCGGCGAGGCCAACGCTTTCGCGCTCGCGAAGCTGACCAGCGTTGCCAAGAAAGTACCCACAGCTAATACCTATCCCAAATATATTGGTACTGTCAATGACATTACCGACATCCTTGTTGACGACACCACCGTGTACTTCGTTGCCAACTATCCCTACAACCACACCGCCAACGAGTACCAGTTCAAGGACTTCACCATCAGCGTCGGCTTCAAGGACGTCATGAACATGAGCTACAGCACCGTTATTGGCAATTCCTCTACCGCTACCGCTCCCCTCAAGGACGGGACTGCCAACATTGACGGTCAGCAAATGGCGGATCTTGATCTCGAGGTCAGCGCGTTCGATACCGACGCCGACGGCTACGCCGATTTCGTCCTTGTTCTGAACGCTAACAAGCAGCAGGTCCCCGAGAAGTATGCCGAGCTCAACTATGCCTATTTGATGACCAATCCTCAGTTCGCCACGACCGGCAACGACAAGAACGAGTACGGCGCCATCATCGAGGGCGAGGACGGCAAGACGCTGACCGTCACCAATGTTGCTTCCTCCAACGTTCTGAACACCGGTCTCTACACCTACACCAACAAGACCACCAACGGTTGGGATACTGTGACCTATGTCAGCCCGATTTACGGCAATCCCTGCTGGGGCGTTGGCAACAACATCGGCTGGCTCGTGAAGGACGACGTGCTGGTTGTGAATCCGGATGCCACAGCTGCTTTGTATGCTGATAACCGCGACGAGAAAACTGACAAGTACCTGACCCTTGCCGACGACTGCCAGGTCTACCTGGTGAATCCTTACACCGGCAAGAGCGTCCCGCAGACCTACGCTCTGACTACCCTTGACGATGTTGACGTCTATGGCAAAAACGAGATCGTGTATCAGTTTGACGCCGACGGCTATGTGGACCTGATCTACATCGTCGAGAAGGGCCTCAATGACGACACCGAAGAGCCCGGCACGGGTTACAAACCTTCCTACACCGTAACTCTGACGACCGATGATACTCAGCGTATCAAGCTGCCCGACAACAATAAGCTGACGACTACCGGCACCGCTGAGTTCCAGGTCAAGGGTCCTCAGAACGACAATGATACGGCTCTTAGCGCCACCGTGAGCGGCGGCACCGCGACCGTGAAGATCGAGCTGTACGACGCTGGCTTGACCGGCGGCGGCGCCACCTACACGGTGACCGTGAGCGGCGTGAAGAGTGACGTGACCGTGACTCTGAGCGTCGTCAACCCCAAGGCTCCCCTCACCGGCCCCGTAGCCGCGGGCACCACTGTGACCCTGCCCAAGAGCACCGCTCCCGTGGAGCTGCCTGCTGACACTGGCGCTGGCACGATCAACGCCAACGGCAACAACATTGTTGGTGCTGCTAATGGTGGGACCACTATCAGCGGTAAAGTGGAGAACGCCGGCAAGGTTTCCGGCACCGTTACCATCGCCAAGGGCGCTTCTGTTGAGGCCGATGAGATTGCCGCAAGCTCTGAGATCACCGTCGAGGAAGGCGGCAAGCTCGAGGTCGCGACCGTTGTCGAGGGCGCTAAAGTGACCGTCGGCGCGGGCTCCACCCTGAAGGCTGACGAGATCGCCGCTGGCGCCGAGGTCACTATCGCGCGGGGAACTAAGCTGACTGTGGACACCTGGAAGGCGGCCGCTCAGCTGAGCGACGATCATACCCAGGGCACCGAAGACACCGAGAAGATGGTGCCCGAAGGTGTTTACCACATGAAGAGCGGCCAAATGAGCGGTTCGGGCGAAGGCAACCACACGTTCCTCTTTAGATTGGATCACGTGAGCAAGCCCGCGAACGCCGTGAACCTCGTGGCCGTGTTCACCGGCGGTAAAGACGCTTCTGGTAAGGACGTGATTTGCGTCAACAACCTCGGCCCCGCTATCGCAGGCCTGCCTCAGACAATGCGTTGGAGCTTCGCCTCCAGTGTTGGCGGCGATGTCTATACGCAATGGAGTGGCAAGACCGCTCACGTTGAGTTCTATTGGACCACCGAGACGACCGTCACCAGTGGAGACAACCTTGATGCGGATCGTGCGCCTGCTAAGATCGCCGGGTCGACCGTCTTTGAGGCCGACTTCAATGTTGGGACCGGCTACGCTACCGCTTTTGGAGCTTGACACCACACGGGAAAACCCCTGAAAACTAAACAGTTTTCAACGAAAGGACCCCCCGGCTTCGGCCGGGGGGGTTCTTTTTGCGTGCGGGGTGCTGCCGGGTCATGCAAATATTGACTGAATGAGCCAAAAATCCGCAAAATTCGGTGTTTTATGTCAACTCACGGGAATTCCATGGATATTTTGTGTCTTGCGCGTGGCTTTCACGAACCAAAGCACAGGAACTTC
>CANQRQ010000063.1 GCA_947626315.1 uncultured Oscillospiraceae bacterium | reverse complement strand
CTGTTATCTCACCACAGGGGCGTATCCTTCTTTTTAATGGGTCAACTTATTTTGTACTTGACTTGGGGAGCAGTTTAAAAAAGCAGTGGGTCAGGGTGTGGATCAGGCCGCCGACCCACACCCTGACCCACAAGCCGAAACGAGCGAACAAGCCGGGAAAGAAAAACGGCGAGCGCGGCGGTGGGGTTGACCCACACAGCGAACGGCTGTTCCCCTGCTCATGCGTTCTTGTTGCGAAAAGGGATTTCTTCTTTGGTACCTGCGCCGCAATTCTTGAGCTTAAAAAGAAGATCAATTTTTCGAGACTTTTTACTGGTTCTGTTCTATTGTGGGAGAGCCTTTATGTATTCTATGAATCTTTCTGATGGGGCGCTCAAACGTGCGCCTCTTTGCCAAATCAGGGCCACGCCGGAAGCTGGTGCATCTATCAGTGGACGCATCACCAGCGACCGGCCGGAGAGCATATCGTCCGCCGAGGCCGGGCAGATAGCCACTCCCAACCCCTGCTCCGCCAGAATGACGCCATTTATCAAAGGCGCGTACTGACAGGTTATGACTGCCTCCATACCCGCCTCCGAGAACCAGCGGGCGACCTCGGTGCTGCGGCGGATGGGAACGATCAATTCCTCGCCTGCCAACTGGGCCAGCGTTAAGCTGTCCGCGTTTGAAAGGGCATGATCTATACGCACCAGCGCCGCCCATGGCTCATCCAGAATGTGAATGGACTCGAATTTCTCCCCGTTGAACGGTTCCCGGATGAGAGCGATATCTACCAGGCCCTTTTCCAATCTTTCTATCACGTCATCGGAGTTGCCGCTCCACAGGCTGTATCGCACGTCTGGCCAACGGGCCTTAAAGCCTTCCAGCCATTTGGGCAGGAGCGCCGGTCCCGCTGTCTCGATAGAGCCGATGTACAGCGTACCGGTCAGTCCCTCACCAATTTGGCGTACCTGCTCTGCCGTCTTGTCTGCCAGGGCCAGTATTTGCTCGGCCTGCTGGCGGAAGAATCGTCCCGCCTCTGTGATATGCAGGCGTTTTTTCTCCCGGACAAACAACTCTGTCTCCAGTTCCGCCTCCAATGCCTGAAGCTGCCGGGTGAGGGGCGGCTGGCTCATGTGCAGAGCTTCGGCAGCTTGCGTGATATTTTCATATTCCGCGATCTTCAGGAAGTTTTCCAGTTGACGCAGTTCCATGCGGCATAACCCTCAAAAGTATGATCTTGTAGATATGATACCGCAGGAGCGCGGCTTCGTCAAGGGCATAGGGCCTCCATTACATGATCTACTGCCGTATTGCTCACCCGGTCCAAAGCCTCATTCGTACTTCCTCCTATGTGGAGCGTGGCGATGAAGTTGTCCAGAGTCAGCAGCGGCGCGTCTTTTGCCGGAGGCTCGGAGACAAATACATCTGACGCCGCGGCCCGTATCTTACCGGTAGCCAGAGCGTCATAGAGAGCGCCCTCATCTACGATTCCGCCTCTGGAGGTATTGGCCAGCAGCAGAGCGGGGTTAGCGTTTTCAAGGACTTTATAGCTGATAAGGTTTCGCGTACTGTCCGTGAGCGGAATGTGGATGCTGACCATATCCATGTCATGGAAAAGCTGCTCCAGAGTGTCCATCTTTTTATAGCCCATTGCCGCCAGCTGTTCGGCATTCTTATGGGGATTCCAGCACCAAATATCACAGAAAAAAGCGTTGCGCATGATCTCTGCTACCCGTCCGGCGATGTGGCCTGCGCCTACCAGACCCAACTTTTTGCCGTAGAGTTCTGTGCCTATGAGAGAGGTTTCGCCAAAGTGGTGATACCGTCCTTCCCGCAGACCGCGGTCGATGGGGAGTAGTTTCCGACTTAAAGCCATCAGATATGTAACGGCCAGTTCAGCCACCGATTCGGCGCTGCCTCCGGGTACGTTCACTACGGGGATGCCCCGTTCTTGGGCAGCTTTCACGTCGATGGTGTCCAGGCCCACCCCATGCATGGAGATGATCTTCAGCTTCTTGGCCCGGTCGATCACGTCCCCGGTCACATGGGCCCGACGCACGATGATGGCATCCAGGTCCTCCGGGTGATCGAAATTATCCACGATAGTAAAATTCGATGCCAGCCGCTTATATGCCGACGGGGCGATATGCTCACTCAAATATACAGTCATTTTGACGCCTCCTTTTGTCTTGTCCAGCATAGCACAGTGTTGTTCATACGTCTAATACTGTTTTTCTAAGAAGTTCATGCTTTCGCGGTATAAACTTCTTTTGATAACGGTATTTCACATCGAAGGCCAGACTGTGATATGCTTTGGTCAAAAGGAGGCGCCGGATATGGACGTTTTTGCAAAAATGCTCACGCTGCAATCGCAGCTTTTTATTCTTATTTTGATGGGAACCCTGCTGGCAAAGCTGTGTGTTATAAACGAGGCAGGCCGTAAGTGCCTTTCCGCGCTGCTTATCGATCTCATCCTCCCCTGCAATATTGTCAATTCCTTTCTGGGGGGAGCCGCTGTCACAGCAGATTTTATGAGAAACTGCCTATACGCCTTTTGCATCTGCACCGCTATCCAGATCGTTGCGATTCTCGGCAGCCGGGTCCTGTTTCATCGTCTTGAACGAGCCAGGAGCAGCGTCCTCTCTTACGGCATGATCTGCTCCAATTCCAGCTTTATCGGCCTGCCAGTCGCAGAGGCGCTCTATGGCAGCATGGGTGTCATGGTCACATCAATTTTTCAGATACCGATTCGTTTTACCATGTGGACGGCTGGCCTGAGCCTGTTCACAAGCGTGGAGCGGAAGGATGCTCTGAAAAAACTGGCGGTCCACCCTTGTATCGTTGCCATCTTTGTGGGGCTGGCCCTCATGGTCCTGCCGGTAAAACTTCCAGGTTTTGCGCTGGAGACTGTGGCCGCTTTGAGCCGCTGCTGCATTCCTGTTTCCATGCTGGTGATCGGTTCCATTTTGGCGGGGACAAACATACGCTCTCTTTTTGACCTAAATGTCCTATGGTTTTGCTTTCTGCGTCTGGTTGCCTTTCCAATGGTGGTCTATGGAGCCCTCTACTTTTTGCCCATCGACCCTTTGCTGAAGAGCATCAGCGTACTGATGACCGGTATGCCTGCCGGAAGTACCACCTCGATTCTGGCAGAGCAGTATGGCTGCGACAGCCTGTTTGCATCCCGGCTCGTCTTTGCTTCCACCCTGTTTTCAATGGCAACATTGCCTCTGCTATGCGTTATTTTGTAAGATCCTCTGTATAGTTAAAACGACAGTTGTTTCCCGTATTTGTGTGTTTTTTCTAAAACGGCCTTCTTCTTTGATTACTGCGCCGCAAACGGTGAGCTAAAAAAGAGACGAGAGAGCCTCGGACAAGACATCGTCCGAGGCTCTCTTTCGCTGCAATGCCGGATTCGTTTTCCTATCTTCTCTCTGCCATGACCTTGCCGATCGTAGCCGCCGCCTGGACCTGCATGGGGTTGGTGGCGTGGGTGTAGGTGCGGAGGGTGAAGCCGGGGTCGGCGTGGCCCAGCATCCCGGACACCGTTCGGATATCTACTCCGCTCTGCAGAGCGACCGTTGCGAACGTATGCCGGAGATCGTGAAATCGTATGTGCTCCAGCCCCAGGTCCTTCAGCATCTTTGTGTTGAGACGGTTCACCGCGTCGGGGTACCACATCCCGCCGTTCACCGGGGACGGGAACATATACGGATTGTCCGGGTGCTTTTCGTGTTCCTCTATGAGCAGGTCCACCGCTTCCTTGGGGATGGACTCGATGCGGATGGAGGTGGCTGTCTTAGGCGTGGTCACCTTTACGCCGCCGCCCTTCACCCGCACCGCCTGTTTGGACACGGAGATCGTCTGCCGCTCTACATCCAGGTCTGTCCACAGCAGGGCGATCAGCTCTCCTTTTCTCAGACCGGAGCACAGCTCCAGGAAGAACATGGGCAGGACGCCCCGCTTCTCCGCCTCTGCCAGGTACGCGCCGATGTTCTCCGGCTTGAGGATCTTCATCTCCTTCTTTTCCTCCCTCGGCAAGATCACATCGTCGCAGGGGTTGCGGAGAATGAGCTGCTCCTTCACCGCACGTTCCAACGCCATATGCAGCATCCGGTGGAGGCTCTTGATGTAGGAAGCCGTGAGAGACGAGCTGCGCTTGTCGTTGGGCCCTTTCTTCACCCGGCCATGGTCACGGACATCGTTGTACATCTTCTGGACCTGCCGCCCGGTCAGCTTGGAGAGTTTGACGTTGCCGATCTCCGGGATGATATGGTAACGGATGTGGTTCCAGTACCGCTCCTGAGTAGCCTCACGGATGTTGGGCTTGGAGTACAACTCATACCAGAGCTTCAGCCAACTCCCCACGGTGTACTCATCCGCCCTCGCCACGTCCAGGCTTTGGCTGGTCTCGATAGCTTTTTTCAGTTTGGCCTTGACCTCCGCCTGGGTCCTGCCCAGAACATTCTTACGGATGGGTTTTCCGTTTTCATCATGTCCGGCAACGTACCGTCCTTCCCAGCGCCCGTCCTTCCGCTTGCGGATGTTGCCCTCGCCAGCTGCTCTTTTCTTTGCCATTCTTATGACCATTCCTTTCCGCTGCGCTACAAGGCACCAAAGGGGATGAAACGCAGATGCCGCTAACACAGCAATCTCTAATTTGTTAGAATATACTTGAGGAAACAGGCACACTACAGAGCACGTGGAGGCGAGTAGGCTCAGCCTCGCGCTGGACTGAATTCTTATGTGTGTCGGACGTTCTTTCAAGCACCAATGAGTAGGGCAATGTACCCTGTAACCTTATCTTTGGAGAGACGGACTACTTCAATCTTTCAGTGAGCGTCCAGTCCCTGCCTGTTCCCTCAA
>CANQRQ010000062.1 GCA_947626315.1 uncultured Oscillospiraceae bacterium | reverse complement strand
GAGGACCGGTCCCAGCCCCTGCGCCGGGGCCGGGCCTCCGTCCGCTCCAAGCTGCGGCAGCAGCCGTCCGGGGAGAAACCAGCTCCGGCCAAAAGGAAAAAGAAAGAGCCGGAGCGTTAAGAATGGTGGAAAAGCGGAGGCGGAATGTGATGCTTCGATTTCGCGTCACGCCGGAGGAAAAAGAAATGATTTCGCAGAAAATGGCCGCTGTGGGAACAAGCAACATGGCGGCCTATCTGCGAAAAATGGCCATTGACGGGATGATCGTCAACCTGGACTTGCCGGAGCTTCGGGAGCTGCTGTCTCTGCTGCGCCGGTCCAGCAACAACCTCAATCAGCTCACGCGCCGGGTCCATGAGACGGGCCGCGTCTATGACGCCGACCTGGAGGAGATAAAGCAGAATTATGATAAGCTGTGGGAAATGGCAGGTAAGGTGTTGTCCTCTCTGGCAGCGCTATAACAAAGGAATATAGTTTTGATATCTTAGCCGGGGCTTTTAAAACTCAAACTTCAGTAAAGTAGGTACATCATTTCTGTTCTTGATTGACGTTTATACATCTATGCGCAGATGCAAGCTGGTTCACCATATGAGATGCACCCCCAACATTGGGGGTGCATAATAATAGAAGGGCAGCTTCCTGAGTTATGCTCCTATTGCTATCAGTCTATCTGTCCTCAATGCTGTTACACTTGGTGCATAAGAGATAGTGTGTATGCCTTTGTTATGAGTCTGAATAGATTTGAACCGAGCTCCGCGAGACAATAGCACTCTGTTGTCGATAACTACACTGCTCGTACTAAAGCTGATGGCCAGAGAATAGTAAAAACTTTTAGGTTCATGTTGAAAAGCAAGCGCAGAAGCAATTCTGCAGACAAGTCTATATTCGATTGCAAGAATGGTTATTACGCTTTCGATTGCCATAAGAAGTACAGAGTCATCTGCACTTTCGATTTGTTTTCTTACAGCTGTATACTCTATAGAGAAAAAGAAGGCCGTCATATAGTATTTCCACTTCTCTCTAAAGATAGCCGAAACCTTTTTCTTTCTAAGAAGCTTTGTGATAATACCACCACCGACACTAGACAGCATAGCACTCACGAAAATAACGATAGTAGAGCCCAAAGAGGGACTGTCTGAGAAACAGAGTGCAGCTCGCTCTCCTCCTGCTACTATAAATCTACCCATGCCTGCAGCGTCAAAAATGGTCAGGAATAGTTGAACCTTCTTCCGCTCTAGAATTTTCTCTTTTCCAAAAATATACAAATATATATACAAACCAAAACCAGCTGCCGCTGCAAGACTGCTTATATCAAGAAACCCGAAAGGAGGCTTCAAAGGCGATTTAGAGGATATAACCAACATGGTTGTCAATAGAACGTCTCTAATAATGCCGCCACCAAAGCAGCATGTGAATGAACCCCAAAAAAGGCAGAGTATCTTAAGTGCATTGTCAGATTTGCGATTGTCCGACAATATTGCACCCAAAACGGCGAAAATGAAAATGGCCAATACATCAAAATAAAGAATCATTTTTTGGCCCTCCTTCGGCCATTAACGGAGGGCAGATATCTTTCAATGTCTAAGCAAAGCCTAGTAAAAAAATGGATTACCTCTTTGCTTGACAAAAGAAGTGTACTAGTATAATATATATCTGTCCCCGATTTTATCAGTTTTTTAGTAGCCAACATGTCAATTCGGATATTTAATTGGGGGCTTACTGCACACTCCTTTTCGCCAAAAAAGGTGTGCGCGGGAAAAAGTTCTGTGTGCGTCTTTTTTACTACCAATGAAGGAGGCGTGCCAGAATTGTGGTGCGAGCTCTTTTGCTGCCAGGCAAAGGAGCAAGGTGAGGCCATTATTATCCAATTGGTGCCAGCCAAGTGGATACCCAGGGCCGCTGTGTGCGCTCTTTTTGAACTATCAAAAAGAGCGCACTATTTAGTTGTAGTCCAGAATATCTTCACCTCCATCAAGAGAAAGAAACAGCGCCCATGTCCTTTTTGACACACGAGCGCATAATAATCCCTTTCTTGCGCTCCTCCGGTCGTAAAAACAGGGCAGCCTGTCCATAATGCTTAACGACTGAAAGAGCGAAGCATAATTGTAGTTGCCCTTGATCCTATTCTACCTGCCGTGCATTGTACTGCATCTCTAAAACCCTTTTACCTTAATATGTACCAGATCTTCATCTCTGGAATAAACATGAGTAGAAGTAACTAACCATCATTTAATTGCAAAACAACAATAGTCTCAGACAACCTTATTCTGACATGTAGTATAATACCTTGTTTTGAATCTGTCAAGAGAGAAGAGAATATGCATTGTTTTTTTGGTTTTTTTTATAAAAAAAGTATTATAAAGTTTGCGAAGTCTATCTATTTGTGCATAGCAACAGTATATTAGTATGCAATGAGGTCGAGTGCTGCGAAGTTATGCTAACAAGGCGTGGTTATATGAGCTGGGGCGGAGTCAACAAACTAATGAGCTGGGGCGGAGTCAACAAACTAATGAGCTGGAGCGATTCAGAATTTTGTGCTATGCCGGAGAATATGTTGGAAATTAATCTGGCCGCTGGCAAGCGCAAACTAGCACCGGCAGAGCAGTAAATTCAAAACGAATGCGACAAATCCATACAGCAATGTGTTGAATTGTTAAAATACATTTCTAAAAAGAGTGTCTCGCAGAAATATGAGCCAATTTTTTAGGAGGGATGCCTTGTAGCAACAACCCGTCTTTTCTCGCTCCATATCGGCAAGGGCCGGAGGCTGGGGACCGCGATCCGGGACATCCTCGGCTATGTGGAGAACCCGGAGAAAACCGACCACGGGCGACTGATCTCCTGCTATCAGTGCAACGGGGAGATTGCCGATGCGGAGTTTTTGTTTTCCAAACGACAGTATCTGAACAAGACCGGGCGCAGCCGCAGCTCGGACGATGTGATCGCCTATCAGGTCCGGCAGTCGTTCGTTCCCGGAGAGATCACGCCGGAAGAAGCCAACCGCCTGGGCGTGGAGTTTGCCAAACGCTTTACTAAAGGCAATCATGCTTTTGTGGTCTGCACCCACGTCGATAGAAAGCATATCCACAATCACATCATCTGGAACAGCACCTCTCTGGACTGCACTCGGAAATTCCGGGACTTCATTGGCTCTGCCAGAGCGGTACGCCGTTTGAGCGATACCATCTGTATTGAAAACGGCTACTCCGTCATTGAATCGCCCCAGGGCCACGGAAAGAGCTATGGACAATGGCTGGGCGGCAACACAAAGCTGTCCCACCGGGAGCAGCTCTGCGCCGTTATTGACGAAGCTCTCGCGCAAAAGCCTGCGGACTTTTCTGAGCTGCTGGAGCTTTTGAAAAAGGCCGGTATTCAGACGGACCGGCGGGGTCGTTCGGTCCGGCTGAAGGTGCCAGGCTGGGAGAGGGCTGTGCGGCTGGACAGCCTGGGGCCGGCATACACCGAGCCTGCGCTGGCTGCTGTCATTTCAGGAGAGAAGGCCCACACGCCACGCAGAAAATTTGTCCGCGCAGATCCGCCGAAGGTCAATCTGCTGGTGGACATTCAGACCAAACTTGCCCAGGGTAAGGGGACCGGTTATGCGCGGTGGGCAGGCTCCTTTAATCTGAAGCAAATGGCGCAGACGGTCAACTATCTGACAGAACACAAGCTGCTGGACTACGACGAACTTTCCGAAAAAACGGCGGCGGCCTCTGCACGGTATAACGAGCTGTCCGCTCAAATCAAGGCGGCGGAAAAACGCATGGCGGAGATCGCCGTTTTGAAAACGCACATCGTCAACTATTCCAAGACCCTCTCTGTTTATGCAGCCTACCGCAAGGCGGGATACTCCAAGAAATTCCTGGCCGAGCATGAGAGCGAAATTCTCTTGCATAAGGCCGCGAAGAAAGCGTTTGACGAGCTGGGCGTGGAAAAACTGCCCACGGTCAAAGAACTGCAAGCTGAATACGGGACGCTCCTGGCCGGGAAAAAGGCCGCCTATTCCGAGTACCGCGCCGCACGGGACGAGATGCGCGAGCTGCTCACCGTCAAGGCCAATGTGGACCGTATGCTGGGGAAGGACCAGCGGCCAGAGGATATAGAAAGAGAGCGTAAGGAAAATCAAAAGACAGTATAAGGCGCGATTGGGTGCGTGTGTTTTGAATGAACGTAAAGGTCCCTCTCTGTCTGAAAAAACCATTGACAAAAATCCTGCCGCTGCATATACTATTATCAGAGGGTAGCAATACCCCAAAATAGTGTTCGCTTCCTGATATGCGGCTTATAAATGGTCAGGATTACAAATAGTGTCCGCTCCCCGGTAAGCGGCTTATAAATGATCGGGATTAAAATGTTTGTAACGCCCTGTCGAAAGGCAGGGCGTTACTTTCTAAGGGGAGGTTTGCCTTTTGGTACAAGCACAGTTGTTTTTCCTGTCCGATCAGTATTATCTTGATTTTCCAGATGACAAGTTGATGAAAAACAAAGATATGATCGACGGCGTTCCGCACAACCGCCCCTGCTTTTTCGCATTTTCGGATTCTAAAGTCCCGGAAATATATTGGATAGTTCCAATTTCCTCCAAATATGAGAAATACAAGAAGATCGAGGAATTAAAAATACAGAAGTACGGCAAATGCAACACGATACGTTTTGGAACAGTGCTGGGGCGGCATACTGCATTTCTGATTCAAAATATGTGTCCGGCAACAGAAAAATATCTGACTGCTTACATAGACAAGAACAACCAGCCCATTCGGATCGATGACCGTATAGCGGCAGACGTAGTGAAAAATTCCCGCGAGGTCCTGAGCCTGGCAAAGCGAGGGGCGAAAGTTATTTTCCCGGATGTTTTTAGAATCTATTCTGCTCTTGAACAGGAGCTGAGTGCAGAGAAATAGACTGCCACATGAGGCAGACCCAGCGCCTTGATTAAAAATGAAAGAACAACATCGGCTCCAGAGGGAAAGCTCAAGGGAAAAGAGCATACCAGATAATAAAGTCCGCTTCCAAAGTGTTTGGAGGCGGACCTTTTTTCCTTTGCGCTAAATGTAAATCGTATGCTGAGAACCGAAAAGCGGTTTCAAGGATATGGTAAAAGCGTTTCGCAGAAACGCGCAGCCAGCGCCGGCACCGGCGCTGTTTATGGGGGATTGGGGGGAGATTGTGTCAAAACACTATGCGAAGGGAGCTTGTCGTAGTACAATA
>CANQRQ010000061.1 GCA_947626315.1 uncultured Oscillospiraceae bacterium | reverse complement strand
ACGAAGCTGCAGGGACTGATGGAGATCATGCCCCGGTATTTTCCGGACGAGCGGGGGTATTTTCTCAAGTCCTTTGAAAAGAGCGAGTTTTTGAAGCGGGGCCTGCCGGTGACCTTCGGGGAGGACAACGAGAGCCTGTCCTGCAAGGGGACGCTGCGGGGCATCCACTTCCAGTATGAGTATCCCCAGGGGAAGCTGGTGCGGGTGAGCAGCGGCGCGGTGTATGAGGTGGCGGTGGACCTGCGGATCGATTCGCCCACCCTGGGCCAGTGGCAGGGCTTTGTCCTGAGCGAGGAGAACAAGCGGATGCTGTATCTGCCGGAGGGCTTCGGCTCGGCGTTTCTGGCCCTGCGGGACCACACGGTCTTTACCTACAAGTGCACGGACAGGTACAGCCGGAAATATGAGGACGGCGTGCAGTGGAACGACCCGGATCTGGCCATTGACTGGCCGCTGGACCAGGTGGAGAACCTGATCATCTCCCAGCGGGATCAGCATCATCAGAGCTTCAAAGAGTATGTAGAGCGCGTCAAGGCCATGCGCTGAAAGGAGAAAACATGGAAAAAGTACTGATCACCGGCGTTACCGGATTTGTGGGCTCCCACCTGGCGGAGTATCTGCTGAGCATGCCCGACGTGGAGGTGCACGGCACGAAGCGCTGGCACCTGTCCCGGATGGACCATGTGGCGGGCTTCGCGGACAGGATCATCTGGCACGACTGCAACATTCTGGACGCCTC
Source organism: uncultured Oscillospiraceae bacterium (assembly GCA_947626315.1). Classification (GTDB taxonomy): domain Bacteria; phylum Bacillota; class Clostridia; order Oscillospirales; family Oscillospiraceae; genus Limivicinus. Next base: position 5,505 of record CANQRQ010000061.1, on the reverse strand, counting down.
CGGCGTGCGGAAGGTCATGCAGGAGGTCCGGCCGGACATTATTTTCCACATGGCGTCGGAGAGCTTCGTGAGCCCCTCCTGGGATAACCCCCGGGAATATATGGACACCAATTACCTGGGCACGGTGAACTTCCTGGACGCGATCCGGGACATCAAGCCGGACACCAAGTTCCATATCCCCGGCTCCGGCGAGGAGTACGGCGACATCCATCCGGACGAGCTGCCCATCAACGAGTTCACGGTGCTGCGGCCGGTGAACCCCTACGCGGTGACGAAGGTGGCGCAGGACCTGATCGGCTACGTGTATTTCCGCTCCTATGGGATCCCGGTGTACCGGACCCGGACCTTTAACCATGAGGGCCCCCGGCGTGAGAACGTGTTCGGCCTGCCCTCCTACGCCTGGCAGATCGCCCGGATCGAAAAGGGCCTGCAGGAGCCGGTGGTGCGCATCGGGGACACAGGGGACAAGCGGAACTTCACCCATGTGCAGGATATCGTGCGGGCCTATTGGCTGGCGGTGCATAAGTGCGAGCCGGGGGAGCTGTACCTGGTGGGCTCGGACGAGCATGACAAGGTATACACCTTCCAGGAGGCGCTGGAGCGGCTGATCGGCATGTCCACGGTGAAGGATATCCGCTGGGAGACGGACCCGAAGTTTGTCCGGCCCACGAAGGTGCCCTACCTGATCGGGGATACGGAGAAATTCCGGAAGGCCACCGGCTGGAAACCGGAGATCGGCTTTGACCAGATCCTGTCCGACACGCTGAACTACTGGCGGGAGAGAGTCTGACAAAGAAACGGGAGAGATAGATGTTGGTCATTTCAAAAACACCCCTCCGGGCGTCGTTTTTCGGCGGAGGGACAGATTTTCGCGGCTATTTTGCCCAAAGCCGCTTCGGCTACGGCACAGCGCTGAGCACGACGCTGGACATGTATGTGTATATCACGGTACTGAAGAAATTTGACGATCAGATCCGGGTGTGCTACTCGCAGAACGAAGTGGTGGACCGGGTGGATGAGCTAAAGCACAATATAATCCGGGAAGCGCTGAAGATGACCGGCATTGAGAAGGGCGTGGAGATCATCTACTCGGCGGACCTGCCGCTGGCCACGGCGGGGGTGGGCCTGGCCTCCTCCAGCGCCATAGCGGTGGGGACGCTGAACGCCCTGCTGGCCTATAAGGGGGAGTACGCCTCCCCGGAGCGGCTGGCGCGGATGGCCTGCGAGCTGGAGATCGGGCGGCTGGGCAATCCCATCGGCATCCAGGACCAGTACGCGGTGGCCTGCGGCGGCTTCCGGCGGTATAAGTTTTATGCGGACGGAAGCGTCAGCGCGGAGCCGGTGCTGGCTTCGGAGGAGAGCATGGGGCGGCTGAAGTCGTCGCTGATGCTGTTTTACACGGGGCTGACCCGGGACTCGTCCAAAATCATGCGGGAGCAGACGGACTCCATCGGGGAGAAGACGGCGCTGCTGGACTCCATGGTGGAGGACGCGGAGCGGGCGCACCGGGCGCTGTGCGAGGGAAACCCGGACAGCTGGGGCCCCGCACTGGACGCGGCCTGGAGCAAGAAGCGGCAGTATGCCTCGGGCATCTCCAACGGGGTAATAGACGGCATGTATGCCGCGGCGAAGTCCGCCGGGGCCCTGGGCGGAAAGATCCTGGGGGCCGGAGGCGGAGGCTTTCTGCTGCTGTACGTCCCCGCCGAACGGCGGGAGGCGGTGCGGCAGGCGCTGAGCGGCTACCGGGAGATCCGGTTCCGCTTTGAGCCCGCCGGGTCCCAGATCATCTTTTACGACTGAAAAGGGGGAGACAGATGGAAAAAGCCGTAGATTTCACAAAACAGATCAATACGTATTTCACTACCATGGAGGAGGCGCTCCATAAGGTGGACCGGGGGGAACTGAGCGGAGCGATGAACGCGCTGCTGAGGGCCTACGAGCGTGGGGCGGAGATCTACTGCTTTGGCAACGGCGGAAGCGCGGCAACCGCGTCTCATATGCTCAACGATTTCAACAAAGGCGTCAGCTATGAGCTGGAAAAGAAGTTCCGCTTCCACTGTCTCAACGATAATGTGGCCATTTTGACGGCCTTGGCCAACGACGTGGGCTATGAGTACATATACGTCAAGCAGCTGGAGGGAAAGCTGCGGGCGGGGGACCTGGTAGTGGCCATATCCGGCAGCGGGAATTCCCCCAACGTGCTGCGTGCGGCGGAATACGCCGGAGCCCAGGGCTGTGAGGTGGTGGGGATCACGGGCTATGACGGCGGCGGGCTCCGCCGCTTGGCGGACCATCACATGCATGTTCCCTCCTGGAATATGCAGATCGTGGAGGATATCCACCTGATCTTCAACCACATGATGATGAAAACCTTCTGCGAGCTTTTGAAGAGCAAGGAGGGAGAGCGACAGTGAAGAAAGCCATAGTGACCGGGGCCAACGGGTTCGTGGGCCACGCGGTGACAGAGTGCCTGGCGAGGCAGGGCGTCGAGGTGATCGCCCTGGTGCACACGGTGCAGAAGCGGGAATATGAGGGCGGCGCGCTGGTCCGCCTTGTGCCCTTTGAGATGAAGGACATATCCCGCCTGCCGGAGCTCATCCCGGATCGGGATGTGGATGTGTTTTACCATTTCGCATGGAATGGCGGCCACGGCAGCGACCGGAACGACACGGCGGTGCAGCTGCAAAATGTGCAGTGGTCTGTGGAGTGCCTGCGGGCGGCCCATGCCATAGGGTGCCGGCGCTTCGTAGGCGTTGGGACGATCATGGAGTTTGAGACCTACTATGCGGCCAACGAGCAGGAGAGCCGGCCGGGCCTGGGCTACATATATGGCGGGGCCAAGCTGGCGGCCCATGCCATGCTCAAGTCAGTGGCGGCCAGCCTGGGGATCGAGTTCGTCTGGGGAATGCTGATCAATGCCTTTGGCGTAGGGGAGAAGTCTCCCCGACTGATCAACCGGACCATCCGGGACATGCTGAGCACGGAAGAGCCTCTGGCATTCACGCCCGGTGAGCAGAATTATGATTTCGTGTATATTGATGACGCGGCCCGGGCCTTTTATCTGCTGGGGGAGAAGGGTGTTCCCTTCAAGAGCTATATGATCGGCAGCGGACACGCGCAGCCATTAAAAAATTTCCTGTACGCTCTCCGCGACACGGTAGCGCCGGGGCGGGAGCTCGGCCTGGGGGCCATCCCGTATACCGGCGTGGATACGCCCCTCGAAATTTTCTCCATAGACGAACTGAAAAAAGACACCGGGTATGAGCCGGAAGTGCCGTTTACAGAGGGCATAATGAGTACTGCAAACTGGATTATGTCAACCCGGGGGGGGGGTAAATAAAGTTTTCATTACGGTTTTCTATAGTTGTGTTAATAAATTTTGGTACGTTGGTAGGAGGTAAAAAATGAGAGCTATTGTAACGGGGGCCAACAGCTTTGTTGGCAGCGCGCTTTTGAAGCAGCTGGTTGAACATGGAAACGAGGTCGTTGCGGTTATTCACAGTGAGCGATCCAGTGTGGAGAGGATCAAAGATCTGCCCCATGTGGAGATCGTCTACTGCGATATGGACCGGCTGGAAGCGCTGCCGGAAAAGATCCGGGAGGGAGCGGAGGTTTTCTATCACCTGGCCTGGGTGGGCTCCTTTGGACCGCTGCGCAGCGACTATGCCGCGCAGCTCACCAACGCCCGCTGGGCGGTGGACGCGGTAAAGGCGGCCCACGAGATCGGCTGCAAACGGTATGTGGGAATAGGCGCTCTGGCGGAACTGGATGCCGGCGCTTATACGCCGCTGGACGGCTCCACGCCCAATATGGTCAGCTGCTACGCGGCGGGGAAGATGGCTGCGTACTACATGAGCAAGGCCATGTGCAGCAGTCTGGGGATGGAGCATCTCTGGGCGCGTCTGTCCAATACATACGGTCCCGGGAACTACACGTCCAACTTTGTAAATTTCGCATCAAAGACGATGCTTTCGGGAAAGCCGGCGAATTTTACGTCCGGAGAGCAGATGTATGACTTTGTATATATCGAGGACACGGCCCAGGGGATCTGGCGGATCGGGGCCTACGGGAAGCCCAATTGCAGCTATTATATCGGCAGCACCAGGCCCGCGAAGCTGAAACAGTTTATCCAAATGATCCGGGATGAGATAGACCCGGCGATCCAATTGCATTTGGGCGCCGTGCCCTTCAACGGGGTGGAGCAGCCGGAGAGCGTCTACGACTGCACCAAGCTGATCCGGGACACAGGATACAGCCCTAAGTTCATTTTTCAGGAAGGTATCAAGACGACAGTGAAGTGGCTGCGGGAGCAGATGCAGGAAGAGTAACGCCGCAGGAAACAGGAGGGCAGGTTATGCAGGCAGTCATATTAGCAGGAGGGCAGGGGACGCGGCTTCAGCCGTTTACGCTGGAAAACCCCAAGCCGCTGTATCCGGTCCAGGGCAGGCCGTTTCTGGCGCATTTGCTGGAGCAGCTGCGCTCCTTTGGGATCACGGATGCGGTGCTGCTGCTGGGCTACAAAGCGGAGAAGATAACCGAATACCTCTCCTCTCACCCTGTCCCGGGACTTACGGTGCGCTGCAGCGTGACGCCGGAGACATATGAGACCGGCGCCCGCCTGCGGGCGGCGGCGGAGCTTATCCATGACGATTTTCTGCTGATGTACTGCGACAATTACTGCCCCTTCCATTTTGAGGCCCATCTGGCGGCGTTTCGGGAAAACGGGGCGCTGGTGCAGATGCTGGCCTATGCCAACCGGGACGGCTATACGAAAAACAACCTGCTCATAGAAGAGGGACAGGTAAAGGTGTATGACAAGGCCCGGCAGACCCCGGGGCTCAACGGGGTGGACATCGGCTATGCCCTGATCGCCCGGGAGGTTTTGAATTGGCTGCCGGAGGAGAATATAAGCTTTGAGCGCTTTGCTTACGCGAAAGCCCTGGAGCAGGGGCGGCTGTATGCCAGCGTTACCGAGCACCGGTATTACTCCATCGGCTCCTATGCGAGGCTTGCGCTGACAGAGCGTTTTTTCTCCGGACGGAAAGCGGTCTTTCTGGACCGGGACGGGACCCTGAACGAGAGGCCGCCCCGGGCCTGCTACATAGAAAAGCCGGAGGACTTCGTCTGGCTGCCGGGGGCAAAAGAGGCTGTGCGGCTGCTGAACGAGGCGGGGGTCCTGGTGCTGCTGGTGACGAATCAGCCGGGCCTGGCCCGGGGGCGCCTGACGGAGGAGATGCTCCAGGCCATCCACAGGAAAATGGAGGCCGATCTCCAAGAGACCGGCGCCCATATCGACAGGATCTACCTGTGTCCGCACAACTGGGATGAGGGCTGCTTCTGCCGGAAGCCCCAGCCGGGGATGCTGTATGAGGCCCAGCGGGACTATGATCTGAATCTGCTGAGGGACTGCGTCCTGTTCGGGGATGATGAGCGGGATATCGAGGCGGCCCGGCGGGCCGATTGCCCGGGTGTGTTGATCTCGAAGGGCTACCCGCTGCTGGAGGC
>CANQRQ010000060.1 GCA_947626315.1 uncultured Oscillospiraceae bacterium | reverse complement strand
TCGGCTGTGCCGCGGCTGTCTCCTCCTCCGCGCTCTTTTGGATCCCGGCCAAGACCCGGTTTTTGTGGCGGGAGGGGCGGCTGGAGAGTGTACAGTAACGATCTTCTAAAACATAAAGCTCTTTAGAAAGGAATCCTTTTCAATGAAAACTGCGTATGCAAAGCCTTATATCATCGCAGAGGCCGGCTGCAATCACATGGGCCAAATGGAGATCGCTCATGACCTGATCGAGACAGCTGCCCGCTTCTGTAAAGCTGACGCCATCAAGTTTCAGAAGCGCTGCCCCAAAGAACTGCTGACGCCGGAGCAATACAACGCGCCCCACCCGAATCCGGCGAATTCCTACGGAAAGACTTACGGAGAGCACAGGGAGTTTCTTGAATTCACCGTTGAACAGCACGCACAGCTCAAAAAATGGTGCGAAGAAGCCGGCATTACATACGCAACTTCTGTGTGGGATATGACCAGCGCCAAGGAGATCGCGTCCTTGAAGCCGGAATTTATCAAGATCCCTTCCGCCAGCAATACGCATTTTGAAATGCTGCAATGGCTCTGCGAGAACTACGAAGGGGAAATCCAGCTGTCCTTTGGCATGACGAGCCACGAGGAGGAAGAAAAGATCGTGGAGCTGTTTGAGGCGAATGGCCGGGCGAAGGATCTGGTGCTGTTTAACTGCACATCCGGCTATCCGGTCCCCTTTAAGGATGTGTGCCTTCTGGAGATCACAAGAATGCGGGAAGCCTATGAAAGCCGCGTGAAGGAGATCGGCTTTTCCGGCCATCACCTGGGGATCGCCGTAGATGTCGCGGCATATACGCTGGGCGCGTCCTATATTGAGCGGCACTACACCCTTGACCGCACATGGAAAGGGACCGACCATGCAGCGTCGCTGGAGCCGGACGGCATCCGGAAGCTGGTGCGCAACCTGAACGAGGTGCATGACGCACTGACTTATAAGAGCGAAGAGATCCTGCCTATTGAGCAGGTCCAGCGGGACAAGCTGAAATACAGGAGCCATTGATGAGGGACCTATCCGAAATCAGGCTGCTCATCTACGACTGCGATGGTGTTCTCACGGATAACCGGGTCATCGTATCGGAGAGAGGGGAGGAATCGGCCGTTTTCCACCGCGGTGACGGCACGGGCATCCGTCTCCTCCGGGAAGCGGGCGTTCGGCAGGTGATCGTGTCCACAGAGCTCAACCCTATTGTGGAGCACCGTGCCCGGAAGCTGCGGATCGATGTGATCCATGCGGTGGAGGACAAAAGACAGGCGGTCGTGGACTATTGCAAGGTCAACGGCTTTCCCCTCGAAGCGGCCATGTTTATCGGCAACGACGTCAACGATTTGGAGGCCATGCGGACAGTGGGGGCCTGCGGATGTCCACGGGATGCGGAGCCGGAGGTGCTGGCAATAAGCCATTGGATATCTGAAAAGAACGGCGGCTTCGGCGTGATTCGGGAGCTGAGCCGGGAGATTTTGAAGAGCAGGGAGGAAAGCAGAGGATGAAACCGATCCAGAAAGGCTTGATTTATGCCATTGTACCGGCGCGTTCCGGGTCTACGGGGGTAAAAAACAAAAATATCAAGCCGTTGGCGGGGCATCCGCTGATGACGTACAGTATTGCAGCCGGCAAGCTGACCCCGGAAGTAGACCGCGTCATCATGTCTACCGATTCAGAGGTGTATGCCCAAATCGCCCGGGCCTATGGCGCGGATGTGCCCTTCCTGCGCCCGGCGGAGATATCCGGAAACGCGGCGACAGACCTGGAATTCATGCTCCACGCCATCGGGTGGCTGGACGCTCATGAAGATGTGCTCCCGGAGTTTTGGGTGCATCTTCGGCCTACTACGCCCCTGCGGGAGATATCCGTGATCCGAAGCGCGATCGGGAGAATGGCGGCTGATGACACGGCGGATTCTTTGCGGTCGGCGCACAGAACGGATCTATGCCCCTTTAAATGGTTCTGGCGCTCGGAGGACGGCTATTATCAGACATTTAACGGCATCACCCTGGACCGGGCCAACGGGCCCCGGCAGGGCTTTCCGGCCATGTATATACCGGACGGCTATGTGGACGTATTGAGAACGGAATATATTGTGACGCACCATTTGCTCCATGGGGAGCGGATGATCGGCTTTGAGGTACCGGATACGGTAGATATCGACAGCATCCGGGAGTTTGAAGAAACCAGCGAGGCGGTGGCCTTGTTTGATAACGAGATCATGGAATACCTGAGACGGTGTGAAGCGGGGAAACAGACATGAAAATACTGATGATCGGCCTGGGGAGCATCGGACAGCGGCATTTGAGGAACCTGAAGGCTTACCTGGGCGGAGACGCGGAGTTCCTGGCATATCGGGTACGGGGCTTGCAGCGGACATTCTCCAATACGATGCAGATCCGGGAGGGCGTCTGCCTGGAAGAGGAATTTTCCATCCGGAGCTTTTCTGACCTGGGTGAGGCATTGTCCCAGAAGCCGGATATAGCCTATGTGACGAACATCACAAGCCAGCATATCCCATGCGCCTTGGAAGCAGTCCGGGCAGGCTGTGATGTGTTTTTGGAAAAGCCCGTCTCCTATGACCTGGCCGGTGTGAAAGAATTGATGCAGGCGGCAAAAGCAAATGGCCGTATCGTATTTGTGGGGTTCCAGAACCGGTTCCATCCCTGCCTGCGGCGGCTGAAGGAACTGATGGAAGCGGGAACTCTGGGACATATCATATCTGTGCGGTCTGAGATCGGCGAGCGGCTGACCACGATGCACAGCTATGAAAATTATGCCGATACATACATGGCCCGGAAAGACCAGGGCGGCGGAGTGATCATGAACCAGCAGATCCACGAGCTGGATTATCTGCAGTGGATCTTTGGCGAGCCGAAGGCGGTCACGGCTTTTTGCGGGACCAACAGTGAGCTGAAGCTCAGCGTGGAGGACTACTGTGAGGCCATCTATTGGGTGGACGGGCCCCTGGGGGCTTTCCCCGTGAGCGCCCACGCGGATTTCTTCCAGTATCCGCCACGGAGATATTGCCGGGTGGCCTGTGAAAACGGATGGGTGGAAGCGGATCTGCTGGCCGCCACAGTCACTTTTGCTCAAGGCGATCAGACAATGCGGGAGGAGTTTCCCCAATTCCAGCGTAATCAAATGTTCCAGGACGAGATGAAAGCTTTCCTGGCATGTGTGCAAAGCCGGAAACAGGAGACGCTGACCTTGGCAGAAGGCATTGTGAGCTTGCGTATGGCTTGCGCCGCGAAGAAAGCGGCACAGGAAAAAAGAATGATCGACATGAAGGAGATCCAGATATGAAAGAGAATTCAGATATGCTCAGGAGAGAGAGAGAGAGAGAGAGAGAGAGAGAGAGAGAGCCGGCAGCGCGGCTGAACAGCTGTTTTCCATTCAGGACAGAGTTGTAGTAGTGACCGGCGGGGGAGGCCTGCTGGGGATGAAGCACGCGGAGGGAATTTTGTCAGGCGGCGGCGTAGCTGTGCTGCTGGACATCTTCCCCGGCGGCATGGAGCGGGTGAAGAAGTCCCTGCTTGAGAAATTTCCTGATGGACAGATCGAGACCTTTGTAACGGACATTACTTCCCGGGAAAAGCTCTGTCAGGTGCGGGATCTCCTGCTGGAGCGGTACGGGCACATTGACGGGCTGATCAACAACGCGGCCAACAACCCAAAGGTAGAGGGCGGGTCCAAGAATCTGGACGCTATCCAGTTTCATAATTTTCCGCTGGAGCTTTGGAACGACGATATAGCCGTGGGACTGACCGGTTCGCTGCTCTGCTCTCAGGTGTTTGGCCAGGTGATGGCGGAACAGGGGAAAGGGATCATCATCAACATTTCCTCGGACTATGGCATTATTGCCCCCAACCAGAGCATTTACCGCAAGGAGGGCCTGCCGGAGAACCAGCAGATTGTCAAGCCGGTGTCTTATTCTGTGGTCAAGCACGGGATCATGGGCCTGACAAAATATCTGGCGGTCTACTGGGCGCAAAAGGGGGTGCGGGTCAATACCCTGTGCCCGGCCAGCCTGGAAAATGGACAGGACCCGGCGTTTATCCAAAAGATTTCTCAGCTGATCCCCCTGGGGCGGATGTCCCGGCCGGATGAGTATGTGGGGACGGTCCTCTACATGCTCTCCGACGCCAGTTCTTACATGACGGGGGCAACAGTGGTGCTGGACGGCGGCCGGACGATTTGGTAAGTAAAAGCAAACAGGAGAAGCTATGAAAAAGCATGTCATCGGCGCGGATGTGAGCTTGTACCAGTCATTGGACCATATGGATGAAAATCATGTCAAATTCCTGGTAGCGCTGGCCGGGGACGGGACGGCGGCAGGGACCTTGACAGACGGGGACATTCGCCGGGCCTTGCTGCGCGGCGTACACATGGACGAGCCCATCAGGACGGTGATCTGCAGGGACTTTACCTATGTACGGGATACGGCGAATTTATCCGGAATATTGGAGAAATTCCAGTCGCCCCGGATTGAGTTCCTGCCTGTTTTGGATGAAGCGGGCCGGCTGTGCAACATCGTAACGCGGCGGGGGCTGCATGTGCTTCTGCTGAAAAATCAGCGGTTCCAGATCGACTTTGATTTTGACAGCATCGACGAAAACGAGCTGGAGTATGAGATCTTCGCCCGCCCCTGGGGGTGGTATAAGACCACGGTCCTCAACGGCATGTTTCAGTCGAAGGTTGTATATGTCATGCCCGGCCAGTCGCTGAGCCTGCAAAGCCATCAGCGCCGGGAGGAGTATTGGATCATCGTGAACGGGAACGGAATCATTCAGCTGGGGGAATCTGTTCACCCGGTGACCCCGGGACAGAGCTTCTTTATTCCGAAAGGCTGCAAGCACCGGCTGGTGAACACGTCCGGGACGGATACCCTGATCTTTACGGAGGTCCAGCTGGGCGACTATTTCGGGGAGAACGATATAAAGCGGTATGAGGATCAATACGGGCGTATGTAGGATCTGAGATCAGCTTGAGCCAATGCGAAAAAAAGGGGAAAGAAGAGCGGAGTATGTTTAAGAAAATTAAGGACAAGCTTTATTACTATTTTGCGCGCAAAAATTGGGGCGTTCGCCGGGAATATGAACCCTATGTAGACGCCCACCGGGAAGAACACGAAAAGGAACCGTGGAAACACTGGTGGATTTTGATCAAACTCAACTGGCATTACCGTGTCCTGCGGTCGAAAGAATATATGCTGCCCCCGCCGAAGAAGGCGCCGGCGCCTCCACCAAAGAAGCCGGCTGCCGCGCCGCCTCCAAAACCGGCGCCGGAACCGCAAAGATACGCATCTGAGATCAACAGACGCTATTTGGCGCAGTTCAAGAATAAGTTTGAGGGTGAGACAGTCGTCATCTGCGGCGGCGGCAGCAGTCTGGCGGGCTATGAGCCTATCCCTGGGGCAAAGCATATCGCACTGAACCGGACCGTGTTTTATGACAAGGTCAAGTTCGACATGCTGTTTATGCAGGACCATCCCATTCTGGATACAGAGCATACCTTGGCAGATTATAACGCCTATCCCTGCGATAAGTTTTACGGAATAATCAGGAAACGCGAGTTAACATTTATGGGAATCAACGAATCGGAATTAAAGAATGTGTCTGGAAATCTGTTTCGCTATGAGATAGCTCCAAAGTCTCTAAATCTTGACGTCGATAATTTCGAATTTGACTTAGCCTCTTATTGTATGGCTGATGCCTGTTCGGTTTTTTTCAGTGCGCTTCAGTTTGCGGTATATGCCGGTTTTAAAAAAATCTATTTGGTAGGGATCGATTTTTCAAATACCAATTATGACGGTAAAGAGAATAAAAGCTATTATGCGCAGAATGTGGTCAACTATCTGCTGCTCTTTAAGCGCCAGTTGAGAGTTTATGACGAATCGGTGGACCTGACTGTAATCAGGACGACCAACATCAAGATCTATAAAGCGCTCGGAAAAGCGGAAAACCTGATCACAGTAGTCGGGATCAGTTCGGAAACATATCGCAAATGCCTTGATCTTCAAAAGCTGAGCTGTCAGGACAGTTATAGATATGATTACAGCTATTTCACAGATGAGGAATTTGCCAGGATAACGAACTCCTTTTCAAAAGATAATTTTTACGGATTTCTTTCCGGCAACACTGTTCGGGTAAAATACACGATACAGTGTATAAAGAAATATTGGGGAGAATTATTGCTTTTGACAGATGCTGATCTGGTGTTTCTCAGAGAAACGGAGGACGAACTGATCCGTGAACTGGGAGACAATGATCTGATATTTCTCCAGGAACGTATAGATAAGAATAACCCGTATGAAAGAGCGCAGTTGAATATCAATTTAGGGTGTGTTTTCATGCGCTGCAATGAGAATACGCTGAAATTCTGGGAAGAGCTTTGTTCACGAACGGAGAATAATAAAGGATGGGATCAGGAAGAAGCAAACCTGATGCTCATAGAGAATAAGGATTTTGTAAAGTGGGACTATATGTCTGATTTGTTTCCAAACGGCTGGGCCGTAACAGAAAAAAACATTCATGAGCAGTATATTTGTACCGGGTGTGGAAGCGTGGCAAAACATTTTAAGTTAAGTAAGTTCGATTATCTTAGCCAAATTGTTGAAATGGCACGCGGAAAACGAACAAAATGGTTTGATGGAAAGGCAATAACAAGGTAAAACATGATGAATATAGGATATGTATCTAGCAATGAGTATGCCCCGTATGTTGGGACTTCTATGTATTCGCTGTTTGATAAGAACAAGGAAGTTGACAAAATCTGTGTTTATATTCTTGATGCTCATATAAGCGAAGATAACAAGAATAAGATGAGAAGCATCGCGCAGAAATTCCGGCGGGAGATCGTCTTTATAAGCGACAGGGAAAAGACAGTCAATGAGCTCAGGGATGTACACCACTTTGACTACTCACACCATAAAACATCTGCGACGCTGTATACATATGGAAAGCTATTGCCAGGTCTGCTTTTTGACGACGGGAAAATGGACCGTATTCTGATCATTGACAGTGACATAATAATCAATCACAGCTTGAAGGAACTGTATGATATGGACCTGGAGGATCATTATTTGGCAGCCGTACCGGAGATTTCTGCTTACTATGTATCCAGTGAGTACAAAGAGATCATCTATAAGAACAAGTTCTATTATAATTCCGGTTTTTTACTCTGGAACCTAAAGAAAATCCGTGAAGATAATTTTAATCAGAGAGTTTTCGATGCAAAAAAGGCTTTTACCAAGCCGTTGAAGCTTTCCGACCAGTCGCTCTTGAACCTGACGTTAACGGATTCAGATGTTGTTAGCCTTCCGCTTAAATATAACTACAATTTGGGTTTGCATACCGATTCTGCCAGAAGAGAAAAGATCTATAAGCAATATGCTGATAATGGGCTATTGCCCAAGATGAAAGATTATAATAAAAAACTTCCGGCAAAAGAAATATATGTTCTTCATTTCCTGGGGGCTCGCCGGCCGTGGATAAAATATAGATACCCGCCCTTTGTTACATACTTTTTATGGTATTGGAGAAAGACACCCTGGAAATCTATGCCTCGTGAATCGTTTCTTGATACAGTTATCAAGGACAAAGTAAAAAGAAACCCAAATGCTTTGGCGGGAAAAGGGAAAATAGGGAGAGCATATGCTGCGGCAGCGCTGACGATCGAGAGATATTGTCCCCAGTTATTTGCCACCGTCCGGCGCATAAAACAGAAAATTGTAAAGAAGTTTAAGTAGTTATTTAAACGTCTGTTGCGAGACTTCAGATGGATAAAGAATAAAATTCAACAATGGAGGAACACACAAATGCCGGATTTTGAATTTAAAGAGACGAAGCTGCAGGGACTGATGGAGATCATGCCCCGGTATTTTCCGGACGAGCGGGGGTATTTTCTCAAGTCCTTTGA
>CANQRQ010000059.1 GCA_947626315.1 uncultured Oscillospiraceae bacterium | reverse complement strand
GGAGAGCGGACTGGACAGCGCCCTTGCCGGGCTGAACAAGGGATACACCGCGGCAGATGCCCAGGCCGAGCTGCTGCGGCTGAAGGCTGCCGGGATAGACTTTGGAGCCAACGTCATTTTCGGCGCGGCAGGACCTGCGCTCCGGGCTGAAAACGCGGTCAAAACCGCCGAACTTCTGAACCGGACAGAACCATATCTGATTTTCACCGGCACGATCCATGCGGACAGAGGATGTCCCTTATACGAGCAGCTTCAAAGCGGGGCATTTACGGAGAACACCGTAGAGGAATATTTAGAGGAAGAAGAACTGTTCCTGCAGCATTTGGAGCTGGAAAACTGCTTCTATTTTGGGCTGCATCCATCCAACATCGTACCTATGAGCGGCCCCTTGAGCCGGGACAGTGACGTGCTGCTCCAAAAGCTCCGGGAAGTCAGAAGCTCTCTCAGCGCAAGCCAGCTTCGCAGTAAACCAAAGCGTTACGGCGAGGGCGCCGTTATCTTATAAATTTGGAGGACACTGTTATGGAGTATACGATCTTGAACAACGGCATCCAGATGCCCATGGAGGGCTTCGGCGTTTTTCAGGTGCCCGACCCTGCGGTCTGCGAACAGGCGGTGCTGGACGCCGTGAGCGTGGGCTTCCGGCTCATCGACACAGCCGCCTCCTATGGCAACGAGGAAGCCGTGGGCGCGGCTCTGGCCAAGTGTGGCGTCCGCCGCTGCGATCTGTTTGTCACCACAAAGCTGTGGGTCCAGGACAACAGCTATGACGGCGCGAAACGGGCCTTTGAGACCTCCCTGAAAAAGCTGGGGCTGGAGTACATCGACCTGTACCTGATCCACCAGCCTATGGGGGACTATATCGGCGCGTACCGGGCCATGGAGGAGCTGTACAAAGAGGGCTGCGTCCGTGCCATCGGGATGTGCAACTGTTATCCCCATGTGCTGGCCGATATCTGCGAGACCGTGGAGGTAATGCCCGCCGTGAACCAGATCGAGCTGCACCCCTTCTTCCAGCGCCCGGAGGCCCTGGAGCTGATGAAGGAGTACGAGGTGCAGCCCCAGGCATGGGCCCCCTTTGCCGAGGGCAAGCACGGCCTGTTCACCCATCCGCTGCTGACAGAGATCGGCGCAAGGTACGGAAAGAGCGCGGCCCAGGTGGCCCTGCGCTGGAACATCCAGCGGGGCGTGGCGGTGATCCCCAAATCCGTTCACCGCAACCGGATGGAGCAAAACTTCAACATCTGGAACTTCCAACTCACCGAGGAGGAGATGGCCTCCATCACCGCTCTGGACCTGGGACACAGCGAGATCGTGGACCACTTCGATCCTCGCTTCGTCCAGGCTCTCCACAAGCGGAAGATCCACGACTGATAAGGAGAAATCATGAAAAAAGCCCTTTGTTTGATGCTCTCCCTGGCTGTGCTGATGAGCCTTGCCGCCTGCGGCGGCTCCTCCGGTCAGGCGGAAAGCACAGAGCCCTCTGCCCAGGAAACGGCTGCGCCCGACAGCGGCAGCGATGAAAATGCGGCCAGGAGCGAAACCGGGACGGACGGCGGGCGTATTCTGATCGCCTATTTCACCGCCGCGGAAAACAGCGGTGTGGATGCCGTTTCCTCCGCCAGCTATACGACAGTGGACGGAGCGGCATACGGCGTCTCCCAGGCGGTCGCCAACATGATCGCTGACCGGACCGGCGGAGAGTTGTTCTCCATTCGCACCAGTGTGGTCTATCCGGCGGACATGGGCGAGCTCATAGACTATGTGGCCGAGGAACAGGCGGACGGCGTCATGCCGGAGTTGACCACCCATATCGAAAACCTGAGCGACTATGACACGGTTTTCGTGGGCTTCCCCATCTGGTGGTACGATATGCCCCAGGTGATGTATAGCTTTTTTGAGGAGTACGACTTTGCCGGAAAGACGGTCATACCGTTCACCGTCCACAACGGCAGCCGTCTGTCAGGCACACCGTCTACCATTCAGGAGCTGGAGCCTGACGCCAATGTGATTCAGGACGGCTTCACCGTGAGTATGCAGAACGCTGCCGGTGCTGCCGAGGATGTGGCCAGCTGGCTGGCCTTGGATATTAAAACAATCAAAGGAGGAAAGACCCATGAAAAGAATCGCAGCCCTTTTGTTGAGCCTCGCGCTGCTCTTTAGTCTGGCAGCCTGCGGGCAAAGCGAGACGATCCCGGCTGAGACGCAGGCCCCGGCCGCCGCACCGGAGAGCGAAGCGCCTGCCGGAACGCCGGAGAGCGCCCCGGACAAGGCCGCCCCCGCGGAGCAGCCCGCGTCCGGCAAGGTGCTGGTGGTATATTTTTCCGCCACCAACAACACGGAGACCGTCGCCCAGACCATCGCCTCCGCCACGGGAGGGGATCTCTTTGAACTGCTCCCCACGGTGCCCTACACCAGCGACGACCTGGACTGGACTGACCGGGACAGCCGCGTTTCCAAGGAGCACGACGACCCCTCTCTGCGCAGCGTGGAGCTGGAGAACGCCGTGCCCGACAACTGGGAGAGCTATGACACCGTCTTTGTGGGCTATCCCATCTGGTGGGGCATCGCCGCCTGGCCGGTGGACGGCTTTATCGCTGCCAACGACTTCACCGGCAAGACCGTGATCCCCTTCTGCACCTCCTCCAGCTCCGGGCTGGGTGAGAGTGGGGAGCTTCTGGCCCAGGCTGCCGGGACCGGCGATTGGCTGGAGGGCCAGCGTTTCCAGTCCCGTGTCTCCCCGGAGGACGTGACCGAGTGGGTCAGCAGCCTGGATTTGGCCCCCGCCGCCACAGAGACCGCCGCCAGCGGCACATCGGTGGTATACTTCACCTCCGACATCAGCGCCGAGGGGATGATGCGGGCCTATGAAGCCCTGGGCGTGGAGCTGAAGGGCGACAACATCGCCGTGAAGCTCTCCACCGGCGAGCCTCCCGCCAGCAACTATCTGCGCCCGGAGCTCATCAAGGACGTGGTGGAGGCCGTAAACGGCACTATCGTCGAGTGCAACACCGCCTACGGCGGCTCCCGCTCCGAGACGGCCATGCACTACCAGGTGGCCGAAGACCACGGCTTTACGGAGCTGGGCAAGGGCTTCGTCATCATGGACGAGGACGGCTCCATGATCCTCCCGGTGGAGGGCGGCCAGCGGCTGACGGAGAACTATGTGGGCGCCCACTTCGGAGACTTTGACGGCTTCCTGGTCCTCAGCCACTTCAAGGGGCATATGATCGCCGGTTACGGCGGCGCGCTGAAAAACATCTCTATCGGCATCGGCTCCCAGGAGGGAAAGAACCTGATCCACACCGCCGGGCGCAGCCACACCAGCTGGTTTGGCGGGGAGCAAGACGCCTTCTTAGAGTCCATGGCTGACGCGGGCAAGTCCGTGGTGGATGCCCTGGACCACAACATCCTGTTCATCAACGTGATGAACCGCCTCTCCATCGACTGCGACTGCAACGGCAACCCCGCCGAGCCGGACATCCACGACATCGGCATCCTGGCCTCCACGGACCCGGTGGCCCTTGACCAAGCCTGCATGGACCTCATCTACCAGGCGGAGGGCAACGAAAGCTTTGTCCGCCGGGTGGAGGGGCAGAACGGGCTCCATGTGCTGGAGGCCGCCGAGACCATCGGCCTGGGCAGCCGGACCTATACGCTGGTAAACATCGATGCTTGATCTGCTGCGCCGGGAGCTGGTCTATGTGAGCTATTACTTCATGGTCCAGCTCCGGCAGATCGCCGGGTATTGGATTCTCGGCATGGTGGTGGGCTCTTTGGTTTCAGTGTTCGCCAAGGACGCCATCCACAACGCCTTTGACCGCATCCGGGACAAGCGCTGGGGGCTGTGGGGGCTGATCCCCGCCAGTATCCTGGGCGTGGCCTCGCCGCTGTGTATGTACGGCACGATCCCCATCGCGGCGTCGTTTTCCCGGCACGGGATGCGGCACGACTGGCTGGCCGCCTTTATGATGAGCAGCGTGCTGCTCAACCCCCAGCTCATCCTGTATTCCACCGCCCTGGGGACGACGGCGCTGGTGATCCGCATCGTGTCCTGCACGGTCTGCGGGATCGTGGCCGGGCTTGTGGTGTACCTGTTCTACAAAGATAAGCCCTTCTTCAACTTTGAGGGCTTCGAGCCGGGGGCCAGCCACGACACCCACCCCAACCTGTTCCTGCGTTTTCTATTCAATCTGGGGCGGAACATCAAGGCCACGGGGCTGTATTTCCTGCTGGGCGTGCTGCTTTCTGCCCTGTTTCAACGGTATGTACCGGCGGACAAATTCGCCGCCCTGTTCGGGGAGGCAAACGAGGGCTTTGGCGTCCTGATGGCTGCCACCATCGGCGTCCCCCTCTACGCTTGCGGCGGCGGGACGATCCCGCTGATCCGGGAATGGCTCATGATGGGCATGAGCATGGGCAGCGCCTCGGCTTTCATGCTCACCGGTCCTGCCACAAAGATCACCAACCTGGGCGCTCTGAAGATCGTGCTGGGAATGAAACGCTTTCTGCTGTATCTGGCCTTCGTCATGGCGTTTTCTCTGGCGACAGGCTTGATCGTAAATATGTTGGTATGATGAAGAATTTTTGTATACTGCTTTTCGCGGCGCTGCTGGTCCCTCTCCTTGCCGCCTGCGCGGTAAGGGCGGAGGCAGAGGCGCCGAAACAGGAGGACCAGCCCATGACAACTCAAAAGCCGGCCGCCCTCCTTACTATGGACGAGCGGCGTCCGGGCAGTTCGGAGGACACGGTGGCCACGCCGGAGGATTTCCCGGAGGAATACGACTACGGGACCGGCACCGTGGACGGCTGGAGCCAGACCTATATGCTCAAGCGGCTGCCGGAGCCGGAGGGGAACGCCACCGTCCTGAACACCGCCGCCGACCCGGAGCATTTCCAGGCCCTCTATCTCTGGGAGGAGGGAAATACCCCCGCTGTCACGGCCTTCACCCCGGACATGACCGGGTATTATGACCCCTGGGATTTCCGGCCCTATCTGACGGCGCTGCCTCTGCGCCAGGGCGTCACGCCCAAGGGCGCAGTGGTGCTGATGGCGGGCGGAGCCTATCAGTTCCGGGGCAACTACACCGACGCGCTCACCACCGCGGCGGCTCTCCGGGAGGAGGGCTTCCGCGCCTTCGTGGTGGACTACCGCCTGCATCCCTACACCCAGGAGGAGGGGGCGCTGGACGTGGCCCGCGCCGTGCGCTTCATCCGTAAAAACGCGGAGATCTACGGCATCGATCCGGAGGACATCGCCGTGATGGGCTTCTCCGCCGGGGGCATCCAGGCCGGGGAATTTCTCATGCACTACGACGGGGAGGTCAACGGAACAGCTCTGGACCCGGACTATGTCCCGGACGAGTTGGACCAGATCCCGGCCTATGCCTCGGCGGGCGGGATGATCTACTCCTTTTACGGGCGGCTCAGTGTGGGCAACATGGACCCGGACTGGCTGGCGAAGGGCGATCTGCCGCCCACCTTCTACGTCTACGGCACAGAGGACCCCTTCTACCGGCAGTTTGAGCGGCAATACCAGGTGCTGAAAGACATGGGAATCCCCGTCAGCCGCATCGTGCTGGAGGGCTGGCCCCACGGCTTTGGTTCTGACGGCGGCTGGGTCAAGGATTACGCCGCCTGGCTGGAGAGCGTGTTTGCCCTGAACGACGAAGCCCCCGCCACCGGCCAATGGGTGCGGGGGAACGTGCTGGAGGGCGAGAACGGGACGGTCCACTACAGCTACTATCTGCCGGAGGAATACGACGGCACACAGAAGTTCCCCATGGTCATGACCCTCCCCGGCTACGGCGGGATGTGGTTTGGCTCGGACAGCGAGGGCAATAATCTGCGGGAGACGGGCGTATCCGTCTGGACAGAGCTGGACGAGCCGCTGATCGTCGTCTCTCCGCAGGTGGAGGACTGGGGTGAGAAGTCTGCCCGGCAGACCGTGGAGCTGACGGAGTTTTTCCTGAAAAACTACCGGGTGGATGAAAACCGGGTCTATGGGGCAGGCTACTCCGCCGGAGGAGAGACGATGTCCCGCGTGATGGGCCTGCGGCCGGAGCTGTTCGCGGCGTACCTGCACGGCGCCTCTCAGTGGGACGGGGACTTTGCCCCGGCCGCCCGGAGCGGCACGGCGGTCTATATCTTCATGGGGGAGCATGACGAGTATTACGGCTCGGCCAAGGCCCAGGCCGCCTATGATGGGCTGCTGGAGGCTTACCAGCAGACCGGCCTTGCGGAGAGGGAGATTGACCAACTCCTGCGGCTGTGGATACCGGACGACGAATGGTTTGCCGGCCGCGGTATTACCAACCAGCACGGCGGCGGCAGCGTCCTGTTCGGCGAGGAGGAGATCACCGGCTGGCTGCTCTCCCAAAGCCGGGCGTAAGAGGGACCGCCTATGCCGAAAAAGCAGATCATTCAGATCAGCACAGACATCCTGATGACCGGGGCGCTGCTGCTCCTGATGTCCTACGGCCTCTTGGGGGAGGCCGCCCATGAGTGGGTGGGCATGGGCGTGTTTGCCCTGTTTATCCTCCACCATGTTCTGAACAGAAGGTGGCTTCGGAACCTGACGAGAGGGCGCTATACCCCCTATCGCGTCCTCCAGACCGGCCTCGTTCTGCTGGTGCTGTTCACTATGCTGGGCGCTATGATCAGCGGTATTCTTCTCTCCCGAACTGTATTCCGCTGGATGCACATCCGGGGCCTCAGCTCAGTCGCCCGGACGGCGCATATGCTCTGCTCCTACTGGGGATTCGTGTTCGTCTCCCTGCATCTGGGCTTTCATTGGAGCGCCATGTCCGCCGCGGTCAGAAGCAGGCTGAAGAAGAAACCGTCTCCCACCCTGTCCAGGGTCTCGCGCCTGCTGGGGCTGCTCTTTGCCGGGTACGGGCTTGTTGCTTTCTTCCGGCGGGACATCGGGAACTATATGCTCCTGCGCTACCACTTCGTTTTCTTCGATTTTGACGAGCCGCTGGTCCTTTTCCTTTTCGACTATCTGGCGGTTCTTTTCCTCTTCGCGGCCCTGGGCTATGCCCTGTGTTCCGCAACGCTTAAAATGCAAAAGAATAAAAAAACAGGAGGTCATCGAACAATGAGTACTCTTTTTATCAACGCCAGTCCCAACAAGGACGGCAACACGGCCCGGCTGGCAAAGGAGCTTCTCTCCGGGAAAAGCTTTGAAACGCTTAATTTGATCGACTGCAAGATCTACGCCTACGGCCAGCATTTTGCGGACGATCAGATGGAGGAGGTGCTGGCCAAAATACGGCAGGCGGACACCGTCGTGATGGGCTCGCCCCTCTACTGGCACAACATCTGCGGCCTGATGCGCAATTTTCTCGACCGCTGCTACGGGAGCGTTGAGGAGGGAGCCTTCTCCGGGAAAGAGCTGTACTTTGTCCTCCAGGGCGGCGCGCCGGAGAAGTGGCAGCTGGAAGCCTGCGAGTTTACCATGTCCCGCTTCGCGGCCCTCTATGGCTTTACCTACAAGGGGATGGTCACGAACCTGGCAGAAGCACGAAAGGCGTGTTGATCTATGTTCGTGCAAATACAGGGAAGAAACAAGAAGCTCTACAGAGCGGAAAGGTGATGGATATGAGCAGGATCATGGACAAAGCTGTTTTTGATGAGACAAACGTATTCGGACAGGGCCAGCCCAACACGGGTTTTGCCCGGTACTTTATCGGCAATTCCTATTTGAATCCCCTGACGGAGCCGGGAAAGTGCCCGGTATTCATGGCCAACGTGACCTTTGAGCCAGGGTGCCGGAACAACTGGCACATCCACAAAGCCACCAAGGGCGGCGGGCAGATCCTCATCTGCACCGCCGGTAGCGGCTGGTACCAGGAGGAGGGAAAACCCGCGCAGAGCCTGGAGCCGGGCACGGTGGTCGTCATCCCGTCCAACGTGAAGCATTGGCATGGGGCCAAGGCGGACAGTTGGTTTTCCCACATCGCCGTGGAGGTGCCCGGCGAGGATACCAGCTCAGAATGGTGCGAGCCGGTGGACAATGAAGCATACAACAATCTGTAAGGAGGAAATACTGTGAAAATAATCAACGAGCGCAAAACGTAGAACAGGCCAGGAAAAAAAGGCATAGCAAAGCAAGCCCCTGAC
>CANQRQ010000058.1 GCA_947626315.1 uncultured Oscillospiraceae bacterium | reverse complement strand
CATGCCTATTTTTCCGCCGTTATTTTTCGCTGCCTTTTTTCATTTTCCTCTTGACTTTTTATTTGCAGACTTCTTTTAATAGCGTTCGCCCACATACATGGTGGCCCGGCTCTGGATGGCGGCCGCCGCCTCCTCCACGCTCAGGGAGCCGGTGATATAGAGGCCCAGCTGCTCCTGGATGATCTGCAGCAGCTCCTCGTCGCTGTTGGGGCAGCTGTTCACGCCGCCCAGGATCTCCCGGGCCAGCTCCAGGTCCGCCTGGGTGACCTCCCCGGTGAACATGGAGGCCCAGATGGAGTGCCCCCCGGCCGCCGCCGCGGCCAGCTTTTCAAAGGAGCTCTTCCGGTAGGGGAAGGCCAGGCCGCTCTCCTGCATCCCTGGCTCCAGGAAGCTGCGCACGAAGGTCCAGGCCCCGTCCTTGTGCGCGCAGGTGCTGGAAAAGCCGATCTTGTTGGCCGGCTCCAGCAGCTGGGCCGGCTCGCCGGACAGGCTGGGGTAGCCGATGGCCCGCCCCTGCCCGCCCAGGCGGGCGTTATACTGGGACACGTCCAGCACCGACATCAGCGGGACGCACAGGGCGTTGAACTGGAGCTCTCCGTTTTCCAGGGCCTCCTGGACCTGGGCCGTGCCCTGGAAGCAGGCCCGGCAGGCCTCCATCAGACGGATGAAGTCCTCCCCGTCATAGAAGCACTTCCCGTTTTCCCAGTCCACAAAGCGCCCGTCCATCACCGACACAGTGGTGAGAAACCAATAGGGATTCTTCCAGGTTTCCCACTTGTCCGCCAGATCTCCGCTCTCCAGCAGGGCCAGATACTCCTCCACCGACCAGCTCTGCCTCCCCTCCGCCGCGTCCGGCGCGGCCAGCACCGTGGCCACCGAGACGCTGCTGGTCACGTAAGGCAGCTTTCCGTCGATGCTGAGGGCGTCAAAGACGTTGGTGTAGTAGTCCTCCGGATGAAAGTCCGGGTCGCTCTCCAGATAGGGATACAGGTCCTCCAGCAGGCCCCGGCGGGAATAGGCGTCCGCCGGCAGGCCGCTCAGGTCCAGGATGTCCGGGACCCTGCCGGAGATCAGGTCCAGATTCAGCTGCTCCAGGGCCTTGTCCCAGTCCTCCTGGGCGGCGTCCCGGTACTGGGCGCCGTAGGCGTCGAGGTCGATGCGGTAATCGGCATTGCTCTTGTTGAACTGGGCCACCGCCTCCAGAATGTCGCTGCCCGGCTGCAGGCTCAGCATGTTCAGCACGGTACGGCTGTCCTCCCCCGGCTCCGCCACGCAGTACTCATAGCGGAGCAGCTGGGTCTGGCTGAAGGAGCCCGCCACCACGGCGAAGCGCCCGCCGGAGAGGGGGCAGACGTAGGCATCTCCGCTGGCCAGGCCCAGATTGGACCAGTTGAAGAGCTCCTCCCCCACGCCCTCCTCCAGGCTGCCCCGGCGAAAGCCGGCGCCGTCGTAGACGTAGAAATCCGCCTCTCCGTCGCCGGAGAACACCTTGTTCAGCGGCCCCAGGTTGATTCCCTCGCCCAGGCTGCGCTTCCGGGCGTCCAGGGGCTGGAGGGCATAGCTGGCCTCAAAGTCCTCCGTGGCGCAGACGGCCAGCTGCCCGGAGCCGGTGCTGATGACGTTTTTGGGGTTGCCCTCCCCCTGGAGGAAGTACAGGAAGTTCCCCTTTTTGTCGAACAGGAAGCAGTATGTTTTTATGTTGCGCAGCATGACGCACAGCCGCCCCTCTCCGTCCGCGGTCAGGGAACAGGCCTCATACAGGGGGTAGTAGCTGTCAAGCCTCGCCGGAACACCCTGGTCCTCCAGGAAGCGGTCCAGCTCCGTCTGGGCGATCTGCCGGTTCTGGCTGTCAAAGTGCCGCAGGCTGTAGTGGGCGGCGCCCTCTCCGTCCGTCAGGCCGCAGAGGCACCAGAAGCCCCCCTCTCCGTCCGGGCTCAGGGACAGGGGCTGCTCCTCCTTCTTCAGCTTCAGGGGCAGCTTTTCGAAGCCGCTGCCGCCGGTGTCCAGCGCCGCCACATAGCAGACCGGGTTTGTCTCGTCCGCCTCCTCCCGGCAGCAGAGGAGCAGCCGCTCCCCGTCCAGAGCGCAGCCGCTGACGCCGGTGACGCTCTCCGGCAGGGCCGTGTAATGGGTCAGGATATAGCTCTCCGGCGCTGCCTCCGGTTCCGGCTCCGGCTCTTTTCCGCAGGCGGCCAGGCTCAGCAGCGCCAGCAGCGCCCAGAGGCTTAGAGCAAGTTTTTTCAACAGAACGCATCCTCCTTTCCGTTGTCTCTCGGAAAAAGGGCAAAAAGAACCCTCTTTCTCTTAAATATACGGAGAAAGAGGGCAAATGCGGACAGATTCAATTCTTAAGTTTATCTTCAGGTTTCTGTCAGGAGGCCGGGCGCAGCCCCTCGGCGACCTTCACGATGGTCTCCAGGTCCCGGTTGGCCTGGATGGAGAACTGGATCCCGGCCTCTTCGTCAAACCAGACCAATACGCTGCTGCCTCCGTCGGAGCCGGGGTAGAAGTCCCCCACCGTGCCCGCCACGGGGACAGTCTCCCCATATGTGGCAAAATCGGAGGTCACGGTCCCCTCGGTCGCCTCGTCCATAAAGCCGTAGACGATAAACAGGAAGGTTCCGTCCTCGTCGCTCTGGTAGATCAGGCGCATGGAATAGTCGGTCTCGGCCAAGCTTTTCTGATAGCGGTAGTCCTCCGGCAGATAGCCGGGCTCCAGGGCGGGCAGCGCCTCGCCGTGCTCCGCGCCGTAATAGCGGTACACCGTGTCGCCCCCTATGGCGTTCCGGTACCAGCGGCGGAAGTCCGCCCGGGCCTCCGTGTCGGTCAGGAGCCAGGTCCCGCTGAGGATCAGGGCCACCGCCAGCACCGCGGCCACGCCCCGGAGCCAGCGGAGTCCGGCCTGCCTGGTCCGCTCCTTCCGGAGCAGGGCGTCCATCTTCTTCTCAAAGCTCTCGGAAAAGGCATGGGGCGGTTCATCCGCCTCTGGCAGGGCGTCCAGCATGGCGCGGCCCAGCTGCTCCGCCGCCTGTTCCAATTCCCGGTCGCTGAAGGGGAAGTTGTCTTCTTTTTTCAATCCGTATTCCCCTCCTTTTCCAGCTCCTCCCGCAGGGCGTTTTTGGCCCGCCAGAGCAGCTTCTGCACCGAGCCCCGGTTCATGCCCAGGATCCGCTCCAGCTCCCTGGTGCTGTAGCCGCTGTAGAAGCGGAGCAGCAGCGCCTGCCGGTACCGGGCCGGCAGCCGGGACAGCGCGTCGGCCAGGCCGCCGTCCCCCGGCGGGGGCGTCCCGATCCCCCGCTCCGCCGCCTCCAGGTCCATCTGGGAGAGGCGCTTTTTCGCCCGGAGCAGGTCGATGGCTTTGTTCTCTGTTACCAATACGCAGAAGGCCTTCGTTTCCGGACAGCAGCGGCGGGATTCTTTTTTCAAATTTTCGAGAATGGAGACGAAGGCCTGCTGTACGGCGTCCTCCGCGTCCGCGTCGCAGGGGAGCATGCGCCGGGCCACGCAGAACATCAGCTGCCTGTATGCCAGATAAATCTGCTCAAAGGCGGCCCGCTCCTCCTCGGATTCGATCAGCTGCAAGAAGACCGGCATTCCCCTCGCCCCCTCTCCCGGCGTTTTTCCCTATTATACCGCGTCCGGAGGCAAAAAGGAAGCCCCCCGTTACCGGGACAGGTCCTGTCCCTTGGCGTGCAGCGCGTAGGAATAGACCATGGGCGCGAAGGCCATCGCCAGCAGGACCGCCAGCAGGAGCCAGACCGTCCCCCAAAAGGCGGTGAGGGCCAGAAGAAGGCCGCCTACGATCCAGAGCCTGCCGGCAAAGCGGTGGGTCCTGCTCCAGTTCTCCGGATCGTTGAGGGCCCAGGGCGTTTTGATGCCTACGCTGTAGTTCTGCCGGCATTTGGGCAGGATATTGCCGGTCACCATGAACAGCAGCCCCAGCACCAGCTGCACAAATACGTTCACATTCAGCTGACAGCCCAGGGCGGTGGCGTAGGTGAGGATGCCCGCCATAACGGAGCACAGCGGCGCGATCCAGAACACCAGGCCCAGGGTCTTGTCGCTGATATTCTGCCGCTTCGGGTCGGCGCAGGTGATCAAAACGGCCAGCAGATGGGCCGCCAGGATAAACAGCGGCAGGAAGAACACGGCGAAGGCCTTCCCGCTCCAGCCATCGGGCTGGCCGTCCGGGCCGAAGTGGGTGGCGATGCTCTCAGGCAGGCGGCTCCACAGGACGAGCCCCGCCAGCAGGGGCAGCAGAATCACCAGCGAGGTCAGGATGATCCGCTTCCGGTTGTTTTTCAGCATGGTTTTCTCCTTTCAGTTCCGCGATCCATAGGAGGATCTCCTCCAGCACGGACGCGTTCAGTTCATAGTAGATGGACCGGCCCTCCTTCTGGGCAAAGACCAGATCCGCCTCCCGCAGCACCGCCAGGTGGTGGGACACGGTGGCCCCGGTCATGGGCAGCTGGGCGGCGATCTCCCCCGCCGGCAGCCGGCCTTTTTTCAGCAGGTCCAGGATTTTGCGCCGGCCCGGGTCCGCCAGCGCGTGCAGGGTGTCTTGCAGGCTCATGTGATTCGCTCCTTATATTTAGATGATCATCTAAATATAAGATACCATTTCGCCATCGGTTTGTCAAGCCCCTTTCCGGTTGAAAAAAGGATGGAAAAATTTTGTGTGCAGGTCTTGACTTATAGGCCGGATTGTGGTAGTATATCCAAGCTAAAGAAATATCGCGGGGTAGAGCAGCTGGTAGCTCGTCGGGCTCATAACCCGGAGGTCGTTGGTTCAAATCCTTCCCCCGCAACCACAAAAGCCCCGAAAATCGTTGATTTTCGGGGCTTTCCTTTACTTTTTCCCTCAAATAGTACCGGCCAACGCGGGGCCCGCCCCGCCTGACCCATACGCTGACCCATATACCGGATAGGAACGGAGAGGAGGGGCATCCGATTTGAGCAACGCTGTTTACACCGTCGATGAGATTTCCAGCATGATAAGGCCGGTCGCCAGGAAACACGGCGTTGAGAAAGTCTATCTTTTCGGCTCCTATGCCCGAGGCGACGCCACCGCGTCAAGTGACGTTGACCTGTGCGTGGATGCCGCCGGATTAACGGGCTTCTTCGCTCTGGGTGGGCTGTATGCCGATTTGGAGGAGGCTTTAAAGAAAAAGCTGGACTTGATCACGGTCAACTCTCTCAGGTATAATGATGATAAACGCTTTCAGGAGAATTTACGAAAGGAACTGCTTCTGATCTATGATGTTGCCCAGTAGAGATGCCAGTCTGATCCGGCATATTTTGAAATATTGTGTCAAGATAGAAAAGACTCTCACCAGATGCGGTGGTGACTTCGGGGCGTTTGCCGCTGACCCGGATTTTATTGATTCCGTCAGTATGAACATCCTCCAGATCGGTGAATTGGCAGGCCGCCTTTCTCCCGAATATATTTTAGCTTCCAAAGAGCAGATCGACTGGCGGGCGATCCGCGGCATGAGAAATATCATTGCTCACGATTATGGCGCTGTCGATATCGACATGGTATGGGATGTTGCCAGAAACGATATCCCCGTTTTAGCCGAATACTGCACGGAGCAATTAAGCCACTTTGACCAACAGCAGGAATAGAAAAGCGACCAACAGCAAAACCAAACGGGAGGCGCAGCGCCTCCCGCATTTTTTGTCCTCCGTATACGGCTTAGCTTTGCGTCAGGATATTCCCCATAGTATTTGCCGCCTCTTTCTGCGCGGCTGTTGTGACATGGGCATAGGTGTCCAGCGTAAAGCCCGCAGAGAAGTGGCCCAGCATCCCGGAGACGGTTTTGATGTCCACGCCGTTCTGCAGGGCCAAGGTCGCGAACGTATGTCTGAGATCGTGGAACCGAAGGGGCGGCAGTCCTGCCCGCTGCAGTACCCTGTGCAGCATATTCAGCACACTGTCCGGCGAGATGGGGCCGCCGGTGGGCGATGGGAATACATACTCGCCCAGCCCCTTGTCTTTCATCTCCCGCAGCATCTGCACCGCGTCCTGGGAGATGGCGATGCTCCGGTAGGCGTTTTTCGTTTTCAGCGGCATCTCCTGGACTTTCCCGTTGATCCGCGCCACCTGCCGCCGCACCCGAATGACGCCTTGGTCCAGGTCGATGTCCTCCCACTTGAGGCCCAGCAGTTCGCCTCGCCGCAGGCCGGTGGCCAGGTCCAGATAGTAGAGCTCATACACGCCGCTGTTTTTAGCTTCTTGCAGGAAAGCCGCCAACTGCTCGGCCGGGAGCGTCTGCATTTCCCTGTGCTCCACCTTGGGGAGGGCGCACTTCAGCGCCGGGTTTACCAGGATCAGCTTCTGCTCCACTGCCAGGTCCAGTGCGGAGGACAGGACCTGGTGTATGTTTCGCACCGTCTTGGCGCTGAGTCCCTTCGGCTGGTTCTCCGCCTCGATGCGGTCTACCCGCCCCTCGGTCAGCAGTTTCCGATAGAACTTCTGGAGCTCCAGAGACGTGAGTTTCTCAATGGGGATCTTCCCGATGTTGGGCTTGATGTGATTTTCGATGTAGCCCTTGTAGGTCTGATGGGAGGAGGGCCGCACCCGGATCTGAGCGTAGTTTTCAAACCACACGTCCATCCATTGGCCCAGAGTGTACTTCCCCGCTTTGGTCAGGTCCAGCCTGCCGCTTTCCTCGATGGCCTTTTTCAGTTTCTCCCGCACCTCGCCCTGGGTCTTGCCCAGAACATTTTTGAAGATCTGCTTCCCGGTCACCGGGTCCCTGCCCGCCGTGTAGCGTCCTTCCCAGCGTCCGTCCTTCCGCTTGCGGATGCTGCCTTCCCCGTTGGCTCTCTTTTTCGCCATACGATCACCTCCTTGGCAGCAAGACACAATACCACGTCCCGCCAGAAATAGCCAACAAATTATTTCTCTTCAACGGAACTTTGACGTTTTATCCAAGAAACGAACGCCTCTTTTGGCACAATGATCCGCGCACCGAGTTTCATCGCCGGGAAGCCATCCGTCTTTACCAGCTCGTAAGCCCCGGCGCGGGATATCCCAAGCACTGCGGACACATCCGCCACCGACAGCATCAGCGGCAGCTCATCATAGGATCTGTATTCGGATCTTTTCATGTCTCTCTCCATTTCCGAAAGGCTTTTATGCGTTAGCCTTGTCTCTTTATTATTCAGTTCCTCTCCAGTTTCTGCGTACCCTCCGGGGTCAGCACATCAGCCGTCCCATTCCTCTCGGCTTCGGCTTGGCAGACCACTCACAGAGATTTCTGAAAGATCAGGTCATCCTCAAAGGATATCGCACCGTTGGTCGCTTTGACCTCATCCACGCTGCGGCGGCGAAGCCGTTTGTAGGTTTCCACATCCAGATCGCTGTCTGCGGCGAGGAGATGGTGCGAGATGTTTTCTTCCACAGCCTGCTTGAACATCAGCCTCCCCATACGGTCACCGAAGCTGCCCAAGGTGCTGTTGAGAATATCTGAGAGCACTCTCGGCAAAAAATTTGCCGCTTTCTTTGTGTGGAGGTATCCTTCGTAGAAGAGTATCGCCTTCTCAATAAACTCACCTCTGCTTTTGCAGTTGTCCTCGCGGTAGTGTTCCTCTATCACGTCTTTGACCTCCGGTGACAACCAGAGGGCAAACTTCACTTTTCCCTGTACGATGGCAAAAACCTCCTTTTCAGGCGTCAGGAACGCCCGCACTTTTCCTTGAGATTCCGGGCTTTTTCCTATGTCGGAACGCCCTTTTTCAAAAATTTTTGAATTTGCAACGCCCTTGGAAAAGGCCCAAAACTGCCCGCACTGCGGGCAGAAGTGAGCGCTGCGGGTCGCTTACGACCCCGCTGCTTTCTCCTGCCTCGTTTTCGACCGGCGCAACTCGCCCCTCACGCTGCGCAGCCTGTCGCGGATGTGTCTTACTCTCCTGGAAACGAAAGAGCGCACACGCGGCTCACAGCTCGGTCACAGCGTCCTTCTCCGGCAGAGGCGGGAGGTCGAAAAGATAGTAGGTGTTGTTAGCCTGACGGCTGCGGTTCCCTCCGATATCCTGGTAGGTAGGCGTCTTGCGGATCAACTCACGGCGGCACAGCTCGTCCACTGCGGCCCGCGCTGTGTTCACCGAGCAGCCCACGCTGTGGGCGATCGTCTTCATGCTAGGCCAGCAGTAGTCCCGCTGTCCTGCCCGGCAGCAGAGGTAACTGTACACCGCGATCTGTACCGGTCTGAGACCGTAGGAGTAGATGTGGTTGCTCATTTTGAAATACTCTTTTGTCAGCACACTCTCACCTCGTTCAACAAAAAAATTCTCTTTCCGATACTGTAAAACATTTTCGGCCCCGCATTCAAGGGAATCGTGTCGAACGCAAAAAATTTCAGCCGGGGTTTTTGCTCCCCGGCTGTTGTCCGTATATATTTTTTGGCTCTATGTCAATAGTTGGGGTAGAGCAAGAGGGAAAAAATTAAGACCTAATAAAGGGGAACATGTGGCGCG
>CANQRQ010000057.1 GCA_947626315.1 uncultured Oscillospiraceae bacterium | reverse complement strand
GGCGCGCCACATGTTCCCCTTTATTAGGTCTTAATTTTTTCCCTCTTGCTCTACCCCAACTATTGACATAGAGCCTTATAATTACTCGTTGATGCCGATAACGACACCGGAGCCGACGGTACGGCCGCCCTCACGGATAGCGAAGCGGAGGCCGTTCTCGATGGCGATGGGGGTGATCAGTTCCACGTCCATATCCACGTTGTCGCCGGGCATGCACATCTCAGTGCCCTCGGGCAAGGTAATGACGCCGGTCACGTCGGTGGTACGGAAATAGAACTGGGGACGGTAGTTGTTGAAGAACGGGGTGTGACGGCCGCCCTCTTCCTTGGTCAGCACGTACACCTGGCCC
The DNA here is from genome assembly GCA_947626315.1 of uncultured Oscillospiraceae bacterium. Taxonomy (GTDB): domain Bacteria; phylum Bacillota; class Clostridia; order Oscillospirales; family Oscillospiraceae; genus Limivicinus. Next base: position 10,041 of record CANQRQ010000057.1, on the reverse strand, counting down.
TTGAACTTGGTGTGGGGGTGGATGCTCTTGGGAGCAGCCAGGACCTGGCCGCGCTCAACGGACTTCTTGTCGATGCCGCGGAGCAGGCAGCCCACGTTGTCGCCGGCCTCGGCGTACTCCAGGGTCTTGTGGAACATCTCGGTGCCGGTGACGGTGGTCTCGGTGCTCTCGTCCTTCAGGCCGACGATCTCGACCTTGTCGCCGATCTTCACGCGGCCGCGCTCCACACGGCCGGTCACGACGGTGCCGCGGCCGGAGATGGTGAACACGTCCTCGATGGGCATCAGGAAGGGCTGATCGGCCTTACGGTCGGGAGTGGGGATCCAGGTGTCGACCGCGTCCATGAGCTCCTTGATGCAGGCATACTCGGGGGCGTTGGGATCGGTGGACTCGCAGACCAGAGCGTTCAGGGCAGAGCCGCGGATGATGGGGGTGTCGTCGCCGGGGAAGCCGTAGAAGTCGAGCAGCTCGCGGACTTCCATCTCAACCAGCTCCAGCAGCTCCTCGTCGTCCACCTGGTCGCACTTGTTCAGGAAGACCAGCACGGAGGGCACGTTCACCTGACGGGCCAGCAGCAGGTGCTCGCGGGTCTGGGCCATGGGGCCGTCGGAGGCGGCGATGACCAGGATCGCGCCGTCCATCTGAGCGGCGCCGGTGATCATGTTCTTGATATAGTCGGCGTGGCCCGGGCAGTCCACGTGGGCATAGTGACGGGCTTCGGTCTCATACTCCACGTGAGCGGTGTTAATGGTGATGCCGCGCTCCCGCTCTTCGGGGGCCTTATCGATGGAAGAATAGTCGGTGTACTCGGCCTTGCCCTGGAAGGACAGGTACTTGGTGATGGCCGCAGTCAGAGTGGTCTTGCCATGGTCGATGTGGCCGATGGTGCCGATGTTGACATGGGGCTTGGTTCTGTTGTACATCTGTTTCGCCATTAGAGTTTCCTCCTAATTAAAGTAATGGTTTTGGTTGGTTTAAAATCTGCCATAGTTGAAACCCGTGCGACTGCTCACAAGGGATTCCTGCAAGTTTCTGGGCAGCTCGACGAAGTGGCTGGGCTCCATGCTGTAGGTGGCCCGGCCCTGGGTCTTGCTGCGGAGATCGGTGGCGTAGCCGAACATGGTGGACAGCGGCACGCGGCAATCGATGATCGCGGCGCCGTTGCGCACGTCGGTGCCCTGGATCTGGCCGCGGCGGGCGTTGATATCGCCCATCACGTCGCCCATATACTCCTCCGGGGCCGTCACAACCACCTTCATAATGGGCTCCAGCAGCGTCGGGTCCGCTTTGGCGCTGGCCTCCTTGAAGGCCATGCTGCCGCAGATCTTGAACGCCAGCTCCGAGGAGTCCACCTCGTGGAAGGAGCCGTCCAGCAAGGTGGCCTTCACGTCCACCACCTGGTAGCCCGCCAGGACGCCGGAGAGCATGGCTCCCTGGATGCCCTGGTCCACGCAGGGGATAAACTCCTTGGGAATGGCCCCGCCGGTAACTTTGCTGATGAACTCGTAACCCTTGCCGGGTTCGTTTGGCTCGATCATGAGCTTTACATGGGCAAACTGGCCTTTGCCGCCGGTCTGCCGCACGTACCGGGTGTCGACCGTTGCGGCGCGCTTGATGGTCTCCTTATAGGAGACCTGGGGCTTGCCCACGTTGGCCTCGACCCGAAACTCTCTCAGGAGCCTGTCCACAATGATCTCCAGGTGGAGCTCGCCCATGCCGGCGATAATGGTTTGTCCCGTCTCCTCGTCCGTATAGGTCTTGAAGGTGGGATCCTCCTCCGCCAGCTTCTGCAGGGCGATCGCCATTTTCTCCTGGCCCGCCTTCGTCTTGGGCTCGATGGCCACACGGATGACAGGCTCGGGGAATTCCATGGATTCCAGAATGATGGGGTGCTTTTCGTCACAGAGGGTGTCGCCGGTGGTGGTGTTTTTCAGGCCCACCGCGGCGGCGATATCGCCGGACCAGACCTGTTCGATATCTTCTCTGTGGTTGGCGTGCATCTGAAGGATGCGCCCGAGGCGCTCCCGCTGACCTTTGGTGGAGTTCATCACCGTCTTGCCCGTCTCCACCGTGCCGGAATAGACCCGGAAGAAGCTGAGCTTGCCCACATAGGGGTCGGTCATGATCTTGAAGGCCAGAGCGGAGAAGGGGGCCTCGTCGTCCGCCGGTCTCTCCTCGGCCTCGCCGGTCTTGGGATGGACACCCTCGATCGCCGGGATATCCAGCGGGGAGGGCATGTAGTCCACGATAGCATCCAAAAGCTTCTGCACGCCTTTGTTTTTATAAGAGGTGCCGCAGGTGACAGGGACCATCTTCACCGCGACAGTGGCTCTTCTGATGGCGGCGCGGATCTTCTCCGCAGGGATATTTTCTTCGCCGTTGAGATACATTTCCATGATCTCTTCGTCGAAATCGGACACCGCTTCCAGCAGCTTATCACGGTACTCCTGCGCAAGGTCCAGCATATCGGCGGGGATCTCCTCCGTGCGCATGTCCTTGCCAAGGTCATCGTAATAGATACGCGCGTTCATATCCACCAGATCGACAATGCCTTCGAAATTTTCTTCCTTGCCGATGGGCAGCTGGATGGCCACGGCGTTGCATTTGAGCCGGTCGTGCACCATGTCCAGCACGTGGTAGAAATCCGCGCCCATGATGTCCATCTTGTTGACGTAGATCATGCGGGGCACGTGATAGTGTTCCGCCTGCCGCCAGACCGTCTCCGACTGAGGCTCCACGCCGCCTTTGGCGCACAGAACCGTTACGCAGCCGTCCAGCACCCGCAGGGAGCGCTCTACTTCGGCAGTGAAGTCCACATGGCCCGGGGTGTCGATGATGTTGATGCGGGTGTCCCGCCAAAAACAGGTGGTAGCGGCGGAGGTGATGGTGATGCCTCTCTCCTGCTCCTGCTCCATCCAGTCCATGGTGGCGGTGCCCTCATGGGTCTCACCGAGCTTGTAGTTTACACCGGTATAGAACAGGATCCGTTCCGTGGTCGTGGTCTTGCCGGCGTCGATGTGGGCCATGATTCCGATATTTCTGGTTCTCTCAAGTGAATATTTTCTGGGCATGTAAAACTCCTGGGCGGATTACCATCTGAAGTGCGCAAAAGCCTTGTTGGCCTCCGCATTTTTGTGCATATCCTCGCGCTTCTTCACAGCAGCGCCGAGGTTGTTGCAAGCGTCCATGATCTCGCCGGCCAGGCGTTCTTTCATGGTCTTTTCGCTGCGCTTGCGGGCATAGTCCACCAGCCAGCGCAGAGCCAATGTCTGCCGGCGGGCGGGCCTGACCTCGATAGGCACCTGGTAGGTGGCGCCGCCGACACGGCGGGCCTTGACCTCCAGGGAGGGCATGATGTTGTTCATCGCCTCGGTGAAGGCGTCAAGGGGCTCCTTGCCGGTCTTCTCCTTGATGATGTCAAAGGCCCCGTAAACGACCTTCTGAGCAACACCCTTCTTGCCGTCGAGCATAACGCCGTTGATGAGCTTGGTCACCAGCACGCTGTTATACAGAGGATCAGGCAGAATTTCTCTCTTGGGAACATTACCTCTTCTGGGCACGTCGCTTCCCTCCTTCATTAAAAAATGGATTCACAGGTACTCGGACGTAATTCGTGCGTCCGTTTGCGCCCCGAGGTCCGTCCCCGCCCCGAAAGGGGCTATGGACAAACGACAGGGCAGTTGCCGCTGCGTTTTGAATTACTTCTTCTTGGCGGCTTTGGGCCTCTTCGCGCCGTACTTGGAGCGGGCCTGCATACGGCCGTTGACGCCCTGGGCGTCCAGGGTGCCGCGGATGATGTGGTAACGGACGCCGGGAAGGTCCTTCACACGGCCGCCGCGAATCATCACCACGGAGTGCTCCTGCAGGTTGTGCCCAATGCCGGGGATGTAAGCAGTGACTTCAAAACCATTGGTCAGACGGACACGGGCGATCTTACGCAGAGCGGAGTTCGGCTTCTTGGGGGTCGAGGTACGGACCGCGGTGCAAACGCCTCTCTTCTGGGGCGAGCTAAGGTTGGTCTCACGGTTCTTGAGGGTGTTCAGGCCCTTCTGCATAGCGGGAGACGTGGACTTGTAGGCCACCTTTTCTCTGCCTTTCCTTACCAGCTGGTTGAATGTCGGCATTGTGTTCCTCCTTTCTTCAAATATTTTTGATAAAAAACCCGAAGCTTCAGGCTTTTTACCGGATTTTGACGCAGGGCGCAAAAAATCTTCGCGTGGACCCACGCAATTGGTGATTTTAGCATATTTCACAATTATAGTCAAGAATTTTTGTGAGATAATTTCAAAAAAGTTCTGGAGCAGCCATATGCCGGCAAGGGGCAAAGCCCCCTTGCCGGCATATCAGACTGTAGACAAAGCTTCCTTGCCTTCGCCGCAGAGCGGCGGAGAAAGAATGGTTCAAATCGTTTTTGAGGCAGCTTCGCCGCCTCAAAAACTCTCTAAGGCGAGCTAAGCGAGCCCTCGCGCCGACCAAACGGGGCGAAGCCCCTGCGATCAGCGCGAGTTTCTCAAATGCGAGCCCAGCGTAGCGGGTCGCATTTGAATTAAAGCGCGTTGCTCTTGTTCACCAGGGCGGTCAGGTCCACGTATTCCTCCGGGGCCTCCGCGATGGTCTCGTCGGTGTTCGTCTCGAAGTCCCGGTAGATGGACAGGCCGGAGCCGGCGGGGATCAGCTTGCCGATGATCACGTTCTCCTTCAGGCCCACCAGCCGGTCCACCTTGCCCTTGATAGCGGCATCGGTGAGGACCTTGGTGGTCTCCTGGAAGGAGGCGGCGGACATCCAGCTGTCCGTGGCCAGGGAGGCCTTGGTGATGCCCATCAGCAGCTGGGTGTAGGTGGCCTTCTCCAGGCCCTCTTCCCCGGCGGCAATGCGCTCCTCGATCCTCTTGTTGGCAGCCTTGATCACGGAGATATCCACCGTGGCGCCGGAGAGCAGATCGGTGCTGCCCGCCTCCTCCACGCGGACCTTGCGCATCATCTGGCGGACAATGACCTCGATGTGCTTGTTGTTGATATCCACGCCCTGCTGGCGGTACACCTTCTGGACCTCGCTGGTGATATAGCTGCGCACGCCCTGGCGGCCGAACTCGTCGTCGTTGACGCCCCGGATGCGGAGGACATCGTGGGGGTTCAGGGCGCCGGAGGTGAGCTCCTGGCCCTTATCCACATGGTCGCCGCCGTGGATGGCGTTGTCCTTGTCGATGAGGATGGCGGAGTGGGGCACAGTGTAGACCACCGTCTCGCCCTCTTCCTCGTTGGTGACCGTGATGTTGTACATGACGCCCTTCTTGGCCTCTTCGATGCTCACGGTGCCGGAGATCTCCGACAGAACGGCCATCTTCTTGGGCTTGCGGGCCTCAAACAGCTCCTCCACACGGGGAAGACCCTGGGTGATATCGTCACCGGCCACGCCGCCGGTGTGGAAGGTACGCATGGTCAGCTGGGTGCCCGGCTCGCCGATGGACTGGGCGGCGATGACGCCCACCGCTTCGCCCACGTTCACCGGGCGGCCAATGGCCAGGTTGATGCCGTAGCACCGGGCGCAGACGCCGGTCTGGGCCTCGCAGGTCATGACACTGCGGATATACACCCGCCGGATGCCGTGGGCCTCCAGGACCTCCGCGTCCTCGGGCATGAGCATGTGGTCCGTGTCAAACAGCAGCTCGCCGGTGGCCGGGTCGCTGATGGGGGCCGCGGGGAAGCGGCCGTGGATGGCGGTGCCGAAGTCCTCCACCAGCTGGCCCTTCTCATACTTGGCCGAGGCCCAGACGCCCTCGGTGGTGCCGCAGTCCTTCTCCCGGATGATCACGTCCTGGCAGACGTCCACCATCCGGCGGGTCAGATACCCGGAGTCCGCGGTACGCAGGGCGGTGTCGGCCATGCCCTTCCGGGCGCCTCTGGTGGAGATAAAATACTCCAGAACGGACAGGCCCTCACGGAAGTTGGACTTGATGGGGATCTCGATGGTCTTGCCGGAGGTATTGGCCATCAGGCCGCGCATACCGGCCAGCTGGCGGATCTGGTTCATGGAGCCGCGGGCGCCGGAGTTGGCCATCATATAGATGGGGTTGTACTCGTTGAGGCAGTCCTGCAGAGCGTCGGTGACCTCCTTGGTGGTCTTTTCCCACTCGGACACCACCAGGCGGTAGCGCTCGTCCTCGGTGATGAAGCCGCGCTTGTACTGCCGCTCGATGTTGACCACTTCCTGCTCGGTGGCGTGGATCAGCTCCTGCTTGGCGCTGGGGACGGTCATATCCGCCACGGAGATGGTGATGGCGCCCTTGGTGGAATACTTGTAGCCCAGGGCCTTGATGCTGTCCAGCACCTCGGCGGAGATGGTGAAGCCGTACTTTTTGATGCAGCGGTCGATGATATCGCCCAGCTGCTTCTTGCCCACCTGGAAGTTGATCTCATGGTCAAAGGCGTGCTCCGGATCGCTCCGGTCCACATAGCCCAGATCCTGGGGGATGGGCTCGTTGAAGATGATGCGGCCCACGGTGGTGGTGATCAGCTTCTTGGTCTCCACGCCCATGACGGTCTTGGTGACCCGCAGGCGGATCGGGGCGTGCAGGCCCACGTCGCCCTCGTTGTAGGCCATGATGGCCTCATTGGCGTCCCGGTAGACCAGAGTGGGCTTGTAGGTGGCGGGCTGTTTGTGCTCGTTTCTGGCCTTCTGGTTGGCGGCGTAGAGCTCGTCGCCGTCCACAAGGGCCCCGGCCTCCAGGCCGGTGTCCCCCGGGTCGTCCACGATCAGCCGCTCCGCGCCCTTCTCGGCCTTGCCGATGCGCACCATGGTCAGATAGTAGGAGCCAAGGATCATATCCTGGGTGGGCACGGTGACCGGGTGCCCGTCCTGGGGACGGAGCAGGTTGTTGGCGGAGAGCATCAGCACCCGGGCCTCGGCCTGGGCCTCGGCGGACAGGGGCACGTGGATGGCCATCTGGTCGCCGTCAAAGTCCGCGTTGTAGGCGGTGCAGACCAGGGGGTGCAGCCGCAGGGCCCGGCCCTCCACCAGGATCGGCTCAAAGGCCTGGATGCCCAGACGGTGCAGGGTGGGCGCGCGGTTCAGCAGCACCGGGTGCTCCTTGATCACGTCCTCCAGGGCGTCCCAGACCTCGGTGCGCTGTTTATCCACCATCTTCTTGGCGGATTTGATGTTGTTGGCCACGCCGTCCTCCACCAGCTTTTTCATGACGAAGGGGCGGAACAGCTCGATAGCCATCTCCTTGGGCACGCCGCACTGGTAGATCTTCAGGTCGGGACCCACCACGATGACGCTCCGGCCGGAGTAGTCCACCCGCTTGCCCAGCAGGTTCTGGCGGAAGCGGCCCTGCTTGCCCTTGAGCATGTCGCTGAGGGATTTCAGCGCCCGGCTGTTGGCGCCGGTGACGGCCCGGCCACGGCGGCCGTTGTCGATCAGGGCGTCCACGGCCTCCTGGAGCATGCGCTTTTCGTTGCGGACGATGATGTCCGGGGCGTTGAGCTGCTGAAGCCGTTTCAGCCGGTTGTTCCGGTTGATCACCCGGCGGTACAGGTCGTTCAGGTCGGAGGTGGCGAAGCGGCCGCCGTCCAGCTGGACCATGGGGCGGATCTCCGGCGGGATCACCGGCAGAATGTCGATGATCATCCACTCGGGCCGGTTGCCGCTCTGGCGGAAGGCCTCCACCACCTCCAGGCGCTTGACGATCTTGGCCTTCTTCTGGCCGCCGGCGGTCTTCAGCTCCTCCCGGAGCTGGGCGGCCAGCTCCTCGCAGTCGATCTGCTGGAGAAGCTCCTTGATGGCCTCGGCGCCGATGCCGGCCTTGAAGTCGTCCTCATACTTCTCCCGCATGTCCCGGTACTCCCGCTCAGAGAGGATCTGGCACTTTTCCAGGGGGGTATAACCCGGGTCAATGACGATATAGTTGGCAAAGTACAGCACCTTTTCCAGCATCCGGGGGGTCAGGTCCAGCATCAGGCCCATCCGGCTGGGGATGCCCTTAAAATACCAGATATGGCTCACCGGGGCGGCCAGCTCGATGTGGCCCATGCGCTCCCGGCGGACCTTGCTCTTGGTGACTTCCACGCCGCAGCGGTCGCAGATCTTGCCCTTGTAGCGGATTTTCTTATATTTGCCGCAGTGGCACTCCCAGTCCTTGGTGGGTCCGAAAATGCGCTCGCAGAACAGGCCGTCCCGCTCCGGCTTCAGGGTGCGGTAGTTGATGGTCTCCGGCTTCTTCACTTCGCCGTAGGACCAGTTCAGAATCATCTCAGGGGAGGCAATCCCGATCTGAATGGCGTCAAAGGGTGTGTAACTCATCACTCGTCCTCCTCAACATCGTAATCGCTGTAGCCCAGATCCGCGCCGAACTCGTCCTCCGGCACATCCTCTATGCCGAAGCCGCTGGCCTCGATCTCGCTGTCGTCGGCCTCATAGGTCTCGTCCCTCATGTCGGGGATGAAGTCGTCATCGTCCTCGTCCTTCAGTTCGATCTCGTTGCCCTCCTTGTCCAGAACGCGCACGTCCAGGCACAGGGACTGGAGCTCCTTGACCAGCACCTTGAAGCTCTCGGGCACGCCGGGCTGGGGGATGTTGTTGCCCTTGACAATGGCCTCATAGGTCTTCACGCGGCCAGCCACATCGTCCGACTTGACGGTGAGGATCTCCTGCAGGGTGTAGGCCGCGCCGTAGGCCTCCAGGGCCCAGACCTCCATCTCGCCGAAGCGCTGGCCGCCGAACTGGGCCTTGCCGCCCAGAGGCTGCTGGGTGACCAGGCTGTAGGGGCCGGTGGAGCGGGCGTGGATCTTGTCGTCCACCAGGTGGTGGAGCTTGAGGAAGTACACCCAGCCCACGGTGACGTCGTTGTCGAAGGGCTCGCCGGTGCGGCCGTCCCGCAGCTGGATCTTGCCGTCTTCCCGGAGCCCGGCGTCCTTCAGGCACTGGCGGATGGACTCCTCGTTGGCGCCGTTGAACACGGGGGTGGCCACCTTCCAGCCCAGGGCGTGGGCGGCGTAGCCCAGGTGCACCTCCAGCACCTGACCGATGTTCATACGGGAGGGCACGCCCAGGGGGTTCAGCACGATGTCCAGCGGCGTGCCGTCGGGCAGGTAGGGCATATCCTCTCTGGGGAGGATGCGGCTGACGACGCCCTTGTTGCCGTGGCGGCCGGCCATCTTGTCGCCCACGGAGATCTTCCGCTTCTGGGCGATATAGACCCGGACCACCTGGTTGACGCCGGGGCTCATCTCGTCGCCGTTCTTGCGGGTGAACACCTTCACGTCCACCACGATGCCGCTCTCGCCGTGGGGCACCTTCAAGCTGGTGTCCCGGACTTCCCGGGCCTTCTCGCCGAAGATGGCCCGCAGCAGCCGCTCCTCGGCGGTCAAGTCGGTCTCGCCCTTGGGGGTGACCTTGCCCACCAGGATGTCGCCGGAGCGGACCTCGGAGCCCACGGTGATGATGCCCCGCTCGTCCAGATATTTCAGCGCGTCGTCGCCCACGCCGGGGATGTCCCGGGTGATCTCCTCGGGGCCCAGCTTGGTGTCCCGGGCGTCGCACTCGTACTCCTCCACGTGCAGGGAGGTGAACACGTCCTCCATCACCAGGCGCTCGTTGAGCAGGATGGCGTCCTCGTAGTTGTAGCCTTCCCAGTTCATATAGCCCACCAGGATGTTCTTGCCCAGGGCGATCTCGCCGTTGCTGGTGCTGGGTCCGTCCACCAGCACGTCGCCCTTGACCACCCGGTCGCCCGCAGAGACGATAGGCCGCTGGTTGATGCAGGTGCCTTGGTTGGAGCGGGCAAATTTAATGAGCTTATAGTCCTTGCTCTCGCCGGAATCGTAGCGGACGGAGACGTAGTTGGCATCCACGCGGGTCACCACGCCGTCCCCCTCGGCCAGGATGCAGACGCCGGAATCCACCGCGCACTTGTGCTCGATGCCGGTGGCCACAATGGGGGCCTGGGTGGTCATCAGGGGCACGGCCTGGCGCTGCATGTTGGCGCCCATCAGGGCGCGGTTGGCGTCGTCGTTCTCCAGGAAGGGGATCATGGCCGTGGC
>CANQRQ010000056.1 GCA_947626315.1 uncultured Oscillospiraceae bacterium | reverse complement strand
CTGGCCCCGGACCAGGTGATCCTCTACGGGAAGCTCTTTGACCAGCCGGCTCTGCTGCGCCGCTTTATGGACGCCTGTCGGGAGATCGACCCTCAGTATAGCGAGGACTACATCCTCCGCTCCAGCCTGGGCAGCAAGGCGGATTTCATCGGGCCCCTGGCCGTGGTGGTCAACCGGCTGTTCCTGTCGGCCCCGGCCGAATGAGCGGAGAAAAAGCGGCAGGAGAGAGAATGCGTATGAGAGACGGCAGCCAGAAGACCCCGGAGCAGATCCAGGTCCGGGGCGGACGGGTGCACAACCTGAAAAACATCGATGTAAACATTCCGCTGCATAAGATCGTGGGGATTGCGGGAGTTTCCGGCTCCGGCAAATCCTCCCTGGCCCTGGGCATCCTGTATGCCGAGGGCTCCCGGCGCTATCTGGAATCCCTGTCCACCTACACCCGGCGGCGCATGACCCAGGCGGAAAAGGCCCAGGTGGACGAGGTGCTGTACGTCCCGGCGGCGCTGGCGCTGCGGCAGCGGCCGGGGGTGCCCGGCATCCGGAGCACCTTCGGGACGGGCACGGAGCTGCTGAACAGCCTGCGGCTCATGTTCTCCCGCCTGGCCAGCCACCGCTGCCCCAACGGGCACTACGTATCCCCCTCCCTGAACGTGGCAGCGGGGCTGGAGCTGATCTGCCCCATCTGCGGCGCCCGCTTTTTCGCCCCCGGCGCGGAGGAGCTGGCCTTCAACAGCCAGGGGGCCTGCAAATGCTGCGAGGGGACGGGGATCGTCCGCACGGTGGACGAGTCCACCCTGGTGCCGGACGAGTCGCTGAGCATCGACCAGGGGGCGGTGGCCCCCTGGCAGACCCTGATGTGGTCGCTGATGAAGGACATTGCCCGGGAAATGGGGGTCCGCACGGACGTGCCCTTCCGGGAGCTGACGGAGAAGGAGCGGGACATCGTCTTTCACGGGCCCGCGGTGAAAAAGAACATCATCTACCAGAACAAGACCAGCGGCGCCGCCGGGGATATGGATTTTACCTATTTTAACGCTACCTACACCGTGGAAAACGCCCTGAGCAAGGTAAAGGACGAGAAGGGCATGAAGCGGGTGGAGAAGTTCCTGCGGCAGGGGGTCTGCCCGGACTGCGGCGGCACTAGGCTCAGCGAGGCGGCCAGGGCGCCCCGGCTGCGGGGCATCTCTCTGGCCCAGGCCTGCACCATGACCCTCGCCGACCTGACAGAGTGGGTGGAGGGCGTTCCGGCCTCTCTGCCGGAGGAGATGCGGCCCATGGCGGAGAGCATCTGCGAATCTTTCCAGGGCGCGGCCCGGCGGCTGACGGATCTGGGCCTGTCCTACCTGACTTTGGACCGGGCCGCCTCCACCCTCTCCACCGGGGAGCGGCAGAGGATGCAGCTGGCCCGGGCGGTGCGCAACCGGACGACCGGCGTCCTCTATGTGCTGGACGAGCCGTCCATCGGCCTGCACCCCGCCAATCTGGAGGGCCTGGCCGGCGTCATGGAGGATCTGATGGCGGACGGGAACAGCATCGTGCTGGTGGACCACGACACCCAGGTACTCTCCCGGGCGGACTGGCTTCTGGAGCTGGGCCCCGGCGCGGGGGCGGAAGGCGGGGAGCTGATTGCCCAGGGGACGCCGGAGGAGCTGGCGGAAAATCCCCGGTCCCGGATCGGCGGCTTTCTCTCCGGCCGGGAGACGGTCCGGGTGGGAAGCCCCGTCTCGGCGGAGGAGATGTTCGCCCTGGGGCGGCTCCATCTGTCCACAGATCAGATCCACACGGTCCGGCCCTTGGAGGTGGATTTCCCCAAAGGGCGGCTGATCGCGGTGACGGGGGTTTCCGGCTCCGGCAAGACCACCATGGTGCTGGAGAGCCTGATCCCCGCCCTGGAGGCCGCGGTAAAGGGGGAGAAGCTGCCGGCGCATGTGAAATCCGTCCGGGCGGAGGGCATCACCCAGGTCAAGCTGATCGACGCCACGCCCATCGGCATCAACGTGCGCTCCACGGTGGCCACCTACGCGGACGTCCACGACGAGCTGCGCAAGGCCTTCGCCCGGACGCCGGACGCGCGGGAGCGGGGCTATAAGGCGGGGGATTTCTCCTACAACACGGGGCGGCTCCGCTGCCCGGTCTGCGACGGTACCGGCGTTATCAACCTGGACGTGCAGTTTCTGCCGGACGTGGAGATCCCCTGCCCGGACTGCGGCGGCTCCCGCTACGCCCGGGAGGCCGGGCTGATCCGGCGGACACCGAAGAAGGGCGGGCAGGCCAAGGCCCTGCCGGAGCTGATGGACATGAGCGTGGACGAGGCGCTGGCCGCCTGCGGGGACCTGCCCCTGGTGGAGCGGCGGCTGCGGGTCCTCCGGGAGCTGGGCCTGGGCTATCTGACGCTGGGGGAGGAGACGCCCAGCCTCTCCGGCGGAGAGGCCCAGCGGCTGAAGCTGGCCAGCGAGATGGGCAGGGGACAGACGGAGTCCCTGTTCGTCTTTGACGAGCCCACCATCGGCCTGCACCCGCTGGACGTGGCCTCCCTGCTGGGAGTGTTCCGGCAGCTGACCGGCAGCGGCGCCACGGTGATCGTCATCGAGCACGACCTGGACGTGATCCGAAACGCGGACTATGTGATCGATATGGGGCCGGGCGGCGGCGTCCACGGCGGGCGGATCGTGGCCTGCGGCACTCCGGAGGAGCTCTGCCGGCAGGAGGAGAGCCTCACCGGCCGATATCTGAAGCGGGCGCTGGACGGCCCGGAAAGTTTATAAGTAAGGCAAAACCTCCGGCTCTTTTGAACCGGAGGTTTTGCCTTACTTATTTATGTCCGGAAGAAAGAAGACAACGTTTCCGCCAGCCTGGCAATGTCCACCGGCTTTGCCAGATGCCCGTTCATCCCCGCCTCGAAGACCTTCTGCCGGTCTCCTTTAAAGGTGCTCGCGGTCTTGATAAAAGCTTCTCTTCATGCTATAATTAAAAAACATAATGCCTGGAGGTTCGGCTCCGGCGGGAGAAGCGGGCGCACGCTCAAATTGACGCAAGCGCGGGTCTGCCGCGCTGAGAACACGGGACTGCCATACAGTGCAAATTTCAGTTAGGGAGACAGCGTTATGCAGTTTAACACCTATATTTATATTCTTCTGTTTCTTCCCGTGACGGTCGTCCTGTACTATTTGCTGAATAAAATAAACAGCCTTTGCGGAAAAGTGGTTTTGCTCCTTTCGAGCCTTCTTTTTTACTGCTATTCAGATTGGACGGCTATTCTGGTTTTGGGGGCCAGCCTGGCGTTTAATTATATTGCCGCGGTGTGCATTTCAAGGGCGAAAAAATGGAAGCCCCTGTATCTGGTTATACCGGTGCTGATCAACGTGGGGCTGCTGCTGTATTTCAAATACAGTAACTTTGCGATCACCAATATAAACGTGCTGTTTTCGCGGAATTACCCGCTTAGGGAATTGGTCCTCCCGCTGGGGATCAGCTTTTTTACCTTTCAGCAGATCGCGTATATCACGGCGGTATACAGAGGAGAGCTAGCGGACCGAAATTTGCTGGATTACCTGGTCTATATCCTGTATTTCCCAAAGATCCTGATGGGCCCCCTGACCGAGCCGGTGGATTTTATCCATCAGCTGAACGATCCGGCCCGGAAAAGCTTCCATTTGGAGAACTTCGTAAGCGGGATCAAAATCTTTTCCCTCGGTCTGTTCAAGAAAGTGCTGCTGGCGGACGCCTTCGCGCGGGCGGTGGATTGGGGATACGCCGCAAAGGCCGGAACACTCACGCCCATGGTCATCCCCACTGCCATGGACTGGATCTTAATATCGCTGTTTTACACGTTTGAGATCTATTTTGATTTCAGCGGATACAGCGATATGGCGGTCGGTTCGTCGCTGATGCTGAATATTACGCTGCCCATCAATTTTGATTCCCCGTACAAAGCGCTGTCCATCAGGGATTTTTGGAAAAGATGGCATATTTCCCTGACAAAGTTTTTCACAAAGTATATCTATATTCCTTTAGGCGGCAGCAGAAGGGGAATCGTTTTTACCTGTCTGAACACCATGCTCGTGTTTTTGATCAGCGGTCTCTGGCATGGCGCGAACTGGACCTTTATCCTGTGGGGAGCGCTGCACGGACTGTTCAGCGTGTTTGACCGGCTGACAGAAAAGGTTCAGCAAAAAATATTCGAGCCGGTGAGGTGGATCTGTACCTTTGCCGTTGTGAATGTGTTATGGCTTCTTTTCCGGTCGGAGTCCGTTCAGCAGTGGTGGAAGATCCTGCGTGAAATAGTGAGCTTGTGGAATGTGAATGTCAGTGAAGGCCTGATAAACATGTTCACAGAAGTACTGCACTTTGATTTTATTGCCAATGAAATCCGCGGATTCTGGATGAATTTTTATATAGCCGGGGCGTTCGGCATATGCCTGCTGTGTGAAAACAATTACAGAAGGTTAAACGACAGGCCGTGGAGCATGATGCTGATCTCCGCAGCGGCCTTTCTGCTGGGCCTGATATGCTTAGGCAGTGAATCGGTGTTTGTGTATTTCAATTTTTAATCTGGAAGTGTTATAAGATGAAAACCAAGCTTTGGCTCGTTGGATGGTTTACGATCGTCGCGGCGGCTATGCTAGCGATTGGAATATTGGTATACGAGGTCGATCCGTATATGCATTACCATAAGCCCTATACGGACAAGTACTATTATACGCTTGACAATCAGCGCAGTCAGAACGATGGAATCTGCCGGTATTTCGATTACGACGCGCTGATCACCGGCACGTCCATGACAGAAAACTTCAAATCGTCCGAGCTGGATGAAATGTTTGGCGTTCACTCCATAAAGGTACCCTATTCGGGAGGAACGTACAAGGAAATAAACGAGTGCATAGCAAGGGCCAAAGCGTACAATCCGAATCTGAAGCTGGTGGTTCGTGGGCTGGATCCAGGCATGTTCTTTGACGCGCCGGACCGTATGCGCACGGATTTGGGGAGGTATCCGGCCTATTTATATGACGCCAATCCGTTCAACGACGTAGAGTACCTGTTCAACAAGGACGTGATCAGGATCGCTTACACGATGATAAAGGCCGACGAGGCGGAAGGCTTCAAGCCGGGGATTACGTCCTTTGACAAATATGCATGGTGGCAGCAGCTCTGTAACTTTGGAATAAATACGGTCCTGCCGGAGGGAATATGCTACAGCGGAGCGGGTGAGCCGGTCCATCTGTCAGACGCTGAAAGAAGCGTGATAAAGGTTCAAATAGCGCAAAATGTGACGGACCTGGCTGACGAATACCCGGAAACGGAATTTTATTATTTCTTCACGCCGTACAGCGTGGCCTATTATAAGGATCTGGTTGAGGAAGGAACGATTTACCGGCAGATCGAAGCGGAACGGGCCATTATAGAATTGATACTGGAGCATGAGAACATAAAGCTGTTTTCGTTTAGCGGCATTGAAGAATTGGTAACGGACATAAACAATTATGAGGACATCACCCATTACGGCGCCTGGATAAACAGCTTCATCCTTCGGTGTATGCATGAGAATAAATACCGTTTAACAACAGACAACTATCAGGCCTATTTGGATGCGGAGCTGGACCTGCTTTTGAATTTTGATTACAACAGCTTGAACGGACAGGTCGATTGGGCGGACGATTTCTATCCGGAGGCGCTGCTGAATGCGTTTATATGGCAGGTAGAGCCGGTAGAGGTTCTGAACACATACCGTGATTCGATCGAACTGTCCCAGGCGGAGCTGATGTCCGGTCAGCATGACGGTTCAGAGGGCGTCAGGTGCACGGGCAGCCTTCCATATGCTTCCGCCGCTGACGCGGGCACGGAAGAACAGATCCTAAGGGATGAATTTGCTGGGGCCAAAATCAAAATCCAGGACATAGGAAAGCGCCATTATCTGATATTCTATGGGAAGAAGGGCACGGACAACGCGGAGCCTGCCATTCTCATTGATGACGGAGAGTACAGAAAGACCGCCGAAATTTCCGTAAATTTTCAGGATGCGGAGTGGCAGCAATATATCGTCGATCTGTCAGAGGCGGAGGGCGATCTCACGCTATACTTTTGCAGCGAATCTGCCGGTGAGGGCGATGACCAGGCCTCAGAGTTTATTTACAGCGATATCGTTTTGTATTAAAGAGAGGCTTTTCAAGGCCGCCGCCGAAAACCGGCAGTGCGCTTTCACGTGAAGAGGAACGAAAAGGATGGGGCTGCAGCAAAACGGCCGTAAAAAAGCAACACCGGGGACTGAAAGAAACAGTTCCCGGTGTTGCTTTCGGGCACGATAAAGGGAAAACTGCAAACGTACTTGCCCGTGTGGAACCGGATGTGAAAGAGCAGGCGGAGCGGATCATGAAGCTGCTGGGTGTGCCAGTCTCTACCGTTATTAATATGTTCTGCTTATACGAGGACTCCTCAACATTCTGTATTTAAATTCGCGGGCTTCTCGCTTTAACCGCTATATTTTGCTCTAAATTTACAATTACATTGACAATCACATGACTATAAAGTATGGCAGAAAGGAAGAAAAACCAGCATCTACGCTGGGAGGACCGGTTGAAGCTGCAAGGAGCTCTAAGGACCGGCGCAAAGCCGGCTGAAATTGCCAAAATGCTGGGATGCTGCCGCGCGACCGTTTATAACGAGATCCGCCGGGGCCTGTGCGTACAGCAGCATGACGCAGAATTTGTAACGGAGTATTGTGCTGATGTGGCCGAACGGAAATACCAGGAAAATTTGAGAGCCAAAGGCCCAGACCTGAAGCTCGGTCATGATTATGCTTTCGCTGATTTTGTGGAGAAGAAGATCATAGAGGAGCGATATTCCCCAGGGGCCACGCTTGGCTATATCAAAGAGCATGATCTTCACTTCGACACTTGCATTTGCGAAAACACATTGTATAACTACATCTACCGCGGGGATGTTTTCTTCAATCTCACAAAGGACCATCTGCTTTACAAGGGAAAAAACCGCAAGGACCACAAAGGAACAGCGAGCCGGGCCAGGCTCCCCAAAGGGGAAAGCATCGAGAAACGGCCCGTTGAAGTTAAAAGCAGGGCGACGTTTGGACATTGGGAGATGGACAGCATCATGGGGCCCGTACACAGTAAAGCCGCCCTTGTCGTGCTGACGGAGCGGCTTACCAGGTACGGATTTGTCTTTTTGGTCCCAGACCACACGATGGCGAGCGTGATAAAAGTTTTAGACCGGCTGGAAAGAAAGCTCGGAAAAGACTTCCGGCGGGTCTTTCAAACTATCACCGTAGATAACGGCAGCGAGTTCCAGGACTGCGCCGGCATGGAACGATCTATCCGCCGACGGACCCCCCGAACAACAGTCTACTACTGCCACCCGTACAGCGCTTCCGAACGAGGCTCCAACGAGAACATGAATAGAATCCTCCGGCGCTTCTTCCCGAAAGGAACAAATTTTGATAAAGTCACACAAACACAAGTGGCCGATGCAGAGGCTTGGATGAACAGTTACCCGCGGGCCCTTTTGGGCTGGCGATCAGCCGTTGATCTTTTCTCCGAGTTCTTGGCGGCGTAAAACTCAATAGCTCTTTCGCGCCGGGGCCATGCCGCGCCGGTGTTCTTCTCATACTCTTTTTCACAAAGCCAGGCCCCGGAGACGGCGAAAAAAGTCACGATTTAATGTCATTTGCTGCATTTACGGGAATGTAGCAAAAAATTTTTCAAGTTATTCTAATTTATTCTTGACATTTTGGCGATGTCAAAAGCACGGGCAGCCCTGTTTCTCCGCTGAGTCCCGGCTTTTTTACGCTTCCTCTGTCAGGAGGATAACTGTTTCGTTTTTGCCACCGGTGTATTCCCGCAGTCTGGTGCCCAGGAGCGGGTCGGAGGCGGAGCAGACGAACCAGCCTTCATAACAGTTGGGGCCGAACAGCCCGTCCCGGTCCTGGATATACACATTGTCGTGGAAGGAGACGCCGTTATCCGTCTGATAGACCGAATCGTAACCGCAGGCGAGGATATAACGGCGGCTGCGCAGAAAGACGTTGTGGGAGACCTCCAGCGTCTTTGCCGATAGCCGGCCCCAGGTCCCGAGAATCAGGCAGCCAAAGGGGCAGAAGCTGTTGACGCCCATAGACTTTGTACCGTAGTTGAAGCCGGCGTCGGCGGCGATGTTGTCCGAGACGGTGATCCGGTCAAAGTCGAACCAGTCGTTGCCGTCGTTGAGCTGGATACAGGCGCCGCAGCGCTCCAGGAGATTGCCGGTGCAGGTGAAGCTGAGGCCGGTCAGGGGGCCGCTGCCCGCGCCCTGGGGCCGGCTGTCCGGGTGGGTCTCAAAGGTGATGCCGGAGCCGTCGTTGTCGTGGATGTAGTTGTTGCGAATCACCGCGTTCTGGACCACGCCGTAAATGGCGTCGTTGATAACGGCGCAGTCAGGTTCCGGCTGGTTGAAGCCAACGGTGTTCTGCCGCCCGTAGGCCACCTCGCAGTTCTGGATGACCACGTTTTTGTCGCTCTCCGGGTGCCCCCAGAAGGCAAAGACGCTCCAGTAGTGGATGGCTAAATTGTCAAACACACAGTCGCTGGACACGGCGATGGGCCAATAGGAGCCGCAGAACTCGATGGAGTCGTAGATCAGGCCGGGGTTTCCCGCGTCGCAGCGCAGATACAGGGGGCCGGGGCACTTGTCGCCCAGAAGGTCGATGGGGTATTCCCGCCCTGTCAGGTCCGGCATACAGCAGAACTCCAGATCCTCCAGGCTGGTCTCGGGGCGCTGGGTGCCTCCTACCTGGAGCGTCCAGCCGGAGGCGTTGTCCGGGTCGGGGGCCGGGTCATAGCGGTAGGCCAGATCCACATAGCGGTCGCCCACCCAGTAGCCGTAGACCCGCCCGGCCTCCTGCTCCGTGCCGTTCAGATAGATGCCGCCCACCGGGTCCAGGTCCTTGTAAAATTTCCAGATCCTCCGCCCGTCGGCTCCCTGAAAGGTCAGCTCCCACTTGCTGGGGTCCGCGCCGTCCTCTGGGGAGTTGTTGAACACCGGCTTTTCTCCCTCACCGTAGGCGGAGTAGGTCACGCCGGGGACCGTCTCGTACAGCTGCTGCCGCCACATGTCCCCGCGCTTGAAAAAGACCGCGTCTCCGGGGCGGAGGTCCGCGTTGATCACCTGCCAGACGGACTGCCAGGGGCTCTCCGGCGAGGTGCCGCTGCTGCCGTCATTCCCGGCGCTGGAGGATACATAGTAGGCCTGGCCGGTGTAGGTCTCGCCGGGGACAAAGACGTCGGAACGGACGATTTCCGTCTTGGAGGAGAGGATCGCCTGCCGGCGGGCGTCGGCCTGGGCCTCGTAGGCCGCGGCTGCCGGGCCGGACGCCGCCCCGGCGGCGGGGACCAGGGCCGAGAGCATGACAGCGGCCAGGAGCATAGCCAAGAGCTTATTTCGCATACGGACCCCCTCCAGATCAGAATTTCGTGAATAGAAAGATGAATACCGATTCCATCATACCACGCTGTCCGCCCGTCATACAAGGGGAAGCTCCAAAGCAGAGGGGGAAGCCTGACTATACGCAAGCTCGTGTCATGAATCGGAAGGGGAGCCGGGCCCGGCAAAGTAGCTCCGGCAGGTCAAAAGAGCCGTCCCGCTGAGTACGCATACGGCTGCGCCCAGGCAGAAGGCGCCGGAGAGGCACCAATCTGCCGTCTGGCCATAGACCAAAGAGGCCCCGGCAGAGGTGACGTCCGAAATGAGAGCGAAAATACGCATGCTTCTTTCTTTGCTCCATTTGACAGCAGAATCATATTCCGGCCTTGCACGGCAGAACCGGCAAAACCGGGGGAAGGCATCCCCATCAGGGCGCAAAAAGGCCGCAAAAAATCGACAGGCCAGAGGCCCGCTTTTTTGCGGCTCAGATTCTGTTATTGTCAGATGGGACGAAAGCGCATGAGAATATCCTCCGGTAGTTTGCAGAAGCCGAGCGGGACGAGGAAATAAGATGTGCTTTTCCGGCGTTCTGCCAATAATCATTATACAGGGAAGGGGCGGGCCGCGTCAAGGCACAGCGCCGGCGGGCAGCGAGAAAAGCCGGGATGCCTCAGACAACGGAGCTTCTGTTATAATTTGTCACATCGCTGCCCAGCTTTTCGTACAGGTCTTTTACCCGGAGAGCATGACTCTGAACGGCCCGCAGCTCCCGGTCCGTTGCGCCGATAAACGCCACAAAGCGCACTTTGCCGTTGGGCGTGCCGATCTCTTTCAGCTGCTGATCCGGCACGGTGATGAAGCCTGTAATGTTGGAGCGCTGGTTGTAGTCTATTCCCACTGTCTGCCCGGTATACAGACTTTCATAGACGTTGAAGAGCTCGCCCTTTGTAAAGGTTATGCGGGCGATCGTCTGCAAAATCCCGCAGACACAGCGGATCTCGTTTTCCTCGTCCTCATAGCGGTCTTTTTTCAGCTTGAAGGTAAATTCCATCCCGTAACCGCTGACCTCCGCTGTGTCCGATTCCTTCTCATACAGCTCGGACAGGCCGTAGGTCACAAAATGCCAGTAGCTCCCCCCGTCGTATACGCTGATCCCTTCAAGGGGCATATCTCCCCCAAAGCGCCAGTTCACCAAAGTGCCGTAGTGCCTGGGGTCCTTCTGGTTGGGATATACGCGCTCGCAGGCCTCCGTGATGGCGTCCCAGCCCGGCGCGGGCGGGCTCTCCTCTTTCTTTGCCTTCTTCTTGAATTTGTCAAACAGCCCCATCGTTTTTCCCCTCCGTGCGCGCTCAGAAAACCCTGTTCTACCTTCGCACCTGCCAGTTCCTCTTGAAAAGGATATACGGATTCTTCCCCTGAAGGCGAGCGGTTTTGTTTTGCACTGCTATTCATAATTATAGCACGAACAGCCCTGAAAAGAAAACAGGAACAGGGGCGGCGCAGGGAACAAAAAAGCGAACCCGGTTCCGGGTGAAATCCTGCTTCGCAGGATGAGGTGTGGATTTTTATTTTGAACCTGAAATAGAGAACCGCCCTTCTTAGATTTGGTAGAATAAGGCTATCAAATCTGAGGGGGTATTTTTATGGTTAAACAGATCACAGAACGGGAGATCAGCTCATTTGAGGCAGAATTGCGGTCGGAGGACCGGGCGGCGGGGACGGTGGAGAAGTATCTCCGGGACCTGCGGCAGTTCGCCGCTTTCCTGGGC
>CANQRQ010000055.1 GCA_947626315.1 uncultured Oscillospiraceae bacterium | reverse complement strand
GAGGACCGGTCCCAGCCCCTGCGCCGGGGCCGGGCCTCCGTCCGCTCCAAGCTGCGGCAGCAGCCGTCCGGGGAGAAGCCCGCTCCGGTCAAAAGGAAAAAGAAAGAGCCGGAGCGTTGAGCATGGCAAAAAAACGTGTGCGGGACATACCGCTGCTCTTTTGGGTGTCCCCGGAGGAACGGGAGATGATACAGGCCAAAATGGAACAGATAGGCACCGGTAACCTTAGTGCCTATCTGCGAAAGATGGCCATTGACGGGATGATCGTCAACCTGGACTTGCCGGAGCTTCGGGAGCTGCTGTCTCTGCTGCGCCGGTCCAGCAACAACCTCAATCAGCTTACGCGCCGTGTCCATGAGACAGGCCGCGTCTATGACGCCGACCTGGAGGACATTCGCCAAAACCAGGAAAAGCTATGGAAAGCGGCCAGCGAGGTCCTGTCCTCGCTGGCGGCCATTCGGTGAAAAACGGCCCCGGTGCAGCTTGCATCGGGGCCATTGTAATCATTTATTCGGGACAAATTCAATCAGATCGCCAATACCGATTTGTAAATATGCACACAGCTTACAAATCAATCCCGCGTCAAGTCTCTGAAAATCATCTCGGCAGTACCGATTAAAATTGGTGCGTGGAATATCCAAATCTTTGCAGATTTGATTTTTCGAGATGCCGCGTTCCGTTAGTAATTCTTCAATTTTGAAATGCAGCTTTCCGTAATCCATGCAATTTGCCTCTTTACGTTGATGGATACAGTATATATAATTAGTCTTGCTTCCGTAACTCACTATTTAGTGACACACTATATAGTTATCCCAAGAAAGAGGTGGAATATGCTTGTGACATTCTGCGGGCACAAAGAAGTTTCTGACCCGGACAGAGTGAGGGCATGGTTGGCACTGTGCCTGGAAAGACTTATCCGGGAGGGAGCCGCAGAATTCTACCTGGGCGGCTACGGCGAGTTTGACCGTTTGGCCGCTTCGATGGTCTGGAGCCTGAAAGAAAAATATGCGGCTGTCCGCTCCGTGCTGGTGCTGCCGTATCTGGACCGTCTGCCCGATAGTGAATATTACGATCTGACCACCTACCCGCCGTTGGAAAATGTGCCGCGCCGGTATGCCATTTTGCGCCGGAACGAGTGGATGGTGCAAGCGGCGGATGTTGTCGTTGCCTATGTTCTCCACGATTGGGGAGGCGCTGCCAGGACCTTGGATTATGCCCGAAGGAAAAAGAAGCGCATCATTTTGTACGGCGAGTGCTGACCTCCACCGTATCCTTGCAGAGAAACAAAAATGGCCGTATGCTTTATTCTCAAATAAAACGGAAGGAGATTTGCCCCATGCTGACCTTTGAAAATGTACTGGACGCCTTTGCGGATTATCTGAAAGAGGATCAGGATTTGGAAGTCGTGCTGACCCGGCACGGGTACACTTTGCTGATTTGGGACAATGAGCAAAAGAACTGGGAAACTTCAGAGAGCTGCGCCACGCCGGAGATTTTGCTGGAGCATTTGGAGAACGCCTATAAGATTTTTTCCTTTGTGGAACTGACCAAGGGCAGACGGGAGCTTTTGCCCGCAGACCGGGAGAAAATTCAGGCTGAGTGTGCGGCTCTCCGGGAACGGTGCTTCGCTCCGGCTGAGTAAAAACGGCATAGAAAACGGCCCGCGTCTGCGGGCCAATTTTTTATAGGGGAGGAATGTTTTGTAGCCACGACCCGCATAATCTCGCTCCATACCGGCAAGGGCCGGAGGCTGGGGACCGCGATCCGGGACATCCTCGGCTATGTGGAGAACCCGGAGAAAACCGATCACGGACGGCTGATCTCTTGCTATCAGTGCAACGGGGAGATTGCCGACGCGGAGTTTTTGTTTTCCAAGCGGCAGTATCTGAACAAGACCGGGCGCAGCCGCGGGTCAGACGATGTGATCGCTTATCAGGTCCGGCAGTCGTTCGTTCCCGGAGAAATCACGCCGGAGGAAGCCAACCGCCTGGGCGTGGAGTTTGCCAAACGCTTTACCAAAGGCAATCATGCTTTTGTGGTCTGTACCCACGTCGATAAAAAACATATCCACAATCACATCATCTGGAACAGCACCTCTCTGGACTGCACCCGGAAATTCCGGGACTTCATCGGCTCTGGCAGGGCGGTACGCCGTTTGAGCGATACTATCTGCATTGAAAACGGCTACTCCGTCATTGAATCACCCCAGGGCCACGGAAAGAGCTATGGCCAATGGCTGGGCGGCAGCGCGAGGCTGTCCCACCGGGAGCAGCTCTGCGCCGCTATTGACGAAGCTCTCGCGCAAAAGCCCGCAGACTTTTCCGCGCTGCTGGAGCTTTTGAAGGATGCCGGTATTCAGACGGACCGGCGGGGCCGATCTGTCCGGCTGAAGGTGCCGGGCTGGGAGAGGGCTGTGCGGCTGGACAGCCTGGGGCCAGCATACACCGAGCCTGCGCTGGCTGCTGTCATTTCAGGAGAGAATGCCCATACGCCCCGCAGGAAATTTGTTCGCGCAGATCCGCCGAAGGTCAATCTGCTGGTGGACATTCAGGCCAAACTTGCCCAGGGCAAGGGGACCGGTTATGCGCGGTGGGCAGGCTCCTTTAATCTGAAGCAAATGGCGCAGACGGTCAACTATCTGATGGAACACAAGCTGCTGGACTACGACGAACTTTCCGAAAAAACAGCGGCGGCCTCTGCACGGTATAACGAGCTGTCTGCCCAAATCAAGGCAGCGGAAAAACGCATGGCAGAGATCGCCGTTTTGAAAACGCATATCGTCAACTATTCCAAGACCCGCTCTGTCTATGCGGCCTACCGCAAGGCCGGATACTCCAAGAAATTCCTGGCCGAGCATGAGAGTGAAATTCTCTTGCATAAGGCCGCAAAGAAAGCGTTTGACGAGCTGGGCGTGGAAAAACTGCCCACGGTCAAAGAACTGCAAGCCGAGTACGGGACGCTCCTGGCCGGGAAAAAGGCCGCCTATTCCGAGTACCGCGCCGCACGGGACGAGATGCGCGAGCTGCTCACCGTCAAGGCCAATGTGGACCGTATGCTGGGGAAGGACCAGCGGCCAGAGGATATAGAAAGAGAGCGTAAGGAAAATCAAAAGACAGTATAAGGCGCGATTGGGTGCGTGTGTTTTGAATGAACGTAAAGGTCCCTCTCTGTCTGAAAAAACCATTGACAAAAATCCTGCCGCTGCATATACTATTATCAGAGGGTAGCAATACCCCAAAATAGTGTTCGCTTCCTGATATGCGGCTTATAAATGGTCAGGATTACAAATAGTGTCCGCTCCCCGGTAAGCGGCTTATAAATGATCGGGATTAAAATGTTTGTAACGCCCTGTCGAAAGGCAGGGCGTTACTTTCTAAGGGGAGGTTTGCCTTTTGGTACAAGCACAGTTGTTTTTCCTGTCCGATCAGTATTATCTTGATTTTCCAGATGACAAGTTGATGAAAAACAAAGATATGATCGACGGCGTTCCGCACAACCGCCCCTGCTTTTTCGCATTTTCGGATTCTAAAGTCCCGGAAATATATTGGATAGTTCCAATTTCCTCCAAATATGAGAAATACAAGAAGATCGAGGAATTAAAAATACAGAAGTACGGCAAATGCAACACGATACGTTTTGGAACAGTGCTGGGGCGGCATACTGCATTTCTGATTCAAAATATGTGTCCGGCAACAGAAAAATATCTGACTGCTTACATAGACAAGAACAACCAGCCCATTCGGATCGATGACCGTATAGCGGCAGACGTAGTGAAAAATTCCCGCGAGGTCCTGAGCCTGGCAAAGCGAGGGGCGAAAGTTATTTTCCCGGATGTTTTTAGAATCTATTCTGCTCTTGAACAGGAGCTGAGTGCAGAGAAATAGACTGCCACATGAGGCAGACCCAGCGCCTTGATTAAAAATGAAAGAACAACATCGGCTCCAGAGGGAAAGCTCAAGGGAAAAGAGCATACCAGATAATAAAGTCCGCTTCCAAAGTGTTTGGAGGCGGACCTTTTTTCCTTTGCGCTAAATGTAAATCGTATGCTGAGAACCGAAAAGCGGTTTTTAGGATATGGTAAAAGCGTTTCGCAGAAACGCGCAGCCAGCACCGGCACCGGCGCTGTTCATGGGAGATTGAGGGCGCTACCCTCAACAAGCAAAATGCAAGAGTGTATTAACACTTGCCCTGCTTGCCAGTATTATTCTAAAATAGGTATAACGAGTAGCATATCAATGCGTGATTCAGCAATACTGCTCGGAAAGATACAAACTAACTTTGGATTGCATATTTTCAGCGGCCTGCTGGGCTGTTATCCCGCCTTGGAAGAAGGGTGTCGCCTCTCTTAAAATAAGTTCATAGAGTGTATTATCCACATAATCCAGGCAGTCGATCTTATTTATCACATCAAGTGCCATTTCCAGACTTACCGCAGACGGATCGAGCGGCATTTTGTACAGCTTGTTGTCTACCCAGCCGGTACCGTTGTTGAGTTCATTCAAGTGCTCCACATGCCTCTCCAGCTTGGCATGAAGGGCCTCCGTCTGAACCGGAAGCGTATCTGTGGGAGGATGGTCCTGAAATGAAGAACTCAACAGATATTCAAAAAAGCTCCATATACCGTCTTTATATGCGCTCTGAGCTGACATTCCCAAATTGATTTCCGGGCACAAAGCAATCCCGTTGCCTCTGGACGGAAATCCTAAAAGCACAGAGTTTCCGCTGTACGCCGCGTCGGCCCAGCATAGATACAGGGGAGTCGGCCCGGTACATATTTGAAACATCTGTTGACCGGTAAATACAAGGCCCCATCCGTCCGACTCGTCTAAGCCGCTCTTATCGTCCGGCAGCTTTAACGCAACGGCAAGCATAGCGGGGAAAGTGGACTCAACCAGATTGCAGCTCGCGTTTTCCATATCTATATAGGTGTCCCCCGTAAAGGTCAGCAGATATCGCAGGTATTTCGCTTTGGTCACTTCCGGTCCGAAAAGGTTCAGGTCCGTAGAATTTGCCAGTTCAAGAAAGGCTTCTACGCTCCATGTGTCAGGTGAGGCAAGGCTTGCCGGCCCAAACATCATTGTGACCGTGAAGGCGGGAACGAGGTTATACAGTGCCCCGTTGTATTCCAGCGCATCCAGGACGCTCGTCGTGAGATCCTCTCGTTTTACGCTGGAAGAAGCGTCAAAGTAAGGATACAGGTCCTCCAATAAGCCCTGTTCGGAGAACTTCCGGTAGGGCAGAACAGACAGATCATATATGTCGGGCGTATTGCCAGAGATGATATCGGCGTTGAGCCGTTGCAGCCCCGCGCCTGTTGTTTCCGCTTCATCATATGTGGCGTAGTTTACGATTTCGATTCTGTATTCCGAACTTAGCCCGTTAAACTTTCTGACTGCTTCCAGCATATCCTCTAAAGCCCAATCCGAAGAATACGTCGCAAGGGTAAGCGTGGTCACATTTTTCCCTTCTTCGCCGTCCGCGGAATAATACATACATTCTCCGTCGTGGAAACCAAAATAAATGTCATCGGATAAATAGATAAAATTCCGAGTTTCTCCGCTGGCGTATTCGTTGGAATAGCCTATGCGTTCGCCAGTGGTAAAGTCCACATCGTAGAGGATTCCCCCATTGGAGGCAAAGACGTGCCCGTTCCGGGAGCCGGCAGAAATCTGGGACAGATCCAAAGGCACGGTGTAAGTAGAAGCGATTTCAAAATCTGGCCCCAATACATTAAAGGTCATGCCGCCGTTTTCTCCGACTACTAAAACGATCTCCGACTCATTCTTGATCAGTTCGAAGTACCCCATATAGTCTCCGTACTCCCGGATGAAATTACCGGAAGCGTCACAGCAAAACACCTTGCTGCTTGTTTCAAACAAATATCCCTGGGGCGTGACCACAAGTTTGTCTACTCTATCCCCCTCTTCAGAATTTACGGTGTCTTTCAGTTCGGACAGGAACGGAAGCGTGACCATCCTCTCCTCTGTCCCGTTGACCTGCTCCATCTGATAGGACCCGTCGTAAACCTGAGCCAATAGGGTAACCGTTCCGTCAGACTCGCCATCCATGGCTACCACCGCGTTGTAAAGAGAAAGCTCTACTTTCGAGAGGGTGGAGTTCATGCCCATCAAGTAAAAATAGTTTTCCCCGCTGTCATCCTGGGCATAGATAAAAACCTCGTCTCCGGCCCTGACCGCCATTTTGGCTTTTACACCCGGATCGGGCAGGGGGACAGTCTTGGCTGTGAAAAGCCGCGCCCCTCCCTCGCCGGTGAGGTCCCGGCCGACAACTTCACCCTCGTAGGACGGGGTATCATCTCTGGACTGGGAAATTCCTTTGGACGAACACGCGGCGAGGGATAAGGTAAGGCAAAATATCAATAGGATTGCAATTATTTTTTTCATATGTACCTCCTGAAAGTATAACGCTGGTTCTCTCGTTTCTGGAAACCGTAGCATAAGGGCAAACTTATTCATAGCAGCCTTATTTCAGTTTATTCAAATCTGCACAGTAAACGCTGGCCGTCCCCCCTTCTCTATTTTCTGCCCCCTACTTATATATACCCCTTTTCGCGGCATTGGTTTCGCTCCACGGGGAAAAAGATCATCACAAATTTCATCTTGCAAAGCTCCTGCCAAGATTTGCTACCCTCTAACTTATACAATACCCTCAAAAAGTAATCACATAAAAAGGTAAAGCAAAGTATCAACAGCTGCTTTGCGGCGGGGTCACCTTCATCAGCTTCTCTCTGCCATATAGAGGCTCAAACGGCTCTGGACCTGGGCGGCGACCGCTTCGGCGGTACTCTGGCCGTTGAGGACGGACTGCATTGCTGTGGTGAGTACGGTGAGTACCGCCTCGTCGGTCACCACCATGCCCCGGCTGTTCTGAACCAACTGCCGCAGAGCCTCTGCGTCTGTTTCGGTAAGGTCACTGTTTTTCAGGGCCTTTTCAAAGCTTTTCTTGAGCAGAGGAATGCCTTCCCGGAGCTCCGGCTCTGCCTCGCCCTGTATAAAAGTCCGCAGGAAGCGCCAGGCCCCATCCCTGTTGGGCCCGGAGGCCAGGATTCCGATGCTGGCGTTGGTGCCCTGACTTTCCCACCCGCCCAGTGCCAGGCGTTTGAAGTAGCTCCCCGTTTTCCGGGAGCCGGGTAAGCCCGGGAGGGCGTAATCGCCGTCGGAGCAGGAGCGGATCTGATCCCCCAATTGCCCGGCCAGGTCCTGGACCAGCGGTAGCACCCAGGGGGGCTGATAGCTCCCGTCGCCTACACGGGGCTGAAGCTCCTTCAGCAACTCCAGCCAGGAGACAAAGACGGGGCTGTCAAAGTCACAAGTCATGCTCTGCCAGTCCATGAACTCCGCTGTGGCGGCCCCGGCAAAGAAGCTGATTAGCCAGTCTGGCTGATCTGCCAGGGATATGGGGCGTAGCTCCGGGTGCTGCTGCAGCTGCGCCTGTATGTTTTCTGCAGTCCAATCCCCGCTGTCCAGGCTCTCGGGCACGGCCAGGGTGAGCATAGTCACCTTGTCGGTATATTCATAGAGCGCGCCCTTTTTCAGCAGGGAATCAAACACGCTGGGCAAGAAGTCCTCCCGACTCACAGTCTCATCTGCGTCGATGTAGGGCAGCAGGTCCACCAGGAGCTGGGCGTCCACGGCACCGGAGGGCAGGCGGCTGGTGTCGATCAGATCTGCCCCACCGCCAGTACCCAACTCAATGAGCAGGCGGGTCTTCTCCGATTCATCGGCATAGACCCTGGTGTCCAGCGCTACCCGGTACTCCGGGTCCGTGTTGTTGAAGCGGATGATGGCATCCATTACTGCATCCGGGCAGGAGCGCTGGCTGCGGTAGTCGAGAGAATCGTCGGCGGCCCGGAAGGCGACCATTGTCATGGTTTTCTTTACAGGCACCTGGCCCCGGCTAATCTTAATCAGCTTATTGGTGAAGTGGTAAATGTCCCCCTGAGAGTTTTCCAGGCCGGTGTTGCCGCGCATGTGCCGGTAGCTGAGGGCCACGTCCAGCCAGCTGAACAGCACGGTCGTCTCCCCGGTAGCCGGGTCGAAGTGGACAAGATCGTCTCCGTCCAGCAGCAGGAAGTTCCCCAGGCAGCTGGAGTAAAGGGCACGATCCTTCAGCTCCGGAATCGGGGCACCGGCAGTCCGGACGCTCTCAAAATCCAAAAAGTCCAGGCCCTCATAGCTGTCCAGATAGAGCCGATCCCCAATCCGGAAGTGGGGTGCGATGCCCAAAAGCTGGAGCGCCGGACGGTCGATCAACTGCCCGTCCCGGTCCAAAAGCAGCGCCGTGTCCCCGTCGTTGCCCAGGAGTACCCGCTCCCCGTCCAGGCCAATCATGGCCGAGAAATAACCGAAGGCGCTGCGACTGTAAAAGTCCAGCTTCCGGCAGTTCTGTTCGCCCGTGGCCCGGTCCACGCGGACGAGAAAATAACCCAGCTCTCGGGAATAGTTGTTGCTGCTCATTTCCTCGGCACTGTACCCCTCGTGAAGCAGGACCCAAATGGTCTCCGGAGTCACCTCCAGCTGGTCGATGCTGGGGTACAGGGCCTCTCCAGGGTCCAGGTCCGTCCGGGACCACTGGCCGGAGAGCGTGTCATAGGCGGCCACGGCCAGGTTGCCGTCCATGGTCTCCGCGTCCAGATAGACTGTGTCCCCCAGGGTGTCCCAGCCGGAAAGGCTCGCGGCCCAATCCGGGCTCTCGATCTCTGTGCTGATCCAGCCCTCCACCGTCTCTGTGGCGGCCTGGGGCTCCGGGATAACCACCGCCGGGGCCACTTCTTTCGGCTTCTCTGTGAGGGCAGGACTCTCCCCGGCCTCATCCTTCTTTCCGCAGGCTGCCAGGCCTGCCAGAAGCGCCAGAGCCAGCAGCAAACAAGGAATCCGTTTCATTGGTTTCCCTCCCCATCTTCCGGTTTTCCTTCGTTTTACCAATCGCTTGTATCGGACATATATAGGCTCTTCTGCTTTAGACGCCCATTATTTGAGGGCTATAATACCACACCATGACCTGGTTATGTAGGATATGCTGTGAACTCGATATGTTTTGCAGTAAAATCGGCAAAAACATAGATATATATAAATTATGAGTTACCTCAAGAGTCTGCGTTGTTCAGCATTATTCTTGACTTTAATACATAACCAGCGCATAATTGCATTAAATATTAGAACTTACGCCCCCTTACATTCTGAAATTGACAAGAGTGGCAGAATAGTCTATGTTAAGTAAAAACACATAAAAGGTATTACATTCCAATGAAAATTGCTATATGTGATGACAATTCACCCTTTGTATGTAAACTCAAAAATTTAATATCAGATTATTGCGCGAAAAAAGATTTGCCATTAGATTGTACCCTTTACTATTCCCCTGCGTCAGTTCTTTCCACCGATCTGTCTTCTGTTCAAGCAATTTTCCTCGATATAGATATGCCAAAAATCAGTGGCCTTGAAGTCGCAAAGCAACTGCGCCATAAGTGGCCTGATCTCATTATCGTTTTTGTCACGGCTTATATCGAATATGCTCCGGCTGGCTATCGGGTCAATGCTTTTCGGTATTTATTGAAAACTCGAATAAACGAAGAGTTAACTGCTGTCCTTGATGATATTCAGCAAAAACTGTATGCAAACCAGGAAACGATTCTGCTCCGTCAGGGAGATTGTAATATTCCAATCGCGCTAAAGGACATCTTGTATTTTGAGGGTACTCCACGCAGAAAGGTTCTGGTTCATTTGCTGAACGAAGCAGAGTCGCTGCATTGTAGCGGTGAACTAACACAGTTTGTTGATTCCCTCCGTGAAAAAGGTTTCTTGCGCATACAGAAAAGCTATTTGGCAAATATGGCGCATATTATTAGGATACGTTCTTATAAAGTAACGCTTCGCAATTCCGAAGTGCTGAATGCTTCCGAAAAAAACTATTCGAATATCTGTGAAGAATACTTACAGTGGAAGGGTATGCAGAGATGAATTCCATCGTAGTAAAAGTGTTGAGCGTTTCTCTGATGGGAATTGAGCAAATCATGCTGTTTATATTGGCTAACAGCCTCTTTGAAAAGAAACGGTCCACATTTTTGGCTGCAGGTTCATTGCTATTAGCGACCTTTATCATGTTCCCTATTGTTGATTTATTGGGGAACATATCGTTTCTTAAATTTTTTGTCGCTCTTTTTCTGCTCGTGTTATGGATGAATTATTGCTACCGTGCGAAAACAGTAAGCTATATTTTCACAGTTCTATTTTTCCTCGGCTATCTAATGCTTGCCGATGTGGTGTTCCTTTCCTTATCCGGCATACTTATGCACGAAAGTCTACAGGAAATAATGGAAAATCCGTATGCTTATTTTCTGCTTAGTTTTAGTGCGAAAACCGCCGAGCTTTTAATTATCCTCTTACTATCTGCTTGGGCAAAGCAACATTTCCGTAAGCAATGGAGTTCTTGGATTAATTGGATTAGAACGCTTTTTCTTCCGGCTTCTTCTCTTGTCGTTTCTGCTTTCCTGGCCCGGATGTACAGCATTGCCCCTGAACTCGGTAAGGAGCTGCTTATATGTTCCGCTGTACTGCTGCTTGGCGATATCGCTTCTGTCTTTTTGCTGAACTATTTTGAGGAGCAGCAAGTAGCCATTCAGGACAATGCCATCTTACGCCAGAACATGAAAACACAGCTTGACAATTTAGAAGCGTGGAAAGAAGCATACGCCGGGCAAAGGAAACAGACGCATGATTTTCAAAACCAACTGCTTGTTATCCGCGGTATGGCCGAAAAAAACGCTTCAAAAAACGAATTGTTGGATTATATCGAAGGCGTACAAAGCGTATTGCTACCAACGGAAACATTTGTAAATACCAGGAGAACAGCGACAGACATAATCTTAAATCAAAAGTTTTATATTGCTAAAAGCAAAAACATACCGTTTGAAGCTCAATTAGATGATTTATCCGCCATAAGGATGCCTGACGATGCCCTTATAACCGTTCTGGCTAATCTTATTGACAACGCGCTGGAGGCTTGCGAGAAAATTTCTGATCCCGGACAGCGGCATATATTCCTCAAAATAAAGATTGAGGACGGAGTTACTTTATTACACATCAGAAATACAACTGCGTCACCCGTACTTATCCAGAACAATAGAATCATTACGACAAAACCCAACCCGCAAAACCATGGATATGGCCTTCAAAATGTCCTGTCTGTTCTGAATCGGTACAATGCGATTTACTCACTGAAATATACTCCCGAGGACAGCATTTTCTCGTTTACAGCACAGATTGACCCATGAATACTCACAGGGCATTATAACCGGCTTCTGGAGTACTGGCTTTTGTAAAGAAATGTTAAAAGGATGGAGATTATCTTTTCGATCAGTCGTAAGCGTCAAACGGAATAGGAAAGGAGCTCGCGGGATGCGAGCTCCAAGAAGTGGACGCCTGTTAAGTTGAATC
>CANQRQ010000054.1 GCA_947626315.1 uncultured Oscillospiraceae bacterium | reverse complement strand
AAAATATTGACAAAAAATTACCGCTAACCACAAGGGTTTGCGGGTGATTTCGTCTATATTAAACTTCGGAACTCAGGCGGAAAAACAATGACTTTTGGTCATTTTCAACGATTTGCACAAAAATTAGGCAATTCAGCCGGTTTACCCAATTTTTGGGAAACCGGCCCTTTTTGCCTAGTGCATCCGGGGAAAAAGACCGCTATGATAAAAATGACATAAAGGACGAAGGAGTGAAAGGTATGAAAGGGGCCGCATTGTTTGCCGTTCTGGGCTATGCCTCGGGCAGCGTCCTGTACGCGCTGGTCTTTGCAGGGCTTTTTCATAAAGACGTCCTGGCGGACAGCCGGGACAAAAACCCAGGGACGGCTAACGCTTTTCAGAAGGGCGGTGTCCTCTGCGGGCTGTGTACTCTGTGCTGCGACCTGCTGAAGGGCTTTCTGCCGGTGTTCCTCTATCTCCGGCAGGGCGGCTCCGGCGCGGGGCTGGCCCTGGTGCTGGCGGCGCCGGTGCTGGGGCATCTGTTCCCGGCCTGGCGGCGCTTCCGCGGCGGGAAGGGGATCGCCGTCAGCTTCGGCTGCCTGCTGGGCCTGGCCCCGGACCTGCTGCCGGTCCTGCTCTTTGCCGGCTTCTTCATCCTCTTTTCCACCATCATAAAAATCTCTCCTCATTTCTACAGGACCCTGGCCGCCTACCTCTGCGCCTGCATCGCGATGCCCCTGCTGGGGGCGGGGGAGCCGGTCTGCCTGGGCTTTCTGCTGATCACCATCTCGGTGTTCCTCCGTTTCCGGCTCAGCCAGGAGGAGCGGGAAAAATGGGAGGTCAAGCTGCTGTGAACGTTTTGCTGCTGTCCTGCGGCACCGGCGGCGGGCACGACGCCGCCTGCCGCGCCATGGCCGAGGCCCTGACGGAGCGGGGCCACACGGCGACGGTGCTGAACCCCTATACCCTGAAAAGCGCGGGCCTGGCCAGGGGCGTGGACCGGGCCTATATCTCCCTGGCCCAGAGGGCTCCCGCCGCCTTCGGCGCGGTGTACCGCCTGGGCAACGCCTACCGGCGTCTGCCGGTAAAATCTCCGGTGTACGGCCTGAACCGGCGCATGGGGCCGGATTTGAACGGCTTCCTCCAGGAGGAGGCCTTTGACGCCATCCTCACCACCCACCTGTTCCCGGCGGAAATCCTCACCGGCTTGAAGAGAAAAGGCTTTCTCCTGCCGCCGGTGCTCTATATCGCCACCGATTACACCTGCATCCCCTTTACCGAGGAGACGGACTGCGACGCCTATGTGGTCCCCTGGAGCGCCGCCGGGGACTTTGTCCGCCGGGGCGTCCCGCCGGAGCGGGTCTTTGCTCTGGGCATCCCGGTGAGCGGCCGCTTCTCTCAGCCGGTGGACCGGGAGGCGCTCCGGCGGGAGCTGGGGCTGGACCCGGAGAAAAAGCTGCTCCTCCTCTCCGGAGGCAGCATGGGGGCGGGCTGCCTGGAAAAGGCCGTCTCCCTGCTGACGGAGCGGGGCGGCCGGGACTGGCAGACGGTGGCCGTCTGCGGGCGGAACCCGGAGCTGATCGACCGGCTGCGCGCCTCCTATGGGGAGGCCTGCACGGTGCTGGGCTTCACGGAGCGCTTTGCCGATTACCTGGCGGTCAGCGACCTGTTTATCTCCAAGCCCGGCGGCCTGTCCTCCACCGAGGCGGCGGTCCGCGGCGTGCCGCTGATCCACATCTCGCCTATCCCCGGCTGCGAGACGGCCAACATGCGCTGCTTTGCCGCCCAGGGGATGAGCCTGGCGGTCACAGAGCCGGAGAAGCAGCTGCTGGACGCCTGCCGGCGCCTGCTGTACGGCCCGGAGCGGGAGGAGATGCTCCAAAACCAGCGCCGGGGCATCTCAGCCGATTCGGCGGAGATGATCTGCCGCCTGGTGGAATACAAGGCCCGGGAGGCCGCCTGTACCCTGAAAATGTCCTCGTGAATACAGTGTTCTCAAGCCCCCAGAGCGCAAAATGCGCTCTGGGGGCTTAACCAAGAGCATTTTTGAATGCTCTTGGTTAAGCGTAGATTGAACGCTGAAAGGGGGCTCCCGCCCCCTCTCTGCCCTCTCCCCCTGCTGTTCTATACATAGCCGTTCTGCTTATCCACAGCCTGAGCCCCCGGAGCGCAAATCCATTCCGGGGGCTTTTGACGCAAAAGGGTGCCAAAAGCTGCCAAAACGGGAAAAAGCTCCCATTTGTGGAGCGCCGGTGGGGGAAAACATGCGAAATTCATAAAAAATTCATGAGAAATGGCTGGATTTGTCCAAATAAGGCGGCTATATTGGAGGCATAGAACCCCCAAAGGAGGACCAGCATGAACAAGCGCGTTGGCCGGCGGGCGCTGTGTCTGATAACGGCGCTGTGCCTGCTGCTGGCCGCCCTGCCGGTATCCGGATACGCGGACACCCAGGACGAAATTGACGAATTGCAGCGGCAGAAGGAGCAGCTGCAGGCCCAGAGAGACGAGAAACAGGCGGTGGTGGACCAGCTGGAGGCCCAGCACGCCCAGGTGCTGGAGCGAAAGCAGGCCATGGACGAGCGGAACTACTACGCCATGGAGCAGCTCCAGCTCAACGACCAGCAGCTGCAGCTCTACACGGAGCTGATCGAAGACAAGGCCAAGGAGGTAGAGGCCGCCCGGGAGCAGGAGGAGGAGCAGCTGCAGCGCTACCGCGCCCGGGTCCGGGCCATGGAGGAGAACGGGCGGCTGGGTTTTCTGGCCCTGGTGCTCAAGGCCTCCAACCTGGGCGAGCTGCTGACGGGCCTGGACGACGTGGGCGAGATCATGGAGAGCGACCGGGAGCTGGAGGAGGCCTACGTGGCCGCCCGGGAAAATACCGAGCAGGTCCTGGCCGGGTACGAGGCGTACAAGGCGGAGATCGAGGCCAGGCAGGAGGAGCTCCGGGCGGAGCAGGTCCAGCTGGAGGCCCAGATCGGAGAGGCCACCCAGCTGATCTATGAGCTGGTGACGGAGATCGACAGCCACGCCCAGGAGCTGGACGAGCTGAACGCCTCCATCCAGGAGGCCCAGAGCGAGATCGACGACCTGGTGGCGGAGCAGGAGCGGCAGCGGGCCGAGGAAGAGGCGGCCCGGAGAGCGGCCGAGGCCGCCGCGGGCGGCTCCCCCTCCGGCGGGGCGGAGGGCGGCAGTGGCGGCACGGTGTATTCCACCGGTTCCTTTATCTGGCCGGTGCCCTCCTGCACCTATATCACCAGCCGCTTCGGCCCCCGTTACCATCCGGTGACGGGCCTGTACCAGTCCACCCACACGGGGCTGGACATCGGCGCCTCCTACGGGGACCCCATTCTGGCCTCAGACAGCGGGGAGGTCTTTGTGGCCGGGGTCAAGGGCGGTTACGGCAACTGCGTCATGATCGACCACGGCAACGGCTACTACACCCTCTACGGGCACATGTCCTCCATCGCCGTATCCGTGGGCCAGGTGGTCAGCCAGGGGGACACGGTGGGCTATGTGGGCAGCACCGGCGTCTCCACCGGGCCCCACTGCCACTTTGAGATCCGGGTGGACGGCTCTCCCACGGACCCGGCCCCCTGGTTCAGCGGCCTGAGCTACGCCCCGGACGCCTGAAGATAAAAAGCATTTTGGAATGCCTTTTTTGGGCAGTCTCATTTTCACCCCCCGCGCATATACATGGCGCAGGGGGTGAAAACATGCCATATGACCAGATGCCGAAGCCGCCGGCCCGGCCTCACAGCCTGAGCCTGGACGGCCGGGAGAGCCTGCGCGTCAGCGGCGTGGACGACGTCTCGGGCTTTGACGAGAACCTGATCGTCCTCAGCACGTCCCAGGGGGACCTGACGGTGCGGGGCGCCGAGCTGCACATCGACCGGATCGACCTGGAGGCGGGACAGCTGGAGGTGCGGGGCCATATCCAGGAGCTGCGCTATGACGAGCCCGCCAAATCCGGCTCTCTGTGGTCCCGGCTCTTTGGCTGAGAGATGGAGATCGCACTGAGCCGGCAGAGCGCCGCGCTCCTGGCGGCGCTGCTGATGGGCGTGGGGATCGGCGTCCTGTACGATCTGCTGCGCCCGCTCCGCCGCCGGAGCGGAGCCCTGGCCGGCGGGGTCCTGGACACGCTGTTCTGCCTGGCCTCCGGCTGCGCCGCCTTTGCCTACGCCATGGGGATCGGGGACGGGCGGCTGGGCGTGTGGGCCCTGGCCGGGGCCCTGCTGGGCTTCCTTCTGTATCTGCACAGCCTCAGCGACTGGTTGCTGCCTCTCTTCACCGCCCTGGTGGACGCCGCGCTCCGGGCCGCGGCCTTTTTGAAAAAAACGCTGGGCCGGGCCCTGCTTTTGACAAAAAAGGGCCTGGCCTCTGTGAGAGAATGGGCCGCGGCCCCGAAAAAGCCCCAGGAGGAGCCAAGGGAGCCGGAAAAACGCGGGAGGAAGCCGAGGCGTCCCAGGCGCGGAGCCTGAGACCCCGGCGGAGAGGAGAAAGCGTGCAGCGGGATCTGATCATGCGGATCGTGGTGGTGGCGCTGATGCTGTATGCCCTGGTGAGCCTGGCCTCCGTCCGGGGCGACCTGCGCCGCACGGAGCGGCTGGCGGCGGAGCTGGAGGAAACCTATGCCCAGCTCCAGGAGGAGAGCCGGGAGCTGACGGAGCGGCTGGCCGCGGCCAGAAGCCCGGAGGAGATGCGCGCGCTGGCTTGGCAGCGGCTGGGTTTGGTGCTGCCGGGAGAAAAGGTGTTCTATTTCACAGAACAGGCGGATAAATGATCCGCCTGTCAGGTTGAAGACACTTTGTCTTCAACTTGACAGCTTATCCAAGAGCATTCAAAAATGCTCATGGATAAGAGTAGATTGAACGCTGAAAGGGGGCTCCCGCCCCCTCTCTGCCCTCTCCCCCTGCATGTTTATACACGGTTCTTCTGTTTGTCTACAGTCTGCCAGGCGGATAAATAATCCGCCTGTATTTTTTATATACTGCCCTTGACATATACCCCCGCGGGGTATATAATGCGCTTAGAAGGAGGGAAGACTATGGAAGACAATTGCTGCTGCCTGGAAGGCGGCGGAGAGAAGAAGGACTGCTGCCGGACCAAGGAGCGCTCGCCGGAGGAGCTCCGGCGGCTCACGAACCGGCTCAGCCGGATCGAAGGGCAGATCCGGGGCATCAAGCGGATGCTGGAGCGCAGCGCTTACTGCCCGGACATTCTGGCCCAGTCCGCGGCCGCGGGCGCGGCGCTGAACGCCTTCAACCGGGAGCTGCTGGCCAGCCATATCCGCAGCTGCGTGGTGGAGGACGTCCGCGCCGGCCGGGAGGACACGGTGGACGAGCTGCTGGCTACGCTGCAGAAGTTTATGAAATAGGCAAGAGCCATTTGCAAAAGGGTGTGAATGCGGAAATGAGACAGTTTAACGTTACCGGCATGAGCTGCGCCGCCTGCTCAGCCCGGGTGGAAAAGGCGGTGTCGGCGGTGCCGGGGGTGACAGGCTGCGCCGTCAGCCTGCTGACCAACTCCATGGGCGTAGAGGGGGGCGAGGACGCCGCCGTGATCGCCGCCGTGGAGGCGGCGGGCTACGGAGCCAGCCTCAAGGGCGCGGCGGCCGCGGCCGCCCCGTCTGAGGATACCCTGACCGATAAGGAGACGCCGAAGCTGAAGCGGCGGCTGATCGCCTCCCTGTGCTTCCTGGTCGTGCTGCTGTACTTCTCCATGGGGCACATGATGTGGGGATGGCCCCTGCCCGCCTTCTTTGCGGGCAACCATGTGGCCCTGGGCCTGGCGCAGCTGCTGTTGGCGGGGATCATCATGGTGATCAACCAGAAATTCTTTGTCAGCGGCTTCAAGGGCCTGGTCCACAGGGCCCCCAATATGGACACGCTGGTGGCCATGGGGGCCGGGGCGGCCTTCCTCTACAGCTGCTGCGCCCTCTTCGCCATGACCGGAGCCCAGGCCGCCGGGGATCACGGGGCGGTGATGAAGTGGATGGACGAATTCTACTTCGAGTCCGCCGGTACGATCCTGACCCTGATCACCGTGGGCAAGACGCTGGAGGCCCGGTCCAAGGGAAAGACCACCGACGCCCTTAAGAGCCTGATGAAGCTGGCCCCCCAGACCGCCACCGTCCTGGTGAACGGGCAGGAGAAGACCGTGCCCATCGGCCAGGTGAAAAAGGGAGACGTGTTCGTGGTCCGGCCGGGGGAGAACATCCCGGTGGACGGGGTGATCCTGGAGGGGCACAGCGCCGTGGACGAATCCGCCCTCACCGGGGAGAGCATCCCCGTGGACAAGGGAGAGGGCGACGCCGTCTCCGCCGCCACCGTGAACCAGGCCGGCTATATCCGCTGCCAGGCCACCCGGGTGGGGGAGGACACCACTCTCAGCCAGATCATCCGCATGGTCAGCGACGCGGCGGCCACCAAGGCCCCCATCGCCAAAATTGCCGATAAGGTCTCCGGTATCTTTGTGCCCACGGTGATCGGCATCGCCCTGGTCACCATTGCCGTGTGGCTGCTGCTGGGGCAGAGCCTGGGCTACGCGCTGGCCCGGGGGATCTCCGTGCTGGTGATCAGCTGCCCCTGCGCCCTGGGCCTGGCCACGCCGGTGGCCATCATGGTGGGCAGCGGCATGGGCGCCCGGCAGGGCATCCTGTTTAAGACCGCCGCCGCCCTGGAGGAGACCGGGCGGGTCCGGGTGGCGGCCCTGGACAAGACCGGCACCATCACCGCCGGAAGCCCCAGGGTGACGGATATCCTGCCCGCGCCCGGCCTGACGGAGACGGAGCTGCTCTCCCTGGCCGCGGCGCTGGAGAGCCGCAGCGAGCACCCCCTGGCCAAGGCCATTCTGGAGCGGGCCGGGGAGCAGGGCATCCGTCCGGCGGAGGTGGCGGACTTCACCGCCCTGCCCGGCAGCGGCCTGACCGCCCGGCTGGAAGGCCGGAGCCTCTGGGGCGGCAATCTGAGCGCCATCAAGGTCCGGGCCGCCCTGCCGGAGGAGGCGGAGGCCCAGGCGGAGCGCCTCTCTGCCCAGGGCAAGACGCCGCTGTTCTTTGCCCGGGACGGGGCCTATCTGGGTCTGATCGCCGTGGCGGACACCATCAAGCCCGACAGCGCCCAGGCTGTGCGGGAGCTGAAGGGCATGGGCATCCGGGTGGTCATGCTCACCGGGGACAACCAGCGCACCGCCGACGCCATCGGCGCCCAGGCGGGGGTGGACGAGGTAATCGCCGGGGTGCTGCCCGGCGGCAAAGAGGAGGCCGTGCGCCGGCTGAGCCGCTACGGCAAGGTGGCCATGGTGGGGGACGGCATCAACGACGCGCCGGCTCTGACCCGGGCCGACGTGGGCATCGCCATCGGCGCCGGGGCGGATATCGCTGTGGACGCGGCGGACGTGGTGCTCATGGGGGGCAGCCTTCTGGATGTGACCGCCGCGGTGCGGCTGAGCCGGGCTACCCTGCGCAACATCCACCAGAACCTATTCTGGGCCTTCTTCTATAACAGCGTGGGCATCCCCCTGGCGGCTGGGCTCTTCGTGGGCCTGGGCCTGACCCTGAACCCCATGTTCGGGGCGGCGGCCATGAGCCTGTCCAGCTTTTGCGTGGTGAGCAACGCTCTGCGCCTGAACCTGTTCAAAATGCGGGACCCCAGCCGTGACCGGGCCCTCAAGCCCGTTAAAATAAGCGCGGAACCGGAAGAAAGTCAAGAAGAAGTACAAAAGGAGGAAAAGACAATGACGAAAACCATGAAAATCGAAGGCATGATGTGCGGCCACTGCGAGGCCCGTGTCAAGAAGGCCCTGGAGGCCGTGATCGGCGTGGAGAGCGCCCAGGTGAGCCACACCGAGGGCACCGCCGTGGTGACCTTGGCCGCCCCCGTCAGCGACGAGACCCTCAAGGCCGCCGTGGAGGCCCAGGACTACGCGGTGCTGTCCGTGGAATAAGGCCCGGAAGAACTGAAAAAAGGCTGAAGGGATGTATGGCCATTGCCATACATCCCTTCAGCCTTAATTTTTTCAATTCTCAGCGTTCAGGGCCGGGGCCTCCTCGAAGATCTTCCTAACCTGTACAAGGAAGCGCTCCGCGATGGGCGTGAAGGCCTGGTATTTGTTCCAGATCAGAAAAAGCTTTGTCTCCAGCCGTGGGGAGAGGGGCCGGAAAACCAGTCCGCTTCCCGGGGCGGTGTTGACCAGGCCGGCCAGGGTGAGCTGGCAGCCCAGCCCCTCCTTCACAAAGACGGACGCGTTATAGGCCAGCCGGAAGGAGCCCTCCAGCCGGAGCTCGTTTACGCGCTCGCCGCACCAGCGGGGGAGATCGTTTTTCCAGCCCTGCTCCGAGGCAAAGAGGGGCAGGCCCAGCAGATCGTCCACGGTGACGGCCTCTTTCTCCGCCAGGGGCGCACCCTCCGGCAGCACCAGGCCCCAGATATCCGGCTCCGGGAACGGGAGATAGGCATATTTCCGGGCGTCCGGCGTGTCGCACAGGACGGCGAAATCCAAAAGCCCCTTGTCCAGCTTTTCCGTGACCTGCTCGGTGTCGCCGCTGGTGATGTGGTAATTCAGCCCCGGGCAGACGCTTTTCAGCGCCCGGACGGCCCGGGCGAGCCAGCAGATCTGGCAGGACTCCGCCAGCCCCAAGAACAGCTCACCGGCGGTGAGCTCGTCCAGGGACAAAAATTCCTTTTCGATCTTGTCCGCCATGCTGACCAGGTCCTCCGCCCGGTCCCGCAGAAGCTGGCCCTCCTCCGTCAGCGAGATGCTGAAGCTGTGCCGGATGAACAGCTTTTTCCCCAGCTCCTCCTCCAGGGCCCGCAGCGCTTTGGAGAGGGTGGGCTGCGTGACGTGCAGAAGCTCCGCCGCCCGGGTCATGTTTTCCTCTCTCGCGATGGCGAGAAAGTACCGCAGTGTCCGAATTTCCATGCCGCGCCTCCGTTTTGATATTCTTGAATAGAATATCACGATATGCATTATAACCATTAGCTGAGAGCCCGTCAAGGTGCTATTCTGAAAGCGTAAAAAAGACCGGACGCCGGGAGGGATGACGCGATGGGCGAACAGACCGGGGAATTGCTCACAGGGATGGCCGACGCGGGCTGCACCCGGGAGGAGATCGAGGGGGCCGAGCGGCTGCTGCAGGCGGATGATCCAGGGGAGCTGACAAAGCATCTCAGGCGATGCCGCGCCGGGCTGCTGGACCAGATGCACGAGAGCCAAAGGCGTGTGGACCGGATGGACTACCTGATCCGGCAGACGGAAAAAAGCGGCAGATGAAGGAAAGGACGGCAAGATCATGATCCAAAAAGAAGAACTGAAGCTGACCCGGGAATGGGACAAGACCTTCCCCAAGAGCGAAAAGGTGGACCACTGCAAGGTGACTTTTGTGAACCGCTACGGGATCACCCTGGCGGCGGACCTGTACACCCCGAAGGACACGGCCGGGAAGCTGCCGGCGCTGGCCGTCTGCGGGCCCTTCGGCGCGGTGAAGGAGCAGTGCGCCGGGCTCTATGCCCAGACCATGGCGGAGAGGGGCTTCCTGGCCCTGGCCTTTGACCCCTCCTTCACCGGGGAGAGCGGCGGCAGGGTCCGCTATATGGCCTCCCCCGACATCAACACCGAGGACTTTATGGCGGCGGTGGACCTCCTGTCCCTCCACGAGCGGGCGGACGCCGGACGGATCGGCATCATCGGCATCTGCGGCTGGGGCGGCCTGGCGCTGAACGCGGCGGCGCTGGATACGCGGATCAAGGCCACCGTGGCCTCCACCATGTACGACATGGCCCGGGTCAACGCCAAGGGGTACTTTGACAGCGAGGACAGCGAGGAGGCCCGCTACCAGAAACGGGCGGCGCTGTGCGCCCAGAGGCTGGCGGACCTGCAGGCGGGGGACTACGCCCTGGGCGGCGGCGTGGTGGACCCGCTGCCGGAGGACGCGCCCTTCTTCGTGAAGGACTATTACGATTACTACAAGACCCCCCGGGGCTATCACCCCCGTTCCCTGAATTCCAACGGCGGCTGGAACGTGATTGGCTGCGAGTCCTTCCTGAATCAGCCCATTCTCCAGTACAGCAAAGAGATCCGCAGCGCCGTTCTGGTCATGCACGGGGAGAAGGCCCATTCCTGCTATCTCGGAAAGGACGCCTACGCCGCCATGACGGAGAACAGCCCCTATGCGGGCAACAAGGAGCTGCTCCTGATCCCGGACGCAGTCCACACCGATCTGTATGACGGCGGCGGCAAAAACGCCATCCCCTTTGACAAGCTGGAGAATTTCTTCAGGGAGTACCTGAAATAAAACGGAGAGACAAGCCATGAGACGAGCTCTCAGGATGCTTCTGGCGCTTGCCCTCCTGCCGGGCCTTGCGGCCTGCGGGCAGGGCGGCACGGACCTGCCGGAACCGGCTGAAACGGAGGCGGCCGCGAAGCCGGACGAAAACGGGCAGCTGCCGGTCCAGACCGCCGCACCCGGCATATTTGATTTGGAAAGGAGAACGGTCATGCTGAACAGCGGCTATGAGATGCCCATCATGGGGCTGGGCACCTACAGCCTCTCCGACGAGGAGTGCTATACCTCCGTCACGGCTCTGCTGGACGCTGGCGGACGGCTGATCGACACGGCCTACATGTACGGCAACGAGGCCGCCGTGGGCCGGGCAGTACGGGATTCCGGCGTGCCGAGAGAAGAAATTTTCGTCATTACGAAGATTTACCCGGGCGAGCAGTATGCCAACCCGGAAAAAGCCATCCAGGACGCGCTGGACAAGCTGGACATCGGCTATATCGATATGATGCTGCTGCACCACCCCGGAAAGAACGACGTAAAAGCCTATCAGGCGATGGAGCAGGCGGCGGCCGAAGGAAAAATCCGCTCCCTGGGCCTGTCGAACTGGTATATAGAGGAACTGGAGGAATTCCTGCCCCAGGTGAGCGTCACCCCGGCCCTGGTGCAGAATGAGATCCACCCCTATTACCAGGAGAACGACGTTATTCCCTATATCCAGAATCTCGGTATCGTTGTGCAGGGCTGGTACCCCTTCGGCGGCAGAGGCTACACCGCGGAGCTGCTGGGGGACAGCGTGATCGGCTCCATCGCCGAGATCCACGGCGTAAGTCCGGCGCAGGTGATCCTGCGGTGGAATCTGCAAAAGGGCGTGGTGGTGATCCCCGGCTCCGGCAACCCGGAGCATATCCGGGAAAATCTCGACCTGTTCGGCTTCAAGCTGACCGAAGAAGAAATGGAGCAGATCAACCGGCTGGACAGAAACGAAAAGCACGATTGGTATTAACAAAAATGCCCGGAACCTTGAACGGCTCCGGGCATTTGCTGCTCATTTCAGCTTGCGCCAGAGGGGCACAAACAGAAGCAGGCCCGCCAGCATGGCCCCGCAGTCCGCGATGGGCGTCGCCCAGGCAATGGCATCGGCGCCGCCCAGAGCATCCAGAAGGAACATGAAGGGCACGTCCAGCCCGCCCTTTCGCAGCATGGACAGCAGCAGTGGTTTCCCCTTCTGCCCCACAGCCTGGAACAGAGAGATGATGACCGTGGTGATGGCCGTAAACGGCCCGGTGATGCAGATGATCCGCTGGAACATGCTGCCGTAGCGCACGGTCTCGGCGTCGTTGATGAAGGTCCGCACCAGGGGATTGGCGCAGGTGAACAGGAGGACCGCCCCCACCGTCGTGACGGTCAGGCTCAAAAACAGCGTTACCCTG
This sequence comes from uncultured Oscillospiraceae bacterium, assembly GCA_947626315.1. Lineage (GTDB taxonomy): Bacteria > Bacillota > Clostridia > Oscillospirales > Oscillospiraceae > Limivicinus. The sequence goes on along the minus strand of CANQRQ010000054.1, from coordinate 1,920 downwards.
ATGGCCTCCCGCATCCGCTGGCTGTTTTTGGCGGAGTAGTTATAGCCGATCAGCGGGATGACGCCCTGGGAGAGGCCGTTGGCGATGGCAAAGGCCAGCATGTCGATCTTCTTGGCGATGCCGATTCCCGCCACCGCCGCGTTGGAATAGTGGACCAGCAGCTTGTTCAGGGTGACGTTGGAGAAAATTCCCATCAGATTCATGATCGAGCTGGGCAGCCCCACCAGCAGCACTTCTTTGGGGATGCCGTCGGAAAGGGAGTAGTACCGGGGGTTCAGGCTCAACTGGAACCGGCCCCGCCGTCCCAGGATCAGGAGCACGAAATACAGCGTAGCGATCAGGTTGGAGAGCATCGTGGCGACGGCCGCGCCGGTGATCTCCAGATGAAAGCCGAAAATAAACACCGGGTCCAGCAGAATGTTGAGCCCGCCGCCCAGGGCCACGCCGAAGCTGGCCTGGCCGGAATAGCCCTCCGCCCGGACCAGATGCGCCAGCGCGGCGTTGAGCACGGTGGGTACCGCGCCCACCGTCAGCGTCCAGAAGAGATAGCTGACGCAGTATCCGTAAGTATATTCGTCAGCCCCCACCGCCGGGAGCACCCAGCCGCGAAAGGCGTAGATCGCGAGCCCGTATACAAGCGCCGCCGCGGCCGCCGTCCAGACGCAGAAAGCGGAGGCCCGCCGGGCCTTTTCCTTGTCGCCCAGCCCCAGGCTCCGGGAGATCAGACTGGCGCCCCCGATGCCGAAGAGGTTGGCCAGGCCCGTGGTCAGGATGAACAGGGGCAGGGAGAGGGACGCGGCGGCTACCTGGTCCGGGTCGTTGAGCTGGCCGATGAAGAAGGTGTCCGCCATGTTGTAAAGGACGGTGATCATCTGGCTGATCACCGTAGGGACCACCAGGGCCAGGACCGCCCGGGGCACGGGCATATTTTCAAAGAGCTCTGTCTTGTCTGTTTTTGTATGCTTCGGCCTCCTTTTCGTAGCTTACACATTATATAGGAACACCGGTCATTTGTAAAGCCGCTGAAAAGTCGCTTCCCAGGCGACCTCTTGACAGCGGGGGGGGACGCTATACTATAGTCAAAAGGAGGGAAAAGAAAATGAAGTTTGAAGAAGTATTCGGCACGAAAAAGGCGGTCATCGGGATGATCCACCTGGCGGGCTTTAGCCGGGAGGCCATAGACCGGCAGGCCCGCCGGGAGATCGAACAGCTGTACGGCGCGGGGGTGGACGCGGTGCTGGTGGAAAACTACTTCGGCGACACGGCCGACGTGGTCCGCACCCTGCAGTTCCTGGCGGAAGAGCTCCCGGACCGGCCTTACGGCGTGAACATTTTGGGCGACTTTGCCGCCAGCTACCGGCTGGCCCAGGAGTACGGGGCCTCCTTTATGCAGGTGGATTCCATCTGCGGCCACCTGGGCCCCGCGGCGGACCGGAACTACGCCGCCAAGATCGCCGGGCTCAGGAGCGAAGGAAAGCCGGTCTTTGTCCTGGGCGGCGTCCGCTTCAAGTATCAGCCGGTCCGCTCCGGGCGGAGCCTGGAGGAGGACCTGCGCCTGGGCATGGAGCGCTGCGACGCCATTGTGGTGACCGGGCCCGGCACCGGTGTCAACACGGACGAGAACAAGATCCGCGCCTTTCGGCAGATCCTGGGGGACTTCCCCCTGATCGTAGGGGCGGGCATGACGGCGGAGACCTGCCAGCAGCAGCTGAGCCTGGCGGATGGAGCCATCGTGGGCAGCACTTTTAAAGCGGAGGGCCGGACGGAGCGGGATGTGGACCCGGAGCGGGTCCGGACCTTTATGGAAAGGGTCAAGCTTGTGCGTTGATATGGATAGGGGGGCTTACTGTGAAAACAATTAACGAGCGCAAAACGTAGAACAGGCCAGGAAAAAGGCATAGCAAAGCAAGCCCCCGGAGG
>CANQRQ010000053.1 GCA_947626315.1 uncultured Oscillospiraceae bacterium | reverse complement strand
GCTCTGCTCGGAGGCTGTGCCGGAGGAGGCGCGGGTCACGGAGCAGCTGCGGACCCTGCCCCTGAAGGCGGGAGCAGGCACCTGGGCGGCGGCGCTGAAAACAGGAAAGACCGCTGAACGTCCGCCCTGGGCGGACGCGGTCCGCCGGGCCGGCTTTGACCTGAGCGCCGCGGCGCGAAAGATAGAAAACAGCTATTTGAAAGCGAACTGACAGAATGGAAACTCCGAAAATCTCCGTGATCGTCCCGGTCTACAACACAGCGCCCTATTTGCGCCGTTGTCTGGACAGCGTGACCGGGCAGAGCTACCGAAATCTGGAGATCCTCCTGGTGGACGACGGCTCCACGGACGGCAGCGGGGGCATTTGCGACGAGTACGCGGCCCGGGACGGGCGGATCAGGGTCAAGCATCAGCCAAACAGAGGCCTTTCAACGGCAAGGAACGCCGGGCTGGAAGAGGCTGAGGGGCTGTATATCTGCTTCGTGGATTCAGACGACGCGATCAGCGGCGATTATATTGATTCCCTGTACCGTGCGTGTACTGATGCTGCGGCGGAGATTGCGCAATGTGATTTCTGCATAGAGGAAGCCCTTTTAGGGACCGGTGTAAGTACACATATAGAGTATACCGGTTTTGAGATGAGCGAGCGATTGTGCGAGGGTTCCCAGGATCAGTATGCTGTCATATGGAACAAGCTCTATGCCAGGAAATTGTTTAACGGCATCAGATTTCCCGACGGAAGAATTCATGAGGATGAGGCAACGGTCTACCGGCTTCTGTGGAAGGCGGACAAGTGCGCGGTGCTTGGCCGGCGGTTGTATTTCTACCGGCAGCGGCAGGGCAGCATTGTGCATACGTCATTTACGCCAAGAAACATGGCGGCAGCGGAGGCTTACAGGGAACGTATTGTGTTTTATGAAAGAAACGGCGCGATAAAGCTTTCTGATTATACAAAATCCGTCTATTGCTACTTCTTACGGAAGAACATTGCGGCCATTCGGAGGATGTGTGATGACTCACAGTTCTGGGAAAGTGAAATGCATAACGCGTACAGCAGTGTAATGAAATCGAAAGAACTTCCGGTAAAGAAGAAATTGGGATTGAGCATACACATGCTCTCTCCCAAAACAGCCCAGGCAATCAAATGGTTTTACAAATGAACGATCTGCCGCTGGTGAGTGTAATAGTTCCGGTCTATAAAGTGGAGGCGTATTTGCCGCAATGCCTGGACAGCCTGTCAAAGCAGAGCTACAGAAACCTGGAATTCATCCTGGTGGATGACGGATCGCCTGATCGCTGCGGTTTGATTTGCGACAGATACGCGGGAAATGACAGCCGGTTCCGTGCAGTCCATCAGGCCAATGCCGGGCTTTCATCGGCGCGAAATACCGGCATTGCCCATGCCAGAGGAAAATATCTGGGCTTTGTGGATGGGGACGATTGGGTGGAGCCGGATATGTTTAACGCGCTGGTCCGGGAGGCAGAGCGGAAGAGCGCGGATGTGGTGATGTGTCAATTCAATTACGCGCTTCCGGACGGCCGTGTGGTGACGCCGTCCGGCCAAGAATTTACGGTTCAAGGCACAGAAGCGCTTCACAGATTGGTAACCCATGACGGCGTGGACGATTATGTGTGCAATAAGCTCTTTCACGCAAAGCTGTTTGACACGGTCCGTTTCCCGCCTGGCAGAAATTTTGAGGATATCGGCTCCACTTATAAATTGCTGTCCGGGGCATCCTGGGTCGTATCTCTCCCCGAGGCGTATTACTGGTACCGCCAGAGAGACGATGGGATCGTCCGGTCGGGAACACTGAGCAACGAATTGGACTGTTACCGGGCCAAGTGGGAGCGATATGAGGCGCTGCGCGGTGAACTGCCGCAGGACGAGGCCGAGATGAAGGCGGATCTCGGACATTCAGCCGTAAAAATATGGGCGGCCGCATGGAACAGCCGCAGGGAGCTTGCCCAATATCGCGGGGAGCTTATGTCCATATCCGCGTTTGTAAAGGAAAACTATTCGGTGATCCGCCCCGGGCTCGAGCTCGGCCCCACAGGAAGAGCAACACTGTTCTTAACCAGATTTACGGAGCCCTGGGCGTTCCGGTGCAGTTATCAACTCAGGCGGCTCTACCAATATAAACATAAAAATTACATTGGGGGAAAAAGCAGGTATGAGTAAGAAGGCTATCGTGTTTTCAAACACCGTATATCAGCTGTTCCTTGTGATAAACATGCGATTGCAGAACGTCCTTGAAGGAGAGGCAGATCTTGTGATCACAGATCACACTGCCTCACTGCTGCAATATAAGGAAACTCTGGAACAGTGCGGCCTGTTTGGAAAGGTCTATTATATCCAATCTCTCCAGAGAGTACGTAATTTTTGGCGCACACCGGCAGACAAAAAACCGGCTGAATTTTCCAGCATGGTGAACGATATACGGACGGGGGATCTGCAGCTGGCCGGATATGACACGATGTTTACGGCCAATTTCAATCCCTATATCAACGCGGTATACTGCGCGTACCGGCAGCTGGAGGTACATTTTTATGAGGACGGGGTGTCCGCTTGTGCCGTTGACTGGAGAAAGTCGCTTCAGCAGCATTTCTCAGTTCCCGGCTTCAGGGACATTATGGATAACGTACAGGCGATGTACGTCAATTCCCCGGAGCTGATGTGCGTTGACATCGAGTGGCCCATTGTTCAGCTGCCCAAGATCCAAAGAAGGGATGAAAGCGTCAGGAAGCTTTATAACCAGATTTTCCGCTGCAGCGGAGATTTTAAGTTCCCCCGGTTCGTTTTTGTGGAGCAGTCTTTCCAGGTTGACAGGGTGATCAATAACGATCTGGAGCTGATGAAGATCGCCTCCGAGACAGTGGGATACGAAAACTTCTTAGTCAAGACACATCCGAGAAACACTGTCAATCGCCCGGTTCAGATGGGCTACAGCCGTGCGGCAGACTGTACGCTGCCGTTTGAGCTGATGCTTATGAACACGGACCTGTCCGATATCGTTTTGATCACGGTCAGTTCCAATTCTCTGATATCCCCCTGGGTGCTGTTCGGGGAAAAGCCGAAAACTATTTTGCTGTATAAGGTCGTCAGCGGTGGGATCAATATCCCGGCCATCGACAAATACGACGAGTGCCTGGATAAATTCGTGCAGGAGTACGCCTGCCGGGAACTGATGGTGCCGAGGGATATCTATGAATATAAAAAATTGCTGCAGACGCTCGCAGCAAACGCGGATGATCGGAGGATGTGACGGATGGCGCCAAAAGTATCTGTGATCGTACCTGTTTACCGGGTTGAACCGTATCTTTACCGCTGTGTGGATTCGCTGAGGGGCCAGACTTTAGAGGATATTCAGATTATCCTGGTGGACGACGGTTCCCCGGACCGGTGCGGGGAGATGTGCGACCGTTTTGCGGCGCAGGATGAACGGATCACGGTGCTGCACAAGGAGAACGGCGGCCTGGCCAGCGCGCGGAACGTGGGCCTGGAGACCGCCCTGGGCGAATACATAGGCTTTGTTGACAGTGACGATTGGGTCGCAGAGGACATGTTCCGGCTGCTGTATGAGGCGGCGGCCCGGAATGACGCGGATATCGCCATCTGCGACTACATGACAGTCGCAGACTCTCCCGAGAACTGTTCGGTAGTCTCAGGCGCGGGGAAGGATCTCTCCGTTGAAGGCTTACTCCTCAGCGGATTCAAGCCTGTCGCATGTAATAAGCTCTTCAAAAACGATAAAAAATTCCGCTTCTATGAGCATCTGAAATTCGCGGAGGACCGCCCTATGGTCGTATCCCTCCTGACGAGAAGCAGGCGTATCGCCTATGTGCCGAAGCCGCTGTATTTCTATTATCAGCGGGAGGGCTCCATCGCAGATACGTATTCCCGCCGCGCAAGCTATCTTTACGATATCGAGTCCCTGCGCCTGACGCTCCGGGACGCGGACCCCAGGTATCAGAAGCAGACTATTAAATACTGCGTGGATATCGTGATGTGGACCCTGGCGAACAGGACGAGGAATACCTGCAAAGCGGATATGATCGAATTCCTCCAGGAGATATCGGGCATGCTTGTGCGGAATCGGTATCTGAACGCCAATAAGGAGCTGGCGGATTATATTGCCCGCGAGACGATCCCCCCCACGCTGGTGCTCTCCGCGTTTGAGAAAAGCGGGGCTCTGACCGAGACGCAGAAGATCTGCCGGGCCAGCTGGACCAGCTACGCGCCCAATGCGGAGCTTGTCACCTTGGACGCGGACAACTGCGGCATTGACACGGCGCCGCCCTGCGTGAGAGAAGCGTACAGCCGCGGTGAGTTCGGGTTCGCCGGGGATTATTTCAGGCTGAAATATGTGTACGAAAACGGCGGCATCGCAATCTCTGACGGCATAAAGATGGAGCTGCCAATCGGCGGCTTACGAACGGAAAAGACCTTCTTCGGCTTCCTGAATTTAGAGGAGATCAACAGCGGCATATTCGGGTCGATCCCCCAGACAGAGGTCCTCCGGGATGTGCTGCTGACCTATGAGGAGGACAGCCTGCTGAATGAAGGGAGCGTCTGGCCGCTGTCCGAAAGGATCAGAGCTGTCCTGAAGCAGTACGGTCTGGAAATCGTCGGAAACGGCGGCACCAAGAGAATCAAAAACGGGATCTGTGTCTTTGGCTGCGAGTGCCTCTCCCAGAATATGCAGACAAGCTTTGGCATTACGCACCTGTACGGCGAGCTGGACATGGAGGCGGAGCAGGCCGGCGCCGTTTTGGTTGACCGCGCCGTGGCCGCGGCCCGCATGGGCAGGGCCGGAGCGGCTTCCGGAAATGCTGCGGCGCTCCAGCACAAGGTCAGGCTCCTGGAAATGGAGGTCGACCGGCTGAAGAATTCCAGGTCCTGGAGGATGACCCGAATTCTCCGCCGGATAAGGAATTTCTTCCGGAAAGTTAAGTACTCAAAAGAAGAGGTATGGTGATATCTATGGAAAAGAAAAAAAGAATCGTCGCTGTTGTGCCAATGAAGCTCAATAATCAAAGACTTCCGCAGAAGAATACAAGAGCCTTTACTGACGGTGAACCCTTATGCACTTATATTTTGAAAACATTGCTTGCGGTAAAGTCAATCGATGAAGTGTACGTGTATTGCAGTGATCCAAGTATATGCCAATTTATTCCGGAAGGTGTCCGGTACTTGAAACGTTCTACGGATCTTGACCGGGATGTCACAAAAATGAACGAAGTACTCCAGTGCTTTGCGAAAGATGTTCCTTCTGACATATACGTTATGACACATACAACCGCACCTTTTATTTTGCCCCAGAGTATATCCAAAGGAATAGAGGCTGTTATCAGCGGTAAATTTGATTCGGCTTTTGCTGCTAAAAAGCTGCAGGACTTTCTGTGGCAGAACGGGAAACCTGTCAATTACTCGTTGGAGAACATTCCAAGGACACAGGATTTGCCGCCATACTATGAGGAAACAAGCGGCTTTTACATATACGGCCAGAATGTGATCGAAAAGCTTGGGAGACGGATAGGGGAAAGGCCGGCTATCATTGAGGTAGGGGAAATTGAGGGAATCGATATTGATGAAATGGAAGATTTCATTATCGCAGATGCAGTTTTCAGCTATATGCGAAAAAATCATACGTCCAGCGATCCATCGCTAGGCAGGTATCAGATATGAATAGAATACAAATATTGGATTGTACATTAAGGGATGGCGGATACTGCAATCAGTGGCGTTTTGGGCGAGAGAACACAAAGAAAGTAATTGCGGCTCTTGATGAAGCAACAATCGACCTAATTGAGTGCGGCTTTTTAACAGGGCCAACTACGTATAATGAAGATACCACGAAGTTTACGGATTTGAATCAACTTGAAGGTCTCTTGCCTGATAAGCGCCGCGGTAGAAAATGTGTCTGCATGGTCAATTATGGTGAATACGATTTGGACACTTTGCCTGTATGCAACGGGAAGACGATAGACGGAATCCGGCTTGCCTTTCATAAAAAGGACAGAAAGGCTGCCATGCTCTATGGACAAAAAATCATGGAAAAAGGGTATAGGCTGTTTTTACAACCTATGGTCACGAAAAGCTATACCGACTGGGAGTTTCTTTCCTTAATTGAAGATTCCAATGCGATAAAACCATACGCGTTCTATATCGTCGACAGCTTTGGGGCTATGGGCAAAAATGATTTAACACGATTTGCCTATATAGTAGAAAACAATTTACACTCAGATATTCTAATGGGATTTCATGGCCATAACAATATGCAATTGGCGTTTTCAAATGCACAAGTCCTGGTCGGCATGTCATTACAGCACCAATTGATTATTGATTCCAGTATATACGGGATGGGCCGCGGAGCGGGAAACCTCAATTCGGAATTGCTTGCTGAGTTTTTGAACGATAATACTCATGCCAATTATAAGCTTCGACCATTGTTAAGAGTGATTGATGAAGTTCTGGAGGAAATCAGCAAAAGGGAGCATTGGGGTTATTCTTTGGCAAATTACTTATCTGCTTCCCATGGATGTCATCCTAACTATGCATACTATTTGAATAATAAAAAAACATTGACATACGAAAACATGGATGAAATTTTCTCCATGGTAGCAGAAGAGAAAAAGGACACCTACGACAAAGCCTATATAGAAGAGTTATATTTGTCATTTATGGAAAATGGCCGGAAAGACGGGTCAGGGATAACAACGATAGGAAAGGTGTTCGAAGGAAAAACAGTTTTATTGATTGCTCCTGGACAAAGCGCCGAAACGGAAAAAACACGGATAATAGATTTTGCATCCGCTCATGATGTGGTTACAGTAAGCGTAAATTTCGATTATTCCGGCTTGGAAACAGATTTCATTTTTGTGAGCAACCTCAGAAGATTCAAGGCTCTGGATAGTTCAAAATACGGTAAGATGATCGTTACCTCCAACATTCCATGTGATGATGCATTTCTGTATGTTGACTACAAACACCTTCTGACACCGGAGGAAGCGGTTAGCGATAATGCAGGACTTATGGCACTTAATTTTTTTGCCCGACAAGGTGTTAAAGAAATTTATATTGCTGGGATGGACGGCTATTCTCACGAGTCTGAAAAAAACTATGCTACGCCTGAATTGGTGATCTCTATGCGCAAGCCGCTCATGGATGAAATCAACAGGGGAATGGAAAAGGTTATTTTAACGTTATCTAAATCTGTGCGTATTCATTTTCTGACATCCCCCAAAAATATCCGAGTTCCACTGCCTGACTAACAAAACTTTTAGCCTGATAGGGCCTTTTACGGCGTAAACAAATTACAAGACAGGAGCTTATATAATATGGACGCGTTGATTAACCTGGTGATCCTTCTCTTACCAGGAGGGGTGGCGGCTTATCTCCACCAAAAATGGAAAATAACGGAAGAGAAATGCCCTGTGCCGTTTCTGTGGGCAATCTATGCCTTCGTGATCGATTTGATCCTGTGCACGGTTAAGCTGTTGCGCGGCTGGGGGACCTGGAGCGCCGCGGAGAGCTGGAGCACCATCAACAGCTTTACGCTCTACGGCTTCCTGGGGCTGCTTCTTTCCGTCCTGCTGCCCGGTCTGCTGCTGCGAGCGGTTAAATCGTTCCGCTCCCGGGTGAATACCGGAGAGAAGACGGACAGCAGCGCCCCCGAAGGGCAGACAGAGCTCCGGGCCGCCCGGGATGACGCGGCGCTGCCCGCCGAAAAAGGCCGCGTGCGGGATGTGTTCAGATTAAATATATCCGCCGCGTCCGTCACGCGGGCTGCCGCGCTGCTTCTGGCGGTTTTGGCCGCCGCAAGCTTCCTGCTGGTGCTGGTCAGCGCTATCCCGGATAAAACGATTGACGCGAATATTGCGGCGTCTTCTGAAAAAATGGCCAAGGAGGGAAAGTATCCTCATCTGGTGTCCGATCCCATCTATTTCCAGGTTGACAACTGGACGGAAGGCGCTCTGCTGAACATGCTCTACAACGGCGACAGCAGCTCTCCGCTGGAATCGGCTTTTGTTCAGAAGGAATACTGGCCGGATGAAGGGGACAAGTCCGGCGTTGGCCGCCTGGCCGCCATGATCAACGGCGGAACAGAGGAAAACGGATATTACATGACCCGGTCTACCTATTGGCTGGGTATGCGGATCCTTCTGCTGCCCCTGCTGAGCCTGATGGACTACTACACGATCCGTCCGATCTTCTTTTTTGTCAATCTGCTCCTTCTGGCTTTGTGCACGCTGAGCATCAGCCGCTGGTTCGGAACAAAAACAGCCATGCTCTATTTCGCCTCTCTGCTTATGCTGAATTGGTATGTGCCTATGACCCTGTGGTGCAACGGAGCGTTCTGCCTCTGGATCTGCACCGCAGCGATCGGCGTGCTGCTGAAAAAATTTGAAAAGCTCAGCCTTTTCTGCCTGTTTCTGGTGACTGGCGCGGTCACCAATTATTTGGATTGGTTTTCAGCTCCGCTCATTACCTTTGGATTCCCGGCGATTATCGCGGTGCTTTATCTGGCAGCAAAGGAAAAGCGGACCGGAACGGTACAGTACCTTAATCTGCTCTTCCGCTGCGGGCTCGGCTGGTGCGCCGGCTATGGAGGAATGATGGCCGGCCGTGTGCTGATCACCACGATTGTTGGCGGCGAGGCATCCCTGGCGAATTTCCTGGAGAGAGCGACCTATAACATCACCAGCAGCGGACAGGCGGGCGGCGGCTTCGGTGAGAAGTGGGAGACCATCCTCCATGGGTTCCACGGCGTTTTCCCTCTGGCCGAAGCTTCAGACCCGGTTGTAGCCGCTGTGCTGATTGTTGGACTTCTGGCAACGGGCGCGGCGGTGCTGTGCTTAAGAAAAAAGCGGCCTCATTTAGTGCCGCTGTACCTGATCTCGCTTTCCCCGTTTCTTTGGTTCATTGTCTTTAACGGCTACTGCCGGGTTCACTTCTGGATCGCCTTCAGAGTGTTCTCTGTGACAGTCTTTGCCTGGCTGCTGATAGCGGTCAGCACCCTTGAAGTCCTGCGTGACGGGAAGCGGAAGCTCGTAGGAGGAAACTGCCGTGCACAGCTCTGACCACGCAATACACACCCTACTCATGAGGGCGGCGGACAGCTCCTTCTTCCGTTTTCTGCTGGTGGGCGGGACGACGACGGCCATAGATTTTGTGATCTATACCGTTCTGGGACGGCAGCTGCCTCCGGTGCCGGCCAAGCTGCTCTCCATGCTCTGCTCCACGCTGTTCGCTTTTTTTGTCAATAAAAACTGGACTTTCCGGAATAAGGAGCAGGGCCTGCTGGTGAGCCTGGGGAAGTATTACCTGGCCCAGGCGGCAAACATCGCTGCCAATGTAACGGTGAACGCGGTGCTGCTGCATATCACCGGCAGGAGGATCCTGGCCTTTGTGGGCGCCACGGGGATCGCCATGTGCGTCAATTACCTGCTGCAAAGACTGTTTGTATTTCGGAAGAAGGCAAAAGAAGGAGGAGAAAAATGAAATATTCGGTGGTAGTGCCGTGCTATAACGAGGAAAAGAACCTGGACAGGCTCATGGAACGCTTTGCGCCCATTCAGGCAGAGCTGGCGGAGGCCGGCAAGGAGCTGGAGCTGGTGCTGGTGGAAAACGGCTCGGCGGACAACAGCCACGAGAAGATCGCGGCCATCACCCAGACCCATGCCTATGTGAAGGAGGTCCGGGTGGAAGTGAACCAGGGCTACGGCTACGGCATCCTGCAGGGGCTGGCCGCCTGTACGGGGGAGTTTCTCTTCTGGCTGCACGCGGACCTGCAGCTTCCGCCGGAGGCTATCCTGGACATGATCGCCATCCTGGATGCCAGCGGTGATCCGGACAAGCTGTTTCTCAAGGGCTCCCGGCGGAATCGCCCGCTGAGCGACAGGTTCTTCACCTGGGGCATGGGCATATTTGAGAGCCTGTACCTGGGAGCCCGGCTGCGGGATATCAACGCCCAGCCCACCTGTATCCCCCGGTCGTTTTACGAGTCCTGGTCTGACCCGCCCTATGACTTCTCCCTGGATCTGTATACATACTATACGGCGATCAAAGCAGGGCTGACGCTGCGGCGGGTGCCGGTGATCCAGTCGGAGCGGACAGAGGGCACCAGCAGCTGGAACACCGGCATGGCCTCCCGGATCAAGCTGGTCAGGCGGACACTTTCATACAGCAAGGTTCTGAAAAAGAAGCTGAGGAGCGAAGCATGAAAATATTGGCCCATCGGGGATACTGGCAAAGACCGGAGGAGCGCAACACGCCGGCCGCGCTGCGGCGGGCGCTGGAGAGGGGCTTCGGCTTTGAATCGGACATTCGCGACTACAGAGGAGAGCTTGTCATCTCCCACAATATGGCGGACGGGTCCTGTCAAAAAGCGAAGGAGGTTTTCCGCTGGCTGGCGGAGTTTGGGGACCGGTTCTGCTTTGCCGTCAACATCAAGGCGGACGGCCTGAAGGACCGGCTGGCGGAGCTTTTAAGGACATACGGCGTCACAGACTACTTCACCTTTGATATGTCTGTCCCGCAGATGGTGGAGTATGCAGAGATGGGCCTGCGGTATTTTACCCGCCAGAGCGAGGCGGAGCCGGATCCGGTGCTGTATGAGGGCGCGGCGGGTGTGTGGATCGACGGCTTTTGGGGCACAGACTGGATCACGGAAGAACTGCTGCAGAGGCATATCACGGCGGGGAAAACCGTGTGCCTGGTGTCCCCAGAGCTGCACGGAAGGGAGCCACTGGCCTTTTGGCAGCGGCTGAAGTCCTTCCGCATGGCGTGGGAAGACGTGCTTCTCTGCACAGACAGACCCGTGGAGGCGGTGGAATTCTTTCAAACAGAGGTAAGGAAATGACCGGAAAAATTAAGGCCGTCGTCTTTGACATGGACGGAGTGCTTATTGAAGCCAAAGATTGGCACTATGAGGCGCTGAACCGTGCGCTGCGGCTGTTTGGATATGAGATCAGCCGCTACGATCACCTGGTCACCTACGACGGGCTGCCTACCTCCAAAAAGCTGGAGATGCTGACATTGGAAAAGGGACTGCCCCGGGGCCTGCACAAGTTCATCAACGACATGAAGCAGCAGTATACCGTGGATTTGGTGAATCTCCACTGCTCACCGCTGTTTCCCCATGAATATGCGTTGTCCCGGCTCAAGGCCGAGGGCTACCGGCTGGCAGTAGCGTCCAATTCCATCCGCAGTACCGTGCAGCTGATGATGGAGAAAAGCAGCCTGCTGCCTTATCTGGATTTCTTCCTGAGCAACCAGGATGTCACGAAGCCTAAGCCGGACCCGGAGATGTACACCACGGCCATCGGGCGGCTGGGGCTGAAGCCGGAAGAGGTGCTGGTGGTGGAAGACAACCGCAACGGGATTGAGGCCGCCACCCGGGCCGGGGCCTGTGTGATGAAGGTGGAGACGGTGTACGACGTGAACTACGAGAACATCGTACACCATATCCGCATGTTTGAGGAGGCAACGGCATGAATGTGATCATTCCCATAGCCGGCGCCAACAAGACGGCGGGTGAGACAGAATATATCAAGAGCCTGCAGGAGATCGAGCGCAAGACGGTGATGCAGTATGTGTTTGAGTCTCTTCAATCAGTGCCGGCGAAGCATTTCATTGTGGTGCTGAAGAAGGCGGATGCGGACAAGTATCATCTGGACAATATCGCCCGGCTGCTGCGGCCGGGGACAGAGATTGTCATTGCCGAAAGCGAGACGATGGGGGCTGCCTGCACCTGTATGCTGGCGGTGGACAAGCTGGACATGGAGGAACCGCTGCTGATCACCGGCAGCGACCAGATCCTGCTGGAGCCGCCGGAGAAGATTCTGGCAGATTTCCGGGAGAAGGGCTATGACGGGGGCGTGGCTATCTTTGACGATGTGCATCCCCGGTGGTCCTATGTGAAGCTGGACGGGGACAGCCATGTGATCGAGGCGGCAGAAAAACGGCCCATCAGCCGCAACGCGGTGGCGGGTTTCTACTATTACCGGAAGGCCAGCTTCTTCTTTGAGGCGGCCAAGGAGATGATCCGCAAGAACGCCAGCGTAAACGGACAGTTTTTCCTCTGCCCGGCATACAACGAGATGATCCTGAAGCAGCAGGTGATCGGGACCTACCGGATCAAAAAGGAGCAGTATTATAATTTCAGCCACGCCTCGGGGATGAAAGCCTATGAGGCATATCTGGCGGAGCAGAAGGGGAAGAGGGCATGAAGACAGCACGGCTGGAAGAGATGGTAAAGGGCTGGTTCGTGGGCAATTTTGAGCCTACCTTGTACCGGACCAACGATGTGGAGGTGGCACTCAAGAGCTATAAAGCCGGGGACCGGGAGGACGCCCATTACCACAAGATCGCCACGGAGATCACGGTGATCGTTTCCGGGCGGGTGCGGATGAACGGCGTGGTATACGGTGCCGGCGATATCATCGTGATGGAGCCAGGGGACGTGACGGACTTCAAGGCGCTGACGGACGCGGTGAACGCGGTGGTAAAGCTCCCTGGTGCCAATAACGACAAATATGTAGTGGGGGAGAAGTCATGCTGAATATAGTAGTACCCATGGCGGGGCGGGGCAGCCGGTTCGTCCAAGCTGGCTATAAGATGCCCAAGCCGCTTATCGATATATATGGCCACCCCATGATCGAGTACGTGGTGAAGAATATCCGTCCGGAGCAGGAGCACCGGTTCGTATTCATCTGCCAGCAGGAACACTTGGAGAAGTACGACCTGGCCCATACTTTGGAGCGCATCGCGCCGGGGTGTGCGGTGGTGACGGTGGACCACATCACCGAGGGCGCGGCCTGTACGGTGCTGCTGGCGAAGAGATACATAGACAATAGCGAGCCGCTGATGATCGCCAACAGCGACCAGTACGTGGACACGGACATTAACAAATACCTGGCGGCCATGGGAGACTTCGACGGACTCATCATGACCATGCCGGCGAACCATCCCAAGTGGAGCTATATCCGCTATGATGAAAATGGCTTTGTGACGCTGGTGCGGGAGAAGGAGGTCATCTCCGACCAGGCCACGGTGGGCATCTACAATTACAAGCACGGCGCAGATTTTATGAAATATGCCCGGCAGATGATAGCGAAGGACATCCGGGTGAACGGGGAGTTCTACGTGGCACCGGTGTACAACGAGATGATAGAGGCAGGAATGAAACTGGTGTACAAGGACGTGGGGGCGAAGATGCACGGCCTGGGCACCCCGGAGGATCTGGAGGCATTTATGGACCTGGATCTTGCGAAAGCCATTTTGCTGGATTGACGGACTGATCAAGATGTTTCAAAAGCTGATCCAGCACCGGTTCCTGTTTGAGGAGCTGGTGAAGCGGGATTTTAAAAAGAAATACAAGCGGACCATTTTGGGAATGGCCTGGAGCGTCCTGTCGCCGCTGCTGCAGCTGCTGGTCATGACGCTGGTGTTCACGCGCTTTTTCGGCCGGAACACGCCGCATTATATGATCTATATTTTCTGCGGCAACCTTATTTTCACGTTCTTCTCGGACGCCACCAAGGGCGGCATGGGCACCATCATGGGAAACGCCGGCATTTTCACCAAGGTGAACGTGCCGAAATACCTGTTTTTGCTGAGCCGGAACGTCCAGGCCCTCATCAACTTCGGGCTTATTTT
Organism: uncultured Oscillospiraceae bacterium; assembly: GCA_947626315.1. Lineage (GTDB taxonomy): Bacteria > Bacillota > Clostridia > Oscillospirales > Oscillospiraceae > Limivicinus. The sequence goes on along the minus strand of CANQRQ010000053.1, from coordinate 210 downwards.
GGTGGTGTTCTTTGTCTTCGTGGCCTTTGACGGCCTGCCCTTCACCTGGAAATTCCTCTGCCTGCTGTATCCAATCGGCTGCCTGATCCTGTTCAACATCGGCGTGGGGATGATCCTGTCGGCCCTGTTCGTCTTCTTCCGGGACATCCAGTATCTCTACGACGTGTTTACCATGCTGCTGATGTACATGTCCGCTATCTTTTACACCAT
>CANQRQ010000052.1 GCA_947626315.1 uncultured Oscillospiraceae bacterium | reverse complement strand
GGGGCTTGCTTTGCTATGCCTTTTTCCTGGCCTGTTCTACGTTTTGCGCTCGTTAATTGTTTTCACAGTAAAACCTCTCCTTGCGATTTACGCGCTTATCATAGTCGATTCCTCCGCTGATTGCAAGAGAAAAATACCGGTTTGGCATTCTGTACAAAAGCCGCCGGACGGACAGAGCGCCGCGGGGCCTCTTTTCGGCGTAAAAAAACCGGGACCGCGCTGCGGTCCCGGAGATTTACGGCAGTTTTTAGTTGCAAACCAGAACGTCGTGATAGAATTGGTCCAGGTCCTCCTGGGTGGGGAAGACCCCGATATACATCTGGTTGCCCATGGCGCCGGCCAGCACGTCGGGGATGCGGCCCACCAGCTTCATGTTGGCACCGTACTTGGCCATAATGTCCTCATGGCTCATGGCGAAGTTCTTGCCGTCCCGCCGGCCGGCATAGCCGCAGAAGTAGTGATCCCTCTGGGGAACATCCGTCCCGTTGAAGGCCACCATGTCCGCCCAGACCTTGTACACGTTGGTGCCGTGGGCGAAGTTGATCATGTCGGGGGTGAAGCCGCCGCTGGGGCGCATGTTGACCTCCAGCCCCACGATCTGCCCCTGCTTGCCCAGACCCTCCTGGTCCTGGGTCAGGCGGAAGAACTCAAAGTGGATAAAGCGGCTCTTTACGCCGAAGGCCTTGGCGGCGGCCCGGCCGGCAGCGCGGGTGTCCTCCGGCAGGTCCCGGAGAATGTAGTAGATGGAGTTGTCGTTGTTGTTCACAATGTCCATGATGGACATGGGGGTGACGTTGCCCGTCTCGAACATAGGCTCGCCCTGGGCGTTATAGATGGCGTCGTAGGAGTTGACCTCGGCAAAGACAAACTCCTCCATGATGTAGGTCACGCCGGGGATCTTCTGCTCAAAGAAGCGGCAGAGCTCCTCGTCGCTGTGCAGGGCGTGGGTGTCCGACGCGCCGACGCCGTTATCGGGCTTGGCCACCACGGGATAGCCCACCTGAGCGATAAAGGCCCGGCAGCCCTCCAGATCGTCCACCAGATGGTAGCGGGCGGTGGGGATGCCCGCCTGGCGGTAGTACTCCTTCATGCGGGACTTGAACTTGATCCGGGGGATGTCCTCCTCCTGGAAACCGGTGGTAATGTGGAAGGCGGTGCGCAGCCGGGCGTCCCGCTCCAGCCAGTATTCGTTGTTGGACTCCAGCCAGTCGATGGGCCCGTGCTTAAAGATCAGAAAGGCCACCGCCCGGTAGACCGCGTCGTAATTCTCCAGGCTGTCCACCTTGTAATACTCGTTGAGGCTGTCCTTCAGGTCCTGGCTCAGCTCCTCATAGGGCGCGTCGCCGATGCCCAGCACGTTCATGCCGTTGTTTTTCAGTTCCCGGCAGAACATCCAGTAGTTGGTAGGAAAGTTGGGAGAGAGGAAGATAAAGTTTTTCATACGATACACCACTCATTTCTGTAAATTTCAGTCCAGGATAAAGGGGAGAAAATAGTCGCACTGTTTATACCACCAGGGCCAGTCGTGGGCGCAGTCCTGCCCCCAGTAATCCACCCACAGGCGGATGCCCTTGCTGCGCAGAATATGGTCGATGTTCCGGGTGGATTCCGGCATTTCCCAGGCCCCCAGGCCCACGCAGATGACCCCCTTGTTCCGGTTGTACAGGTCGATATACGGGTGATCCGGGGACATGTTGGGCAGGTAGTGCTCGGGAGAGTTCAGGTAGACCATCTCATCCATATAATCGTCAAAGCCGTAGGCGGCGGTGTAAATGCCGCTGAGGGCCAGCAGCCGGTCAAACAGGGTGGGGAAGCGGAAGTAGAGATTGACCGCATGGGTGGCGCCCAGGCTGCTGCCGTAGACCAGCAGGCCCGGGTCCCCGTCCCAGCCGTTCCGGTCCCTGGCCCGGTCCTGCATGAAGGGGACCACCTCCTGGGTCAGATAGCGGATCCATTCCTCGTGGCGGCGGATGCGCCAATAGGGGTCGCCCCCCTTGTCGGACCAGGTCTCCTGGTCGATCGTGTCCACCGCGCAGACCATCAGCCGGCCGGACTCGATCCAGGGGGCCCAGACGTCCGCCATGCGGTAGTTCTCAAAGTCAAAAAAGCGCCCGTTCTGGCAGGGGATGAACATCGCCGGCTTGCCGGCGTGCCCGTAGACCTTGCACTCCATCACCCGGTTCAGGGAGGGGCTGTACCATCTGGCATACTGTGTCTCCATCTGTCTGTCTTACCTTTCGTATAGAAGAGTGCTGAGGAAGAAGGGAATCTGCTTTTCCCAACTGGCCTCGCAGTGATCCCCCCAGGGGACGATGCGGGCGTCCAGCCAAACGCCCCGGTCCAGCAGCAGCTTGACGACCCGGCTGAAGCGCTGGGACATGTTGCTGTGAAACTTCATCTCCCGGGAGCCGTAGTCCATGTAAATCACCGTCCCTTTCTTCAAAGGGGCCGTGCGGAGCAGCCGGTCCAGCTTGTCAGTGGCAAACCAGATGGAGGGGGACAGAGCCGCCGCCCGGGAGAATACCTGGTTGTATTTGGTGACGGCGTAGAGGCTCATGAGCCCGCCCATGGAGCTGCCGCCGATAAAGGTGTGCTCCCGGTCAGGCAGGGTGGGGAAGCGGCTGTCGATATCGGGCTTGAAGGATTTGATCAGCCACTCCATGGTCTGCCGCCCCCGGCCCACGACCTTGCCCAGGCCCGGGTCCTCAAAGCTGAAAGGGGAATACTCCGAGAGCCGGCCGCCGTCCGGGCTGTGGTTGCACTCCACGGCGGCTACGATCAGGGGCGTGTCGGTGTAATCCAGATAGTCGCTCAGCCCCCAGCTCTTGCCGTAGGTGGCCTCCTCGTCGGAGAAGAGGTTGTGCCCGTCAAACATGTACAAAACCGGATAGCGCGCCTCCGGCTCCTCCTCTGCCCGGTTGGGCAGGTAGACATAGGCCCGCCGGGGGGCATCGCCGGTGAGCTTGGGAATGGTTATGTCCCATGTGATGACCATTATGTACGCTCCTGTCGCCTTAATCTTTTGTAGTTTAGCACGCTACTGTCTAAAATGCAAGGACTTCTGCGCGGCTTTTGGGAATTTTCCGGGTCCGGCCGTTGCGGTCCGGCGCCGGGGATGGTATACTGGAAAAAAACAGGTCCCGCCGGGACCGGCAAACGGGAGAAGAGACATGAAGATCCGGACGAAAGAACTGCCCTACGAAACGGCCGCGGCCCTGCCCCGGCCCGCCCATCAGGACCCCTGCCGGCCGAACCGGCTGTTTCGCTGGCTGCTGCGCGCCCTAAGCGCGGGAGATTTGAAAAAGACCCGCTTCAGCGTCCGCCGGGAACGGATGGAGGAGCTGGGGGAGGGGCCCTGGCTGGTGCTGATGAACCACTCCAGCTTTATCGACCTGGAGATCGCCGCCAGCGTTCTCTATCCAAAGCCCTTCTGCATCGTCTGCACCTCGGACGGTTTTGTGGGCAAGGAATGGCTCATGCGGAAGATCGGCTGCATCCCCACCAATAAATTCGTCACGGACCCCTCCCTCTTCGCGGACATGCGCCATGCTTTGAGCAAGGAGGGCTGCAGCGTCCTCATGTACCCGGAGGCCAGCTACAGCTTTGACGGCCGGGCCACGCCCCTGCCCCGCAGGCTGGGGATCATGCTCAAGCGGATGGACGTGCCGGTGGTGGGCATTCTGACCCAGGGGGCCTTTGCCCGGGACCCGCTGTACAACTGCCTGCAGAAGCGGAATGTGACCGTCAGCGCCACGGTAAAGGGCCTGCTCACCCGGGAGGAGGTCCGGGAGAAATCCGTGGACGAGCTGGACGCCCTGCTGGACGAGATGTTCTCCTTTGACAACTTCCGCTGGCAGGCGGAAAACGGCGTCCGCATCGAGGAGCCCTTCCGGGCGGACGGACTGCACCGGATCTTGTATAAGTGCGCCCACTGCGGCGCGGAGGGGGAGATGGAGGGAAAAGGGACCAAGCTTGTCTGCCATGCCTGCGGCAAGCGCTATGAGCTGGACCCTCTGGGGCGCCTTCAGGCCGCGGAGGGGGAGACGGAGTTTCCCCACATCCCGGACTGGTACGCCTGGGAGCGGGCCTGCGTGCGCCGGGAGCTGGAGGAAGGGAGCTACCGGCTGGACTGCCCGGTAGAGATCGGCATGCTGGTGGATTTCAAGGCCATTTATATGGTGGGCTCCGGGCGGCTGGTGCACGACGGGAACGGCTTCGTCCTCACCGGCTGCGAAGGAAAGCTGCGCTTTGAGCGCCCTGCCCGGCAGAATTACAGCCTGTACGCGGATTACTACTGGTACGAGCTGGGCGATGTGATCTGCATCGGGGACCGGGACACCCAGTATTACTGCTTCCCCCAGGGGAACGTGCCGGTGGCCAAGGCCCGGCTGGCCACGGAGGAGCTGTACAAGCTCCAGCGGACCCGCCGCCGGGAGAGAACCGCCCCGGCGGAGTAAGAGGCTGTTTTTGCGTCAAAAAACATCCGTCCGATTTTTCGGACGGATGTTTGAGCGTGTCGACAAAGTCGACACGCTTCAAATGCGACCCACTCCGTTGGGCTCGCATTTGAGTTACTCGCGCTGATCGCAGGGGCTTCCCCCGTTTGGTCGGCGCAGCGTCAGAACAACGCTGTAGCGCCATTTTGTCGCGCAAGCACGGCAAAATCGGCGGACAGCCTTGTTCTTCCTTAGCAAAACCAAAGCAAATGCTTTGGTTTTGAGAGGAGGCAGAGCGGCGTGAATGAGCTTTCGGCTTTAGCCGGAAGCGAATGAATGGAGCTTCTGCCGACGTGACTCGCCTTAGAGTGTTTTTGAGGCGGCAAAGCTGCCTCAAAAACGATCTGAATTCTTTTTCGCCGCTCTGCGGCGAAAGCAATAAAGCTTTGTCTACAGTCAAAAAACATCCGTCCGATTTTCCGAACGGATGTTTTTAATGAACATTCATACAGACCGGGCTCTCTTCCGGGCCTTTTGCCGGTCCTTTCGGAACACCAGGAATTCCGCCACGGCGCAGACCGGGAAGGCGGCGAAGACGTCCAGCGCGGAGTGCTGCTTGACAAAGCAGACCGACAGGCAGACGCCCAGCACAAAGAGCACCAGAAAGACCTTCCAGGGGACGGGAACCTCCCTGTCCTTCAGAAAGACTGAGAGGATCCCCATGGAGTAGGCCACATGCAGGGAGGGGCAGACGCCGGTGCTGGTGTCAAAGGAATAGATAAAGCCGATGATCTGGGTGAAGACATTGTCGTGGGCAAAGACGGCGGGCCGCAGGTCCTGCCGGGTGGGCAGGAGGATATAGGCGGTCATGGCCAGCACCTGGGTGATGATGATATAGGTCTGAAGCCGGCGGAATTTCTCCGTGTCATAGAAAAAGCTGTAGGCCAGGGAGCCGAAAACCAGCAGGTACCAGCCCACGTAGAAGACCACAAAATACTCGCAGAAGGGGATCCAGTCGTCCAGGCCGATGTGCACCGGGGTGCAGCGGGAGGCGGGGATCAGATTCTCCGTGAGAAAGTACAGGCTGAAATAACCTACCCAGCCCAGCAGCAGCTTGGCATGGGAGAAGCGGGGGTCGTTGAGCTTGGACAGGCGGAAATCGCGGTAGTCAACAGGGGTTCTTTTCATGGGTATATTCCTCGAGAGGCTTGTTTTTCGGGTATTCGCGTTTGGGGACGTTTCGGTAGGGGACGACGGTGTGCTCCGGCAGGCCGGCGGCCATCTCGCTGATGGCCCGCATCAGCTCCCGGCAGAGGCGCTGCCGCTCCTCCTGAATGGGGTTGGCGGCGCAGAAGGGGATGGGCTTGCCCAGAAACATGGTCCGCAGCGCCGGACAGACATACAGGGGGACGAAGCTCAGCTCCACCCCGGTCCGCTTATAATACAGGCGGGCTGTGTCGATAAATTTGTCCTGAAAATCGTAGAGAATGTTGTTGTAGCGCCGGTTATACTCCGGGAAAATGAGCACCTTGGCCCCCTCCTCCAGCTTTTCCAGGGTGCCGCGGAAGGTGCCCAGCAGCCGCCCGTCATGGTAGACGGGGATGGTGTGGGCGTTGTTGAAGATGCAGACGGACAGAGGGGCGATCAGGTAGGAGAACAGGCGGTACAGCCAGCGGACGCTTTTGGGCTTGAAGGCCCAGAAGTCCGTGAAGGCGTAGTCCGGGACCTCCTTCAGATGCATCATCTGCCCGGCGCACCAGATATAGTGCTTTCCGGGGAAATAGAGCTCCCCGGAGAGGGGGCCGTGGGTCTGGCTGTGGTTGCCCACCACGATGGCCGGCCCGTCCGGGAGATTCTCCGCTCCCTCGACCCGCATTTTCGGATAGAAGAGCAGGACGAAAAACTTGATGATTTTATACAGAAGAGATGTTTTTTTGTCTTCCATTTCATCGCTCCTTTATACGGACCGGGGGACAGGGAAGGCGCCCGCGAGGCTCCGCGGGCAAAGAGCATGATAGCACGATCCGGCGCGGCCTTCAAGAGACAGTTTGGGCCTTTTGCCCAAAGAACGGCAAAAGCTCACTGGGCTTTCCGGCGGGCCTTGTCCCGCCCTACGCCGCAGCCGGGATTGGTCAGCAGGCAGTTGTGGGAGCAGCCGCCGCAGTGGAGATCCCGCCGGGTGAGCAGGATCCGCTCCAGAGGCTTGACGGAGAAGATCCCGCTGCGGGCAGCGTCGTAGCCACGGGCCCGGAACCGGTCCAGCAGCGCGGCGATAAACCCTGGGTGGCTGACCAAAATGCAGTCCTCCCCCTGCGCCTCCAGCTGCTCCAGCAGCCGCTCCGCCCGGAGGGCGGTCTGCTTCCGGCTCTCCGGCTGGCGGCTGCTGCCCAGAGCCCGCTGCAGACGGGCCATCCGCCGCCACTGAGCCGCGGACAGCTCCCGGTCCGTGTCCTTATAGGAACGCAGGGGGATCTCGTCCAGCAGGCTTTCCACCCGCAGCGGCGCGCCGGGGAAGAGCTGCTCCGCCGTCCGGCGGGCGCTGAGGGCGGAGCTCACGTAGACGGGCCGCCCGTCTGCCTGGATGGGCTTATCCGGAACGGGCGCCGGTTCCAGGGCCGCCGCGTCCAGGCAGGCCCGGTCAAACCCGGCGGAGTCGGTCCGGCTGTCCCGGAGCGCCGGGGCCTCGCTGCTGGCAATGATCATGATTTTCATAGTGTAGTTCTCTCCTTTAGGCGACGGAAGTCGCGGGAAACAGGTGTGTAAAGCAGTATAGCACAGTTTCCGGCAAAAGGATAGGGGCGGTTTTCCGCCGGCGGGCTATAAAATCAAATTTTTAAAACAAAGTGAAATATTTTCTCCTGAAATGCTACTTGGAGAGAGAAGGGGGCTTGCCCATGACAGACAGCTTGATTCTGGAACTGTATTGGACCCGGTCGGAGAGCGCCATAGCGGAGAGCCAGCGCAGCTATGGGCCCTACTGCTACCGAATCGCCGACGGGATTTTGAACGATCCTTTGGACGCGGAGGAAAGCGTCAACGACACCTGGCTCGGCGCATGGAACGCCATTCCGCCCGCGCGGCCGCTGAACCTGAAAGCCTTTTTCGGCACGCTGACCCGGCGCATCTCCATCCGGCGGCTCCGGGAGAAAACGGCGAAGAAGCGGGGCGGCGGCGAGGCGCTGGCCGCCATAGACGAGTTGGCCGAATGTATTCCTGCCCGCTGGAACACGGAACAGGCGGTGGAGACCAAGGAACTGCTCCGGGCCCTGAACGCCTTTCTGGCGGCCCAGCCGGAGACGGAGCGGGATCTGTTCGTGGCCCGGTACTGGTACGGCCTCCCGGTGGCCCGGCTGGCGGAAAAATTCGGGCTCCGGCAAAACACGGTGCTGACCAGGCTGCGCCGCACCCGCGTCCGGCTTCTGAAGCAGCTGGAAAAGGAGGAGCTTTTGTGAACAAGTTTCAATTCTTTGAACTATTCGGGGAGATCGACCCGGCCTTTGTGGCGGCTGCGGAGGAAATCCTGGAACGGGAGGAACAGCCGCGCCCCGTGTTCAACCGGAGGAAAGTGTTCAGCGCCGCCCTGCTGGCGGCGGTCCTGGCCGTTCTCCTGACCGTCACCGCCTATGCGGCCGGCCTTTTTGAGCTGCGGCTGCAATTCCCCCGGAGAGGCGAGACGCAGAGCTACTCTTTTACGGTGGAGATGCCGGACGGGGAGAGCCTGCCCCAGACGGCGGAGGCCGGCGCGGGCTTAATCCTCCGCTTCGATTCCCAAAGCCAGGGGACGCTCTGCGCGTTTTGCCCCGGCTGGCTGCCCACAGAGCCCACCCAATCCTTCAGCCTGGCGGAGGAGGCCGGAGATCTGGCCCGGGCCCGGCTGGGGATGCATGCTCTGCCCTCTGACGGGGAGGAGCGGGCCCTTGCGGACGAGGAGACGGAAAAGGTGCTGAAAGAGATGGGACTGAGCGCGGAAGAAGCGGCCCTCTGGAGCGTATGGTGCGACGCGGACCCGGCCCTTGCGGGGGAGGCGGCGGAGGCGGGAATTCCTTACCAGATCTCCCTTTCCAACTGCTCGGACCTGTATGAGCTGGACCTGCTGATCGGCGGCGCCGGGGAATCCGTGGAGCTGCTGAAGGACGAGACGGAGGGGGAGGAGCGGACCCTCTGGCTGCGGGTGTCTAAGGAGGGCCAGAACGGGGACTCTCTCTACCCCTATCATGCGGTCCTCCGCTTCAGCCAGTCGGAGGGCTGGCTGCTCCAGGTGATCGGGTCGCTGGACGCCGAGACCCTGGGCAAAATCGCGGAAAACACCGAGATCAAACAGACCGCGTACAGGACAGAGGCCGAACGGACAGAGCGCGGCTTCGGCATAGTCTCTCTGAGCAGAGGCTGAGCCCCCTGAAAAAGCTATTTTAAAGGAGGAAGATCATGGCCAAAGGAAAACACGCCAGAGAGCGTGAAAAAACCGGGATAGGAGGGCTGCTCCTGCTGTTCCTCCTGCTCTGTGTGGTGATCGGCGCGCTTTTTATCCATAAAAGCGGGAAGGGCGGCGCCGCAGCCCGGACGGAGGTCCGGGTGGGGACGGCGCTTCAGGCCCAGGGGGGAAGGACCATGCTGGCCCCCTACAGCGAGAGCTGCTACCCCTTTTCCGGGGATGTGAGCGTCAGCGACGCGGCCCGGCAGGGGGACAAGCTGCTGCTCTCCGGCCACGGGGCGGAGGGGGATGTGCTGGGCCTGGCCGGGTTCAGCCTGGAGGACAACGGCCGGGTCCGGGTCTCGGAGGCGGAGCGGCTCAGCCTGGACGCCCCGGAGGAGGCCAACGAGGCCGCCATCTATGATCTCTCCGCCGGGGGAGACGGGCTGTTTTACGTGCTGACAGGCGGCGCGCCGGAAAGCAGGACCGGGGAGTTTGCCATCCTGCGCTACACCCAGGACGGCGCCTTTCAGGACAAGATGACCGTATCCGCCTTCCCGGAGGACACGGAGGGGGGCCTGTCCCTCTGCGCCGGGAGCCAGGGGGAGATGGTTTTGCTGGGCGCCGACTATGTGTACTTTCTCCCCTGGCAGGGGACGCCGTCAAACCGGCAGAGCCTGGAGCGGCTGTCTTTTACCGGCGCGGTCTCCACCGGGGACGGGATCGTGGTCTCCGTGCACAACTACCTGCTGGACGCCAGCCCCTTTTATCGGGTCGACAGCCAGACCGGCACGCTCAGCCGCCTGGATATCAGCAACCCTGTGGATCCCTCGGTGGACGCCGCCGGGTTCAAGCTGGTGTGGGGCGGCAGCGAGGCCCCCTGCCAGGGCCTGGACGGGGAGTACATCAGCAACTCCGGCGAGAGCTTTGTGCTCTTCGACTTTGCCAACGACAGCTATCGGGAGCTTTTGCGCTGGAACACATCCAACGCCCTGGCGGGGCCGTCCTGCCGCCTGACGGAGAACGCCTTTCTCTGCGTGGAGCCCGGCAGCGGCAGCCTGCTGCTGACCGGCCTGGAGGAGGTCCCCTATGTGGAAAAGAGCCCGGTAAAGGTGGCCCTGGTGGGGCTGGACAGCGAGGCCGAAGTCCAGGCTATGAACAGCAAAAGCCGGGAATGCGAGTATCAGATTGTCAAATACGGGCGGGAGGAGCTGGACCGCTTCCGGACCGAGCTCAGCGCCGGCGGCAGCATGGATCTGGTCCTGTTTTATGACGGGATCAACACTAATTCAGCCTATTTTGAGGACCTCTACCCCTATCTGGACGCGGACCCGGAGCTCTCCCGGGACGATTTCCTGCCGAACCTGTTGGAGAGCACCTCCGTGCGGGGGGAGCTGCACCAGCTGTGGGACCGGGCGGCCGTTTCCACGCTGGTGGGGAAGGCGTCCTATGTGGGGGACGGCCGGGGCCTCACGCCGGGAGACTATGTGCGCATGGTGGAGGAGAGCGAGGTGCTGAAGGGCGTGTTTGACAATTTCATGGGGAAAGACGAGCTCCTGGCCCGGGTGGCCAACCTGGGGATCAGCACCTGCGTGGACAAGGACAAGGCCAGCTGCGACTTTACCGCCGGGAGCTTTCAGGAGTTGCTGGCCTGGTGCCAGAGCATGGGCGCGGGGAATCAGGAGGGCAGCGGCGCGGGCCTGGAGCCCGATGAATACATCCTGGGCCCCGGCTATGTGAATATGCCGGTGGGGGACACGTATGACCCTACCCTTGGCGATACCCTGGTCTATGTGGGCTTTCCAAACGGCGGAGAGGGCTTTCACGCGTATACCCCCGTTTACGGCGGCCTCACCATGGCGATCCCCGCAAACAGCGCCAACAAAGACGGCGCCTGGGCCTTTATCAGAGACAGGCTCTCCCTGGACACCCAGCTTGCCCTGGGAGAGGGAGCGCTCCCCGTGCATGTTGAGGCGCTGCGGCGCCAGGCGGAGGCCGGGTCCACGGAGGCGGGCCGGGAGGCCCTGTACGGCCTGCTGGAGAGGACGAAATACGCGGAGACCTTTTCGGACGACGCCCTGCGGGAGATCATCATTTCCAGCGGACAGAGCTATTTAAACGGCGACAAGTCCCTGGAAGAGACGGCCCAGCTTGTTCAGTCCCGGGCCAGCGTCTATGTAGCGGAACAGTATGGATAAGACATGAAAAGACCGGCGGGCTTCGCAGGCCTGCCGGTCAGACTGTAGACAAACAGAAGAACTATGTAGGGACATGCAGGGGGAGAGGGCAGAGAGGGGGCGGGAGCCCCCTTTCGGCGTTCAATCTACTCTTATCCAAGAGCATTTTTGAATGCTCTTGGATAAGCCTGCCGGTCTTTTGACGGAGGGAAATTATAGAGATGCAGTGTGATGGGGAGCGGCCATGAGGACGCTCCCTGTATTTTGCTGTGGCAAATGTGGACGAATAAAATACAGTGTGCTATACTGAAAGAACAATTGAGACCGGATTTTTCTGAAAGAGGTAATGTGATGGATATCCGTGCTATTGAAAGGATTATTGATAAAGCACATGAGGGAAATATTGTTTTTAAAACGGGTAAAAAGCAAACAATTTATGATTTATTATCCACATTTGAAGAATTGTGCGGGTTAATATTGAGGATAAGCATCCTAAATCCTCTTTCCTCGCATAAAATTATAGATCAAATGGATGCGCTGAATACAGCGCTCTTATGGGCTGACCAGTTATGCCCCGAAGATCCAGGCGCGCAGCTCATGTCAGATATTTCAGAAATACGGTATGAGCAATGCCGTGTCTTATTGACGGAATATGCTTATGTATATTCTGCTATTTGCAGCGGATATATTGCGTATTCCCGTAAACGGTTTGATGCGGTAGTCGATGACCATTGTGTAACTTTTAACGTTAGTGATGGACAAAACCAATCCGTATGGAGCGACATCCTTCGAGAGGGCTCTGAAAATCAACCAAACATGATGGCAGAATTGATTTCTTTATATGAATTGCTGATGGCCAATGAAGAACTCAAGGATCAAATTTCAATTGAAGATGGGGCATTGTGTTATTCTCTGCCAGAGGATATTCTTATAAGTTTTAGAAAAATAGCAGAAAAGCAATGGGAGGCTACTAAGACATTGCCAGTTGACTGGAAATTTGATTTGTTCACTTTGGAAGAATATAGAGCGTTTTGGATTGCAATAGCTACTCTGTGCTATATACATTTTTGTGCCTGTCTAACAATTCAAGATCCAGCTCTTCGATTGAAAAACAGTACCATTCTTCAAAGTCGTGACAGTCTTGTTGAATATATAACTGCCGTGACAGGTTTAAGCGCAGACAAGGCCGGGACAATTATCAAATATATCACTTTTGACTTTAAGAAGAAAAATAATGATATTATGTATCAGCCAATTGTGGAAATAGAGAAAGATCGATTGATTCTTGCCCCTATATTATTTATGGGTTCGCGTCCCGAGAGAAACCTTATCGCCGTTGTAAGTACGATGCACGACAGTGAGTATTCAAAAGAAGTAAATTGCTTAGAGAATCTGATGGTAACCGAGCTTGCGTCATGCATAACTTCTCCTAATATAATAAAACACAGGCATATAAGGAAGGACCTCCCTGACATAGATTTTGCCGTCTTAGATCAAGCTACAGCATCCGCTATGATTTTTGAAACTAAATGGTTCACGGCGGCGGATTCAACCAAAGAAGTTTATGCCAAAGAGGATGAGATCACGCATGGATGTGAACAGGTCGATTCACTTATGGCATATGCCATGAGTAATAGAGAACATTTTTTTAAACAAGTATTTGGGGTCGACAATGGGGATACTATTGATCTGTTCGGGTGCGTTGTTGCCAGGCATAATATCCGTACACAACATAAGTATGTTCCTGTCATTGATTTAAAGTGTGTTAAAGAATTACTTTCGTCATATCCGTTGAATACCGCCTTCCATCTCATACGCAATCATGCGTATGAGATGGAACTTCCAAGTGACGCGATCATAACACATCAGGATTTTGATTATGCGGGCTTTAAGTTTAAAATCCCGGCAATTTGCTATGGTGCATAATAGACGTTTACCATATGGAAAAGGAAAACGGAAGTGCTGCCCAGCATGTGGTTATCCACTATAACTGCGGTGGTCTGTTTGAGGCCCCTGAACGTGAGAAGTGACTTTTACAAAAACGCCCCCTGCTTTCCAAAAGACGAAAAGCAGGGGGCAGAGCTCCTGTTTGAACAGAGATGATACAGGCCTCGTTGTTGTCTGGCAGCAGGGAATCATGGGTCAGAAACAGCATATTCTCCGATTTGGCCTGGGCGATCATCATCCGGTCAAACGGGCCGTTATATAGTTTGGCCGACTTGCCGCGGCGCAGTGTCCCCAGAGAATAGACGTGCCGTTCGCTGATTTCAAGAGGTTCATATTGCCGGTTTTTGATTGGAGTGAAATGATGGGACTTAAATTTCAAGATCCTGCCACGGCTTTGCCATTAAAGGGAAATCGTGCCTTTGGCACGGTGAAATCAAGGGCTTGCGCCCTTGGTGAAATCGGCGCTTTGTGCCAGTGAAATGAAATCCGTCTCTTCACCCTGCGAAGCAGGATCTCACCGCGGAGCGATTTCACCCCGCGTCAGCGTGATTTCATCCGTCCGCGGGACGGATTTCGTTGCAAAAGCCCAATGCGAAAGCATTGGGCTTTTGCATGGTCGGAGTGGAAACACAGGACTTGAATTTCAAGGCTTAGTATTTACCCCGATCAAGCTTCCGTGACTGTCGTACTCCGTATGAACGATCATTCCACCAGTCTCAGCTGAAGTAAATGAAAACGTACTGCCATCCGGAGCGACATCCGCAAAACGACTGACCAGGGAACCGTTTAAATATACATTCCCGCACCCACTGACGCCATCAGCTTCCACGTAGGTGATGCCAAAGTCCTTATACTTGGAAAACCGTTCCTCAAAGCTTATGCCGTCTACAGTATCATTACCGATGGATTCAGAGGTTGCATTGATCTGACTGCCCTGAAACAGGAAACCAAAATCATCACGCTCTCCGGTTTCCCATGGTACAATCTCCAGCAGAGGGCCGAACGGGTCATAACTGCCGTCACCATTGCTGATCCGGTTACGGACTGTATGGATATATTCTGTTCCCTCGTCATTCCGATAAACATACCGGGTTGCCAATGCACCTTCT
>CANQRQ010000051.1 GCA_947626315.1 uncultured Oscillospiraceae bacterium | reverse complement strand
GCCTTTTTTCAGACTTTCCCTCGCTCAGACATAAAAAAGGAACTGTAGTGAAACTTGCCGTTTCGCTACAGCTCCTTCAAATGCGACCCGCTTGTACCCTGCGGGTACTGCGCTGGGCTCGCATTTGAGGAACTCGCGCTGATCGCAGGGGCTTCGCCCCGTTTGGTCGGCGCGAGGGCTCGCTTTGCTCGCCTTAGAGTGTTTTTGAGGCGGCAAAGCTGCCTCAAAAACGATTTGAATTCTTGCTTCGCCGCTCTGCGGCGAAGGGCGTGAAACCTTGTCTACAGCCGCATACCCGCCCGCCGCGCGGCGGGCGGGTATGCGAATCAGATTCCGGGTTAGACGCGGCTCTCTTATTCCTCGGCCAGCGCCTTGGCTTCCTCAATGACCTTCTGCTGGACGTTGCCGGGGGCTTCCTCGTAGCGGACAAACTTGCAGCTGAAGGAGCCGCGGCCCTGGGTCATGGAGCGCAGGTCAATGGTGTAGGAGCTCATCTCGGCCATGGGGACCTCGGCCTCCACGGTCTGCATGCCGTCCTCGGCGTTCATGCCAAGCACGGTGCCCCGGCGCTTGGAGCTGATGTCGCTCATAATGTCGCCAAGGTTGGCGTCGGGAATGGTGACCTTCAGAAGGCCGATGGGCTCAAGGATGGTGGGCTTGGCCTTGGGGATGCCGTCCTGATAGGCCAGACGGGCAGCGGTCTGGAAGGCCATATCGTTGGAGTCCACCGGGTGGTAGGAGCCGTCGTACAGGGTGGCCTTCAGGCCCACCAGCGGGTAGCCCGCCAGCACGCCCTTCTGCACCGCGTTGCGCAGGCCCTTTTCCACGGAGGGGAAGAAGTTTTTGGGCACGGAGCCGCCGAAGACCTCCTCGGCGAAGATCATATCGTCCTGCTCCTCCTGGGGCTCAAAGCGGATCCACACGTCGCCGAACTGGCCGGAACCGCCGGACTGCTTCTTGTGCCGGCCGTGGGCCTCCACCTTGCCCTTGATTTTCTCCCGGTAGGCGACCCGGGCGGGCTTGAGCTCGGTGTCCACGCCGAAGCGGCTCTTAAGCTTGGAGCAGAGCACATCCACCTGGATGTCGCCCGCGCCGGAGATCACCATCTGGTGGGTCTCGGCGTTGCTGACCAGGGTAAAGGAGATATCCTCCTCGTTGAGCCGGGCCAGACCGGAGGCCACCTTGTCGTCCTGCCCCTTGGTCTTGGGGGAGATGGCCATGGAGTAGCAGGGCTCGGGCAGCTCCACCGGGGGCAGCTCCTTCTCGTTCTTGGGGTCGCACACGGTGTCGCCGGTCTTCCAGTCCATCTTGCCCACGGCCACAATGTCGCCGCAGCAGGCGTCCTTGACCTCGGTGGTCTTCTTGCCGCAGGCGGTGTACAGACGGCCCAGTTTGTCCGTGCTGGAGGCCCGGACGTTGCGCAGGGACATATCGGAGTTGATGGAGCCCTGGAGCACCTTTACAAAGCTGTACTTGCCGAACTGGTCGGACACGGTCTTGAACACAAAGCCCAGGGTGGGGGCGCTGGGATCGATCCCCTCCGCCTCGGCGGGGTTGGGCACATAGTCCACGACGCCCTGCAGGAAGGCCTCGGTGCCGATGTTCTGCATGGCGGAGCTGGCGAACACGGGGACAACGGAGCGGTCCTTCAGGCCGGCCTTGAGACCGGTGACAATATCCGCTTCCTCCAGTTCCATAGTCTCGAAGAACTTCTCCATCAGTTCCTCAGTGGCGCCGGCGGCGGCCTCCATCAGCTCGTCCCGCAGGCTGGAGACCCGGCCCGCGTCGGCGGCGGGGACGTCCACCTTGACGGTCTTGTTCCCGTTGGTCTGATAGGCGGTGTTGTGCACCAGGTCAATGACGGTCTTCCCGTCGGAGCCGGGGATGGTGACCGGGCAGATGATGCTGCCGTACTTCTCCCGCAGCGCGTCCAGCACGGCGAAATAGTCCCCGTGCTCCTCGTCGCACTTGGAGATGCAGAAAATGGCGGGGATGCCCGCGGCCTTCAGATATTTCCAGGAGCGCTCCGCCCCGACGGAGATCCCGTCTTTCGCAGAGCAGAGGATGACGCCCGCCTCCACGGCGCGGATGGCGCACAGGACCTCGCCCACAAAGTCAAAATAACCGGGGCAGTCCAGCACGTTGATTTTGCAGCCGCCGTAGTTCACGGGGGCCACGGAGGTGGAGATGGTGATCTGGCGCTTGATCTCTTCCGGGTCGTAGTCGCATACGGTATTGCCGTCGCTGACCTTGCCCTGCCGGTCTGCCGCGCCGGTGACAAACAGCATGCTCTCGGCCAGGCTGGTTTTGCCGCTGTTACCGTGGCCCAGCAGGCAGATGTTGCGGATGTTCTTGGTTTCCATTTGTTGCTTCCTCTCTGTACAAGGTTTATGTTCAAATTTTTCTTGAACAAAAATTTTTCAGCATTCCAATGATGTATTATACACTATACCGCCCGGCTTTGGCAACAGAAAAATAAAGATTGTGGGGGAGGGGAGGATATAAACTTCCGTTTACCTCCGCATAAAGAGAAGGACCGCGAAAAGCCCATCGGATTTTCGCGGCCCCTTGATGTGCTTGCGCGGCCCTGTTCAAAACCGGAGGAACAGGCTCAGCAGCGCCGGCGGCAGGACCCACACCAGCATGTACGCCAGCAAAAATCCCACGCCCACGCCGCCGCCCAGGAGCTTGATGAACACGGTGAGCATGCCGATGGCCACGGACAGCAGGCTGAGCAGAAGGTTGATGCGTACGGCCACATACATGCTCCGGCCCGTGTCGGCCATATGGGTCAGGGGACCCAGCCCCTCCCGGCAGACCACCGCGGCGATCTTGCTCTCCCGGGAGGACGTGTCCTCGGAGAGAGAGAAGCGCTCCACATAGGGGGGAAAGTCGTAGCCGTCGGTGGCGATGTCAAAGCTCCGGTGCAGCATTTCCGGGGTAATGTTGAAGTCCCGTACGGCGAAAACCGGGTGCCGGTTGGAGCGCATCAGGCCCACCAGGGCCTTGCGCACCTGGGGCTCCGGCGTGTAGTTCATGTTGAAAATGCCGTAGAGCACCCCGTCGATGGCCAGCAGGACCGTGGTCCGGTCCACCAGGCGGAAGGGAATGCGCACGTTCATAAGCCGCATCAGATCCGAGCTGCCACAGAGCACGTTCTCCCCGTCGATCACGCCCCGCATACCGCCGCCGGGCAGGATCTCGAAGTTCTCCACCTGGCAGAGGGAGCAGCCGTTCTTCTCCATCAGCCCGGCAAAGCAGTTGGAGAGGCAGGAGCCGGAGGCGATGATCATGGTCCCCGCGTAAGCGATTACCTTGTCGGAGGACTCGTCCGCAAAGATGCGGATGCTCTCCAGCTCCACGCTGCCCTCCGGGAACAAGTCCCGGTCGGTGACGATCAAGTTCCGGCTCTGGCCGATATCGCAGAGCCCGGACCAGCCGGCGATGGCCGCGCCGCTGCTGAAAATGCGCATGGAGCCCACGCAGAAGGGCAGGGCAAAGCTCAGCAGGGCGGACACCGGCACGGCCGGCACGAGAACGGCGGTGACTATGTACAGAAGATCCCCGGTGTTTTTTGTGGCGATGGCGGCGATCAGGCCCAGCAGCAGGGCGGCCAGGAGCAGCAGGGGGGAGAGGCGGATGAAGAGGGACTCGTCCGGCGGCATCTCCTCGGCCCTGCGGACAAAGCCGCGGACCGGGCGGACAGACTTGAGCAGAGTAATGTCCTTCCCTCGGCCCTTCAGGCCGGTCTCCCCGCTGACGGCGTAGGTCCTCTTGCCGATGGCGGGCACCCGCAGAGCCTTGCGCAGACCCCGGGCGCTGAGCAGGGAAGAGAGCAGCACGCCGCACAGGGACAGGCTGGACAGGGCGCACAGCGGCATGTGCAGGCTGCCGAACAGGTCCCCGGCCACTGCTGCCGCGTCCACACTGGTCAGCAGACAGGCCAGCACGGCCATAACGTCCGCCCCCAGGCGGCGGCGGACCAGGTTCATCACCGCGCCGGTGACCACGTCCAGGCTCAGCAGCAGGATGGTCAACTGGAGGGCCAGGCACATGGCGGCGGCCACATGGACGGATTTGAGCATGCCCAGCACGGGCAGACCCAGGGAGATATAGCACATGATCAGCAGCAGCACCAGGCTGATCCGAAAACGCAGGCGCAGGGAGTGGACAAAGGCCCCGTAGTATTTCGACCCGGCGGCCGGACTGACCTCTGCACCCAGATCCTCGCTGGAATCCACCATGGTGGCGGTGCTTTCGCTGCCGGCAAAGCCCCGGAGGCGCAGCAGGAAATTGGACACGAGGCTGACCAGGTACTCCCGGAAGCTGGGGAAGCTGATCTCCTTGAGCTCCTCCTCGTCCTCGGCGCCCAGGTCGTATTCCCCGGCGGGGGCGTATTCCCCGGGGGAGGCGCTGTAGTCGGCAAAGCCGGCGGCGAAGTCCGCCTCTTGGGAGACAGAGGGCGCGTTCAGCGGGCGCTCTTCCTTCCCGCTCTTCCGGCCGCGCCGGGGAAGGCGGCGCTTTTTACCCTCCCGGCTCCGGGGCGCTTCCTCCGGCTCCTCCCGGTAAGAGGGCAGGGCGGAGGCGTTCTGCTCGGTTGGGCGGTAGTTCTCGTCGGCACTCAGATCCAGCTCCTGGCCGTCAAAGACCATGGCGGAGCGGAAACCGCCGTCCAGATTGAAGCGCTCGTCAAAAACCGGCTCGTAAGCGGGCTCCGGCTCCTCCTGGGGAGCGGGCTCCTCTTGGGCGTTTTCATAGCTGAAATCGGTGGAGAGATCGTAGAGATCGTCCACAGAGGGGGCCGTATAGCCGGTGTAGGCAGGCTCGGTGCTGTCCCGCACATAGGTGTTGAGCCAGCTGTAGGTGTCCTCCCGGCTGTCCTCCCACTGGGGGGCCGTCTGCTCCGGGACAGAGCTCGCTTCCGGCTCGTAAGAGGGGGCGGAGGGCTCCTCCGGCTCGTCGGGAAATTCCTCCGGCGCCTCGTCCTCCTCATAGAGGTCGTCCCGGCCCCGACGCCGCTTTTTCTCCTTCCGGCCGCCCAGGTTCAGGCGGCTGAAGAGCCCGCCCAGGCCCTTCCGGCCCCGGCGCGGCGCCGGTTCTGTATCATAATCCTCATAATCGCCGTTATCATAGGCGCTGTCATAGTCAGTATCGTAGGCACCGGCATCCTCGGCGTCCCCGGCGGGGCGGGTCTCTTCGTAGGCCGCTTCCTCCTGGGGCTCGTCGTAGCCCTGCTCCGCCAGCCTGGCCGCGGTCTGCCGCGCGTCCTCTTCCATGAGGGAGAGCGCGCTTCTGGGCCGGTACACCCGCACGTCCTCCTCCGGCGCGTCGTCATAGGGCGCCGCGTCCGCCGGAGGATCAGCGGGCGCGTAACCGGCGATGCCGGAGGGGGCGGCGCTCTCCGTCTCATAGGCGGCCCGGCCGCCGTCCGCCTCGGACTGGTCAAGCTGGAACTCCGCCAGAATATCGTCCACGGAGAGGCCGGAGCTGTATTCGTTTGTCATGCCTTCGCCGAAACCCTTGT
The DNA here is from genome assembly GCA_947626315.1 of uncultured Oscillospiraceae bacterium. GTDB lineage: Bacteria > Bacillota > Clostridia > Oscillospirales > Oscillospiraceae > Limivicinus. The sequence continues at coordinate 9,102 of CANQRQ010000051.1, read as the reverse complement.
CGCGCATGCGTATCCGTCCCTTATGCCCGGCATGGACGAAGCGCCCGCCGGTTATTTCTCTGCTGGGTGGAATCTGTGCTTATCTGGCTCTCCCGCTCCGCTGCCGGAGCACCTCATACATGGTGATGGCCGCCGCCGCGGAGGCGTTCAGGGACCCGACCCGGCCACGCATGGGGAGGCTCACGATAAAATCGCAGCACTCGCTGACCAGGCGGCCCATGCCGTCCCCCTCGGACCCGATCACCAGGGCCAGGGGCCCGGTGAAGTCCGTCTCCCAGAGGGGGGAGCTGCCGCCGGCGGCGGTGCCGTAGATCCAGAGCCCCCGGTCCTTCAAGGTCCGGATGGCGGCGGGGATGTTGGGCACCCGGGCGATCCGGGCGTGCTCCGCCGCCCCGGCGGAGGCCTTGTCCACCACCGCCGTCAGCCCGGCGCTGCGCCGCTTGGGGATCACCAGGCCGTGAGCCCCGGCGCACTCGGCGGAGCGGATGATGGCGCCCAGGTTCTGGGGGTCGCTGATCTCGTCGCAGACGATGACGAAGGGGGCCTCGCCCGCCTCATCCGCGGCGGCAAGAATGTCCTCCAGCTCGCAGTAGGCCCGCACGGCGGCCGCGGCGATCACGCCCTGATGGGCGTGGGTGCGGCTCATGAAGTCCAGCTTGCGCCGGTCACACTCCACCACCACGACCCCTGCCTCCCGGGCCTTGGAGGCGATATGGCCCAGCGTCCGGTCCGTCTCGCCCTTGGCCAGGTAGAGCTTATCAATGGCGCGGCCCGCCCGCAGCGCCTCCAGCACCGCGTTGCGGCCCTCGATCAGTTCATTTTTGATTCCGCCTTCTCCGTCCATCGCGCTATACTCCAATTTATAGAACTGCGTTCTCATCATATCACATAGTTATGTAAATTAAAAGAATTATTTTCCCATTTGGAAAAATTTTTTCCCAAATGGTAACAGGCCGGGGAGGAGCGGCGTCAAGCCGCAGGAAGTTTACAATTTTAGCTGGACTTTGCACTTTAAATGAGCTATGATAAACAAAAGCAAACCGACAGGAGGCGCACAGAGCCATGCGAGACCCCATGAGATTCGTTGAGCGTTTCAGCTATAAGCACCCGAATTTCGGCGTCAGAAATCTGATGCTGTATATTTCCGTGGCCAACGTGGCCTTCTGGATCCTGGGGGCCATCAACCCGGTGCTGCTGAGCTATATGGCCTTTGACCCCTATCTGGTGCTGCACGGGCAGATCTGGCGGGTGGTCACCTTCATGTTTTATCCCCCCAGCACGGGGCTTTTGGCCTTTATCGTGATCTATTTCTACTACTGGATCGGCAACACGCTGGAGCAGTATTGGGGCACGCCTCAATTCAATATTTACTTCTTCACCGGCGTTGCGCTGACGGTGGTCTACGGCCTGCTGATGAACCTGATCACCGGTTACCGCTTCGTGCTGGACGCTCAGTACATATATCTGTCCATGTTCTTCTCCTACGCGGCGCTCTTCCCCAACATGGAGGTGCTGCTGTTCTTCCTGCTGCCCATCAAGATCAAATGGCTGGCCATCATTGACGCCGTCTATTTCGTGCTGGGCGTGCTGACCACGCCCTTCCCCATCAATCTGCTGCCGGTGGTGGCGGTGGGGAACTTCTTCCTGTTCTTCGGGGGCGAGCTGATCCGCCGGCGGCCCCGCCGGGCCAGCACCAGCACGGTGAACTTCCGCCGGGAGTCCCGCAAGATCCGGCGGGAGCAGCGGGACAGGCTGTATAATCACAAGTGCGCCGTCTGCGGCCGGACGGATATGGACTACCCCCAGCTGGAGTTCCGGTACTGCTCCCGCTGCGCCGGGTATCACTGCTTCTGCCAGGACCATATCAACAACCATATTCATTTTACAGAGTAAAAGCTTCCCGCCCGGCAGCGCCGGGCGGGAAAAAAGTAAAAATTAGGGCTTGCAATTGGCGGCACTTTATGCTAATATAATTGAGCCCCAGGCAAAATATCCGGGTGTAGCGCAGTTGGTAGCGTGCTTGAATGGGGTTCAAGAGGCCGGGCGTTCGAATCGCCCCACTCGGACCAAGGAAAAGGACCGGGAAGCGTTGAAAAATCAGCGTTTCCCGGTTCTTTTTTTTGTTTTCCCGGGATTTTGCAAAAATGGTCCGGAATTTTAGAAAATTCCGTCCTGTTTCATATCGCGTTTCATATCAAATGAGATCCGTAATTTTGCGAAGATCCTCATAGGAGACATCCTGATAATCCCGGAGCTGAGAGGTGGAGGTGTGGCCTATCAGTTCCAGCTTGTCTTTGTCAGGGGCCTCGACGCGCTTCATCAGGGTGGCGAAGGTATGCCGGCAGCTGTGGGGCGTCAGGCGGTGCCGGCCCTGCTCGTCCACGGGATTCTCTATGCCCAGGCGCTCCAGCAGCGCGTACAGGGCCGCCCGGTAGTCCGGCAGGGACAGGGGGCTCCCGTTCTCTTTGGCGAAGACAGGGCCCTTGCTGCGGCCGCCGGCAAAGGCATCCACGTAGCCCTGAATCTTCGGGGAGACGGTGACCGTGCGGCGCTTGCCGGCATCGGTCTTGATACCGCCCACCAGGGCACGCTGGGCCCGGTCATAGTCCGCGATCTGGAGGATCAGCAGCGCCGTGGGCCGGAAGCCCAGATAGCAGTGACAGTACACCAGCTGGGCGGTCCGGTCCCCTTCGGCGGCGGCATTGCGGATATTCTCCAGCTCCGGCGCTGTGAAGCCCTCCTTCGAGCCACCGCCGCCGGCATTGATTCGGAGATACTGGGCCAGGTTGCGGTCCTTTGGGATGGCGTTCCGGGGGATGCCGTACTTGTACACCAGGCCCAGGGCGGCCCGGGCGTTTTCCTTGGTCCGCTTGCCCTTGTCAGATTCGTCCAGGCAGTCCTGGAGATCGTCCACGTCGATGTCTGTCATGGGCAGATCCCAGAGCGGCTCAAAGAGGCGAAAGCCGGAGCGATAGCAGTCCATGGTCTGGCGGCTGCGCTGGTGGGTGGGTTCCCACTGGTCATAGAGCTCCTTCAGCGTGATCTGGTCACCCTTCCGGGCCGTGGGCGTCCCGGAGGATGAGCGGGCCCGGTCGGCTTTGGTCTTAGCGGTCAGCTCCGGCAGGGCGGCCAGGGCCTCGGTCCGGGTCTTGAAATCTGAGCGGGTGACGGTGACGCGCTTTTTCTTTGGCATCGTGCCCGGCGGGCTGTCCGCCGGAGGCGGCTCCAGACGGTAGCCCAGGGTTTTCTCCGCCCGCCATTTGCCATTCGGCAGCCGGTAGACACAGCCCTGACCGTTGGCATGGACGCGCCGGCGGCGGGTAACTGCCGTCTGCTTCCGGCCGCAGCACAGGCAATACTTCGCCGTGTCCGGCAGCTGGGCGGCGCATTTTGGATTGATACAGGTCAAAATTTCCTCCTTTTCTCTTGCGCCCCGGCCCGCGGTGTGCTAAGATAAAAGGGCAGACTGAGGCCTTGGTTTTGACGAACGGGTTTTTCTGCACGGCCGGCTTGAGGGTGGTAGCTCAGGCCGGCCTTTTATTTTTTGTGTCCGGATCGGACACGGGGTCACTGGGCCTGTTTCAGGTCCGCCACGTCCTGGGCCAGGTTCCTGACCACGGACTTGAGAAAAACAACCTCTTCCTCCAGCGCCTCTACCCGGCTTTTCGGGGCCAGGGTCTCCAGAATGGTCTGCTGCCCTTCGGCCAGCAGCTGAAGCTGGGGCTGGACAGCGGATTCATAGAAGGTCATCCAGCGGTCCTCCGCGGCTTTGATCTCGGCGCGGACGGCGACGATCTCGGCCTGGGTGCGGCTTTCTGAGGCTCTGATCTCGGCATGGGTGCGTTCCTCGGAGGCGGTGATGGAGCTGTCGATCAGCTCCTTGATGGCTTGCAGATCCTGTTTATCTAACATGGTGTTTCTCCTTTCTGTGTCCGAAATGGACACCGGTTTTCACTGGGCCTTTTTCAGGGCGGCAACTTCCCGGTTCAGCTTGCGGACCATGGCCTCCAGGGCGCTGACGCGGGTATCCATGACCTCCCAATCATCCAGGGGGCCAAGCTTTTCCAGGATCGCCTGCTGGCCCTCGGCCAGCAGATCAAACTGCGGGCGGAAATCCGATTCCATCAGGACGGAAACGCCCTGCATGATCTCCTGCCGGGACTGGGCGGACTCCTCTTTTACCAGATCCCGAATGGCCTGCAGATCCTGTTTATCCAGCATGATGTTCTCCTTTCTGTACGATAAGAAAAGGCCCCCTGTATGAAACAGAGGGCCAGATCATCCATTGAGCTTTCTTTTTTTTAGGCTCCTTGCGCTCTACATGGAGCATCATCCATTGAGCCGTCTTTTTTGGCTTGCCCTGCTCTCAGGCAAGGATCATCGCAAGGTCTCCCTTGCGCCCTCATTATATGCAGTTTTAAGAAAAATGGCAAGCGGCGGAAAAAATAAGGCTCAGGGATTCAGCGTTCCCCATATAGGCGGGGTGCTTACTACCAAGAGCCTGTTTAAAAACTTGCACACAGACGCTTTTCTGTTGCACCCATATTATATGCCCAATGCGGCAAATTTGCAACCCAGAATTCATGTATTCGTCTTCTTTTCGGGAAGCCTGTCAGAACTGCCTGCAATTCTTTTTTCTTCTGACTTTAGCCGTCGCTCAACCTTCTTGATATCTTCTGCGGGAGGAAGGTTTTCTGGCTTAATCCCACGTTGACCAAGCATAGTACGCACACTGCTGTTATTCTGGATGTGCTCATTCGTAATGGACGATTCTCCGTGAAGGTCATTCCCTTCAATGTTCAGATTAGTCATTTCTGTTGCCAGGTTCTTCGCGGCCACCGTGACAGGTGGAAGATGATCAGCCAGAGGGCCACTTTTTACCCCATACCGGCGTTTCATATCTTCCGTGGTATATCCACCGAATAGAGCTTCATCACCTTTAGAGCGAATCCGGCCGAATCCTTTTTCATCAACGCCACGCTCGTATATATTCTGAGATAATCGCTTCTCAGATGTCTTTAATTGTTCACGCAGCTGGAGCCGGTTTAAATCAGCAAGACGCTTCTCAAGCAGCTCTTGCTTCCGAGTCTGAACTGCAAAATACGTCTGAGCAAAAGCAATCTCCTCTTTTGACGAGTCCCCGTTCTGAGCAATGAGATAGCAAGCGTAACGAGTAAGCATGATATCCGTGACAGATTTAACGCCGCCATGCGGCATAGGGGATGTTTTCGTGATATCACGAAAACATTCATCGACCGCAATTCCCGATGTTTGGCAAGAAATCTTTGCCTTGTCTATCGCATTAACAAAGTTTTCCCATCGTGCATACCCAAGAACAATTTGCAGCTCCCTGGCTAACCAGTATTCAACACCGTCTTCGGTAGTGTGTACGATTTCATCAAATGAGAGCTTTAATCTCGTTATCTGCTGCTTATCCATGATATGAATACCTTCTTTCTATCTGCAATACTTTTTCAACAGTCGCTACCCGAAATCCACATAGATTATATTGCCGGCTCGGCGGATGATCCGGGAGGGACGGCGTTATATTTGCCCAGGGCGTGAAGGCTGCGGGCGTTGGCCAGCATGAGCTCCTGACCGTCGTCGTTCAACTTGTGATAGATAGTATCAATTTCATCAAATCTTTTGTCCTTACCATTTTCAGGTGAGGATTTTTTTTCGTTCTCTGTTATTCCGTTCAAATACTCCAGAGAAACACCAAGGCCTTCAGATAGTTTGAACGCTATGTCCAGGGAGACTTTGTTTTGTTTGCGGACAACAATGCCTCTGATCGTTGAATCAGCTACCCCTGAAAGTCTGGCAATATCGGCTACTGTCAAATTCCTTTCCTGCATTATGGAACTAAGTACACGGTAGATTTCCATCAATCTTTCCTCCGCTGTAAATATATCATAACACGCATTATCGCGCATTGCAAGATTTTTTTCGCGCAAAGTATTGACAAATCTTTTACTGCGTGATTAAATGAAGGAGAAATCACGCAATGCGTGATTTTTGAGGGGGTGTTAATTTGAAGCCAAACGGAATTATTTACGCTAATCTTCGCGCTGAAATGAGCAGGGGCAATATCAGGATTATGGATATTGCCAAGACTTGTGATTTTAACCGGGACACTCTCGCAAGGAAGCTGGCAAAGAAATCTCCACTTTATCTTGACGAGGCATTTAAGATTCAGCAGTCATTTTTCCCGGATAAGGATTTGCGGTATCTTTTCGATAGTGCTGCTGAGTAACACGCTTCGCAACTCAAGGCGGAGGGCATGTGAAGGGAGGGGGGACGGTGGACTACGTACACAGGCTGCATCCCCCTTTCAGCCCATTGTAACACAGGGCCGGGAGGGAAGGCAAGAGAGCAAATTTACCGGTCCAAGGGAAAAACCCAAAGAGGGCTACAGGGAAAGGAGGAAAATATGGACGAAAAGCTTCTGACGGAAGCGTTTATGCAGGAGATCGAGAAAAACAAGCTGGACTTCCGGAAGCTGCCGGGCGTCCAGGAAAGGAGCGTCATGAAGAAGGTATTCATTTCACAGCCCATGGACGGGCTGACGGAGGAGGAGATCCTGAAGGAGCGGGAGAGGGCCGAGATCACGGTGCGGGGGTATCTGAACCAAATTTACCCCGGGGAGCCGGTGGAGTTTCTGGACACGGTCTTCCGGGACTTCGACGGGAACGGCCTGAAGTACCTGGCAAAGAGCCTGGAGCTGCTGGCGGAGGCCGACGTGGCCTACTTTGCGCCGGGATGGGAGCAGGCGCGGGGATGCCGGATCGAGCACGACTGCGCCGCCGCCTACGGGAAGAGGATCCTGACGACCGGCGTGAAGAGCCTGAGCGAGTGGAAGCTCTGGGAGGTAAAAAACGAGTGCGCCGTGAGACATAGGACCGGAGAGGGCTGCGACGGCTGCCCGGCGAGAAGTCTGTGCGAGGTGCCGCCGAGTATGTGGAGGTTCTGGGAGGAGGGAGACCGATGACGACATTAGCTGAGGTGGAGCAGAGCAGCGCGGACTTTCTGCTGGCCAAGGACATCGCGCCGGTGCTGCACGCGGACGCGCACAGCATCCGGCTCCAGGCCCGGGAGGACCCGGCGGCGCTGGGCTTCCCGGTGATCTGCATCGGGACCCGGCTGCTGGTGCCCCGGGAGGGCTTCCTGCGTTTCTGCCGGGGGCTGAACCTGGGCGAGAATCAAGAATGAGGAAACAGGGGCTGGACGGGCTCTGGAGCATCTTCATCGGGGGCTCAAGCCCGACGAAGTACCGGTTACAACCCCTCCGGCCCTGCGGGCCACCTCCCCGCGTCAGAACATCACCGCATGGCCATTTTGCCGCGCAAGCACGGCAAAATCGGCGGGCGGTAATGTTCTTCCTTCTCAAACCGAAACAGGCGTTTCGGTTTGAAGAGGAGGAGCAGCGGAATGAGGCAGCTTTCGCCGCCCCGGCGGAAGCGAACGATATGAAGCTTGTGACGACGAAGGGGAGGCATGAAAGCGCAGAGCTTCTGCCGACGAAATAAAAGGCCCCCGCCGGGCGGACATCCCGGCAGGGGCCACGGAAGCGGAGCTTCCGACGTGAGAGTATCTGTATTATAGCAAGGATCCAAAGACTTTGCAAGGGGGTGGAGGGAAATCGCGGTTTTTCACGTAGTTAAAAACGGCAACTTCACCGTGATGAGCAATTACCACCTGCGGGACCGGGAGCTGAGCCTGCGCTCCATCGGCCTGCTGAGCAAGATCCTGAGCCTGCCGGAGGACTGGGACTACTCGGTCCGGGGGCTGACCAGCATCTGCAGGGAGGGCAAGGACGCGGTGGCCGCCAGCCTGAAGGAGCTGGAGGACGCCGGGTACATAGAGCGCAGGATGGTGCACGGAGCCGAGAGCGGGCGGTTCTCGGGGGTAGAGTACTACATCTTCGAGAGACCGCCCGCGGGCCGGGATCCGCCCGTGCCGGAGCGCTGGACGGGCATGCCCGCCGAGGCGGATCCACCGTGTCCGGAAAAGCCGGACACGGTGAAAAATGCGCCACCGTGTCCGGATTCACCGTGTCCGGAAAAACCGGACACGGTAAATCCGCCACAACTAAGTACTAAAGGACTAAGTACAGAGTTAACTAACCCCCCTATAGTCCCCCCAGAGGGGGACGGCGCGGATGGCCCAAAGGCCGGGCGAAAAAAGAGGCAGCCGAAAACCGCGCCCGACTGGAAGCCGGAGCGATTTGCCGCATTCTGGGAAGCGTACCCCAGAGGAGAGTCCAAGCAGGCAGCCATTGCCGCATGGGACAAACTGAGGCCGAGCGACGATTTACTCATTGTGATGGCCAAGGCACTCAAACGGCAGATGCAGACGGAGGAGTGGCAGCGGGGCGTAGGGATCCCCTATGCCAGCTCCTGGCTCAATCAGCAGCGCTGGACGGATGACGTCAAGCGCCCCGGCCAGGCCGGGGGCTGGGCGGAAGATCGGGAGGTGCTGTAGGTGGCGGCGTCGGAAAATCTGATGCGGATCCAGGCCACGATCCTGGGGACGCTGCTGCGGGACCCGTCGTCCCTGGGCGAGGCGGCGTCGGAGCTGCGGCCGGAGCTCTTTGAGGACGCGCTGTGCCGGCCGATCTATGAAGCCATGTGCCGGCTGCACTTCGCCGGGGCCCCGGTCAACCGGGTCACGGTGCTGCACGAGTTGGGGGAGGACTACGCCGAGGCGGTGCAGGAGGTGCTGCGCTACAGCACCGGGGATCTGGGCTATTACTGCACCATGCTGAAAGAGCAGGGACGGCTGGAGGCCATGCGGGCGGAGGCCCAGGGCCTGGCGTATGCCCAGGACCTGAAGACCGCCGAGGAGGCCCTGGCCCGGCTGAACGGCCTGGCCGTGGAGCGGCAGGCCGCCCAGATCATCAGCGCGGCCGCGGCGGCGGACGCCTTCTGCGACCGGGTGAGCCGGGCGGAAAAGCCGGAGTATCTGCCCTGGGGGATCCCCAGGCTGGACCGGCTGCTGTTTGTGCAGCGGGGGGACTTTGTGGTGCTGGGGGGAGATTGTGTCAAAACACTATGCGAAGGGAGCTTGTCGTAGTACAATAGAGCAAAAGGCAACGAAAGGGAG
>CANQRQ010000050.1 GCA_947626315.1 uncultured Oscillospiraceae bacterium | reverse complement strand
GCTCTGCTCGGAGGCTGTGCCGGAGGAGGCGCGGGTCACGGAGCAGCTGCGGACCCTGCCCCTGAAGGCGGGAGCAGCCGCCTGGGCGGCGGCGCTGAGGGCGGTACCGGCCGGACGGCCGCGGCCGCGAATGGACGAATATAACATCTCCCGAACAGCGGCGCTGATGCGGACCGGCTGGCTGGGAGAACAGGCAGAAGGAGATAAATAGAAGCTATGTCCACATCAAAGCATTTGCGGCGGGTAAAGCGCCAGCTGTATCTGAATCTGATCTCGGCCTACAGGGGCTGGTGGCACTGGCATCAGGTGAGCAAGGGCGTAGGCGGCGGCACAGCCATTATCCTGCTGCCCTCCTGCGACCGGGAGATCAACCATCTGGCCCTGCTGTACCTGGACGCCATGCTGAAAAGCCGCAAATACAGAGACGCCATCATCCTGACCCATGATGCGGCGGTGGAGAAATGCGCGCCGCTGTTTTCCAAAAATATCCTGCGGGTGGTGCGCTTCAGCCGGAAAAAAGCGGAGCATCTGATGCAGTTTTACTGCCTGTATGAGTTTGACAAGCGCTTTATCTGCGCCAGTCTGGACGAGCCCAACGGGCGCAACGGGTCCGCGCTGATCGGCAAGCGGGGCACCACGGTGGAGGAGATCTTCGTCATCGGCGTGTACCGGGTCTATCCCTTTACCCGGCCGGACGCCCCGTCTTACAGCGGGGACGACGGGGAGATCAAGACGTTCCTGGAGGGACGGCCCCAATGAGCCCGGGATACATTGTAGTCCAGGCAGGGGGCAAGGGCACCCGCCTGGGCCGGCTGACAAAAAACAAGCCGAAGGCCCTGGTGCCGGTGGACAACCTGCCCATGCTGTTCCACCTGTTCCGGAAGTACCCGGAGAGCAGATATGTGATCATCGGCGATTACAAATGCCAGGTGCTGGAGCGGTATCTGGCCGCCTTCGCCGGCGTGAACTACGAGCTGGTGAACGCCGCCGGGCGCACAGGCACCTGCGCGGGCCTCCGGCAGGCGCTGGAGAAGCTGCCGGAGAACGAGCCCTTCCTGCTCATCTGGTCGGACCTGATCCTGCCGGAGGATTTCCGGCTGCCGGAGGAGCCGGGGGACTATATCGGCATAGCCAAGGACTTCCCCTGCCGCTGGAAATATGAGAATGGGGCCTTCGCGGAGGAGCGGTCGGATCGCTTCGGCGTGGCGGGGCTGTTTACGTTCCGGGACAAGTCCGTTCTGGCGGCCGTGCCGGAGGAAGGGGAGCTGGTCCGCTGGCTGGCCGGTACAGGGCGGCGCTTTGAGAGCCTGCCGCTGTACCGGGTCCGGGAGTACGGGCTGCTGGAGGAATACGAAAAGCTGGAGACGGCCCGCTGCCGGCCGTTCAACCGCACCTATATAGAGGACGGGTGTTTTGTCAAGGAGCCCATCGATGAGCAGGGCCGGCGCCTGGCAAAACGGGAGGCGGCCTGGTACCGGAAAATACAGGGCCGGCAGTTTTCCAGCATTCCCCGCATCGTTTCCTATGAGCCCTTGAAGATGGAGCTCATAGACGGGAAAGCGGTCTACGAGTATGAGGGCCTGTCCGGCGCGGAAAAGCGGAGCATTCTCCGGCAGATCATCTCCTGCCTGAAATCTGTCCAGGCGCTTGAAACGGTCCCGGCGGACCGGGAGAGCTTTTATGAGGCCTACGTTGGCAAGACCTTCCAGAGGCTGGAGAAGGTGCGGGAGCTGGTGCCCTTCGCCGGGGACGAGACGGTCACGGTGAACGGCCGGCGCTGCCGGAACGTGTTTTTCTGCCGGGCGGAGCTGGAGGAGCGGCTGGAGCGGTACATGCCGGAGCAATTCAAGCTGATCCACGGAGACTGCACCTTTTCCAACACCATGCTGCGCGCCGACGGCACGCCGGTACTCATCGACCCCCGGGGTTATTTCGGGCACACGGAGCTGTACGGGGACCCGGCCTACGACTGGGCCAAGCTGTACTACTCCCTGGCGGGCAATTACGACCAGTTCAACCGCAAGCGCTTTGAGCTGGACATCGGGGAGACGGGCGTGACGCTCCGCATCGCGTCCAACGGCTGGGAAGGGCTGGAGGAGGAATTCTTCCGCCTGCTGGAGGGCCAGGTGACGCCGGGGCAGATCAGGCTGCTCCACGCGGTGATCTGGCTGAGCCTGACCACCTACGCCTGGGAGGATTACGACTCGATCTGCGGCGCGTTTTACAACGGCCTGTACTACCTGGAGGAGGCGCTGCATGAGAGCGTATTTTAGAGAGATCCTGGACACGATCACCCGCTCGGTGGAGTCCATGGACATGGCGGTGTTTGAGCAGCTGCTGGACGAATGCGAGCAGGCGGTCAGAAGCGGGCACAAGGTGATCGTCAGCGGCTTAGGGAAGAACGTGCCGGTCTGCGAGAAGTTTGTGGGGACCATGAACTCCCTGGGGCTGCCGGCCTGCTTCATGAATACGAACAGCGCGGTCCACGGGGATCTGGGCCTGGTGCGGCCGGGGGACCCGGTGATCCTGCTGACCAAGAGCGGGGAAACGGTGGAATCGGTCTATTTGACGGGGCTGTTAAAGGCACGGAGCGCGGATCTGTGGCTGCTGAGCTTCCAGCGGGAGAGCACGCTGACCCGGGAAATCCCCAAGCATCTGATCCTGGAGCTGGACCGGGAGGGGGACGCGTGGAATGTTGTGCCCAACAACTCCACCACGGTGAACCTGATCGTGCTCCAGGGCCTGGCCCTGAACCTGGCGGAGCGGCTGGGCGTGACGCTGCGCGACTTTAAGCAGAACCACCCGGGCGGGGCCATAGGGGAGCAGCTGAAAAATGTCTGAGAAGATCGTTTTGTCCGCCCTGCCAAAGACCTGGATCCTGGACCTGGACGGGACATTGGTAAAGCACAACGGCTACAAGCTGGACAGCCGCGACACGCTGCTGCCGGGGGCAAAGGAATTCCTCGCCTCCCTCCGGCCGGAGGACATGGTGGTGCTCATCACCTCCCGGACGGAGGCGTACCGGGACCGGACGGAGCGCTTTTTGCGGGAGCAGGGCGTCCGGTATGACGCGCTTGTATTCGGCGCGCCCTACGGGGAGCGCATCCTGGTAAACGACCGGAAGCCCTCCGGGCTGGCCACGGCCATCGCGGTGAACACGGAGCGGGACCGGTTCATGGAGGCCGCCTTTGAAGTGGATGAAGGCCTTTAAAAATTGGCTCCGGGCGGGCAAGCGGGCCCTCAAACGGCTGCCGCCGGTCGTGATCCCCGGGGTGTTTGTGCTCCGCGTCCTCCGGGGCTGGTACGCCTACCGGCGGATCCTGCGCTCCTGCCCCATGGAAGAGGGCTGGCGGGTCTGGTTTATGGACTATGACGGCTCCGGGGATACCTATCTGAGCTGCGGCTATCTCCGGTCCCGGGGGCTGCTGGGACCTAAAGACGCCTTCGCGGGCTCCGGGGGGCCGGCCATGAGGGTGGCGCGGCTGTTCGGGTTTGGCCGCTATGCCCAGGTGAAGCCCGGGGCGGCGCTGTGCGTGCGGTTTATGGAGCGGTTTTACGGGCGGCCGCTGGAATTGCAGCCGCTGCTGTACGAGTCGGAGTATCTGGAATACTCCGGGCTGTTCCGGCATTTCGCGGGCTGGCGGGGTCTGGACTTTATGGCCATGCTGAAGATCGGGCTGGAGGCCAACTGCGGCGTGCCCTATGAGGAGGGCCCCTGGCAACAGCCGGAATTTCCTTATGACGGGGCGGAACTGGACCGGCTCTTTGCGGAGAACGGCCTGCTCCCCGGCAGGACGGCCCTGCTGGCGCCCTACGCGGGAAAGAGCGATCTGTGGGGCGTGCCCATGAGCTTTTACGAGGACCTGGCCGGGAGGCTGAAGGAGGCGGGCTACACCGTCTGCACCAACTCCGGCGGCGGGCCGAAGGAGCCGCCTGTGCCGGGCACGGTCCCGCTGCTGGTGCCCTACCGGCTGATCCGGCCTTTCTGTGAGCGGGCGGGGGTGTTCATCGGCCTGCGCAGCGGCCTGTGCGACATGATCTCGGCGGCGAACTGCCGGAAGGTCGTGCTCTACACCGGGCTGGAAATCCCGTCGGTAACGGCGTCCCATAGGGAGTTTTTCTCCCTGAACAACATGGGCCTGTGTGAGGATGCGGTGGAAGTGGAGATCACGGGGGAGAACCGGGAAACTATTGCAGAAATGACAATAAATCTCATAATTAAAGGCTAAGAGGAGAGAGTTTTGTGGGTCGGTTCATCCGGAAGATAAAAGGCGGCATCCGGTGCCTGCGGGAACATGGGATACGGTATACAGCAAAACTGCTGATAAAAGAGGCAGCGAAAAGGATCCTTCCGGAGAGCTTTATATTGCTCAACAAAAAGTTCCGGGATAATGTTTTGGCCGGTTTTGAGGTCTATTCTGATCTTATCGAAGAATATGGCGACGATGTGACAATCCTGGGATGTGCCTTTTATGGGACTGGTGATTACTATATCAGTGGACTGTTTTTACCTGAATGGCTAAAGAAAAACATCATATCAAACTATATTTTCTTAACTCCTGGCGGAAGCGAAAAAAAAGCGGCAGAACTATTCCCCTCAATGTATGGGCATCTTCAAAATATACAGTTATTGAACTATACAAAACTACGCATATTCAGGACTTTCGTTGGGGTCAATAGACAGAATTTTGTTTACCTTCATCATGCATTTCGCTTCCCACAAAATCCCGCGCTTAATATTACAGACAATCAATTGATGGGCTTACATGGGTTAAACATGGTTGATTTTTATTTGACCTACGGATTTGAACTTCCAGAAGATACACAACACAGCACTCCGGTTTTTGACAGTGAGGGAATAGAAGAACTTTTTTTAGGTAATCAGCTGCAAATTGGGAGGACGGTACTACTGGCTCCGAATTCGACAGGACTTAGTAGGTGCGGTATTCCGGAAAAATTCTGGAAAAAACTGACGACTGCTCTACAAGACAGAGGTTATACAGTATGTACTAATTGTTCGGAAAACGAGAGACCCATAGAAGGTACATTGCCGATCTTTATCCCGTACAAGAAAATAGTGCCCTTTCTAAATACCGGGGGGGGGTATATCGGCATTCGCAGCGGACTATGCGACATTATTTCTGCGTCAAGCTGCAAAAAGGTGGTGTTGCACACCTACAAAAGCAAATGGTGGCCTGATGGCAAGTCCGTAGAGTACACAGGATTAAAAAATATGGGGCTATGTAATGATACGCTGGAAATTGAGTATTCTTCGCTCCAGGAAAAAATGCTGCTTGAGAAAATATTCAATTTTATAGCAGGGGGGTAAGCATGAAAGTTCTTGTAATAACATTCAACGATTCTGATAATTTAGCAATAGAAAATGTCTTATACGAAATGAAACGGCGCGGCCATGAAGTCACGATTTTTGCGCCTTTTCAGGACGATAGCAGTATGCGTATGTTTCGGGATTTAAACATTGCGATCCGTCCGATCAAAGAGTTAAATAATACTGTTGCATCTAAATTCGATGTAGCGTTTTTGACCAATATGACCATGCAGTATGCAAAGCTTTTGGATATTTACTGCTTTGCATATTCTTCATATATTGATGAGACATTTATGCCAGATGGTGCAGATTTCCTGTTTACTTACCGGGGGAACTGTTGGCCGCGTGTTGATTATCGGTGCCCATCTATGCCAGTTGGGGACCCGAAAAATGATTTACAGGCATTTAATCCTACTGAGAACACGAAACGTATACTATATGTTGACAGCGGACATATGCCGTTTGGAAGAAAAGGAAAAGAGCAGATCGCGGATATGCTGCTGGATATCTGTGAACAGCATCCCGATTATGAGATTTGTATAAAACCGAGATGGTTACGCAGCGGCTCTACGAACTGTACTCACAGAAATACCGATCATATATATACGGTAATAGAAGAGCGGTGCAGCCATCAGTTGCCAGCAAATTTGAATATGCTCAATGAACATTACAATTTATCTGAGCTGATAGATAAAAGCGATTGTGTAGTTACACTATATACAGGTGCAATATTAAATGTTGTATTGCAAGGCAAAAGTCTTGTGATTGCAACCGGTTGGGATAATGAGGATAAATACGATTTACGAAATGAGGTGGAGATAAAGCAACAAAAAGAGTTGTACTCAGAAAGTGGCTGTACTGTGCCATATAACGAAGTGGCAAAATATCTGCCCGCAGGGTTTCAACCCAATGAAGCATTTAAGAGGAAAATGATACTCTACCGCGAGGGTGCTTCCGGCCGCATCGTCGATGTAATGGAGTATGTATTTGAAAAGTATATATCAAAGGGCCTGTTTCCGGCTATAAAAGAGTATAAATTTGAAACATTTCATGAAGAAATGTACAGCGACCCCAGCATCAATTTTGCAAAACTAAAACAGGAACGCATACGTGAACGGATGCAGTTTCAAGGTGCGAGAGTATCATATAGTCTGGTCGGAAATGTAGATTTTGGGAGATATTATCAACAGATTGAAAATGAATATCAAAAATGCCCTTTATCAGAGGCAGGGTATAATACATTCCAAAGAAAGTGCAATAGTTACTTCAAGGAAATAATAGTTGAGAATGCAGATATATTTGAAAAGGATGAGATCGATCAATCCAGGCTGTTCCAGGCGCTGTATGATTTGGGCCGAGGAGACGAACTGATCAGTGTTCCGACTGAAAAAATAAAGTGCCCTGGCGCCTATCACTATTATCTAGGGCAATTATTTAGAAATAAAGGACAGAAGGAGGATGCATTACATCATTATTTGAAATATATAAATATAAGGATTTCCCGTTCTTACGCGAAGTATCCTTGTGATGAAGACTGGGGCGTCGGTAATGCCTATAACTTTATTTTTGCGTGCTATGACGGAGAAAATATATTTGCGGATGAGTTTGCGGATCTGTATTGCGCACTATGTGAACGGTGGAATATTACGGTCGTTTCTTATGCGAATAGAAGACGTGCTCATAATGTTCTGCCAAAAGTGGCGGAGAAGTTAGTGAATGCTGACCCGGAACGAGCATTGAAATGCCTTCAACTATATGTGAAATATAACTATCATTACAATATCCGGGAGCGAGACGAAAAGATCAAGGCGCTAACACGGAACATCCGTGCACTTCAAAGTTCAAGATGGTATAAACTGGGAAAAGACATCAAGTGGCCTTTCCAAAAAATAAAGGGCGGGATAAAATGCCTCCAAGAGCACGGCTGGAGCTATACATGGAAAAGATTCCAAGAGAAAGTGATTAATAAGTATGGTTCCCATACGGTGTTCAGAATATGGAATGTTTTCAAACATAAAGTCATCAGAGGTTTTAACCTGTATTCAGAAGAGATCAAGAAGTATGGAGAGGGTGCATTCGTATTCCTGCCTTCATTTGCAACGGGCGACGTATATATGTTTGGGAGTGTCTTTGATGCGTATTTGAAGAAGCATGGAAGCCCTGAATTTCCGGTCTTCGTAGTATATGGTAAGGGAAGTATTGATATAGCAGATATGTTCGATATCCCCTATGTGAAGGATGTAACGATGGAAGAGTTCAGGGCGTTATTTAATTTTTTAATGTTCGATACCAGCAGAAGCGCTAGAATTTTGAATCTCCATTATCACGTTTACTATCGCCATATAGGAATACTTGGAAACCTCATGGGATTACATGGATTCAACTTTAGGTCTCTGGCTTTGGCAACACTTGACATTCCGGAAAACGAGGCAAAACTTCCTTCCCCAAAATATGAGGCTTATGAACTTGAAGAGATAGTCAGACAGACATGCATAATCCCTAACAGGACGGTGATACTCACTCCATATGCAAAATCCGTGAAGAGACTGCCACAAAGATTCTGGATAAGAGTGGTCGGGGAATTGAAGAACAGAGGGCTCTTTGTCTGTACAAATGTTGTGGGAAATGAAGAACCGATTTTGGGAACAACGGCTATTTCGCCGCCTTATCGGCTCGTTATAGCTTTGCAGGGACTTGCAGGAGCTTTGATAGGCATCAGAAATGGATATCATGATGTGACGAATACAGCAGAATGTTTAAAGGTATCTATTACTGTGAAAGATGCACCGACACCATTCATTTGCAGTTCAGAGCATGAGGCTTTTCATCTCAGAAATATGTATCATCAAAAAGATCAATATGATTTTTTGTATTCACAGGAAACGGAAGACGGTCTTATAAATCAAATTATAGAACTCGTAGATAACTATTTTGGAAATAGACGAAACAATTAAACGAAAGGGAGCTTTAAAATGAAAATTGCAGCATATATACCGATTAAATTAAACAGTGTTCGGACGCCGGGAAAAAATATTAAACCCCTTTCAGACGGAACTCCGTTATGTGAGCTGATGTTTGAAACACTCGACCGGACGAGAAACATAGATGAAAAATATTGCTTCTGCAGTGATGAGTCGATAAAGAAATATCTTAAAGGGACTGTGCATTTTCTCAAGCGAAATCCATATTTGGATGGTAATGAGGTCAAATGCAATGAGATTATTCGTTCATTTATTGATATTGTGTCCCCGGATATTGTCGTATTGACTCATGTAACGAGCCCGTTCTTGAAAGCAGAGACGATTGAAGAGTGTGTTGAAAAAGTAAAAAGCGGTAAATACGATTCTGCGTTTACAGTCTATAAAATACAAGAGTTACTTTGGAAAGACGGAAAGCCACTGAATTTTGACGCTGCGTGTACACCCAGAACGCAGGACCTACCCATTATTTACGGGGAAACAAATGGAGTATTTGTGTTTACGCGCGAAGTTTTCGAAAAAACGGGAAGAAGAGTAGGGAAAAATCCCTTTTTCTATGAATTGAATTTCCCAGAAACGATTGATATCAATTATCCTGAAGATTTTTTAATCACGAATGCTGTCTACACAGAGAATCTGAGGACAAGGAGTGATTGAATAATAAGCCATATCAAGTTCGGGATTGCACACGGAGAGATGGGAGTCATATAAAAGTTTCCTTGGAGAGAATATTGTCAAAAAACATAAAGGGACATAGCTGTGAGAGATAATATTATACTTTTAGATACGACACTAAGAGATGGCAGCCATCTAAACAACGGACGATTTGGCGAAAAGATGATCCGCGAGACGGTGCAAGGACTGTGCGAGGCAGGACTTGATTATGTCGAGCTGGGTTTCTTAACTACAGACAAATATGATCCGAACGTATCGCTGTTTGAAAATGTGAGCCAGGCTTTAGGTGTGATCCCGGAGGAGCCCGGACAAACCAGATTCGCCCTCATGGATTATCGGTTTGACATCAGCCTGATAGAGGATTACGACGGCGGGAAACTCGATTTTATCCGTGTCACAAATCATGTGTATGACTTTGAAGAGGGAATGGTGAATTGCCGTAGGGCAATCAAAAAAGGCTATAAAACTTCCTTCAACCTCATTAATTTTTACGGCGCATACACGGAAGAGGAAAAGATCGAGGCGCTTAAAAGGATAAACGACTTGCACCCTACCGCTATATCTGTTGCCGATACATACGGACTTATGGATTTGCCGGACATGGATCGTATGTTTGAATTGACCGATAAGTATCTGGATAACGATATTATTCTCGGCATTCACCTTCATGAGAACAAGGGGATTTCATATGCAATGGCGCAGGAGTTTCTCAGGAAAATGAGGGATAATCCAAATCGCAAAGTTCTAGTTGACGGAACGATTTATGGCATTGGCGAGGTACCGGGAAATCTTCGGCTCGAACAGATGATCGAATATATGAATAAATATCATGGAGCCGATTATCACATAGAGCCAATATATGAATTGATTGATAAGTATTATGTTGATTTAAAAAAGAAAAAAAACTGGGACTATGACCTGCCCTATGCGATCGCATCCAAGTATGGGATAAACAGGAAATATGCTCAATTTCTAATCGAACAGGGCGATGTAGGGATCGCTGACATGAATATTATCCTGCAAAAAGTGTTTGGCAGGGATAAACCGAGTTATAACAAAACGCTGATTAAAATTTTGTATGAATCCTATAAAAAACAAAAAGAAGCAAAGGATGAAGTGCAGTGAGAAAACTAGGGTCAAGTTATGATCAGTTAAGGAAAGTGGCACTGAGAAACCGGATAAAAATACTTGACATGGTTTATTCCGCTTCATCAGGGCATTTGGGAGGCTCTTTTTCCGCCTGCGATATAATTACTTACCTTGGAGAATGTGAAATTGATTATAGGGCCCCGGACAGAGACCGGTTTATTTTATCAAAGGGACATTCGGTACCTGCGCTCTATGCTGAATTGAATGAGCTTGGCTTTATAGACGACAGTGAATTGAGCACTTTCAGACAGGTCGGCAGCCGTTTATCCGGTCATACAAATCGTGACAAGGTGCCTGAAACAGAAATCACCACGGGACTTCTTGGGCAAGGTCTGTCCTATGGAGTCGGAATGGCCCTGGCAAAAAAGTTAAAAAAGAGTAAAGACACAGTTTATGTCATGATCGGGGACGGAGAAACACATGAGGGACAGGTTTGGGAAGCCCTGATGGAAGCTGGCCATTACAAGCTTGATAACCTTGTCCTGATCATTGACAGAAATGGCCTTTGCTCACATCAACTAGTGGAAAAAGTGATCTCTATTGAACCACTGAGGGAGAGACTTGAGAGTTTCGGGTGGCTTGTAAAAGAAATCAACGGTCATTCTATGGAAGAGATCGATTCTGCGATAACGTCACTCAAAGCTCAATATGGAAAGCCGAAATGTATTATCGCACATACAGTAAAGGGCAAAGGCGTATCATTTATGGAAAATAATGGGTATTGGCATAGGAGTATACCTACTGAGGAGCAGTACAGAGCAGCTCGAAAAGAATTGCTTGAGCAGATGGGAGAAGAATAATGCTGGAACAGTATGGGTGGTCGAGCCCAAAGGATGCGGTCGGACGTACATTGATCGATATCGCAAAGAAGAGCGATAAGATATGTGTCCTTTCAAGTGATGTCAGTAAGTCAGTAAATATATTTGAATTCGGCGATTGTTTTCCGGAGCGTTATTTTGAAATGGGCATTGCTGAACAGTCGACCGTGTCGGTAGCAGGTGGGTTGGCTGCGGAAGGCTTCATTCCCGTTTATGTGGCATTGTCCATCTTCTCTTGCTGTATGACTTTCCCGCAAATACGTCAGGTCTGCAACAACAGCCTTAATGTAAAAATTATCGGCACTCATGCAGGGGTCGACGATGGAGCCGATGGGCCGGGGCATCATGCAACGGAAGATTTGGCAATCAGCAGGGTGATTCCAAGGCTGACAGTGTTATGCCCCTCTGATGAAAATGAGGTAGCAGCAGCCGTAAAGGCGATGGTGGATACATACGGTCCTGTATATATGCGCGTTGCAAGAGAGGAGCAGCCTGTTATTCATGGGCCGGATTGTAAGTTTGAGATCGGCAAGGCTGAAATGCTTTGTGATGAGGGTGACAATTTCGCAATTGTATTTGAAGGATCAGCCATGCGTCAGGCGTTGGAAGGCTGGGAAGGTTTGCGTGCTTTGGGCAAGAGAGGAAAACTGGTTAACATAAGAAGCATCAAGCCCTTGGATGAAAAGCTGATATTGAATTTGGCCGATAAGGTAGATCTCATTGTAACAGTTGAAAATCATAGTATAAAAGGTGGGCTATATTCGGCCATATGTGAGGCAATAGCAAACAGGGAATGCCGTGCTGTTATAAGACCGGTCGGGTTTCATGATCAGTTTATGGATGCTGGCGCTTCGAGTGATATTAAGGAAAAATATGGACTCAATGCGGCCTCTATCATCAAACAAGTCACTGACGCGCATTAATCGATAACAAATGAATAACGCTGTGGTTTATGCCTATCTACAATGAAAAGGTGCATTATGGTAAAGATACGTTGTTTAGTCATGGACGTGGACGGGACGCTGACGGACGGACAAATCCATATTTCCTCTGAGGGGGAACTGTTCAAGTCTTTTGACGTAAAAGACGGCTACGGGATTCACAAGCTCCTCCCACAGTACGGCATAATACCCGTTATCATCACCGGACGCCGGTCTGCCATCGTGGAGCGGCGGGCGAAAGAGTTGGAGATCGGGCACTTATACCAGGGCGTGACAGACAAGGCCGCATGCCTGCGGGAGCTGGCGGCGGCGCTGGAAATCCCGCTCGCGCAGATCGCCTGCATCGGGGATGATCTGAACGATCTGCCTATGCTGGAGCTGTGCGGCGTTTGCGGCTGCCCGGCGGATGCGGTGCAAGCGGTCAGGGACAGCTGCGACTATGTATGCGCGGCCCCCGGCGGCCACGGCGCCGTGCGGGAGTTTATCGAATGGCTGACAATAAGGATGTCTCCATGATACAGGGGGATACACCATATGCGTAACGGAGCGATTGACGTATATAAATTTATATTCTGTTGGGTAATAGCATTTTACCATTTTTACGGGAATGGCCAAGAACATTTACATATGGGCAGTCTGGGCGTGGAATTCTTTGTCATGGTCTCTGGCGTATTCTTTTTCTCAAAATGGGAAAGACAAGGAAAAAATACCGGGGGGGGGGTATATAAGCTCGTATATGAAAAAGCGGTATTTCCGGTTTTTACCATATACGACCGCTGCGTTCATTTTTACGTTTTTGATTTGCCGGATCGTCCTGTATGTACTGGCTGGCGGGAAACTGACAATGTCGTATTTTGCTGCCCACATTGCAGAAGATATATGGGAGCTGCTGCTGGTCAGCGCGAATGGCCTCAATAATAATCACAGTTTTTTAAATCCTCCAGTATGGACAATAAGTGCCATGCTTATTGTTGAATTCTTCATTCTTTGTCTTTTGACTTATCATGAATCACGTTTCGTGCACGCAATTTGCCCGTTGAGCATATTGATAATCCTAGGCTATTACAGACAGATTGAATCTCTCAATTTGGCGCTGTGGCATGGATTTACTACTTTTGGAGTGATCAGGGTCTATTTTATCATGTGCTGTGCCTATTACTGCTATCGTCTGGCGGTTTACTTGCAAAAGACTACCTTCACACGTGCAGGCGTTACCATGCTGAACACAGCAGAAATTTTGTGCTTTGTGTTGGTTTTCCTGATCGTTTTCCTTGGTAAAAACAGATATTTCGTGTGGTGTGCGATGCTTCTCATGCTAATAGGGTGTGGGATCATTCTCTCAGGACAGAGCTTCAGCACAAAACTGTTTAAAGATTCCAAACTAACACGCTATCTGGGGAAGTTGAGTTTTGCCGTTTTTTTAGTGCATGTATCGATTTTTCGGTTATATGGTTATTTTTCCAGCAATGTATATGAACTGTATAGGCAAAAATACAGCTTCATATTGGCCGTTACAGTCGTCAGCGTCATTTTTTTGTATGTCATGAACGGATTTATGCATTTGGCAAGAAAAAAGAAGGGCGCCATACGTAATTTGTTGATTCAGGAAGAATAAGACCATGTTTCAAAAGCTGATCCGGCACCGGTTCCTGTTTGAGGAGCTGGTGAAGCGGGATTTTAAAAAGAAATATAAGCGGACTATTTTGGGTATGGCCTGGAGCGTCCTGTCGCCGCTGCTGCAGCTGCTGGTCATGACGCTGGTGTTCACGCGCTTTTTCGGCCGGAACACGCCGCATTATATGATCTATATTTTCTGCGGCAACCTTATTTTCACGTTCTTCTCGGACGCCACCAAAGGCGGCATGGGCACCATCATGGGAAACGCCGGCATTTTCACCAAGGTGAACGTGCCGAAATACCTGTTTTTGCTCAGCCGGAACGTCCAGGCCCTCATCAACTTCGGGCTCATTCTGGTGGTGTTCTTTGTCTTCGTGGCCTTTGACGGCCTGGCGTTCACCTGGAAATTCCTCTGCCTGCTGTATCCCATCGGCTGCCTGATCCTGTTCAACATCGGCGTGGGGATGATTTTGTCGGCCCTGTTCGTGTTCTTCCGGGACATCCAGTACCTGTACGACGTGTTTACCATGCTGCTGATGTACATGTCCGCTATCTTTTACAATATCGACAGCTATGGCGAGACGGCGCAGAAGCTCTTTCTTCTGAACCCGGTGTATCTGTTCATCCGGTATTTCCGGAAGATCGTCATTGAGGCCACGGTGCCCACCGTGTGGTTCCACCTGCTTATGCTGGCGGATGTGGCCATCGCCCTGGGGCTGGGCTGCTTCATGTACAAGAAGTACAACACCCGGTTTTTGTACTACGTGTGAGGAGGAAACGGAATGGCGGAGCTCAAGCAAATCAAAAGGCCGGTTAGCGGCGCCCCGGGACAGAGAAACGCATTTATTGACCTGCTGCGTCTTCTGTTTTGCATCTTTGTCTGTTTGTTTCATTATAAGAAAAAGCTCCATTTTGGCGGAGGGTATCTCGGGGTGGACTTCTTCTTTATTCTATCCGGCTTTTTTCTGATGCGGAGCTTTGAAGGCAAGCGGGGGGAGCTTGCCCAAAGGGATGTCTATTTAAACTGTCGGGAATATCTCTGGCAACGGATTTGCCGATTTTATCCCCACTATTTTGCCGCATTTGTTTTTGCGGTGGTGGTAAGGATTTTTGTCTACCGCCAGAAAAGCGTCCACAAGTTCCTGTTAAACGCATTTTGGGAAATCGCTTTCCTGCAAAACATTGGGCTCACCGGCGGGACTGAGCTGGTTAACAGTCCAACATGGTTCCTGTGTGCTGCTCTGTTTGGCGGGTATCTGGTCTGGTTCCTCCTGCAGAAGTGTTACGGATTTTTCCTGCATTTCATCGTGCCATTTTCTGTGATGTTCATGTTTTGCGGCTTTAATCAAATGGCCGGAAATATGGAACTGGCCCACAATGTCATTGGTATTACGACGTGCGGCATGATCCGCGGCTTTGTAGAATTATCCCTGGGATGCCTCACATTCAAGGCATATCAGTACTGCCTGGGACTACATATAGAACGGGCTGTTCTGTTTCGGGCACTTCAATCGCTGATTGAAATTGCGGCGATTGGATTTATTTGCTTGATGTGCTATCGGGAAGGCCACACACCCAAAGATTTTGTCTTAATTATGATATTTTCTGCCCTGATTGTCTCGGCGGCATTGAACAGCAGCCTTTTGGCCGCTCTGTGCAGTAGTCCCGTTATACGGCCAATCCTTCAACATGCGGGCAGGCTTAGTTTTTCGATGTATTTATCTCATATGACGGTTATAAATATCGTAAATCGCCATCCAGTTTCCATGGGGAGGTATTTTCCCAATGTTGTCCTTCTCATGGCTGTGACAGTTGTTGTGTCTGAATTCATGGATTTGTCTGTTTCTGGTATGAAAAACTTACTACACAGCGCCGCTGTGAAGTGCAGGTAGCATTCAGCCGAACATATCTAAGTATAAGTGAAAAGGTGGCGCGCAGTGAGCGTATTGGAAGTGCATGACGTGTCCATCCGGTACATGACCGGGGACTTTAAGGAGATCGGGTTAAAAGAATA
>CANQRQ010000049.1 GCA_947626315.1 uncultured Oscillospiraceae bacterium | reverse complement strand
TAACAGCTTAAGCAACGAGATGGACGTATCCTTGACTGGCGGTCAAGCTTACGACCAAATATATTGTAGTAGGAGGAAAGTATTATGCCGGCAGGCGCCGTTATTGTGGCCGCGGGCCTATCTTCCAGAATGGGGAACTTCAAACCCATGCTGAATATAGGCTCAATCTCTATCGCCCAGCGGGTCGTGACCACCTTTCAGCAGGCCGGGGTGGACAACATCGTTGTGATCACCGGGCATAACGCTTCTCAGCTGGAGAGGCATCTCTCCGGCAACGGCATCGTCTTTCTCCGCAACGAGAGGTACGCAAATACCCAGATGTTTGAATCGGCCAAAATCGGCCTCAGCTATCTGAAGGATAAATGCGGCACGCTGCTGTTTACCCCCATCGACATTCCGCTCTTTACCTGCAAGACTGTGGAGCTGCTGCTGCAGAGCGGGGCGAAGCTGGCCTGCCCTGTGTGCGACGGGCACACGGGACATCCCATCCTGATTGCGGCAGAGCTTGTAGACGAGATCCTTGCCTACTCTGGCGAAGATGGACTGCGCGGCGCCTGCGCCCAGTGCTCGGCCCAAATGCGGCAGATCCAGGTCTCCGACCGGGGAATTTTGTATGACGCAGACACGCCGGAGGACTATTCCTCTCTGCTGAAGTATCACAACTCCCAGTTGTGCCACCCGGAAATAAGCGTCGCTCTGCATAAGGAAAAACCGTTCCTGGACGACCGGGTAGCGCTGCTTCTCACCCTTGTGGATGAGACCCAGTCTGTCCGGGAGGCCTGCGAGCGGATGCAGATCTCTTATTCCACCGGCTGGAACATTATCCACACCCTGGAAACCCAGGCAAGCCGCCCGGTGGTCCAGCGCACGCAGGGCGGCCCGGGCGGCAGCGCCAGCGAACTGACGGAAAGCGGACGGGAGCTGCTGGGTAAGTTCCAGAGCTATAAAAAGGACGTTCAGGAATATGCCCGGTCCCGGTATGTAAAGTATTTTGAGGACATTTTTACATGAAGAAATACGCCGGAAACCCACGTGGGGTTTCCGGCGCCGCTTATTCTCTCTTACCGCCTCGTGGTCAACAGGACCCGTCTTCGATCAGCACCTTCATGGTGCCGCCGCAGACCATGCCCTCGCTCTCGGCCACCTCGCCGGTCAGGTCAATGTCCATGAGCTTATACCGGCCGGTGCCGATGATCCGCACCGCGTCTTTGATCACCGCCGCCTCGCTGCAGCCGCCGCCGATGCTGCCGGTGACCTGGCCCAGAGGGCTGACGGCCATCTTGGCCCCGGCGCCCCGGGGCGTGGAGCCCTTGGTCTCGATGACGGTGACGACGGCCTTGGGCTCCCGGTTCTCCGCCAGATAGCGGAGGATCTCCGGCTCAATATCGGAATCGTTACAGGCCCGGTCCGGCCTGCCGTGCTCCGGCAGACGCTTATAGGCGATGAGCTCCGCCAGGATGGACACCGCGATCTCCTCCGGCGTCACCGCGCCGATGTCCAGGCCGATAGGGGTGCAGATCCGGTCCATGTTCTCCCGGGAGTAGCCCTCCTCCGCCAGCAGCTCCATCAGGCCCCGGACCCGGCGGCGGCTGCCGATGAGGCCCAGGTAGGCCGGCTGGACGCCGGGCAGGATCACCCGCAGGCAGTCGGCGTCGTGGACGTGGCCCCGGGTGATGATGACCACATAGTCGTAGGGCGTGATCTTCAGGCGGCGAATCGCGTTTTCAAAGCTGTCGCAGAGCACTTCCTTGGCCAGGGGGAAGCGGCCGGCGTTGGCAAAGGCGGGCCGGTCGTCCGCCACCGTCACGGAGAAGCCGCACTTGGCCGCGAATTCGCACACAGGCAGGGCGATGTGCCCCCCGCCCAGGACGATCAGCCGCTCCGGGGGCAGCAGCGGCTCCCGGACGGTGCGTTTTCCCTCAGCCTCCTCCGCCGTCACCCGGGCGAAGCGGCGGCCCCGGGCATCCTCCACCGGGACCAGTTCCGTCAGCCGCCGGCTCAGGCCGGAGGCCAGCTCTCCCGCCTGGCCGGAGAGCAGCGTCTCGATGCTCACAGGCCGGTTCTGTTCCAGGCTTTGAAGCGCCTCTTGGTAGATATTTTTCATATTGCCTCCTATCGGATGATCTCCTGCCGGCACAGCCGGTTCACTTCTTCCTTTAAATACAGCGCCGTCTGATAGCGCCGCCCGTGGGCCGCCAGGGCCTCCGGCGTGCGGCACTTCTCCCGGCTGGCGGCAAAGCGGGCCTCCAGGGGCACGATCTCCGCCCCCTGGACGCACTGATCCGCCAGGACCAGCACCGCCGCCTCGTCGAGGGGGCCAAGCGGCCAGTCGTGGTGCTGCTCCACCAGGGCCGCCTCCGCCTCATAGCCCAGGGCCCGGAGCCAGGCCGCCCCCGCGGCGGCGTGATGTTCTTGCGCGCGGGCCAGATCGTGCAGCAGGGCGGCGTTTTCCAGCAGCCCCAGGTCCAGCGCCAGGGGCAGCGCCCGGGCGATTTTGAGCGCCAGGGCCGCCACAGCCTCACAGTGGGCCTGCACCCGCTCCGGCGTCTGGGCCGCGTCCAGCAGGGCCAGGCACAGCTCCCGGCACAGCGCCGGGCGCTCCGGCCCCGCCTCCGCCTCAAAACGCGTCCCGTCCGTCCGCAGGACACGGGCCGCCCCGTAGGGCAGGCGCTCCGCCCTCTGCTCCCCGAAGGACCGGCCCAGGACGGAGGCCAGGAACAGGTCCATGCTCTGAGCGTGGGTCACCAGGGCCAGGTCCCCGTCCGAAGCCTCCAGGGCTGCCCGCACCGCTTCCGTAAAGCGGGCGAGCACGGCGGCCTTCGTCTCGCCGCCGGGGGGCGGACGGCTCAGGTCCGCGCCCCGGCAGTTGTATTCCTCCGGCCAGCGCGCCCGGATCTGGGCAAAGGGCAGCCCGTCCCAGGCTCCCATGTCCGCCTCCGTCAGACCTTCCAGCACAGTTGGCAGGGGAGAGAGATAAGCCGCCGTCTCCCGGGCCCGGCGGAGAGGGCCGGTATAGACGCGCAGCCGCTCTCCCCGCAGCGCCCAGGCGGTCTGGGCGGCCTGGAGCCTGCCTAATGTGCTCAGAGGCAGGTCCGTCCGCCCCAGGCAGAGGCGCTGCCCGTCCGGAAAGGCCGGCTCCCCGTGGCGGATAAAAATCAGTTTTCTCATGGCGCAAGCTCCGGTTCCCGCTCAGAATACATCCTAAAAGTCCGGTAACGGCCGGGCCGGCCGAACCTTCTAAAAATTTGATCATTTTTATTATACATGAAAATAAAAGGCCTGTAAATCTAAAAAAATACAGGGTTAATTTGGACGTTTTGCCCAAAACAGAGAAGCTTTTTTCGGCGAATACCAAACGGATAGAATTTGCGCTTATTCAGTTTGAAGCGTAAAATAAAAATATAAGAAACTGTAGTGTTATGATATGGGGAATTTTGCCCCAAAGAGGCTTGGTATGGACGAAGAACTGTTTGAAATCAGCGCCTCCACCGTTGTTGTGGAGGTCCGGGACGAGCACACGGGCAAGCTCTACCGCCGTGAGCTGCCCATCGACTTTTATGAAAACGCCAATTTGCTCCGCCTGAGCGGGGAAAACCTGGACGGCAGCACCTCCCAGCTGGTGTTTTATTCCGCCCGGGGCCTGGAGCGCCTGCGGGATATCTCCGGCAAAGGATTCGACCACGACCCATGCGGCGGCCACGGCGGGAAATGAAATACGCGCAAAACTTTCCATAGGAAGAAGAAATAAGACCAATATGAAGGAGGCATAGCATGATCAGAAAAACACTCGTTATCAACGGCGTCACCCGCAACCTGGTGATGGAACAAGATGAGACCCTGGCCAAGGTCCTGCGTGAGCATCTGCTGCTCACGGGCTGCAAGATCGGCTGCGGCGAGGGGCACTGCGGCGCCTGCAACGTCATTCTGGATGGCAAGGTCACCAAGTCCTGCATCATGAAGATGAGCAAGATCCGGGACAACGCGGAGATCACCACCATCGAAGGCGTGGGCACCCTCAGCGACATGCACCCGCTGCAGGTGGCCTGGATGGCCCACGGCTGCGCCCAGTGCGGCTTCTGCACCCCGGGCTTTATCGTCACCGCCAAAGCGCTGCTGGACCAGAACCAGAATCCCACCCGGGAAGAGGTCCGCGACTGGTTCAACAAGAACCGCAACCTGTGCCGCTGCACCGGGTACAAGCCCTTGGTGGACGCCGTCATGGACGCCGCCGCGGTGCTGCGGGGCGAGATGACCAAGGAAGACCTGGTCTTCAAGCCCACCGGCGACAGCATCAAGGGCACCAAGTACATCCGTCCCTCCGCCGCCCAGAAGGTCACCGGCACCTGGGACTTCGGCGCTGACGACGCGCTGAAGATGCCCGAGGGCACCCTGCGTCTGGCCCTGACCCAGGCCAAGGTCTCCCACGCCAACATTTTGAGCGTGGACACCTCCGAGGCCGAGAAGATGCCCGGCGTCTTCAAGGTCATCACCGCCAAGGACATCGTGGCCGCCGGCGGCAAGAACCGCATCAACGGCCTGGTCATGCTGCCGCTGAACAACAAGTGCGACGGCTGGGACCGCCCCGTCCTCTGCGACGATAAGATCTTCCAGTTCGGCGACGCCATCGCCATCGTGGCGGCGGACACCGAGGAGCACGCCCGGGCCGCGGCGGACGCGGTGAAGGTGGAGATCGAAGAGCTCCCGGCCTACATGAACGCCATGGACGCCATCGCCGAGGACGCCATCGAGATCCATCCCGGCACCCCCAACGCCTACTATGAGACCAACTGCATCAAAGGCCCCGATCTGGACTTTGACAGCGCCCCCAACGTGGTGGAGATCGAGAGCTACTGCTCCCGTCAGCCCCACCTGCACCTGGAGCCGGACTGCGGCTACGCCTACATCGACGAGGACGGGATGGTCACCGTCCACTCCAAGTCTATCGGCATCCATCTGCACATGCCCATGATCGCCGACGGCATCGGCGTGCCCATGGAGAAGCTGCGCCTGGTCCAGAACCACGCCGGCGGCACCTTCGGCTACAAGTTCTCCCCCACCAACGAGGCCATTCTGGGCGCGGCGGCCAAGATCTGCCAGCGGCCCGTGTCCCTGGTCTTCAACCAGTTCCAGAACATCACCTACACCGGCAAGCGCTCCCCCGCCTTCATGCATATCAAGCTGGCGGCGGACGAGAAGGGCAAGCTGCTGGGCCTCTGGGGCGACAACTATGTGGACCACGGCCCCTACTCCGAGTTCGGCGACCTGCTGACCCACCGGCTCAGCCAGTTCACCGGCGCGGGCTACCACATCCCCACCATCCGCAACAAGAGCACCACGGTGTTCACCAACCACGCCTGGGGCTCCGCCTTCCGGGCCTACGGCTCTCCCCAGTCCTTCATGGGCTCCGAGATCGCCATCGACGTGCTGGCCGCCAAGATGGGCATGGACCCCTTCGACATCCGCGAGCTGAACTGCTACAAGGAGTCCGAGGGCTCCACCATCCCCACCGGCTACAAGCCCGACGTGTACTGCCTGGAGGAGATGTACAAGAAGGCCCGCCCGCTGTATGAGGCCGGCAAGAAGAGAGTGGCCGAGAAGAACGCCGCCTCCGACGGCCGCTACAAGTACGGCATCGGCGTGTCCTCCGGCGTGTACGGCTGCGGCCTGGACGGCGTGGACTCCTCGCAGGCCTATGCCGAGCTGAACCCGGACGGCACCGTGACCATGTATGTGTCCTGGGAGGACCACGGCCAGGGCGCCGATATGGGCATTCTGGCTTCCGCCCATGAGACCCTGCGCCAGGCCGGCATCAAGCCCGAACAGATCCGCCTGGTCATGAACGACACCAAGTACACTCCCAACTCCGGCCCTGCCGGCGGCTCCCGTTCTCAGGTCATGTCCGGCAACGCCTGCCGTCTGGCCGCGGAGAACCTGCTGGCCGCCATGAAGAAGGAGGACGGGACCTACCGCACCTATGACGAGATGAAGGCCGAAGGCATCGAGACCAAGGTCCTGGGCCAGTGGGTCGCCACCTACTGCGCCGACCATCCGGTGGATCAGGCCACCTCTCAGGGCGAGCCCTTCTCCGTCTACATGTACACCCTCTTCCTGCCCGAGGTGAAGGTGGACACCCAGACCGGCAAGGTCACGGTGGAGAAGTTCACCGTAGTGGCCGATGTGGGCACCATCATGAATAAGCTGCTGGTGGACGGCAACTTCTACGGCGGCCTGGCCCAGGGCATCGGCCTGGCCCTCAGCGAGGACTTCGACGACCTGAGCAAGCACACCAGCCTGCTCAAGTGCGGCATCCCCTATCCCAAGGATGTGCCCGACGATATCGAGCTGCACTATGTAGAGACCTACCGGCCCGAGGGCCCCTACGGCGCCGCCGGCTGCGGCGAGGCTCCGCTGGACGCGCCTCACCCGGCCATCCTCAACGCCATCTACAACGCCACCGGAGCGCGGATCACCCGCGTCCCCGCCAGGCCCGAGGTGGTGCTGGCCGCGCTGAAGGAACTGGGCTGAACTCCCGCTTTTCCTGAAGCAAAATCCATGTTATAATAAGGGGACCCCAAAAAAGGGGTCCCCTTATCTTCAAATGGCAGGTGAAAACGATGATTATTGAAGAACGGGGTTCCACCCACGTCTACAAACAGATCCGGATGCTCTCCAAGGAGGAGCTGGAGCGGCTGGAGAGCCGCTGCGTCCACGAGCAGCCGGCCTTCTGCGTGGCCGCCTGCCCGCTGAAGCTGGACGCCAAGGCCCTGGTCCAGGCCGTCTCCCAGGGGAATTTTGACGAGGCGCGCAAGCTCTATGAGAAGATCGCCCCCTTTCCCCACATCCTCGCCGCCGGTTGTGACGCCCCCTGTGAGGCCAAGTGCAAGCTGACGGAGCGGGGCGACGCGGTGGACCTGCGGGCCTTGGAGCAGGCGGCCATGGCCTACGGGCAGAGGGGCAAGGCCCGGGGCGTCCTGCGCATGAAGAAGCGCAGGCCCGCCGCCGTTTTCGGCTCCGGGCTTTACAGCCTGTTTCTGGCCGGGGAGCTGAACAAAAAGGCCTATCCCGTCACCGTCTTCTGCCGGGAGGCCGACGCGGACGCCTTTATCGCCGCGGGGGCCGGCTTTGCCCCGCCGGAGGCCCTGGCCGCCGACGCGGCGCTGCTGAAGGAGACGGGCATCGCCTTCCGGTTCGACACAGACCTGAGCCGGGAATTCATCGAGGAGCAGAGGAAACAGTTCGACGTGCTCTGCCTCTCTCCGGCGCTCTACGGGGCCCTTTACCCGGAGGGGAACGCGGACGCGGCGCTCCAGTACGACCGGGAAAACCGCCTGGTCTCCGGCAGCCCCCAGGGCGTCACGGAGACGGCCTTCTGCGCCAAAAAGGCGGCCCTGACGGTGGACCGGCTGGCCCAGAACCTGGACCCCGGCAACAGCCGGGGCACGGAGGGGCCGGTGGAGACGCGCCTTTATACCGACGTGTCCGGCGCGGAGGCCCTCGCCCGCGTGCCCCATCAGGGGCTCTACACCCGGGAGGAGGCCGTCCGGGAGGCCGGGCGCTGCCTCCAGTGCCGCTGCGACGAGTGCATCAAGGGCTGCGCCTACCTGCAGCACTATCAGAAATTTCCCCGGGTCCTGACCCGGGAGATCTATAACAACGTGAGCATCATCATGGGCGACCATATGATGAACAAGCCCATCAACGCCTGCTCCCTCTGCGGCCAGTGCTCCGTCACCTGCCCCAACGGCTACGACATGGGCGAGATCTGCCATCTGGCCCGGCAGAACATGGTCTCTACGGACAAAATGCCCCTGGCCCCCCATGAGTTTGCGCTGATGGATATGCTGTTTTCCAACAGCGAGGCCTTTCTCTGCCGCCCCCAGCCGGGATATGATACCTGCCAATATGTGTTCTTCCCCGGCTGCCAGGCGGCGGCTGTCGCCCCGGAGACGGTGAAAGCCGCGTACCTGGACCTGTGCCGCCGCCTGGACGGAGGCGTGGGGCTGCTGCTGGGCTGCTGCGGCGCCATCTGCGACTGGGCCGGGCGCTACGAGCTCTACGACCAGACAAAGGAATTCATCCGGCGGGAGCTGGCCAGGCTGGGCGAGCCCACCGTTATCGTCGGCTGCCCCAGCTGCAAAAAGGAACTGGCCGGATACGGGGAACTGAAGATCGTGGGCATTTGGGACGTGCTGCTCCGCCTGGGGCTGCCGGAGGGGGCCCGGGGCCTGGAGCGCCCCGCCGCTCTGCACGACTCCTGTGGCGCCCGGGGCGATCCGGGGACCCAGGAGGCCGTCCGCGCCCTGGCCAAGGCCCTGGGCGTTGAGCTTGAGGACACCCCCTATTCCGGGGACCGGTCCCCCTGCTGCGGCTACGGCGGACTCACCGCCTACGCCAACCGGGAGGTGGCCGGGGAGATGACGGCCAAATGCCTGGAGCGCTCGGACGCGCCCTACATCAGCTACTGCATGGCCTGCCGGGACCGCTTCGCCCGCCAGGGCCGGGAGTCCCGGCACATCCTGGAGCTGGTCTACGGCACCGACGCGGGGGCCCCGCCGGATATCAGCCAGAAGCGCTATAACCGGCTGAGCCTGAAAAAAGAGCTCCTGTGGGAGCTCTGGCAGGAGGAGACGAGAGAGATGAAGCTGGATTTCGAGCTGCGCTTTACCCAAGAGGCCCTGCGCCTTATGGACGAGCGGATGATCCTGAAGGACGACGTGATCGCCGTCCTGGAGGAGCAGCGGCAGACCGGGCAGGCCGTCTTTGACGCGGACAGCGGCCTGACCGTGGCCTGCAAACGGGTGGGCAACGTGACCTTCTGGGTCAAATACACGCCCCTGGAAAACGGCGGCTTTTTGGTGCACAGCGCGTACAGCCACCGGATGCAGGTGGTAAGGAGGCAGAGCTGATGGCGGATAAAAACTATTACACGGTAGACCCCCAGGGGAAGCTGCGCTGCCTCAAGTGCGGCGTGCCCCTGGAAAAGGGCAAGGCCAAGTTTCTGTATCTGGACAACGGCTTTCCCGTGGAGCTGCCGGTCTGCCCGGTCTGCGGCTTTGTCTATGTGCCGGAGGAGCTGGCCCTGGGCAAGGTGCTGGCCGTGGAAAAGGCCCTGGAGGACAAGTGAAGGGCCACCCCGGCGGCGAGGCGCACAGCCGCCGCCTGATCGGCCTGGCCGGGCTTCGGCCGGGGGAGCGGGTGCTGGACCTGGGGGCCGGGGCCGGGGAGGCGGTGGCCCTTCTCCGCTCCCTGGGCTATGCGGCCCAGGGGCTGGACCTGGAGCCCCGCTCGCCGCTGGTGGAGACGGGCGATTTGCTGCACACGGGCCTGCCCTCGGGCAGCTTTGGCGCGGTGCTGAGCCAGTGCGCCTTTTTCGTCTCCGGCGACGTGCCCGGCGCTCTGGCCGAGAGCCGCCGCCTGCTGGAGCACGGCGGGCGGCTGCTGCTGTCGGACGTGTTCTTTGAGCCGCCGGAGCCGTTGCTGAGGCAGGCGGGATTTCGCGTCGTATACGCCGAGGACATGACCGCCCTTTGGCGGGAATATGTTCTGGAGGCCCTCTGGCGGGGGGATGAAACTTGTCCCACCGTCCGGGGGAAATGCGCCTATTGGCTGCTGATCTGTGAAAAGGAGGGGAACGATGGACCTGTTTGACCGGATACTGGAGCTGTCCCGCTACGGGTATTTCTGCGGGCAGATCATGGCGATCCTCATGCTGGAGACCGTAGGGGAGGAAAACCCCGGCCTGGTAAAGGCCATGGGCGGGCTCAACGGCGGCGTGGGCTTTTCCGGCGGCTGCTGCGGCTGCCTCACCGCCGGGGCCTGCGTCCTGTCCTATTTCACCGGCAAGGGGGAGGACACCGGCATGGACCACCCCCAGCACAAGAGCGCCCTGGGGGAGCTGACTGCCTGGTTCGAGGAGGAGATGCTCTCCGACTACGGCGGCACCGACTGCCGGGATATCACCCGGGGCAATCCCGCCCGGCGGGTGGAGCTCTGCCCCGGCATCATCGCCGCCACCTATGAAAAGTGCATGGAAATCCTCACGGAAAGGGGACTTTTGGATTGATCATCGGAAGGACCGAGAGCGTCTGCCCCGTCTGCCTGAAAAAGCTGCCGGCCCAGAAGCTGGCGGAGGCGGACGGGATCTATCTGGAAAAAAGCTGCCCGGAGCACGGCCCGTTCCGGGCTTTGCTCTGGGAGGGGGATCTGCGCTCCTACCTCCGTTGGGGCACGGAAAACACGGCAGTGGAGCCGCCGGTGGACGGCCGCGCCGTGGAGAAGGGCTGCCCCTACGACTGCGGCCTGTGTACGGAGCATCTGCGCAAGGGCTGCTGCATGCTCCTGGAGCTGACCAACCGCTGCAGCCTGCGCTGCCCGGTCTGCTTTGCCTCCGCCGGGGAGAAGGAGCCCCGGGACCTGAGCCTGGAGGAGATCGGCCGGCAGTATGACCTTCTCATGTCCCACGGCGGGCCCTTCAATATCCAGCTCTCCGGCGGTGAGCCCACCGTCCGGGACGACCTGCCCCAGATCATCCGCCTGGGCCGGGAGAAGGGCTTCGATTTCTTTCAGCTGAACACCAACGGCCTCCGTCTGGCCCAAGAGCCGGGCTATGCCGGGGAGCTGAAAGCTGCGGGCTTAAGCACCGTATTTCTCCAGTTCGACGCTCTGGACGATGGGGTGTATCAGATTCTCCGGGGCCGGCCCCTGCTGGCGGAGAAGGAGCGGGCTGTGGAGGCCTGCGCCGCGGCAGGGCTGGGGACGGTGCTGGTGCCGGTGATCGCCCCCGGCGTCAATGAGGACCAGGTTGGCCCCCTGCTGCGATGGGCGCTGGAGCGGATGCCCGCGGTGCGTGGAGTCCATTTCCAGCCTCTGAGCAGCTTCGGCCGCTGCGCCCTGCCAAAAGCTGCCCGGCCCGTCACCATCCCCCGGATGCTCCGGCTCATCCAGGAGCAGACGGAGGGCCTTATGAAGGCGGAGGATTTCAGCGGCGGCGGGGCCGAGAACCCCTACTGCTCCTTCCACGCCAGCTATCTGCGCCGCCCCGGCGGAAGCCTGAAGGCCCTGCCCAAGCGGGCCGGGGGCTGCTGCTGCTGCACCGGCTCCGACGACTCCCGGGACTTTGTGGCCCGGCAGTGGAGCGGGCAGGCGGAAGACTTTGCCCCGGACGGGGACCTGGCGGACACCGGCTCTCTGGACGCTTTTTTGGAGCAGGCCCGGCTCAACACCTTTGCCGTCTCCGGGATGCTCTTCCAGGACGCGTGGAATTTCGACCTGGCCCGGGTCCAACGCTGCCACATCTGCGAGATCGACAGCACCTACGGCATGGTGCCCTTCTGCGCCTACAACCTGACGGATACCCAGGGCCGGGCCCTGTACCGGCCATGAAGCGCTCCCGGCTGGACGCCCTCGTGCTGGAGCAGGAGGGCATACGGACGCTGACGCGGGCGGACATTGAGGCGCTCCAGCTGAGAAAGCTCAACGGGCTGCTCCGCTGGGAGAAGGAGCGGGGCGGCTTTTATAAAAATCTGCCGGAGCGGCTGGGCTCCTTAACAGAGCTGGCATCCCTCCCCTTCACCACAGACGAGGACCTGGCCAGGCACGCCCCCGGCCTGCTGCTGACCTCCCAGAGCCAGGTCAGCCGGGTCCTGTCCGACGCCACCAGCGGCACCACCGGCGCCGCTAAGCGGGTCTTTTACACCCAGGGGGACTGCGAAAACACGGTCCGCTTTTTCGCCGCCGGGCTGGGGGAGCTGATCTTTCCCGGCAGCGTCACCATGATCTGCATGCCCTTCTCCGGCCCCCTGGGCCTGGGAGAGCTGATCGCCGAGGCCATCGCACGGCTGGGGGCCCGGCCCCTGAAGCTGGGCTGCGGCCTCAGTTATGGGGAGTATGGGGAGGTCCTGGCCAGGGAAAAGCCGGATACCTTTGTGGGCATGCCGGTGCAGCTGCTGTCGCTTCTCCGCTTCTGCGGCAAGGGCAGCCTGGAGCGGGCCCTGGTCAGCGGAGACGCCTGCCCGGAGGCGGTCCTGGCGCGCTGCGAGGCGCTGCTGGGCAGCCGGCTCTTTCCCCACTACGGCTCCCGGGAGATGGGCCTGGGGGGCGCGGTCACCTGCCCGGCCCACCGGGGGATGCACCTGCGGGAAAACCACGTGATCGCGGAGATCGTGGATGAAGAGGGGCGCGTTCTGCCCTGGGGGGAGACCGGGGAACTGGTGATCACCACCGTGGGGATGGAGGCCCTGCCCCTCATCCGCTACCGAACCGGGGACATCACCCGCATTTTACCGGAGCCCTGCCCCTGCGGCAGTGAGCTTTTGCGGCTGGACAGCCTCCACCGCCGGGGCCCGGCGGCGGACATGGCCGCCCTGGACGCAGCGCTCTTCGCCCTGGACGCCCTGATCGACTACCGGGCGGAGCGGGGGCCGGAGGGCTTGCGCATCCGGGCGCTGTGCTGCGGCGCGCTCTCTGAGGCCCAGGTGGC
Source organism: uncultured Oscillospiraceae bacterium (assembly GCA_947626315.1). GTDB lineage: Bacteria > Bacillota > Clostridia > Oscillospirales > Oscillospiraceae > Limivicinus. The sequence continues at coordinate 3,513 of CANQRQ010000049.1, read as the reverse complement.
GGAGGCCGCCGCCGGCGTCTTCCCGGGGGAGGCCGTCTTCGTAACTCTGTCTGAGGCGAGGCCCGGTGACCGGGCGCTCAGCCCTGGCAAACGCCGCATCGAAGAGGGGAGGCAGGAATGAAGCTCTATGTGTACGGTACCGGCTGCGGAGCCGGGGAACTGATTGAAAAAGGGCTGGACCCGGCCCTGATTACCGCCTTTGTGGACGGCCAGGGCCGGACCGAGCCCTTTCTCGGCAGGGAGGTGCTCCGGCCGGAGGAGCTGGCAGAGCGGGACTATGACCTGATCCTGGTGGCCAGCCGCCAGTGCCGGGCGATTTTGGAGACCTGCCTGGGGTTGGGCATCCGCCGGGAGGCGCTGCTGTTTTTGAAGAACAACTACGCCCTCCAGGACCTGAACGGCTCCTACGCCCTGGCCGAAAAACTGCTGGGGCCGGAGCTCCTGGAAAGGCTGACCGCCCCGCACCGGATCATCCGGGAGCCGGAACGGCTGGCGGAGAGCCCACTTACGGAGCGGGATCTGGAAAACGACTATGTGCGCGTGCGCACGCTGGAGCTGCTCTGCGCCGAGCTGGCGGAGGTCCCCGGGGCGCTGGCGGAGCTGGGGGTCTATCAGGGGAGCTTTGCCCGCTGCCTGAACGCGCTGCTGCCGGAGCGGACGCTGTATTTGTTCGACACCTTTTCCGGCTTTGACGGGCCGGAGGCCGCCTACGAGCAGGCGGAGGGGCGCTGCACGGAGGCCTTCACCGAGGCCCACCGGCGCACGGCGGTGGAGCAGGTCCTCTCGCTGCTGCCCCATCCGGAGCGGGCGGTGGTCCGGCAGGGCCTCTTTCCGGAGACGGCCCAGGGGTTGGAGGCCGAGCGCTTCGCCCTGGTCTCCCTGGACGCGGATTTTGAGCGCTCCACCTATGAGGGGCTTAAATTCTTCGTGCCCCGCGTCTCCCCGGGCGGGTATATCCTTCTCCATGACTACAATTCATCCCGGCTGCTGGGGGTCCGCGCGGCCCTGCGCCGCTATGAGCGGGACAGCAGCCGCCGTCTCCCCGCTGTGCCCCTCTGCGACGCGGAGGGGACCTTGGTTCTGGCCTTGTAGCTTTTGCGGAACAGAGGCGGTTTTGTTGGAGCAGGAATATGGGCGGCTCATCATGGACGACGCCGACTTGTACGAGGTCTATAAGGCGGCCCCGGACGCGGCCATCATCGCCAGCCATATGGATAACGTCCCCCACGCAACGCTTACCCGGAAGACCCTCCAGGAAAGGCTGGCCGCCAGAGGCATCAGCCAGACCATCCTCATACCAGAGGATGGGGAGAGCTGCGAGTTTACATAACACATGAGTTCAAAGCAGCGCCGGGAGCCTGTTCCGTACAGTTCCGGCGCTGCTTTATTTGTGCGAATCGCTGCCGGAGTACGCGAGATGTCTCAGCAGATCCGGAGCTACAATGTACGGTTTCCTGAAATACCTCAAAGGCAGTTTGCGGTAAAACAAAATGCCGATTTCGGAATATCAGAGAGAAAAATGAAATAAATTCCGAAACGGGCCTAAATCATCAATCTACCTGTCTTACGGAGAAGGAGCTAAATGAACTGGCGCAGGCCGGGAAAAATTTCGCTTGACTTTATCAGGCAATTTGTATACCATAAAACTGTGAGATATGATTGAGGAGGGTACACGATGCCGGAAATATCGCTCTTTGGCGGAATTAGAATTACCATGTTTTATAGCGACCATAATCCTCCTCATTTCCATGCTGAGTATGCAGAGTATAGATATCCAGCACAGTTGCGTGATCCGTGGCGCACTTCCTGCCCGGCAGCTTAAATTTGTGCTTGCGTGGGGAGAGATGCACAAGGATGAACTGATGCAGAACTGGGAACTTTCCAAGAACAATCAGGAAATGAAGAAGATCGCTCCTTTGTTTATCTGACTTAAGGGAGGTAGATGTATGGAAATATTTCCAGCCGTTTTACAGGCGGTGCCAGGCGATGATTTTACCGTCTATGCTTATTGTAATGACGGCGCTGTTCGCCTGCTTGACACCAAACCTCTGATTGCGGAGGGCGGGGTCTTTGAGCCGTTGGCGGATCGCTCTTTTTTCAGAGAACGCCTGACGGTGTTGAACGACACAGTGGCCTGGGATATGACAGGGGACCGGGACGCAAGCGCCTGCGTGGATGTTGATCCCTTTACTATTTTTGAGGACTGCGCCGTAGTAAATGATCCGCTTGAAAAAGCGGAATAGGACGGGCGTGACCATGGTATACGGCAAAAGGCCTGCGCAGCTGACTACTATTTGACTACTGTTTTGCGAAAACCGCGAAAAGCCGGAAGCCCTTGTGCCGCAAGGACTTCCGGCTTTGCCGGTAAAAGGACGCAAAAAAGCGGAAAAAGCCAAAAAACGCATGGTTGCGCCATTTTTGCCGGATGTGCCTGATAATGATCATCGCTGCGCGGAAAACAATTGAAGGTTCAATTGCTTTCCGCTGTCAAATTTTTATTATTGCGCGTATTTTCCTAAGTTGTTCCAGTCAATATCTTCTTCCGGGATAAATCCGCTTTTCTCTGCTTCTTCCATGCTCTTCATTTCCTCCGGCGTAGCTTTTGTGAAGTCAGGGTCCCACGCAAGCACTAATTTCCTGATAAATTCCTGGGCAAATAACTGATCACTTTCCGGAAGCATATTCACCATACGCGCTATATTCATTGCTGTTGAAGACATTTCCCATACCTCCTACTTGTAAATATCTCCACGGTTTCCGATGTCGATAATAAACAAAATCTCAACCATGCCGTCCCGATCCAATCTGTAAATGACTCTCCAAGCGCCCACCCTTAATCTTTTGCGCCCGTCAGAAAAGCCCTGCATAGGCTTGATGTCCCCTTCCGGCGGATTGTGTGTAAGCCCAGCTATGGCTTCTCTTATCCTCGTCACAGATTTCTGATCGAGTTTTGACAAGAACTTAATCGCACTCTTTGAGTAGACAATTCTCAATATCTGTTCGCCACCTTTCTGCCTGCTTTGTCCGACATCATTTCGCTGTTCCAGTGCTGTGCGTCGTTTCCGGCGTACAGTTGTCATTGTAGTCCTGCTTTGGAAGCGTCATACTGAAAGGAATGCCGTTTTGCAGTACCGTCCGTTTCATAAACATCCTGATGGCGGTAGGCAAATCAATTCCTAATCCGTCACAGATTGCGGCAACTCTTTCTTTTAATTCTTCATCCACCCGCACCTGCATCACTGTTGTCGCCATGTTGCACACTCCCTACGTTTGTAATGGTTTGTATTATAATTATATTCTGCTACTGCCTGATTGTCAATAAGCGGCATTCTGCCCTGTTTGCCAATTCTGTTTTAACCCTGAAATAAAGAAAACCACCCCCTTAGATTTGGTAGAATAAGGCTATCAAATCCAAGGGGGTATTTTTATGAGCGAAATAAATAAGGAAGAGATCAAGCGCTTTGAGGCGGCTCTACGGTCGGAGGACCGGGCGGCGGGGACGGTGGAGAAGTA
>CANQRQ010000048.1 GCA_947626315.1 uncultured Oscillospiraceae bacterium | reverse complement strand
CGATTGAGCCGCCGTGTACGGAACCGTACACACGGTGGTGTGGGAGGTCGGCCCCGTCAGGGGCCTCCTACCCGATTCTTCATTTTTCCTCCAGCAGCTGCCGCAGCGTATCCACCGCCCGGCGCTCCAGGCGGGAAATCTGCACCTGGGACACCCGCAGCACCTTGGCGCAGTTTTGCTGGGTCATGCCGTGGTAGTAGCGCAGGGCCACCACCTGCCGCTCCCGCTCCGGCAGCTGCTCGATAGCAGCGCGGAGGGCCACATGCTCCAGCAGCTTCTCCTCCGCGCCGTAGTCCCCCAGCACCAGCTCCAGGGTAAAGCCGTCCTCCCCGCTCTCCCGCTGTAAGCTCTCGGCAGGGCCGGTGGCCGTCTCGGCAAAGGCGATATCCTCCGGGCTGAAGCCGGTCTCCCGGGCCAGCTCCGAGAGGGTGGGTTCCCGGCTCATGCGCTGCTCCAGCGCCGTGCGGGCGGCGCGGATCTGGGCCGCCTGCTCCTTGATTCCCCGGCTGACCTTCACGGTCCCGTCGTCCCGCAAAAAGCGCCGGATCTCCCCGGAGATTTTGGGGACGGCATAGGTGGAGAACCGGGTGCCGAAGCCCTCGTCAAAGCCCTCGATGGCCTTGAGAAAGCCCACGCAGCCCAGTTGGTACAGGTCGTCCGGGTCCACGCCCCGGCCAAAAAAGCGGCGCGCGATACTCCAGATCAGCCCGGAGTTTTCCTGGATCAGCTGCCCGGCCGCCTCCCGGTCACCCCGCTGGGCTGCCTGAATGGCGGCGAACATCTCCTCGCTCATAGATGCCCTACCCGGGGCCGGATGCTCCGCCGCATGACCACCGTGGTCCCCTTCCCCGGGGCAGAGCGGACCCGGAGCTTGTCCATGAAGCTCTCCATGATGGTAAAGCCCATGCCGCTGCGCTCCTCCCCGCCGCTGGTGTAAAGTGGCTTCATGGCCTGCTCCAGGTCCTCGATCCCCTTGCCCCAATCCCGCACGGAGATCTCCAGCACATTCCCTTCCAGGATGCGCATGCGCATGCTGATCCGGCCCAGCGCCTCCGGGTAGGCGTGGACAATGCAGTTTGTCACCGCCTCTGAGACGGCAGTTTTGACGTCCCCCAGTTCCTCCAGGGTCGGGTCCAGCTGGGCAGCAAAGGCCGCGGCGGCGGCGCGGGCAAAGGCCTCGTTGCTGCTTTTGCTGGCAAACTCCAGCTTTATGTAGTTTTGTACGTTCATTTTTCCTCCCTGCGCACAGGCGCGAAATGTAGTCCCCTCAGCGGACGGCCACCGGCACCAGCCGGTCGATGCCCGAGGCGTCAAGGACCCGCTGGGTTTGTTTGGACGGGTTTTCGATCCAGGCCCTGCCGCCCAGCTCCTTCATCCGTCGGCTGGTGCGGATGATGACGGCGATCCCGGAGGAATCCATAAAGCTGAGCGCGGACATATCCATGGCGCAGTCTCTCGGCATGTACTCGTCCAGAAGCTCGTCGATGGCACGCATCGCGTGGCGGGCCTCATGCTGATCCAGTTCGCCGGCCAGGAAAACGGTCAGCCGTCCGGCGTTGTAAGCGGCGCTTATGTTCATGTTCCTGTCTCCTGTCTGTAAAGATGCGAAAATGGCGCTGTGTACAGCCTGTACACAGCGCCATTTTATTCCTTTTTCCCCGCGAAACCCGTCGAACCGGGCCGCGAGGGCCGGTCTGTTTCGCTTTTTTTGCCTTATTTGCCCAGATGCTCCAGGCTGAGCGTCAGGTTCTCGATCAGGGCCTCCAGTTTGGCCTTCTTCTCCCGCTCCAGATTCACCACATGCTCCGGCGCCCGGGTGACAAAGTTCTGGTTGGCCAGCTTCCCTTTCTGGGCGGCCAGCTGCTTCTGCGCGTTGGCCAGCTCCTTCTCGATCCGGGCCTTTTCCTTCTCCAGGTCCACCAGCTCCGCCATGGGCATATACATCCGGGCGTTGTCTGTCACCACGGAGACCATCCCCTCCACACTGGCGGGCGGCGCGGTGAGGACGCTCACCTCGCTGGCGTAGGCCAGCTTGCAGATATAGCCGCTGCCGGCCCGGAAGGCCTCCGGCTTGTCCGTGGCGATCAGCAGGTGCGCCTTCCGGGAGGGCGGCACGTTCATGTCCGAGCGGCGGGCCCGGACCGCCTTGATGGCGGTCATCACGATCTCAAAGTTCTGCTCGTCCTGGGGGAAGTCCAGCGCCTCGCTGTACTGGGGATAACGCTGGATCATCAGGGCCTCGCCCTCGTGGGGCAGCGCCTGCCAGATCTCCTCGGAGATGAAGGGCATGAAGGGGTGCACCAGCTTGAGGATCTCCGTCAGCACGTACAGCAGAACCTTCTGGGCGGAGAGTTTCAACTCTTCGTTCTCTCCGTTGAGCCGGGGCTTGGTTAACTCGATATACCAGTCGCAGAAGCTGTCCCAGATGAAATCGTAGATCTTGCCGGCGGCCACGCCCAGCTCAAAGCTGTCCATGTTCTCGCAGACCTCTTTGATCACATGGTTGAGCTTGGAGAGGATCCACTTGTCCTCCAGCTCCAGCTTGTCCGGCAGCTCGTTCTTGTCGATCGTCAGGTTCATCATCACGAAGCGGGAGGCGTTCCAGAGCTTGTTGCAGAAGTTCCGCATGGCCTCGCACTTCTCCACATAGAAGCGCATGTCGTTTCCGGGGGAGTTGCCGGTGATCAGGTTGAAGCGCAGCGCGTCCGCCCCGTAGTGGTCCACCATCTCCAGAGGGTCAATGCCGTTGCCCAGGGACTTGGACATCTTCCGGCCCTGGCTGTCCCGCACCAGGCCGTGGATGAACACGGTCTTAAAGGGTTCCTTCTTCATCTGCTCCATGCCGGAGAAGATCATCCGGGCCACCCAGAAGAAAATAATGTCATAGCCGGTGACCATCACCGTGGTGGGATACCAGTAATCCAGTTCCGGAGTCTTTTCCGGCCAGCCCATGGTGGAGAAGGGCCAGAGGGCGGAGCTGAACCAGGTGTCCAGCACGTCCTCCTCCCGGGTGATGTGCCTGCTGCCGCACTTTTCGCAGCAGTCCGGGTCCTGGCGGGAGACGGTGATATGCCCGCAGTCCTCGCAGGTCCAGGCGGGGATCTGGTGGCCCCACCAGAGCTGGCGGGAGATGCACCAGTCGTGCACGTTCTCCATCCAGTTGAGATAGGTCTTGGTGAAGCGCTCGGGCACGAACTTGATCCGCCCGTCCTTTACCACCTGAATGGCGTCCTTGGCCAGGGGGGCCATCTTCACAAACCACTGGGGGCTGGTCAGGGGCTCCACCACGGTGCCGCAGCGGTAGCAGCAGCCTACGTTGTGGCTGTAGGGCTCCACCTTCACCAAATAGCCCTGCTCCTCCAGGTCGGCCACGATGGCCTTGCGGGCCTCGTCCCGGTCCAGGCCGTTGTACTTCCCGCCGTTGATGATCTTGGCGTCTCCGTCGATCACCTGGATGAACTCCAGGTTGTGCCGCAGAGCCACCTCATAGTCGTTGGGGTCGTGGCAGGGGGTCATTTTCACCGCGCCGGTCCCGAAATCCATCTCCACGTAATTGTCTGCCACAATGGGCATCCGGCGGCCTACCAGCGGCAGGATGGCGTACTTGCCCACCAGATGGGTGTAGCGCTCGTCCTTGGGGTTGACGGCTACGCCGGTATCGCCCAGCATGGTCTCCGGCCGGGTGGTGGCGATGATGAACTCCTCGTCGGAATCCTCCACCGGGTAGCGGATATGCCAGAAATGGCCCGGCATGTCCTTGTATTCCACTTCCGCGTCAGACAGAGCCGTGCGGCACTTGGGGCACCAGTTGATGATCCGGCTGCCCTTATAAATGAGGCCCTTCTCGTACAGCTCGCAGAAGGTCTCCCGAACGGCCTTGGCGCAGGTCTCGTCCATGGTGAAGCGGTTCCGGTCCCAGTCGCAGGAGACGCCCAGGCTCTTCTGCTGCTCCACGATCCGGTCCCCATACTGGTTCTTCCAATCCCACACCCGCTCCAGGAACTTCTCCCGGCCCAGGTCGTAACGGGTCTTGCCCTCTTCCTTGCGCAGGACCTCCTCCACCTTGATCTGGGTGGCGATGCCCGCGTGGTCCACGCCGGGCAGCCACAGCGCCGCGTAGCCCTGCATCCGTTTGTAGCGGGTCAGAATATCCTGCAAGGTCGCGTCCATGGCGTGGCCCATGTGGAGCTGGCCGGTAACATTGGGGGGCGGCATGACGATGGAGAACGGCTTCTTCGACCGGTCGATCACGCCCTTGAAATATCCGCCCTTCATCCACATATCGTAGATCTTCTTCTCCACCGCTTTCGGCTCATACACCTTGGGGAGCTCTTTCATTCCTGGATCCTCCTTTTAAAAATAGCAAAGCCCTGAAGCGCAAGGCTTCAGGGCGATCAAGAACCGCGGTACCACCTGAATTCCGCTCCGCAGGAGCGGCACTCAAAGCCCTTTAACGCGGGGCGGGACGCCGGAGCTAAGCCATGGCCTTCACCCCGGGCGCTCAGAGCCGACCTTCCCCGGAGCTTCACAGGGGCTTGCACCAGACGCCCCCTCTCTGCCATCCGCCTACCGGGTACTCCTGCTCTTCACAGCGCGGAAACTTTATGACGAGAGTGATTATATATGAGGACGGAACTTTTGTCAACACATACAAAAACTTATTTTTTAATTTGTGTGCTTTGCTGAACTTGAGGTGTCTACATACTCACAGGCGGACAGGGCCGCGATATTTCCCTCCCCCACCGCTTTGGCCAGCTGGTAGGGCTTGCCGGTGCAGTCCCCTGCGGCGAAAACGCCGGGGACGGCGGTAGCCATATGCCGGTCTGTGACGATGCCGCCGTTTCTGTACTCCAGCCCCGGGGCCAGCCGGGTGACGGACACGGTGTCCTTCAGGATGAACACCCCGTCCACCGGGTACTCCTGCCCCTCGAAAAGCAGCGCGGAGGCTTTCTCCTCCCCCTTGACGGCATAGGCCCCGTTCTTCTCAAAGCGCAGCACTTTGCAGCCGATGCTCTCCAGAAAATCCGCGTCCCGACGAGCCTCGGCGCTGCCGCCCACCACGGCCACTGTCTTGCCCCGGTAGAGCATCCCGTCGCAGGTGGCGCAGTAGCTGACGCCCCGGCCCAGGAAGGCCGCCTCGCCGGGATAGAGCTTTTCCCGGGTAATGCCGGCAGCCAGGATCACGCTCCGGCCCATGAGAAATTGATCCTCCACCGCCACGCCGAAGCTCTCCCCCATAGGCAGCACGGACAGGGCCCGGCCCCTGATCAGCGCCGCGCCGCTCTCCTCCAGCTGCCGGCGGAACAGCCCGGCCAGCTCCTTGCCCGTCATCGGAGGGAGACCGGGGTAATTGCTCACCAGCTCCGCCTTGTACAGGCTCTCCGTCTCCTCCGGATTTGCCACGACCGCCGCGGCTTTTCCCCGGCTCAGGCAGGTCAGCGCCGCCGAGGTCCCCGCGGCGCCGGCGCCGATAATGACCACGTCATACAGCCTATCCATTTCCTCGTCCCCCTGTTTTTTCTCTTAGTCTACCACTTTTTTATTGTAATTACCACCGAGATCGTTTATAATATGGAAAGATTTTCAGAAAAGAGAGGGCTGAACTTTTTATGGAAGAGGCCGCGAGAAATTTTATTGAGGCTTTTGTGCAGGAGGATATCGCCGAAGGCGGGCGCTTTTACGGCAGGCAGGTGCACACCCGCTTCCCGCCGGAGCCAAACGGCTATCTGCATATCGGGCACTGCAAGGCGCTGACCATTGATTTCAGCACCGCCGAGCGCTTCGGCGGCATCTGCAACCTGCGTATGGACGATACCAACCCCGCCAAAGAGGACGCCGAGTATGTGGACGCCATCATGGAGGATATCCACTGGCTTGGCTTTGACTGGGGGGACCGGTTTTTTTACGGCTCGGATTACTTCGAGCAGACCTATGAATACGCTCTGGAGCTGATCCGCAAGGGCCTGGCTTATGTCTGTGAGCTGACGCCGGAACAGTTCAAAGAGTACCGGGGGGACACCACCCACCCCGCCGTCAGCCCCTGGCGGGACCGGCCCATTGAGGAGAGCCTGGATCTGTTCCAGCGGATGAAGAACGGGGAATTCCCCGAGGGGAAATACACCCTCCGGGCCAAGATCGACCTGGCCAGCGGCAACTTCAACATGCGCGACCCGGTGCTCTACCGCATCCGGTATATCGAGCACCACCGGCAGGGCGCCAAATGGTGCATCTTCCCCATGTACGACTTTGCTCACCCCATCCAGGACGCGCTGGAGGGCATTACCCACTCCCTGTGCTCCCTGGAGTATGAGGCCCACCGGCCCCTGTACGACTGGGTGGTTTCCAATGTGTCCATCCCCGGGGACAAGCCCCGGCAGATCGAGTTTGCCCGCCTGGGCATCAATTACACCGTCATGTCCAAGCGCAAGCTCCGCCAGCTGGTGGAGGAGGGCCGGGTCTCCGGCTGGGACGATCCCCGGATGCCTACCCTCTGCGGCCTGCGCCGCCGGGGCTATACCTCCGCCGCTGTCCGGGACTTCTGCGAGCGCATCGGCGTGGCGAAGGTGGACTCCACGGTGGACATGGCCCTGCTGGAGAGCTGCCTGCGGGACGATCTGAACCGGAACGCCCAGCGGGTTATGGCGGTGCTGCACCCGGTCAAGCTCACCGTCACCAACTACCCCGAGGGGCAGAGCGAGCTGCTCACGGTGGAGAACAACCCCCTCCGGCCCGAAGACGGTGCCCGGCAGATCAGCTTCTCCCGGAACCTGTATATCGAGGCGGAGGACTTCATGGAGGTCCCCGCGCCTAAGTATAAGCGGATGCACCCGGGCTTTGAGGTCCGGCTGAAGGGGGCCTATCTGGTCACCTGCACCGGCTGCGTCAAGGACGGGGCCGGAAACGTGACGGAGATCCTCTGCGAATATGACCCCCAGAGCCGGGGCGGCGACCCCGCCGACGGCCGCAAAGTCAAGGGCGCCACCCTCCATTGGGTGGACGCCAATAACTGCGCCGAGGCGGAGGTGCGGCTCTACGGCAGCCTCTTTGCCGACCCGGACCCGGACGGCCCGGACAAGAACTTCCTGGACTGCCTGAACCCTGACAGCCTGGAGATCCTCACCGGCTGCAAGGTGGAGGCGGGGCTGGCCCAAATCCCCATGCCGGAAAAGGGCAAAAACTCCACCGGCTACCAATTCATGCGCCAGGGCTACTTCTGCCTGGACAACCGGGACGCTTCCCCCGGCCATCTGGTCTTCAACCGGGCCGTGGCCCTGAAGGACAGCTTCGGCAAATAAAAGCTCCTCTCCCTCCCGGAGCCCTTTGGCTCCGGGAGAAGCGGCTGTACAGCAGGCCGCTGCAGAAAAAGACAGAAAGGAAGCTGGGACATGCAGGCATTGATGCTGGCGGCGGGAATGGGCAAGCGCCTGGGCGCCTACACGGACAATCAGACCAAATGCATGGTAAAGGTGGGAGGCAGGACCCTGCTGGAGCATGCGGCGGATGCTCTGCGCCTTGCGGGGATCCACCGGTTCGTCCTTGTAGTTGGCTATGAGGGGGAAAAGCTGAAAGCTTTTGCCCGGGAGAAGCTGGCCGATTTTGAACTGGTCTTTGTAGAAAACCCGGATTATGCCTCCACAAACAATATCTATTCCCTGTATCTGGCCCGGGAAGAGCTGGTCCGGGACGACACGATCCTGCTGGAATCGGACCTGATTTATGATCCCGCCCTTATTCAAAAGCTGGTGCAGGCGCCGGACCCCAACATGGTAACTGTGGCCAAGTTTGAGCAGTGGATGGACGGAACCATGACCCTGGTGGGGGAAAACGGCATTATCAGGGAGTTTGTGGAGAAAAAGGACTTCCGGTTTGACAGCGCCGATACATACTTCAAGACCGTGAATGTCTATAAGTTCAGCCGTTCCTTCTCTCAGAAGCAGTATGTGCCCTTTATGGAGGCCTATATTCGGGCTTACGGAGAGAACCAATACTACGAGATGGTCCTGAAGGCGCTGGCCCACCTGTCCTTTGCGGGGCTGAAGGCCTTTGAAATGGGCAATATGAAGTGGTATGAGATTGACGATGTGCAGGACCTGGACATCGCCAACACCCTCTTCGCCGCGGAGGGGGACCGGCTGCGGGCCTATGAGAGCCATTACGGCGGCTTCTGGCGCTTCGGCGCGCTCAAGGACTTCTGCTATCTGGTGAATCCTTATTTTCCGCCCCAGCGCATGGTGGACCAGATGCAGTACTTTTTCCGCACGCTCCTGACAGACTACCCCTCGGGCATGTATGTGCAGAAGCTCCTGGCGGGAAAGATGTTTTCCGTGAAGGAGGACTACCTTCTGCTGGGCAACGGGGCAGCGGAGCTTATCAACACCCTGGGACGGGCATTGAAAGGGCGCACAGCCCTGTCTGTCCCGGCCTTTAACGAGTATGTGCGCTGCTTCCCCGCATGTGAGATCGTGCCCATTGCCGGGGCAAACCACGATTTTCGTTTTGACATGGACGTTCTCCGTGAAGCCGCGGCGGAGATGGACAATTTGTTCCTCATCAATCCGGACAATCCCAGCGGCGCCTTTCTCACCAGGGAACAGGTTCTGGAGCTGGCGGAGCTGTGCAGGGAGCACGGCACCGTCTTCGTGGTGGACGAGTCCTTTGTGGACTTCGCGGACCGGGAGCTCCGGTTCACGCTGCTGGAGAACGGCCTTTTGGAGCGGTACCCCAATATGGTGGTCATCCGCAGCATCAGCAAGAGCTACGGGGTGCCGGGCCTGCGCCTGGGTGTGGCCGCCTGCTCCGACAGGGCGCGGATGGAGAAGCTCCGGGGGCTGCTGCCCGTGTGGAACATCAACTCCTTTGGCGAGTATTTCCTGCAGATCTATGGTCTTTACGCCGGCCAATATGCCGCCGCCTGCGACGAGATCGGCCGCCAGCGGTCCAAAATGGCAGAAAAGCTGGCTTCCTTCCCCTTCCTGACCCCATATCCCTCCCAGGCCAACTATATCATGTGCCGGGTGGACGGTATCTCCTCCAAGGCGCTGGCCGACGCTCTTTTGAAGCAGGACGATCTTCTTATCAAGGATCTGTCATCCAAGAGCGGCTTTGACGGCCGGAGCTTTATTCGCGTTGCCGTACGGGATGAGACAGACAATGAGGCACTGTACAGAGCGCTAGAAAAAATTCATGTTTAATGGTCTTCCTCTCTGCGGCGGCAATACGCCGCCAGGTTCTTTCGGCAAGCTGTCCCGGAGCCAAAGGGCTCCGGGAATTTTTATTTTACCTCTTGACAGGCGAGGAACCCGGTGATATTTTAAAAATGACAAAGATACTTGTCATTCTGACAAGAAAATTTGTCAGAATGGAGGCGTAATATGGGCCTACGCAACCAGCTGAAGGAGCGGCGGGCCGCCCTGGGCGTGAACCAGCAGGAGTTGGGCAGACTGGCGGGCGTCTCCCGGCAGACCATCAGCCTGATCGAGCGGGGGGACTACTCCCCTTCCGTAACGCTGGCCCTCACCCTGGCGAAGATCTGCGGGGTGACGGTGGAGGACATTTTTATTTTAGAGGAGGATGAGACATGAGAGAACAGGAGGATATCCGGCGGGCAGACCGGAAAGCGCTGCCAAAGTTTCTTCTGTTTGTGCTGGCCGGGACTCTGGCCGGTTTTGCGGTTGGCTTTGGCTTTGTTTTTTTGTTGGGTGAGCAGGGCATGGAGCGGCTCATCGGCGGCATAGCGGAGGCGTCCGGGCTGCTGTCGCTGGCGGCGCCCTGGCTGCTCCTTCTCTGCGTAGCGGCGCAGCTAACCATGGGGCTGATTCTCTGCGGCCGGGCCAAAAAGCTGATTGAAAGCTGGGACGGCGAGGCAGAGGGCGTGTCCAACCGGGCGGAGCGGCTGCTGGAGTGGGAACTGAGCCTCAGCGCTCTGCTGCACATTCTGTCCTCCCTGCTGTTGACCGCCCTCTATGCGGATCAGCAGTTTACAGGCTGGAAGCTGCTCGGCTTGGGAGCTTTCGTTGCCCACCTGGCGATCACGGTGCTGTTCCAGACGCGGGCCGTCAACCTGACCAAACGGCTCTACCCGGAGAAGAAGGCCTCCGCTCTGGAGCCCCGCTTCCGGAAAAAATGGCTGGCCGACTGCGACGAGGCGGAAAAGGCCATGATCGGGGACTGCGCTTACCGGGCCTTCTCGGCGGTCAACAGCCTGTGCCTGGCCCTGTGGTGTATCCTAACGATCACCGCCATGTTTTTAGGCACGGGGATCCTGCCGGTCTTCACGGTCTGCCTGATCTGGGCCGTGGGCCAGGTGGTATACGCCCGCCAATCCATGAAACTGTCCAAAAGTGTCACAAGCATTATGCCGACCTAAAAGGCCTCTGCTCCGGCGGCCGCGATTTTTTTCGCGGCCGCCGCTATCTTTTTCTGTCTGTACTGCGTTATATCTTTTGAAAGGGTGGTGAGGGCGCTGGACGGGGACTTTTTGCTGATACAGAAAATGCGGAACGGGGACGAGGAGGCGTTGGAGCTCTTCGTGCGCCGCTACTATGAGCCCATCTTCCGGTACTGCGCCGCTCACGTCCGGGACCGCTTCCTGGCCCAGGAGACCTTTGAGCGCTTCTTCCGCAGCTTTGAGGACTATAAGCACTGGGGCAAGGCGGCCAATTACCTCTACTCCATCGCCGCCAACGCCTGCCGGGACGCACTCCGCCGAAAACAGGAGCTGCCCCTGGCGGGCGTGCCGGAGCCGGCCAGCGCCCCGCTGGAGAGGCTGGACGCGGCCCTCTCCGTGCGCGCGGAGCTGGACAGGCTGCCGGAGGAACTGCAGGAGACGGCGATCCTCTACTTTTTGCAGGAATTGAAACAGAAGGACATCGCCCGCATTTTGGGCATCGGACTGCCGCTGGTAAAATATCGGATCAAACGGGCCCGGGAGCTGCTGACTGCCCGGCTCAGAGAGGAGGAATGAACATGAGAAGATCGGATCAGGAACTGGCCGCCCGCCTGTGCCTGCCGCTGAGGCCGGAAGAGGCCGCCGTGGAGCGGGCCGTCCGCAGGTCCAAAGCCGCCTTCCGGGAGCATGAGGCCGCCGGATCATTGAGCTGGACGGAGTTTTTATACCGCCAGAGCCGCTTTATCGACCGGCGCTGGTGGCTGCTCCAGGCCCTGCTGCTCCTGGGCCTGTGGCTGCTGCTGAGCTCTGCCCGGACGGAGCCCGCTGTGCGGCGCTGCATCGGCGCGGGGGCTCCGCTGTTCGCGGTCCTGGCCGCGCCGGAGCTGCTGAAAAACCGGCTGAGCCGGTCCATGGAGATCGAGTGCGCCGTCCGGTATTCCCTGCGCCAGGTCTATGCTGCCCGGCTCATCTGCTTTGCTCTGGTGGACCTGCTGCTGCTGAGCGTCTTCTTCACGGCGGCCTCCCTGACGGCAAAGCTGCGGACCCTGGAGCTGCTGACCCAGTTCCTGGTCCCCTTCAACGCGGCCTGCTGCCTCCAGTTCCGCACCCTCTGCTCCAAGAGGGCCGGTACGGAGCTCCAGGGCATTTTGGGCTGCCTCGTGTACAGCCTGCTCTGGGGTCTGACCGTCAACAACGAGCGGCTGTACGCCCTTCTGTCCGCCCCCGCCTGGTTTATTATGCTGGGCCTGTCTCTGGCCTGGCTGGCCTTCTGCATAGGCCGGACCGGGAAAGAATGTGAAAAGAATCTGGAGGCCTCCCTATGGAACTGAAACTGACCAATGTGACCAAGAGCTTTAAGGAGCTGACCGCCGTGGATCATGTCAGCTGCACCTTTGGGCCGGGAGTTTACGGCCTGCTGGGCGTCAACGGGGCCGGGAAAACCACCCTGATGCGGATGCTCTGCACCCTGCTGCGCCCCAGCGCCGGCGCTATCGAGCTGAATGGACAGGACATCTTCGCGCTGGACGGGGAATACCGGGCAAGGCTGGGCTATCTGCCCCAGGACTTCGGCTTCTATCCGGATCTCACGGTCCGGGATTATCTGCTCTATATCGCCTCCATCAAGGGCCTGCGCCCGGTCACCGCCCGGCAGCGGAGCCGGGAGCTTGTGGAGCTGACCGGCCTCTCCAAGGCCCTGGACCGGAAAATGAAGCGGCTCTCCGGCGGCATGAAGCGCCGGGTGGGCATCGCCCAGGCCCTGCTCAACGACCCGGAGATCCTGATTCTGGACGAGCCCACGGCGGGGCTGGACCCCAATGAACGGATCCGTTTTCGCAACCTGCTCAGCGAGATCGCCCGGGACCGGCTGGTGCTGCTGTCCACCCATATCGTCTCCGATGTGGAATACATCGCCGGTCAGATCCTGCTGATGAAGGACGGGCGCATCGCCGCCTCTGGCACGGTGGAGGAGCTGACCGGGCAGATGCAGCTGGGCGTCTGGCGCTGTGTGGTCCCCTACCGGCAGGCGGAGGAGCTGCTGCGGCGCTATAAGGTGGCCAATATCCGGGCCGCGGCGGAGGGAACGGAACTGCGTATCCTGGCGGAGAGAGCGCCCGCGCCCGGCGCTGTGCCGGAGCCGCCCACGCTGGAAGATCTGTTTTTATACACCTTTGGAGAGGAAGGAGGCAAAGAGCATGACAAGGTATGAGATCAAAAAGCTCTTCTCTACCGCCGGGAGCAGGCTCGCCCTGCTGCTCCTGCTGGCGATCCTCCTGTATACCGCCTTTTCTATGATACATGACGTGTCCTGCCCCGGGCCGGAGGGAGACATGCTCCAGGGCCTGGAAGCGGCAGCCTTTATGCGGCGGAGCCAGAAGGACTACACCGGTCTTATGGACGAGGTCATGCTGCGGCGCGTGGTGGAGGAGAACGCCCGCCTGAACGCTATCTATGAGGACAAGGCTGTGTGGTATAAGACTCCCTTTTCCCCGGTGCGGGATTTGATAAGCTGGACCTTCGTCCCCTCTTACCGGGATTTCGACTATTACGCCATCGACCGCCTCAGCCCCGGGGAGGCCGCAGGGCTTTATGAGCGCCGGGTGGCGCTGGTCCGGGACTACCTGCAATCAGGGGAAGGCGCGAGGCTTTACAGCCGGTCGGAGGCTGCTCTCATTCTCCGCCGCATGGAGGCGTTGGAGACGCCCGCCGCCGTGGGCTATACGAAGGGCTGGGACACACTGATCCAGAGCTCCGGGCTTATGCTGATCCTGGCCTCGCCGGTGCTGGCCTATCTGGTCTCAGGCCTCTTTTCCCAGGAGCGCGCCCTCCGCGCCGACGCCATCTTCTTCTCCAGCCGTCATGGCCGGAAAAAGGCGGTCGCCGCCAAGGTCAAGGCGGGGCTGCTGACCGTTTCCGCCCTGTACCTGGTCCTGGAGCTGGCCCTGGCGGTCCTGGTGCTCTCTTTGCTCGGGACTGAGGGCGCCGGCTGTTCCGTGCAGGCCAATATCTTCTCCTGGCGGAGCGGCCTGTATGACCTGAGCTTTTTTGAGGCCTGGCTCCTCCATCTGGCCTGCGGGGCTATCGGGGTGCTGTTCCTGGCCCTTTTGACCATGCTCGTCTCCGCCGCCTTCAACTCCACGCCCCTGGCTGCAGCCGCCGCCTTTTTGCCGACGCTCCTCACGGTCTTTATCAGCGCCTCGTCTCTGAGCGCCCTGAATCGCCTGCTGTACTGGATGCCGGAGGGCCTGTTTCTCCTCCGGGACGAGCTGAGCTTTGAAGCGGGCTTTCTTCAGCTGGGGTCTCTCGTCTGGCCCATGCTGCCCGTGCTCATGGTTTTCTACGGCCTTATCTGCCTGGCCCTTCCTCCCTGCCTGTATCAAATTTATCGAAAAAAGCAGCCTTGTTGACGCAGGACTGCTTCTTTATACACTTTCGCGGAAAGTGTACGATTTTTGCTTTTTATAGTTTTTTTCGTGACATTTTCCAAGATCTGTGATATCCTTAACACAGAGAACTTCTCCCCATGAAAATCTTTAAATGAAGGAGAGCGTATATGGTAACAAATAAAGAAAACCTGCTGAAACTCGGCAAGAAGATCACCGACCGGATCCCCCAGATGCTGGGCCTGGAGGCCCTGACGGAGAACGACCCGGAATTCTGGGGCATGGTCAATGTTCTGGATGACGAGATGGTGGAGATCGCCCTGAAGATGAAGCAGCGGACCCCCACCTCCCTGGCGGAGATGGTGAAGCTCACCGGCAAGGACGAGGCCTATCTGGAGGCAAAGCTCCAGGAGATGGCCACTGTGGGCCTGCTGGAGTACAACTGGGGCGACAAGGGCCTGCCTCACACCCGGGAAAACAAGCGCTATATCCTGCCCCTGTTCGTCCCCGGCATCGCGGAGCTGTTCAACATGAACAACAAGGTCATCGCCGAACATCCGGAGGTGACGGACTTCTTCGAGCGCATGAGCTTCCTGCCCCTGGAAAAGGTGACGCCCATGGTGCCCCCCGGAGGCGCCGGCATCGGCATGCATGTCATCCCCGTGGAGAAAGCCATCCCGGCGGAGTCCAAGTCCGTCAGCATTGAGCATATCTCCCACTGGCTGAAGAAATATGAGGGCCATCTGGCCATCGCTCCCTGCTCCTGCCGCCGGTCCCAGAGCGTCCGGGGCGAGGGCTCCGGCGACGTGCAGTGCGACTGGTGCATGGGCGTGGGTGAATTTGCCGACTACACCACTGAGGTAGGCACCAGCCGGCCCATTACATATGACGAGGCCATGGCGATCCTCCAGCGAGCGGAGGATCTGGGCTACGTGCATCAGATCACCAATATTGACGGAGAAAACAAGATTTTTGCCATCTGCAACTGCGCCCCCGGCGTCTGCTACGCTCTGCGCACCTCCCAGTATTTCAACACCCCCAACCTGTCCCGCAGCGCCTACCGGGCCCACGTGGACAAGGAGAAGTGCGTAGCCTGCGGCAAGTGCGTGGAGGTCTGCCCCGCCGGCGCCGCCAAGCTGGGCCAGAAGCTCTGCACCACCCACGGCCCTGTCACCTATCCCAAGCGGGAGCTGCCCGACGCCGCCAACTGGGGCAAGGAGAAGTGGAGCCCCAACTACAAGAACGACAACCAGATCAACTGTTACGACACGGGCACTTCCCCCTGCAAGACCAACTGTCCCGCCCATATCGCCGTCCAGGGCTACATCAAGATGGCCGCCCAGGGCCGCTATTTGGACGCCCTGAAGCTCATCAAGCAGGATAACCCCTTCCCCGCCGTCTGCGGCAGCATCTGCAACCGCCGCTGTGAGGACGCCTGCACCCGGGGCAAGATCGACCGGGCCGTGGCTATCGACGAGATCAAGCGCTTTGTCGCCGAGCAGGAGCTGAAGGAAGAGAACCGGTACATCCCGCCGCTGAAGAACTTCAAATCGGACCTGTCCCCCTTCCCGGAGAAAATGGCCGTCATCGGCGCCGGCCCCGCGGGCATGAGCTGCGCCTACTACCTGGCCAACATGGGCTATCCCGTCACCGTATTTGACAAAAACGCCGTCCCCGGCGGCATGCTCACCCTGGGCATTCCCAGCTTCCGCCTGGAGCGGGATGTGGTCAACGCCGAGATCGACGTGCTGCGCAAGATGGGCGTGGAGTTCAGGTGCGGCGTGGAGGTCGGTAAGGACGTGACCATCCAGCAGCTGCGGGACGAGGGCTACAAGAGCTTCTGCCTGGCTATCGGCGCCCAGAAGTCCTCTCCCCTCGGCATTCCCGGTGAGACGCTGGAGGGCGTGATGGGCGGCGTGGAGTTCCTGCGCCAGGTGAACCTGGGCCAGGCTCCCGCCATCGGCAAGCGCTGCGCCGTCATCGGCGGCGGCAACGTGGCCATGGACGTGTGCCGCACGGCCCTGCGCGTGGGCGCGGAGAACACCTATGTGGTCTACCGCCGCAGCCAGGACGAGATGCCCGCCGACAAGGACGAGGTGGCCGAGGCCATGGAAGAGGGCGTGCAGTTTAAGTTCCTCTGCGGCCCCGCCGAGGTCCTGGGGCAAGACGGCAAGGTCACCGGGCTCAAAGTGGAGCTCATGGAGCTGGGCGAATCCGACGCCAAGGGCCGCCGCAAGCCCGTAGGCACCGGCAAATTTGAAGTTATCGAGGTGGACTCCGTCCTCTTCGCCATCGGCCAGCAGGTCGAGTGGGGCGGCCTGGACGTGGGCGAGCTGAAGACCGACGCCAAGGGCCTGGCCCAGGCGGATCCGGTCACCTATCAGACCGCCCAGAGCGACATTTTCACCTGCGGTGACGTGTACACCGGCCCCAAGTTCGCTATCGACGCTATCGCCGCCGGCCGGGAGGCCGCCACCTCCATGCACCGCTTTGTGCAGCCCGGCCAGAGCCTGACCCTGGCCCGGAACCTCCGGCACTTTATCGAGCTGAACAAGGAGGATCTGGCCATCCCCGTGGACTGCTTCGACAACGCCCAGCGCCAGGTGCCCGCCCACGATCCCGCCAAGGCCAAGAGCTTCTCCAACGACCGGCTGCCCTTCACTGAGGAGCAGGTCAAGAAGGAGGCCGCCCGCTGCCTGGGCTGCGGCGCCACCGAGGTGGACGAGAACCAGTGCATCGGCTGCGGCCTGTGCACCACCAAGTGCGAGTTTGACGCCATTCACCTCAGCCGCGATCTGCCCGAGGCCAGCACCATGTACAAGGCCGAGGATAAGCTGAAGGCCATCCTCCCCTACGCCGCCAAGCGGGGCATCAAGATCATCCGCGCGAAGAAGTAAGACGCCCGCGTTTAAACGCAAGAACCATAAAACATAGTCAAAACCTCCGGCGAAGCCGGAGGCTTGAATAGGCCCTAGAAGGGCCTGGGACCGGCAGGCGTCTTAAGACGCATCGAATGATTTTGCCTCTTGCATCGCTTGCCCTACAGCCCGTAAACGGGCAACCCTTTTTCCCTTTAGTGTTCTTATCAATTAAGTTTTTTGCTTGTAGCTCGCTTCGCTCGATGCTTGCAGCTAAAGCTTTTTGCGAGACACCTCCACTGGCAGAGCCAGTGGTTTCCAATCGGGTAGGAGGCCCCTGACGGGGCCGACCTCCCACACCACTGTGCGTACGGTTCCGTACACGGCGGTTCAATCGCATAAGTGCAGGGACTCGTACCTGTCGGATAGGCTATAATATCC
>CANQRQ010000047.1 GCA_947626315.1 uncultured Oscillospiraceae bacterium | reverse complement strand
GACACCTGCTCAACACAGATCCCAGACCCTTCATGCTGCTTAATTCAATTTTCGTCTAACTTTTGGGGTTCACTTCACGCGCGGGGTATCTTTTTGACTGTTTTATTTCTCCTTCCGGAGAGCGGCTCCGTCTCCGGCGGCGCCGGAGGCGGGCGCGGCGGGCCGCTCCGGCTGGGGCGCAAAGAACTCCATCCCGTCCTCCGCGGTCTCCTGCCCCTGGCCCACGCCGGCGGTGCTCTCCGCCATGAAGAGGATCTTAATGGTGGCCATGATGATGCGCAGGTCCTCGATCACGCTGGCGTTGGCGATATACATCAGGTCCATCTGGAGCTTTTCGTAGGGAGAGGTGTTGTACTGTCCGTAGACCTGGGCATAGCCGGTGAGCCCGGCCTTCACCAGAAGCCGCATGGAGAATTCCGGCAGCTTCTTTTCATACTGGGCGGAGATTTCCGGCCGCTCCGGCCGGGGGCCCACGATGGACATATCCCCCTTCAGAATGTTCAGCAGCTGGGGCAGCTCGTCGATGCGCACCTTGCGGATGAAGCGGCCCACAGGGGTGATGCGGTCGTCATCGTCCCCGGTGGAGAGGCGGGCCACGCCGTCCTTCTCCGCGTCCACCCGCATACTGCGGAATTTATAGATCTCAAATGGCTTGCCGTCCTTGGTCAGGCGGCGCTGCTTGTACAGCACCGGCCCCCCGTCGCAGAGCTTGATGGCCAGAGCGGTGATCAGCAGCAGGGGCGAGAGGATCAGCAGGGCCAGCAGAGACAGCAGCACGTCAAAAACCCGCTTCACCGCCAGATAGGCCTCGGAAGGGCCGCTCCCCTCCAGCCGGAGAAACTGGGTGTGGAGCATGTGCAGGGAGTGGGTGCTGCGCACCATGATGTCCCCGATGCCGGGCAGCATGTACACCGTCAACCGGTGGAGCAGGCAGTAGGCAAACACCGCGTCCCGCTCATAGCCGTAGATGCCCCAGACAAACACCGCCTGGGCCCCCTCCAGCTGAGAGAAGCCCTTCAGCAGGCACTCGTCCAGGCCGTAAACGCCGCTGATGTTGAAGTTCTCGTCGATCCGGTAGCGCTCCCGGAGCTTGTCCGGGTCGCTGTGGGTGCCGTGGACGATCACCGTCGCCGGCGGCTCAAAGCAGCTGCGGTAGACCTTGTGCGCCGCCAGCACCCAGAGCACCGACAGGCAGAGCTGGGACAGAAATACCAGGGCGATAGGCCAGACGGCGGGGAGCGGGTTCTTCTTCAGCAGCCAGCAGATGATGTACATGAAGAAATCGCTGATGAAGGCGGCCAGCCCCTGGCTGTACACCACCTCGTACTTGCGCATCAGATAGGCGTCAAAGCCCTCGTAGATGCGGCAGAAGACCACGTAGAAAATGGCGGAGAGGACGATGATCAGGGTGTTGCCCTTGTAGAAATACCGGACGGAGATCCGATGGGTATAGTAGAAAAGCCAGCTCAGGGCAAAGGGCAGCGTTATCAGCGCCACGTTGAGAATATTCAGAAGCTTGGTGATTTTTGAATTGCGGTAGTTGGACATAACAGACGATCCCCCGTCCTTGATAGGCTGGGCACATACAGGTGTATCATAGCACATTGCCGTCTTTTGCGCAATAAAAATGTGCTTTTACGCGGCAAATGTGCTTTCACCCGGCTGTACCGCCTATTATGCCCCGAATTCTGGAAAAGTATAGCTGCGGCAACGGACTTTTCCAGTAAAGGCGGCGGCAGGCGGAATCTTCAGGAAAATTGCCGGCTGTTAATACTTTTGTAATATCTAAAGTGTAAGGTGATCATGAAAAAGTATATGGGGGCGCCGCAGGCGGCGTCCCCGTGAGGAGACAGCATGAAGTCCGGCAATCAGAGAAGCTTGATGGAGAGGGTCGCGGCCCTCGTGGTGGACAAACGAAATATCCTGTTTTTCCTGTTCGCGCTGGCGGCTCTGTTCTGCGCCTTCTCCCGGAGCTGGGTGCAGGTCAACGACGATCTGACGAAGTATCTGCCGGCGGACACGGAGACCCGCCGGGGGATCGATCTGATGGGGCGGGAATTCACCACCTTCGGCACGGCCCAGGTGATGGCGGAGAACCTGAGCTACGCCCAGGCGGAGGAGCTCCGCGCCCGGATTGAGGCGATCCCGGGGGTGAAATCCGTGGACTTTGACGACACGGAGAAGCACTATACCGACGCCTCCGCCCTCTTCTCCGTCACCTTTGAGGGCACGGAGGAGGACCCTGTGAGCGTGGCCGCCCTGGCGCAGATCCAGGAGGAGCTGGCAGACTACGACCTGTATGTGAGCAGCGAGGTGGGCAACCCCCTGAAGGCCATCATTGACAGCGAGATGCTGGTGGTGGATATCATCGCCGTGATCATCATCGTAGCCGTGCTGCTGCTGACCTCCAAAACCTACGCGGAGATCCCCGTCCTGCTGATCACCTTCGGCGCGGCGGCCATTCTGAACATGGGCACCAACTTCCTGATGGGGGAGATCTCCTTCGTCACCAACTCCATCGCCATCGTGCTGCAGCTGGCCCTGGCCATCGACTACGCCATCATCCTCTGCCACCGGTACATGGAGGAACACGAGAACAAGGCTGCCCGGGAGGCGGCTATCGCCGCCCTGAGCAAGGCCATCCCGGAGATCTCCGCCAGCAGCCTGACCACCGTCTCCGGCCTGCTGGCCCTGAGCTTCATGCAGTTTAAGCTGGGCTACGATATGGGTGTGGTGCTGATTAAGGCCATCCTGCTGAGCCTCTGCTCCGTCTTCTTCCTGATGCCGGGGCTGCTGGTGCTCTTCTCCGGCTGGATCGACAAGAGCCACCACCGGAATTTTGTGCCCAAAATCAACTTTCTGGGGAAGGCGGTGTACGCCACCCGCTTTGTCATGCCGGTTCTGTTCATCGCCGTGGTGATCGGCGCCTTCTTCTGCTCCCGGCAGGCCCATTACGTCTACTCCCAGAGCTCCATCCGCTCCTACCGGCAGAACGAGGCTCAGCTCGCCCAGCAGCTGATCCAGGAGACCTTCGGCCGCAGCAACCAGCTGGCCATCGTGGTCCCCTCCGGGGACTATGAGCGGGAGGCGGCGCTGATCGCGGAGGTGGAGGAGCTGGAGCCGGTGGAGAGCGTCCTGGGTCTGGCCAACGTGGAGGTCCGGGACGGGGTGACCCTCACCAGCGCCCTGAGCCCCAGAGCCTTCGGGGAGCTGACCGGCCTGGACTATGAGGTGGCCCAGCTGCTCTATACCGGCTACGCCCTGCGCAACGACGAGTACGGCCAGGCAGTGACCAACATCGACAGCTATACCGTCCCCCTGCTGGACCTTTTCGACTATCTGTGCGACGCGCGCCAGGAGCTGTCCCTGGAGCTGGACGAGGACATGGAGGAGGAGCTGGACAGCCTGGAGCAGCTGCTGGGGGACGCCCGGCTGCAGCTGAAGAGCCAGGACTGGAGCCGGATCGTGGTCCAGCTGGATCTGCCCATCGAGGGGGAGGAGAGCTTCCGGTACCTGGACGTGATCCGGGGCATTGCCGCCCGGTACTATGACGAGTCCTACACTGTGGGGGACACCACCAGCTGCAACGACCTGAAGGCCTCCTTTGAAAACGACAATCTGCTCATCAGCATCCTGACCATTCTCTTTGTGGTGCTGGTGCTGCTCTTCACCTTTAAATCCGTAGGGCTCCCCCTGCTGCTCATCATGATCATCCAGGGCAGTATCTGGTGCAACTTCTCGGTGCCCTACCTGAAGGGGGAGAATCTGTTCTTCCTCACCTATCTGATCATCAGCGCCATCCAGATGGGCGCGAACATTGACTACGCCATTGTTATCTCCAGCCGGTACATGGAGCTGAAGGAGCGGATGCCTCTGCGGGAGGCCATGATCGAGACGCTGAACCTGTCCTTCCCCACCATCATCACCTCCGGCACCATGCTGGCCTCCGCGGGGATGATCATCGGCTATATGACCTCCAACGAGACGATCTCCACCATCGGCGTCTACCTGGGCTCCGGTACGCTGATCTCCATCTTTCTGGTGATGTGCGTCCTGCCCCAGATCCTGCTGATGGGGGACATCATCATCCGCAAGACCTCCTTCACCATCAACTACAGCGGCGGCGCGGCCCAGCACACGGGCATCATGCGCCTCAACGGCCGGGTGCGGGGGCAGCTGGACGGCCTGATCGACGCGGAGGTGCACGGAATCTTCCGGGGCACGCTGAACGCGGTGATCGACGTGGGCAGCGTGGAGGAACTGCCGGAGGAGCTTTTGAAGGAGCTGGAGGAGAAAGGGGGTGCCAACGAATGAAAAAGCGGGTACTGGCTCTGGCCCTGCTGCTGGCCCTGGCCGGGGGCCTGGCCGCGCCGGCGGCCCGGGCCGAGGAGCAGACGCTCCATATCTCCACCGCTCGGGAGCTGCGGGACTTGGCCGTAAGCTGCACGCTGGACACCTATTCCCAGGGCCTCACGGTGGTGCTGGACCGGGACATTGACCTGGGAGAGGAGTCTTTTTACCCCATTCCCAGCTTCAGCGGCGTTTTTGACGGCGGCGGGCACAGCATTCTGCACATGACCACCGCCACCGACGGCTCCCACCAGGGCCTCTTCCGCTATATCCAGGCGGAGGGCGTGGTCCGGAACCTGCGCGTAGAGGGGACGGTGACGCCGGGCAACAGCCGCTGCCAGGTGGGCGGCATCGCCGGGACCAATTACGGTACAATAGAAAACTGCTCCTTCTCCGGCCGGGTGGAGGGCCTGAACTATGTGGGCGGCGTAGTCGGCGAGAACTACGGCAGCCTCAGCGGCTGCTCCGCGGAGGGTTCCGTGGACGGCAAGCGCTTTACCGGCGGCATCGCCGGGCTCAGCGACGGCCTGATCAGCGGCTGCGAGAACGGCGCCAAGGTGAACACCAGCATTTCCGAGGGCGGCCTGGAACTGGAGAGCCTGAATCTGTCCAGCCTGGTGAGCCTGGATCTGACCAGCGCGGAGGACACGGACGTGGTCTCCGACAGCGGCGGCGTGGTGGGCTTCTCCCGGGGCACGGTCACCGGCTGCGTCAACCGGGGGACTGTGGGCTACCCCCACTACGGCTACAACGTGGGCGGCATCGCCGGGCGGCAGTCCGGCAGCCTCAGCGGCTGCCGGAACGAGGGGGAAATCCTCGGCCGCAAAGACGTGGCCGGGATCGTGGGGCAGATGGAGCCCTATATGATCCTGAAAAATTCCGCCAGCCTCAGCGACGAGCTGAACCGGCTGCACTATCTGGTCTCCGCCGCCATGGGGAACCTCACCAACATGTCCGCGGAGATGCGCTCCGTGCTGGAGGAGATCCGGAAGAGCGCGGCGGACGCCAACAACAATCTGGGCGGGAATCCGACCCCCAGCGAGCCTGTCCCGCCGGAGGAAACGCCCGCCCCCGAGGAAACGCCCGCCCCCGAGGAGACGCCCGCCCCCGAAGCCACCGGGGACCCGGCGGGGGCGTCCTCCGAGCCGGAGGCCGCTCCCTCCACCGCGGAGGCGGCGCCGGAGAGCCTGGATGGGCCGGCGCTCATGGCCCAAAGAGGCCGGAGCGGGGCCTACGTGAGCCTGGCCTCCGGAGAGCCGGATACGCCGGGCACGGGAGGCACAGAGGGCTCGGGCGGCACGCTGCCCGATCTGCCGGAGCTGGGCCAGCTGCCTGACCTCTCCGCCGATCTGGACCGGCTGGCCGGCGGCATGGGCGATCTGGTGGGCATCGTGGGCAACTCCAGCAGCGGCCTGGCCCAGGGCCTGGTGGCGGTGAGCGACCAGCTGTCCAAGGTGCTGATCATGATGGCCAACGCCATGACCGGCAGCGCCAACCACCAGATCCTGGAGGACATCTCCGAGGAGCCCAGCGGCGAGACCCTGGGCCGGGTGGAGCGCTGCGAGAACGCGGGGCGCGTGGAGGCCGACCGGAACGTAGGCGGCATCGCCGGGACCATGGGCATCGAGTATGAGTTTGACATGGAGGGCGCCCTGGCCGAGACCATCGGCATGGGCAGCATCCTCAGCAGCACCTACCAGACCCGCTGCGTCTGCGCGGAGAACGTGAACCGGGGCGAGATCACTGCCAAGTGGGACAACGTGGGCGGCGTGGCCGGGCTGACGGAACTGGGTGTCATCACCGGCTGCCAGGGCTACGGCAGCGCCGGCAGCACCGAGGGCGGCTACGCCGGCGGCGTGGTGGGCTATTCCAACACCGCCGTGCGCGACAGCTACGCCATGTGCGGCGTGTCCGGCGCGGAGTACGTGGGCGGCATCGCCGGCTACGGCACGGAGATCACCGGCTGCGCCAGTCTGGTAGACCTGGGGGATGTGACCGCCTGCGCCGGTACCATCGCCGGCTGGGCGGACATGACCGGCGAGGCCGTCTCCGGCAACGTCTACGTCCATGACAGCCTGGGCGCGGTGGACGGCATCAGCTACGCGGGCCGTGCGGAGCCTCTGGGCTATGAGGAATTCTCCCAGCGGGAGGACCTGCCGGAGCCCTTCCGGACCCTGAAGCTCACTTTTGTCGCCGATGGGGTGACCGTGGCCGAGCGGAGCTTCCCCTACGGCGGCAGCCTCAGCCGGGAGGAGCTGCCCCCCGTCCCGGAAAAGGAGGGCTATTCCGGCAGTTGGCCGGACTATGACTTCAGCCATCTGACCTTCAGCGCCACGCTGGAGGCAGTGTATACGAGCCGCCAGGCCGCCCTGGCCTCCCAGAAGACGCGGGACGGCGGCCCCCTGTCCCTGGTCCTGCTGGAGGGGGATTTTGCCGACGGGGCCTCTCTCTCCCTCAACGCCTATACCGGGGACGGCCCCCAGCTGACGGAGGGCCGGGTGCTGGAGAAATGGGTGCTTAGCCTGGAAAACGGCGGCCCGGAGGAGAGCTACACCGTGCGTTATCTGCCCCCGGAGCTGTCCCGGGGCAGCCAGGCGGAGATTTACCTCCGGCAGGACGGGGCCTGGACCCGGGTGCTCACCGGCAAAAGCGGCAGCTACCTGACCTTCCCCGCCCAGGGGGAGACGGCGGTATTCTGCGTGGTGGAAAAGGAGGGCGCCGGGACCGATCTTCTGGCCCTGGCCGGTATCGCCGGCGGCGTGGTGCTGCTTACGGTCCCCGCCCTGCTGCTGCGCCGGCGGCGGAAGAAGAAAAAAACCGCGGCGGCAGCCGCGGCAGCGGAAGAGCGCGAATAAATTCCATAAACCTAACCAAGGGGCTGCAGCAAAACGAGAAGTTGGGCTGCAGCCCCTTGAGCGTTAAAGAAAGGCAAATTTTTATCTGAAGTAAACGAAAGTTTATCGCAGGAAAGATACCATTCTCGGCTCTTCTCCTTCGGTCACCAGCGGGAACTGAGTTTAGTCTCTTGGTGGCTTTGTTCGCTTTCTTTGCCTTGCCGCAAAGAAAGCGAACCGAAAGAAAAGGCACCCGGGGAAGTTTCCCCGGGCCCCTCTGGGAGCAGGGTACAGCAGACCCGTTCTTAGGTCGCCCTTCATCTTTCTTGCAGGTTTACCCCGGTGCAGACACTGGTAAAAGTCGCTCCTGCGGTTGCACGCACATATTTACGTGGCTCGTAGGGCACTTGTTTCCTCATATAAACTTTCGTTTATCTGCAAGAGTATTTTACAGACTAAGGAGCTGCAGCAAAAACCACTTTGCTGCAGCCCCTTTATGCCTGTTTGGGTCAACGCTGCTCGTTGACGTGGATGTTCACCTTGCTCTGGATCAGCTTCGCCGTCTCTTCCGCGGTCTTGTTGCCCCGAAAGTACTCGCCCGCGTCCTCGGAGACGATCTTCAGGATGCTGGCGTTGCTCTCACTGACCTTGGTGGTGGTCTCTGCCAGCTCCCGGATCATATCGGCCTGCTCCTGGGTCAGAGCGTAGACCTCCTGCGTAGTGCCGTCCTCCAGCCAGTTGGTGGCCTTGCTCCGGGGGACGGGCTCGCCGTTCTCGTCCAGAACCTGGTTGCCGTTTTCATCCGTCTCGTATTCGACGGTCATGGCTACCTTCAGCTGCTCCTCGAACACCTTCCGGTTGGTGGGCAGGTACCAGCCGTTGTCCTCCTGGTACTCCTGGGTCAGGAAGCTGCGCAGGAAGGCCCAGGCCCCCTCCTTGTCGGCGCAGCGGGAGCTCATGGCGTAGCCGTAGGGCAGGCCCAGAGCGTTGCCCACGCCGTTGTTGGTGGGATAGCCGATATAGGTGATGGCGCTGGAGCTGCCGTCGCCGCCGAAATAGAAATCGTTGTAGAACAGCTCGTCAAGGCTGTAGATATTGGCCTGCATCAGCATCTGCTGCCCCTGGGCCACCCGGTTTTTCGTATCGTCCTCGGCGTCGTATTCGTAGTTGTTCCAGTCGAATTCGTCCAGGAAGCGGTTGCAGAACTTCAGCAGGGAGATGAAGGCGGGGCTGTCAAAGCTGCACTTGCCGGTGGTCCAGTCCACATAGCTGTCCATGTCCATGTCCAGGCAGGTGCGCAGCATATCGTCCTTGGTGACGTAGTATTCAAAGGGCGTGCAGCCCTCGGGCATGGAGGCCAGGGCCTGGTCAAACTCCTCAAAGGTCCAGCCCGGCGTATCGCCCACCACGCTCCGGGCGCCGATGGCGCTGATCAGATAGAAGTTGGACACCGCCTGGCAGAGATGGCCGTCCACCTCCAGGGCGGAGAGAACGTTGGGGAAGAAGTCCTCCCGGCTCAGCTCCGGATCGCTGTCAATAAAGGGGTACAGGTCCTCCAGCAGGCCCTTGGCCGCCAGCTGGGTGTAGGGCAGGTTGGACAGACTCAGGATATCCGGGATATTGCCCGTCATGATCTCGGTGAGCAGCTTGGTGACGCCTGCCTGGGCACCCTCCTCCGTACCGTCGTCCACGTCGTACTGGGAGTAGTCCGTCACGTTGATGTGGTACTGCTCGTTTTTGCGGTTAAAGTCGATGACCTGCCGGCGCAGGTTGTAGTCCAGGTAGTTGACCGCCATACTCAGGTTGATCTTCTGGGGCACCGTGTCAGAAGGGACCATCTTCAGGGTCATGAGCTCGGTGGTCAGATGCTCGTAGCTGCTGTCCCAGTTGCTGATCACACCCACAACGGTGCCGTCGCTGAGGACCGCGGGGGTGCTCATGCTGCTGCTGTCCACGTCGCAGTTGAGCAGGTTGACGATCAGCTCCGGCTCGCCGCCCAGCTTGAGGCCGTAGATGGAGACGCCGCTGGTGTAGTACAGGTCATAGTCTCCGCTGCCGGGGATCAGGTTCCAGGCGTCCTGGGGCAGCTCCACCGCCTCGCCCAGGCTTTTGGACTCCAGGTCCAAAAAGCGCAGCTCGATCCCTTTCTCGCCGGAGACCGTCACGGCGGCCCGGCCGTCCGGGAGGCGGAGGGCGTTGTCCGCCCAGCCGTCCAGGGAGATCCGGTAGGCGACGGTCCCCTCCGGACTGATGGCCAGCAGGGCCTGGTCGGAGCCCACCAGCAGGTTGCCCGCCTGATCGGGGATGGACATATAGGAGTACAGATAGGTCTCCTCGGGCAGGTCGATCTTGGCGCTGCTCAGAGGGGTGCCGTCCGTGTCCAGAACGCGGAAGTAGTATTCGTCGGTATAGTTATAGTAGTCCCAATACTCGTCCGAATCCACGCCCAGGCCCTCGGGCCCGTCGTAATAGCGGGTGAACAGGTTCTCGATCACATAGAGCTTCCCGTCCTCTCCCACCTTTACGGTATCAATATAGTTGTTGGCGCTGAAATCCGCGTAGCCCTCCGGGTTTCCGGCCACGTCCAGGGGCTCGTAGTTCTCCAGGCGGGTAACCTGCCCGTCGTAGCCGATGAAATACAGCCGGTACTCAAAGGTGCCGGTCTGGCCCTTGTAGGAGGTGGCGGTACCGTCCTCCGGGACCTCATCGCTGATCTTCTCGTTGACCAGGGAGTAGAAGCCGTCCTCCGTGTAGCAGTTGGGGCTGATGGTGGTGGCGTCAGGGTATTTGCCGATGACCAGGTCCTTATACTCCGCCGCGTACACAAAGGCCGGCGTCTCGGTGGCGTTGGGCTTGCTGGGGCTGTCGGAATTTTTGCCGCAGGCGGCCAGGCTCAGAACCATGGCCAGGGCCAGCAGCAGGGCAAGCAGCTTTTTCATGTAGGCTTCCTCCGTCGTTTCCTGAATTTCTTCTATGGGACCGGGCAAATCGCGCCGGCCAGGCGA
Source organism: uncultured Oscillospiraceae bacterium (assembly GCA_947626315.1). Classification (GTDB taxonomy): domain Bacteria; phylum Bacillota; class Clostridia; order Oscillospirales; family Oscillospiraceae; genus Limivicinus. The sequence continues at coordinate 7,169 of CANQRQ010000047.1, read as the reverse complement.
ACCTTTTTCGGTTTTTTCCGTCAAATCTCTCGGCGGAACGCTCCGCCGGCTTTGATTGTAGCATATTCCCCGGCTCTTGTCTCTTATTTTTTGCGTCAAATTCTTAAATCTTCTTAATAAATTTTGCCTGTCCAAAAATCTGTGGTATATTGAACGGGACAGAAAAAACCGGAGGTGCGCCGTGCAAGAACGATCCCATATCCTTATAGTAGATGACGACGCGGACATCAGAAATGTTCTCTCGCTTCTTCTGAATTCCAGTTATTTTGTGGCGGAGGCGGCGGACGGGGCCGAGGCCGTCCGCTACATGAAGGAACACCCCCAGGTGGACCTGCTGATCCTGGACGTGATGATGCCGGGGCTCTCCGGCTTTGAGGTCTGCCAGGAGATCCGGAAATTCTCCAACGTGCCCATTCTGTTCCTCACGGCCAAGTCCGCCGAGGGGGATCTGGTCTCGGCCTACAGCAGCGGCGGGGACGATTTTCTCTCCAAGCCCTTCTCCCACGCGGAGCTGCTGGCCAAGGTGGGCTCCCTGCTGCGCCGCTATCAGGAGTACCGGGGCAAGCCGGGGCAGGTGCTGGTGCTGGAAAACCTGGAGATCGACCTGGAAAACCACAAGGTCCGAAACGGCGGGGAGGACGTGACCCTCACGGACAAGGAGTACGCCATTCTGGAGTACCTGATCCAGCGCCGGGGGAACACCGTCACTGCCAAGGAGCTGTATGAGGCCGCCTGGAAGGAGCAGTTCCTCCCGGGCTCCAGCAACACGGTGATGGTCCACGTGCTGAACCTGCGCCGGAAGATCGAGGAGGTCCCCTCCAACCCGGTGATCATCCGCACCGTCTGGGGAAGGGGATACAGGATTGACTAAGGCTTTCCGGCTGCCCCGCTCTCTGAACGCGAAAATGCTGTACGTCCTGCTGCTGGCCGCCGCGGCGGCGGTGGCGGCGTACTTCGCCGTCACCGGCCTGGGCGACCTGGCAGTGAAGAGGATCTATCTGAGCCCGGAGGCGGAGTCCGCCCGCAAGGCGGAGATCTACTCCCGCTTCAACGCCTACGTGAGCGAAAACGGCATTGCCGGGGAGGACGCCGCCGCCGTGGCGGACTGGACCGCCCGCAACGAGTACATCACCATTCTGATCTATAAAGGGGACAGCCTGAACCTGCTGGCCGAGGACGGGGAGGCCCAGCCCTCCGACACGATGCCCAGCTATGAGCGGCTCCAGTACGCCAGCCGCTACGGCAAGCTCTACCCGCTGCGCTTTGCCGACGGCCTGTACCACATCGCCATCGGGGACAGCACGGAGGTCCGGGAGTACGCCCTGAACCGGATGATCGGCGTGATGATGGCCAGCATCCTGTTCGTGACCATCGCGCTCTGGTATGTGCGGCGGCTGTCCGCCCGGATCATCCGCCTGTCCCGGGAGGCGGTGGAGATCGGCCAAGGGGACCTGGAGGGGCCCATCACCATCCGGGGGGAGGACGAGCTGGCCCAGCTGGCCGCGGAGATGGACACCATGCGCCGCTCCGTGATCGAGCGGATGACCGGGGAGCGCCGGGCCTGGGAGGCCAACAGCGAGCTGATCACCGCCATCTCCCACGATATCCGTACGCCCATGACCAGCCTGATCGGCTATCTGGGCCTGCTCAACGACGGGAAGTTCACCGATCCGGAGCGGGTCAAACAGTTCACCGCCTCCGCCTACGGCAAGGCGATGGAGCTGAAGGACCTGACGGACGAGCTGTTCCGCTACTTCCTGGTTTTCGGCCGCACGGATCCGGAGCTGAACCTGGAGCGCTACGAGGGGCGGCTGCTCATGGAGCAGATGCTGGGGGAGCTGGCCTTTGACCTGCAGGACGCGGGCTTTCAGACCAACAGCATCCAGTGGGGGGAGGCCTGCTCCGTCACGGCGGACCCGCTGTATCTCAAGCGGGTGCTGGACAATCTGATCTCCAACGTCAAAAAGTACGCGGACAAGGCCGAGCCGGTGATCCTTTTGACGGAGCTGGAGGACGGGCGTCTGACGGTGAGCGTATCCAACCGCTGTGCCGGCGGGCAGGGCCGGGCGGAGAGCACGAAGATCGGCCTGCGGACCTGCGAGAAGATCCTGGACCTCATGGGCGGCAGCTTTCAGGCACGGCGGGAGGGCGAGCACTTCGCCGCCAGCTTCAGCCTGCCGGCCGGCCCGCCGGAAGAGATTTAAATGAAACAAAGGGGCTGCAGCGAAACAAAATGTTGAGCTGCAGCCCCGTTTTTCCCGGTTAGGGTATTATACTCCGATATGCGTAAAGGCGATGGCGTCCAGGACAGCGGTCACGGCCGCTTCCGGAGCGGCGCTCCTCCCCAGGCCGCCGATGCGGCCGGCAAAATAGGACTTCTCGAGCCAGGTATAGAAATAGGCCGTTTCTCCGCTGAACAGGACGGTCAGTTCCGTGCCGTCCGGCGCCGTGTGCGTCCGGGACTGGAAGGCGGTCAGATCGCCCTCCATTTCAAGCATCTCCATGCCGCTGGACAGAGTGCCGTAGGGGGAGCTGCAGACGTAGCAGCTCAACTCCTCGCCGGAGGAGGCGTCCGCCACGCTGTAGCTGAGACTAAAGCTCCCCTCCTGAAAATAGCTGGCGTGGTCGATCCTATCGGGATTCCGGTTGAAAAGAGGGGCGGAACAGGTCTTTTCGGAGAGAAGCTCCACCAGGGTCTCCAAGGAATCGCCGTTCTCGGGCCCAGGCTCCCCGGTCTGCGGAGAGAGAACGGTCCTTTCCCGGCGCAGAGCCAGGCCGTATTTCGCGGCCAGTTCCTCCAGCTTCTCCGCTCCGGCTTCGTCATAGACCCCGTAGCTGTGGTCGTAGCCCGCTATGCCCAGATGGCCCATGACCTCCTTATAGTGCCGGTCGGCGGCGTATTCCTCCTCCGTGGCGGTCCGCACCTCGATCAGGCGAACTCCCACGATCCTGCCGGCCTGTTCGTCCCACCGGCTGTCCTCATAGAACGCCACCGTATAGCTGCCGTCCGGGTTTTCCGCCGTCTCGGAAAAGCCGGTTCCCTCCGGGGGCCGGAAAACCTCCGGCTCTTCAAAGGGGTGCGCTTCCTTCCAGGCGAGCCACTCCGCCCAGGCGGCGGCGGAGTTTTCCACTTTGACGGCGATCCGCGGATCCAGATCCTCCGGCAGAGCCATGGGCTGGGTCAGGGACAGCATGCCGCCGTCCGGGGCTTCCGTCAGGAGCCGCTCCCCGTCCGGCAAGTCCGCCGCATGGTAGGCCATCCCCTGGCTGCCGGGGAGCAGCAGGGCCCGCAGACCCGGAAAATCCGCCGCGTAGGCGGTGACGCCCAGCAGAGACAGCAGCACCGCCGCGATCAGCAGCGTGCGGACCAGTTTTTTTCGCCGGAGGGGGAGGGCGGGGCGAGCCTCCGTCAGACCCAGGGCCCGGGCCGCGTCCAGCAGCGCCCGGTCGTCCGCGTCCAATGCTTTCAAGAACTGTAAAGAAGTCATAGTAATCCCCCTTCTGCCGCAAAGCTGGCAGCAAAATCGGAAAGGAATCCCCCCTATGCGGCAAAAGGGGGATTTTCGGCATGTGCCGCGGTTGCCGCTTTTGCGGCGAGCGGCACGCCGTTTTAATAAAATTCGTGTGATTTATCACACGAACCCCTCCTCCTGCAGACAGCGCAGCAGCTTTTGGCGGCTGCGGTAGAGCATGCTTTTTACCTTGCCCGGATGATAGCCCAGCCGGGCGGCGATCTCCTCCAGGGAGAGAAAATAGAAATAGCGGCCCAAAAACACCCGCCGCTCCGCCTTGGGCAGCTGGTCGACAAAGCGGCGCAGCCGCTCCGCCAGTTCCCGGGCCTCCAGCGCTTCCTCCGGAGAACTGCCGCCGGGGATGCAGCCGGACAGCTCCTCCAGGCAGAGGGGGAGGACGCCGCCGCCCCGGCGCAGGCTGTGCCGCTTGTCCAGCCGGTTCAGCGCCAGGTTGCGGGTGATCCGGCCCAGAAAGGGGGAGAGATGGGCCGGGCGCTTGTCCGGCATGGCGTTCCAGGCGGCCAGCCAGGCGTCGTCCACGCACTCCTCCGTGTCCTCCCGGCTGCACAGAAGCTGCCAGGCGATGGCCCGGCAATAGGCACCGTACTTGGCTTCCGTCTCCGCGATGGCGGCCTCTGAGCGCTGCCAATAGAGCGCCACGATCTCCGCGTCATCCACCGGGATCCCCCCTTTCCGAAAAAAGCTTTCCCTATATAGACAGATTTTTCGGCTCTTGGTTTCAAAAAATTTTTTCTTTTTTTATTTGCGGTCAGAGGAAAACCCGGAGCGGAAAAAGCTGTTTATATAGGCAAACAGGCGGAAAGAGATCCGCCGGGGAGGTTTGACTATGAAAAGAATTCTGCTCCTGCTTTTGGCGCTTTGCCTGCTGCTGACCGGGGGCTGTGCCGGGAGGGACACAGAGCCGGAGGGGGCCGGCTCCGCGGAGGAGCTGGACGAGCTGTCCATTGCGCCCGCCGTGCCTGTCTACGGGGCCGAGGCAGTTGCCTTTCCCCAGAAGCTCTGGTTTGACCAAAACACCGCTTCCATCCAGGGCAAGACCTATTTGGTGGGCAGCTTTTTGGAGAGCTGCACCCTCTTCCGTGTGGACCCGGACAGCTCCGGCGCGGAGGCGCTGGCTTCCTGCACGGACGGGAGCCAGCAGTGGTACAGCTTCTGCGCCCTGGGCGACACGATCCTGATCTATGACAGCATGGGGCAGAAGCTGCTCCGTTTCAGCGCCGAGGGGGAGGCGCTCCCCTCTGTGGCCCTGCCGGAGGGGATAAACGTCACCCGCCTGGCGGCGGAGGGGGAGAGCCTGTATGTGCTCAACGGAGGTGTCCTCTATTCCCTGCGTCTGGGGGACGGGGGACAGGCGGAGCTGAACTATAAGCTGAATGCCTCCGGCTCGGCCAGCTTCGGCCAGGACGGCAGCGGCAGGCTGTATGTGGCCTGGGAGAAGGAGGGCGCCCAGGCGATCAGCACCATCGACGAGGCGAACCGGACCTGGGGGGAGACCCGGGAGCTGGGCAGCCCCTGCGCCATTGTCGGCGGCGGGAACGAATGGGAGCTGTATTTGAACATCAACAACGCCCTGTACGGCTACAACTTCTCCTCTGAGACCATGCAGAAGCTCCTGAGCTTTTCAGACCTGGGCCTGTCCGGCAGCGGAGGCATCGCCGAGGCAGGAGAGGGGAGGCTCCTGTATACCGGCAGCGACGGCAGTGAGGCCGCTTTCCCGTATCTGCTGAGCCCGGCGGAGGGCGCCGGGGAGCCCGTGACCCTGAGCCTGGCGACGGTGGGGGAGATCTACAATCTGGACGTGATCCGGCAGGCCGTGCAGGACTGGAACCGGGCCCAGCCTGCCTGCAAGGTAGAGATCCGGGACTACTCCGGCTTTGGCGAGGGCGCGGAGCTGCGGCTGGCGGCGGACATCTCCGCCGGGAACGCGCCGGATCTGTACAACTTCCGGGCGGATTACGACGGGGCGGCGCTGAACCCGGAGGTCTATACCCGGCGGGGACTGCTGGAGGACTTGTATCCCTATCTGGACGCCGACCCGGAGCTGTCAAGGAGCGATTTTCTCAGCGGCCCCCTGTCCGCCTTGGAGGTAAACGGCAGTCTCTACCAAGTGGCGCCAGACTTTGCGCTTTTGACAGCCACAGCGCCCTTGGACGCGGTGGGCGGGCCGGAGAACTGGAGCTATGCCGGGCTGGAAAACCTTGTCGGGCAGAGCGGACAGTTTCAGTCTCTGTTCTCCCTGCGAGAGAGCCGGGGCGGCTGGCTGCAGATGATGGTCTATGCCTCGGCGGACAAGCTGCTGAACTGGGAGAGCGGGAGCTGCGCCTTCGATTCGGCGTATTTTGTCCAGCTTCTGGAGCAGGCCGCGCAGCTGCCGGAGACGTATGTGACGACGCAAGACGACGGGGAGGAGCCGCCCTGCCTGCTGACGCTGAGAGAGTACGACGCGGTCCGGCCGGCGGCCTGGCTGCCGGAGACTTACGGCGAGGGGAACGTGGCTTTCGTGGGCCTGCCGGAGCTGGGAAGCGTGGTCGTGCCGTCCCTGAGCCTGGGCATGTCCGCCTCCTCCGCCCATAAAGAGGAGTGCTGGCAGTTTCTGCGCACATTCCTGGAAAAGGACAGTCCCTATGGCTACGGCCTGTCCCTGCGGCGGGACCGGATCGAGCAGGAGCTGCAAAAGGAACTGGAGGAGGCCTGGGAAAAGGACCCCCAGACCTATGACCAGAAGAAATCCGGGATGGAGGCCCTGATCTCCCAGCTGGAGGGGGCGGACAAACTGTACCGGCGGGACGGGCAGCTCTGGAGCATCGTCAGCGAGGAGGCGGGCAAATTCTTCGCCGGGAACAGCACTGCGAAGGGGGCCGCCCAAGCCATCCAGAGCCGGGTGAGCATCTATCTGGCGGAGCAGGGGTAAGACTGGCCAAAAAGGGCTGTAGCCCTTTTTGTGCCAAAGGGGCTGCAGCCCGCTGCAGCGCACGACGAACCCCGTCAAAGACGGGGTTCGCGCACGTTTGCGGGCTGAGAAGAGTTTTTCCCGACGTACGTGCCGCCGGGAAAAACGATTTGAATGATTTCGCGCCTGCGGGCGCGAAACTCTGCGAGGCTTTTGCCAAGCTGAAGGACGCAGGCCTGAAAGGGTCAAGTCCTTATTTGAGCTCCGTTTTGTGAAGGGACGGTAGACTTCCTCAGCCGGCGGCGACGAAGCCGGTGGCCACCTGGGGGGCCAGCTCCCCGATTTTGGCCAGGGCGGCGTCCATGGCCTCCTCACTCTCGGAGATCACGTCTCCCAGCTCCTTGCCGTCCTTCACAAAGACCAGGCGGAAATAGGCAAAGGTGGTCTGCCCGCAGCACATGCGGCCCCGGACCTCCTGAATGCGGATAAAGACCCGGTCGATAAAAGCATAGGGGACGCAGCGGATGCGGAACCCGTCCCGGTAATACACCCCCAGACGGCCTACGCGCACTTTGTCAAAAACCTGGGCGGCCTCATAGTCCCCTTCTGCCTCCGCCGGGACAACGGCACCCTTAAAACTGAAAAACTTCCTGTCAGCCATGGAAAAAACCTCCTACTACAATATATTTGGTCGTAAGCTTGACCGCCAGTCAAGGATACGTCCATCTCGTTGCTTAAGCTGTTAG
>CANQRQ010000046.1 GCA_947626315.1 uncultured Oscillospiraceae bacterium | reverse complement strand
GAAAACAGATAATTTTGCGGCATCTGTTTTCATCCCTATTTGTGCCGGTGCCGCTCCGGCATGGTAATTCCTATGAATCTGCTAGCTGCCAGAGATGAATATATCAAGGCTCTCCGTATGGGCCAAAAGGAAATCAAAGAGCTGGAAGCGGCGAACAAATCCCCCTTCCCCGCCGTGCTGGACGAACTGCTGGCCGGGCGGCCGGAATACACCGTGCAGGAGCTCCCCGCCCAGGAAATCCCGGTGGACCGGGTGACCGGCACAAAATCCGCCGGGCGGACCTCCGCTTTCTCCGCCGGCTTTCTGCCGCTGCTGACGCCGGACAGCGAGTTTGCCACCAAGTGGATGGCTCTCTGCGCCGACCATCTGTCGGACACCGGCATCCGTGACCCGATCCTCTGCTATGAATACCTGGGCAATTTCTATGTCCAGGAGGGCAACAAGCGGCTGAGCGTGCTGAAATACTTCGGCTCTCCCCGGATCCCCAGCGTGATTCGGCGCATTCTGCCCCCCATGAGCGAGGAGCCCCGGATCAAGGCCTATTACGAGTTCCTGGACTTTTATAAACACACCGGGCTGTATGAGATCCAGTTCCGCCGCCCGGGGGATTACGCCAAACTGCTGGCTTATCTGGGCAGGGAGCCGGGGCAGGACTGGTCCGAGTGGGACCGGCGGAATTTTTCCGCCAATTACCACTATTTCCGGGAGGCTTTCCAGGCCCTGGGCGGCGGCAAGGCGGACCTGCTGCCGGAGGAGGCGCTGCTGCTCTGGCTCCAGGTCTATCCCTACAAGCTGCTGGGGGACAGCACCGCCAAGGATCTGAAAAAGTCCCTGGGCGGGCTCTGGGCGGACGTGCTGGCCGGCTCCGGTGAGGAGCCCGTCAAGCTGGAAACCGCCGCCCCACCCGCGGAGGGCCGGGGCATTCTGGAAAAGCTGATCGCCCCCGCGCCGGAGCACCTGAACCTGGCCTTTATCCACCAGCGGGACCCGGAGCGGAGCACCTGGACCCAGGGGCACGAGCAGGGGCGGGCCTATCTGGAGCAGGCCCTGGGGGACAAGATCAAGGTCCGCAGCTATTTTAACGCGGACACCCCGGAGCAGGCGGAAGCCCTGCTGGAGCAGGCCGTGGCGGACGGCGCGGAGCTGATTTTCACCACCACGCCCCAGCTGCTGCGCCCCACCCTGAAGGTCTCTGTGAAATATCCGAAAATCCGCTTTCTCAACTGCTCGGCGGACAGTCCCCTCTCCAGCGTCCGCAGCTATTACTGCCGGATCTATGAGGGAAAATTCGTCACCGGCGCCATCGCCGGCGCCCTGGCGGAAAACGACTGCATCGGCTATATCGGCAGCTATCCCATTATGGGCGTCCCCGCCTCCATCAACGCCTTTGCCCTGGGGGCGCAGATGACCAACCCCCGGGCCAAGATCCTGCTGGACTGGTCCTGCCTGCCGGGCAACGCCACCACCCGCCTGCTGCAAAAGGGCGTGCGGGTCGTCTCCAACCGGGACATTCCCGTAAAGGATCCCCAGTACCTGGAGCACGGCGCCTTCGGCACCTACGCCGTGGACGAGAACGGCGCGCTGATCCCCCTGGCCTCCCCCTGCTGGCTCTGGGGCAGGCTGTATGAGAACATCGTCCGAGCCGTTTTGGCCGGCACCTGGCCCCAGAAGAAGGGGATGCCGGAGGCGGTAAACTACTGGTGGGGCATGGACAGCGGCGTGATCGACGTGGAGCTGTCCGACCGGGTGCCGGAGAGCCTGCGGGCCATGACCCGGCTGCTGGTCCGGGACCTGCGGGAAGGGCGGCTGGACCCCTTCCGCCGCCGCATCCTGGCCCAGGACGGCAGCGTGAAGAACGACGGCGGCCGCAGCTTCTCCCCGGCGGAGCTGCTGCATATGGACTGGCTCTGTGAAAATGTGGAGGGGCGGATCCCCGATTACGAGGAGCTGCTGCCCGTGTCCCAGACCCTGGTGCGGGAGCTGGGCCTCCACCGGGAACAGGTGCCCCGGGAGAAGGAGGAGACGCCGTGAAGCTTTTGGCCGTGTCCGACGAGGAATGCCCCGCTCTCTGGGACTACTACGTGAAAGGGCGGCTGGCCGATTACGATCTGATCCTCTCCTGCGGGGATTTAAAGGCGGAATATCTCACCTTTCTGGTGACCATGGGCCGCGCTCCCCTGCTCTATGTCCACGGCAACCACGACGAACACTATCTCCGTAAGCCCCCGGAGGGCTGCGTCTGCATTGACGACCAGCTGGTGGTCTATAACGGCCTGCGCATTCTGGGGCTGGGGGGCTGCCTCCGGTATCATCCGGGCCCCTTCCAGTACACCGAGGCGCAGATGCGCCGCCGGATCCGGAAGCTGCGCCTGGCCCTCTGGCGCAGCGGCGGAGTGGATCTGGTGGTGACCCACGCCCCGCCCCAGGGCCTGGGGGACCGGGAGGACCCGGCCCACCGGGGCTTTGAGGCCCTGCGGGAGCTGCTGGACCGGTATCAGCCCCAGATTCTGCTCCACGGGCACGTGCATCTGCGCTACAACCTGGACCTGCCCCGGGAGCATCTGTACGGGAGCTGCCGGGTGATCAACGCCACGGAGCGCTTTGTGCTGGACCTGCCGGACCGGCAGGTGCCCCTGAAGGAAAAGGACAAGCTGCTCTGGAAGACCCGCCCACCCCGGGTAAGGGATACCAGCATCTGGGACAGCTAGCTATCAAAAAAGGGCTATAGCCCTTTTTTGATAAAAGAGCTGCAGCCCGCTGCAGCGCACGATGGAACCCGCCAAAGACGGGTTCCACGCACGTTTGCGGGCTGAGAAGAGTTTTTTCCGAGGCACAGCAGGTGAATTGCCCCTAAGGGGCAAGAGAAGCCACCCTGGGGTGTGTCCTCGGAAAAAACAATCAAATTGCTTTCGCGCCTGCGGGCGCGAAACTCTGCGAGGCTTTTCCGATATGTTGAAACCCCCTCCTGTTTCAGCAGGAGGGGGTCCTTTTTTGTCAGTCAGTTATTCTCCGTCGTCCCAGTTGTGCCAGACGTTCTGCACGTCGTCGTTGTCCTCGAACATGTCCAGCATCTTCTGCATGTTCTTGATGTCGTCCTCGTTGGTGAGCTTGATGTAGCCGTTCTGGGGCAGCATCTCTACCTGGGCGGAGAGCAGCTTGTACCCGGCGGCAGTCAGCGCGTCGGACACGGCGGCCACATCGTCCACCCCGGTGTACACCGTCATCACATCGTCCTCGGACTCAAAATCCGCCGCGCCGGCGTCCAGGGCGTCCATCATCACGGTGTCCTCGTCCAGGTCGCCGTCCTCGTTGTCAATGACAATGACGCCCTTCTTGTCAAAGGACCAGGACACGCAGTTGGCCGCGCCCATGTTGCCGCCGTACTTGTCGAAATAATGCCGCATTTCCCCGGCGGTCCGGTTGCGGTTGTCGGTCATGGTCTCCACGATCACGGCCACGCCGCAGGGGCCGTAGCCCTCATAGGTGATCTTCTCGTAGTTCTCGGTGTTGCCGGCGCCCAGGGCTTTGTCAATGGTGCGCTTGATATTGTCGTTGGGCATATTGGCCGCTTTGGCCTTGGCAACGACCGCCGCCAGCTTGGAGTTGCTGCGGGGATCTCCGCCGCCGCCCTCCTTGACCGCCACGATCATCTCACGGGCGATCTTGGTAAAGGCCTGCGCCCGCTTGGCGTCCGCCGCGCCCTTGGTTTTCTGTATATTGTGCCACTTGGAATGTCCAGACATTGGTCCACCGCTCCTCTTATGCGTAATTTAACAGAGATATTTTACCACAAGCCCTCCCTCCTTTCAAGGGGCAAATGCGTTTTTCCGCGCATACAAACTTAACCTCACCGGCGGTGAGGTTAAGTTAACATAATTTTATTTACATAACAATCTTGTTTACCGCTCCCGGGGGATCAGCAGCAGCCGCCCGGCGGAGCCGGTGCTCAGATCGTTTACCGCGCCGATCCGCTCCACGCTGGAGTGGTAGCGTTTGGCCAGCTCCCAAAGGCTCTCCTGGCTGGCCCGGACCAGGGTCAGGGCGGGCAGCTCTGTCAGGTCGCAGACGGTCTCCTCGTCCAGCGTCACGGACATCACTCGCCCCAGCTCCTGGCTGGCGCTGCTGAGATAGCTCAGGTCCACGGACACGTGGCAGTCGATGGTGTCCCCGTCCGGCCGCAGATACAGGTCGCTGATGCGCCCGCTCAGGAGCCGGGAAGGCGGGGCCAGGCATTCTGCCTCCAGGCTGACGCTCCGCCGGGCGGCGGCGAGGCCCCCCGCCTTGCTGCGGTAGAGCACATCCAGGGTCACCGCGGCGGAGACCTTGGTCCGGGAGGCGGAGAGCTGGCTCAGGGAGCTGAAGACGCTGAGCACGTCCGCGCAGTCCTCCCCGATGCTGACCCGTTCATCCGCGCTGAGCTTTGCCCGGAGCAGGTCCGCGGCGGTGCAGATCTGGCCGCTCTGGACGCTGCACTGGGCGGGCATCCGGTTGGAGTAGGCGTCGGACACATAGCGCACACTCTGCTTACGGCGGCTCACCATCTGCACCACCGCGTGCAGCTCCGCATCCAGGGCCTTCTCCCCGCTGATGGTCTCGATCAGGTCATAGTAGGCGGAGGTCAGCTGGACCACGGCGCTGCAGCCGTCCATGCTCTCCTCCCCGATATCCACCAGCTGGGAGAAGGGGGCGCTGAATTCCGTTCGGACCGGGTAGTTCACCTCGTTGGAGAGGGCGCACACCGCCAGGTTCACCGTGCCCTTCAGGATGATCCGGCTGCCCACCAGCTCCGTCTCCGTGACGCAGAAATCCGCCGTCTGAGAGACCAGCTGGGCCGGGACCGGCTTCCCGGCAGGGAAAGTAAACTGCTCGTTGACCGCGAAGGTCTTTTCGCAGACGGCGTTGGTCACCACGGCCTCCGCCGTCTCCTGCTTCAGATGCAGCTGCCCCGCCGCCTCGTCCGGGAGCAGCGTCTCCACCGCCACCGTCTCTGGCCGGTAGCAGCTGAGCTCTCCGGTCAGCTCCATAGTGACGGAGACCTTACGGGGATTCAGGACTCTCGCCTCCGTGTTGGTCACCGCCAGATTGATCTGGGCGACGGTCTCCGGGTCCGTCTCCCCCATCTCGTATTCCATCTCAAAGCTTTTCGTGAGCCGTACGAAGGAGACCGCCCCCTCGTTCTCCGTGATGTACAGGAGCACGGCGTTGAGCTCCCCTGTCACCGTAACGCCCCGGCCGGTCAGGTCCTTGCTCTTCAGGAGCGCCCAGGACTGCACGGTGGCGATCTTGCCGATGTCGTCGTTGGTGTCGGGGACCACGCTCTCCGCGCTCTCCTGCACCCGTTTCACCTGATGAGAGATCTCCCGGTACGCTCTCACGCTCTTATTTTCAAAGCTGATTTCCATATTCCTCGCTCCTTGCTGCACAGTTTGTACAACATATGCGCAAAAAAAGCGGAGTATGTCACTCCGCTTTCTTCAGCCTGCTCAGCAGCCGCGACAGAAAGCGCGGCAGCTTAAAAACCATGATCCTCATCTGATTCCTCCCTCCCCTGTCCTAGCAGCGGATATACCAGATCCCCAGGGCGATCAGCACCGCCGCCAGCGCGAACCACCAGAACTCCGTAGGCAGCACCAGCGCCAAAAGGATCACGACCCCCGCGGCGATGGCGGCACAGCCCCAGACACCGCCCCTTCCTCTGCGCAAAAAACCGCCCCCTCGCGTCCTGTAGTCCCTACAGTATACGCGAAAGGGCGCGGTTTTAATACTTCATTTTCCGCTCTGGGCCGGCTTTTCCCAGTCCCTGTTCTGGGCGCTGAGCTCGTACAGCCGCCGGTAGGACTGGTGCCGGCTCTGCCCGATGGCCCCGGCGGCCACCGCCGCCGTCACCGCGCAGCCCGGCTCCTTCAGGTGGGCGCAGTCGTTAAAGCGGCACCTGCCTATGTACGGTTCAAAGTCCCGAAAGGCAAACTGCAGCTCCTCCTTGGGGATCGGGTCCATCAGCTCCAGATCGAAGGAGGCATAGCCCGGCGTATCCGCCAGATAGGTCCCCTCCCCCAGGCTGATCAGCTCCACATGGCGGGTGGTGTGCCGGCCCCGGCCCAGCTTTTCGCTGACCTCGCCGGTTTTCAGGGCGATCCCCGGCAGCAGCCGGTTGAGCAGGCTGGATTTTCCCACGCCGGAGTTGCCGGTGAGGGCGCAGAGCTTGCCCCACAGCAGGGCGCGCAGCTCCTCCAGACCCTCGCCGGTCTCCGCGCTGGTGCGGACCACCGGGAAGCCCGCCTGCCGGTAGATCCCGCACAGCTCTTCCCCCGGGTCCAGGTCCGCCTTGTTGACGCAGACGATCAACTCGCAGCCGGCCTTCTCCGCGATCACGGAGACCCGGTCGATAAGAAAGGGGTCCGTCACCGGGTTCACGTTGGCCGCCACGAACACCAGTGCGTCCATATTGGCCACCGCCGGCCGGATGAAGAAGTTCTTCCGCTCCAGCACGCTGTCAATGCGGCCCCGGCCGTCCCGGTCCACGCTGCAGAGGACCCGGTCCCCCACCAGGGGGGAGGTCCCGTCCAGCCGGAACCGGCCTCTGGCCCGGCATTCCACCAGCCCTTCTTCCGTCCGGACCGTATAGAAGCCGCTGAGAGAGCGGACGATCCTCCCCTCTCTCATGCGTCCGGGCCGTTGGAGACCCGAAGAAGGATCTTCGTATGCTCCTCGATCTGGGTGTGAGCCTCGATGCTTTGGCCGATCACCGTGCCGGCCTGCAGGTCGCTGGTCTGCCGCTCGGAGCCGCCGTAGCTCAATCCGCTGTTCTCGATCTGGGAGATGGCCGCGTTCTCGGTCAGGCCGATCAGGTTCGGCATATTGACATAGGCGATCTGGGGCCCGCTGCTGACGGTGAGATACACCGTGGAGCTGGGGCTCAGGGCCTCCCCTACGGAGGGGCTCACATTGATCACATAGTCCTTGGTAACGCTGTCAGAGACGGCGTTTTCGATCTCCACATTGAAGCCGGACTCCCGGAGCATATTGGCCGCGTCCCGGTAGTTGGTGTTGATCACGTCCGGCACCTGGGAGAGCAGCACCCCGCTGCTCACCGTCAGCTCCACGTCGATCCCGTCGGCGGTGAGCATCATGCTCCGGTCCGGGTCCGGGGACTGGGAGAGGACGATGCCCGGCTCCATCTCCGTGTCCACCACGAAAATGACCTCAAAGCTGTAGATGCCGAAATCCGGGTTGTTCACCAGGGCCTCATAGCGGCTGCCCACGAAGTTGGGCAGGGTGATCCGTTCCGCCGGGTTGAACACATCCCCCAGCCAGAAGTCCCACAAAAACGCGAACAGCGCCACCACCGCCGCCAGCACGCCAAAGGTCCCCATCAGATAGCTGACCTGGCCTGCCCGTCTTCTGCGCCGCCGGTACTTCTCCCGGGACAGCTCCCCGGCCGCCCGGACCGGAGCCACCTCCTGGCTCTCGGTTGTCTCCGGCTCCGCCGCCTCGCCGCTCTCCGCGGCCAGCTGGCTCTGGGTGAAGCGGTCCAGATCCTCCAGCATCTCATTGGCCGACTGATAGCGCAGGCTGATGTCCGCCTCCATGGCCTTGAGAGTGATCCGCTCCAGCTCCTCCGGCACCTCCGGCGCCAAATCATGGATGGGCTCCGGCTGGACGTTCATGTGCTTGACGGCGATCTCCCCCAGGGTATTCCCCGTGTAGGGCTTGACGCCGGTCAGCATCTCGTACAGCACCACGCCCAGGGAGTACAGGTCGCTCCGGGCGTCGGGGTATTCGCCCCGGGCCTGCTCCGGCGCGATATAGTGGATGGAGCCGATGGCCTGGCCCTGGCCGTCCTCGTTCAGTTCGTTCTCCAGCGCCGCGATGCCGAAATCCCCCACCTTGATGGTACCGTCCTGGAGTAGCATGATGTTCTGGGGCTTGATATCCCGGTGGATGATGCCCCGCTCATGGGCGTGGGCCAGGGCTTTGACGATCTGCTTGGAAAAATGCAGCGCCTCTTTCCACAGCAGAGCCCCCCGCTTTTCCATATACTGCTTGAGGGTGATGCCCTCCACCAGCTCCATGACTATGTATTCCATAGCGTCGCTGTGGCTGACATCGTACACGGCCACGATATTGGGGTGGGAAAGCATGGCAACCGCCTGGGACTCCGCGCAGAAGCGGCGCTTGAACTCCTCGTCCGCCGCCAGCTCCTCCCGCATCACCTTCACCGCCACATAGCGGTTGAGCCGGTTGTCCATGGCCCGGTACACCACGGCCATGCCGCCCTCGCCCACGGCCTCCTCGATCAGATACCGGTCGTCCAGCAGCTTTCCGATCAGCTTGTCATTTGTTTCCATACGATCCTCCATGAAGCTCACCTCATAACCGCCACCACGGTCACATTGTCCCGGGCGCCCCGGTTCAAGGCCTTGCTCATCAGCGCCCGGCAGAGCCGCTCCGGCTCCGGGAATTCCTTGGCGTAGTCCAGCATCTCCAGGTCGCTGACCGTGTTGGACAGCCCGTCGGAGCACAGCAGCAGCACGTCCCCGCTCTGGAGGCTGAACTCAAAATAATCCGCCTCCACCGTGGGCTCCGAACCCAGGGCCCGGGTGATCACATTGCGCTGGGGGTGGGTCTTGGCCTGCTCCGGCGTGATTGCGCCGAAGGACACCAACTCCTCCACCAGGGAGTGGTCCTTGGTGATCTGCTGGATGGTGCCGGAGCGGCGGGAGATCCGGTAGGCCCGGCTGTCCCCCACATTGATAATATACCCGCTGCCGCTGTTTCTAATCACGCCGCCCACGATGGTGGTCCCCATGCCGGTGAATTCCTCCCCGAACTGGGAGTACTCATAGGCCACGCCGTTGGCCTCGGTGCAGGCGGCCTGCAGGATGCTTTTATAGTTCAGGCTCCGGTTGACCCGGGAAATGAGCTTGGAAAAGAGATAGTTTACAAAGGCCTTGTTGGCCAGCTGGCTGGCCACGCCTCCGGCCTTGGCTCCGCCCATGCCGTCGCACAGAGCCACCACCAGGCAGTCCCGCGCCTCACATTTTTCAATGATGAAGCAGTCCTGGTTGTCCTTTCTGATTTTTCCCTTGTCCGTCAAGCCAAAGCTTTTCATCCGTCTTGTCCTCTGTTCCGCCGGCGGATCTACTCCGCCGCTTTTCGCATTCTGTGCCGCAGCTGGCCGCAGGAGGCGTCAATGTCCCCGCCCAGCTTCCGCCGCACGGTCACGTTGACCCCTTCCTCCTCCAGGATCCGGATAAACTGCCGCATATGTCCCTGGGTAGAGGGCTGAAAGCGCCGCTCCTCCACATGGTTGAGGGGAATAAGGTTCACATGAGCGCCGGTCTCGGCGGCCCGTTTGGCCAGCAGGCGGGCGTGCCGCTCGGTGTCGTTCACCCCGTCGATCATAGCGTATTCAAAGGAGATGCGCCGCCCGGTCTTCTCATAATAGCGCCGGCAGGCGGCCATCAGCTGCTCCACGCCTCTGCCCCGGTTGGCGGGCATCAGCATTGAGCGGGTCTCGTCGTCCGGCGCGTGGAGGGAGACGGACAGGGTGAGCTGCAGGCCCTGCTCCGCCAGCTCGTCAAAGCGCTCCGTCAGGCCGCAGGTGGACAGGGAGATGTGCCGCATGCCGATGTTCAGCCCCTCCGGGTGGTTCACCAGGCGCAGGAAGCGCAGCACATTGTCAAAGTTGTCCAGCGGCTCCCCGATGCCCATCAGCACGATGTTGGAGATAGGCTTTCCCGAATCCAGCTGGGAAAACAGCACCTCGTCCAGCATTTCCGAGGCGTCCAGGGAGCGGACCAGCCCGCCCAAGGTGGAGGCGCAGAAGGCGCAGCCCTGGCGGCAGCCCACCTGGGATGAGATGCAGACGGTGTTGCCGTGATTATAGCTCATGACCACCGTCTCCACCGCGCTGCCGTCGGCCAGCTGCCAGAGGTACTTGATGGTCCCGTCCAGCCGGGAGACCTGCTTGGTCAGCACCGACGGCCGGTAGAGGCGGAAATGCCCGTCCAACTTTTGCCGCAGAGCCTTGGGCAGATCGGTCATCTCCTCAAAATCCCGCACGCCCCGGCTCAGCCACCGGAAAACCTGCTTTGCCCGGTATTTCGGCTCCCCCAGAGCGGCCAGCTCCGTCTCCAGCTCCTGGGGCAGCAGGGAGAGAATGTCTTTTTTCATTCCGCCCTCCTTCTCAGCTTGGCGGCAAAAAAACCGTCGGTGCCGTGGATATGGGGCCAGAAGCAGAGCATGCCCTCCTCCGCCCGGAGCTCCCCCACGGCGAAGGCCTCCGGGGCGAACAGCCCGTTTCGCCCCAGGAAACGCCGGATCTGCTCCTCGTTTTCCCGGCGGAGCACCGTGCAGGTGGCGTACAGCAGCACGCCCCCCGGCCGCACCAGACGGGCGCAGCTGTCCAGGATCTCCGCCTGGAGAGCGGGCAGCGGAGCCAGGTCCTCCTCCCGCTTCCGGCGGATCTCCGGCCGCTTGCCCAGCACGCCGAAGCCGGAGCAGGGCACGTCGCAAATCACCAGGTCAAAGAGGCCCAGCGCCTCCGCTCTCGCCTCCCTGGCGTCCTGCTGGGCCGTGCGGATGATCCCGATCCCCAGGCGCTCCGCCCCGGCGGAGATCAGGCCCAGCTTTTTCTCGTGCAGGTCGCAGGCAAGGATCTCCCCCCGATTCTCCATGGCCAGCGCCGCGGCAAAGGATTTGCCCCCGGGGGCCGCGCAGGCGTCCAGCACCCGCATCCCCGACCGGGGCCCGGCGGCCAGCACCGCCATCCGGGCGGCCCGGTCCTGCACGTAGAACAGGCCCTCCTCATAGCCCGGCAGGCGGCTGACGCTCCCGCCGGCCAGGCGGAGGCAGCCGGGCACGCCCGCGAAGCGCTCATAGGGGATGCCGGCCCGGTCCAGCGCCCGGGTATAATCCCCCTCTGTCACCTTCAGGGTGTTTACCTGGATGCAGAGCCCCGAAGGCCGGTTATTGGCGGCAAAGAAGGCCTCCGTAAAGGCATAGCCCTTCTCCTCCAGCAGCTGCTCCGCCAGCCACAGGGGGTGGCTGTACCGGCGGCTGAGGTAGAAGGCGCTCCCCTCGCCGGGGATCTCCGGCAGGGCGTCCCGCTCCCGGGCGATCCGGCGCAAAACCGCGTTTGTCAGCCCCGAGGCCCGGTCCAGACCGGACGCCTTACAGAGGGCCACTGTCTCGTTCACCGCCGCCCGGTCGGGAATCTTATCCGTCAGCAGCAACTGATAGACCCCCAGCCGCAGAATATCCCGCAGCTTCGGCTCCAGGGCGGAGGGGCTCCCCCGGATATAGAGGTTTACATAATAATCACAGTAGTCCAGGTTCTGCAGCACGCCCAGGCAGAGCCGGGAGGCCAAAGCCCCCTCCCGCTCGTCCAAGCCGTGCTTTTTGATCACGCCGTCGATGGCGGCGGCGGACCAGGCCCCGTCTTTCCGGCAGCGCCCCAGGGCCTCCAGCGCCGCTTCTCTGGCTGAACTGCTCATGGGCTCAGTCCGCCTTTACCGGGTGGCCCCGGAGATAGTCCGCCGCGCGCATGCGCTTTTTGCCCGGGGCCTGCAGCTCGGTGAGCAGCAGGGTCTCGCCCCCGGCGCAGGCCATTTCCAGCCCCGCCTTGCCCGCGCTTACCACGCTGCCCGGCGCCTTCTCCGTCCGGTTCTCCGTGTACGCCGCGGCAAAGACCCGCAGGGTCTCCCCCTCCAGGTCCATAGTAGCCACGGGCCAGGGCTGGAGCCCGGCAATCTGTTTGACTATTTCCCGGGGCGATTTGTTCCAGTCAATGGGAGAAAGGCTCTTGTCCAGAGGCCGGACATAGCTGGCCCGGCTGTGGTCCTGGGGGGTCCGGGGGGCCGTGCCGTTCTCAATGGCCCGGAGGGTTTTCACCAGCAGCTTCGCCCCCAGCTCCTTCAGCCGGTCAAACAGCTCTCCGGAGGTCTCAAACTCCCCGATCTCCGTCTCTTCCGTGTAAATAATGTCCCCTGTGTCCATGTCATGGGCCAGGTACATGGTGCTGACGCCGGTCACCTTATCCCCGTTGAGCACGGCCCACTGGATGGGGGCCGCCCCCCGGTACTTGGGCAGCAGCGAGCCGTGTACGTTCACCGCTCCAAAAGGCGGGACCGCCAGCAGCTCGTCCGGCAGGATGCGCCCGTAGGCCACCACCGCCAAAACGTCCGGCGCCAGGCTTTGCAGCAGCGCCAGGGCCTCCCCGGAGCGCAGCTCCGCCGGCTGGTACACCGGCAGGCCGTGCTCCAGCGCCAGGGCCTTTACCGGGGAGGGGCACAGCTCCATGCCCCGGCCTTTGGGCCGGTCCGGCTGGGTAAAGACCGCCGCCGGCGCCATCTCGTTTTCAATCAGCATTTTCAGGGACGCGGCGGCAAAATCCGGCGTGCCCATAAAGACAATACGCAAGCTCTGTTCCTCCGGCTTCGCTCAACGATCAGTACTCGCCGCTCTCCAGCTCCTCCTGGCTGAGCATACGCTCCGCCTTGGAGGTGAAGACGATCCCCTCCAGATGGTCCAGCTCGTGGCAGAAGCAGCGGGCGGTCAGGCCCTCGCCCTCCACCTCGAACCAGTTGCCGAAGCGGTCCTGGGCCTTGACCTTCACCTTTGCCGGCCGTTTCACCAGGCCGTACTCCCCCGGTACGCTGAGGCAGCCCTCGGCCCCCTCCTGCTCCCCGGAGGCCTCCAGGATCTCCGGGTTGATGAGCTCTATTACATACTCGTCCTCGCCCTCGGGGACGTTGGTCTCCAGCACCAGCACCGCCCGCCGGAGCACCCCCACCTGGGGGGCGGCCAGGCCCACGCCGTTGGCCTGCTGCAGGGTCTCGGCCATATCGTCCAGCAGCTGATGGAGGCGGGGATTGAACTCCGTCACCTTGCGGCACTTTTTGTACAGAGCCGGTTCTTCCTGGGTCAGAATATTACGAAGCGCCATTGTTTCTCTCCATTCCGCCGCCAAACGCGGCCGATCTTTATACTAATCCCAGGGGTCGTTGTCCGCGAAGAGGGAGACCCCTTTGAAGCTCTTGTCCGTGCTGCAGGCAATGACCACCTGGGAGATCAGGTTGCGGATCTCCCCCGTGGCGCGGCAGCTGATGTTGATCCGGTAGCGGTAGCGGTTGTTGACCTTCACCACCGGCAGAGGCGTGGGGCCCAGAAGGGTCATCTCCCGGCCCTGGGGGGCGCTCTCCAGCCGCCGCTTCACCGCGCGGCAGGCCCGTACCACGTTGTCCTCGTCCTGGCCGGAGGCGGTGACCGCCAACAGGTCCCGGAAAGGCGGCGTCCCCTGCAGGCGGCGCAGCTCCAGCTCCGAGGCAAAGAAATCCTCGTAATCCTGCCGGGCCGCCTGGCAGATCGTCTCGTTATCTGGGGTATAGGTCTGGATCACCGCCCGGCCGGGCTTCTCGCCCCGGCCGCTGCGGCCCACCACCTGGGTGATCAGGGAGAAGGTCCGCTCCCCGGCCCGGTAGTCCCCGGCGTATAAGCTCTGGTCGGCGGAAAGTACGCCCACCAGGGTCACGTTTTCAAAATTCAGTCCCTTGGTCACCATCTGGGTGCCCACCATGATGGGGATGTTCTCCTCCCGAAACTGCCGGAACAGCTGTTCATGGGAGCCGGCCGGGGCCACGGTGTCCGTGTCCACCCGCAAAACCCTCGTGTCCGGGAAGAGCTCCTTCAGCTCCTCCTCCACCAGCTGGGTCCCCGCGCCGATGAAATTCAGCATGCCGCCGCAGTCCGGGCAGGCCGGGTCCAGCCGGCGGGAATAGCCGCAGTAGTGGCACATCAGGCGGTTGTTGAAGCTGTGATAGGTAAGGGATACGCTGCAGCGTGGGCACTTGTAGGTGTAGCCGCACTCGCCGCAGCTGATCAGCTTGTGGGCCCCCCGGCGGTTGAGAAAGAGGATGCTCTGTTCTCCCCGCTCCAGATTTTCCGCCAGCTCCTGCCGCAGCACGGAGCTGATACAGCCCCCGTTGCCCCGGCGCAGCTCCCGCTTCATGTCCACAATGCGGACGGCGGGCAGCCCCGTGTCGCTGTAGCGGCTGGGCAGGGTGAAAAAGGCGTAGCGCCCGGTCTGGGCGTTATAGCGGCTGACGATATCCGGCGTGGCGGAGCCCAGCAGCAGCAGGCAGTCGGCCCGGGCGCAGCGGAATTTGGCGATGTCCCGGGCGTTGTAGCGGGGCGTGTTCTCGGATTTGTAGGTCTCCTCCTGCTCCTCGTCGATGATGATCAGCCCCAGCTCCTCCGCCGGCGCGAACACCGCGCTGCGGGTGCCGATGATGACCCGGGCTTTGCCGCATTTGATCCGCTTCCACTCGTCGTAGCGTTCGCCCACGGAGAGGCTGGAGTGCATCACCGCCACCAAATCGCCGAAGCGGGCGGAAAAGGTCTGGATCATCTGGGGGGTGAGGGCGATCTCCGGCACCAGGAGCAGGGCAGACCGGCCCCGGTCCAGCTGCTGCCGGATCAGGTGCATGTACACGCTGGTCTTGCCGCTGCCGGTGACGCCGAACAGCAGCGCCGCCCCGGCCTTGCCGGACAGGGCCAGCTCCGAGAGCCCCTCAAAGGCCCGCTGCTGCTCCCCGTTGAGCACCGGCAGCGGCTCCTCCTCCCCGGCGTGTACCGCCGGGCGGCGGTAGGCCTCCACCCGGTAGAGCTCCACCAGCTCCTGTTTGCACAGGGCGGTCAGAGAGGTCCGGGAGGCCCCGGTATGCCGCAGCAGGTCCGCGCTGGGCAGGGCCTGAAAGCTGCAGAGCATGTCCAGCAGCGCCGCCTGCAGCGGCGAACGGCGCCGCTTCCCGTCCGCGATCACGGAGGCGTCCTCCGCCGGCACGGTGAGCCGGGCCATCTCCACGGTCTTGTCATTCACCCGGCGTTTCCCGTCCTCCCTGAACCACAGCCCCGCCGGCAGCATGGCCTTGACCGCGTCATAGACCGTGCAGAAAAACCGGTCCCGCATGAAGAGGGCCAGCTTCAGCTGCTCCTCGGAGAGCACCGGGCTGTCGTCCAGCACCGCAAGCACGCTCTTCAGCTGCTCATAGCCGCTGTGGTCGGCCAGGGCCAGAATGATCCCCTCGCTGCGCCGGTTGCCCCGGGCAAAGGGGACGTATACCCGCGCGCCGGGGACGGCCTTCTCCGCCAGCTCCTCGGGCACCAGGTAATCGTAAGGCCGGTCGATCCAGTATGGTACGGCGGACACCGCTATTTTCGCAACTCTTGCCGGCATGGCGCTGCCGCCTCCCAGAAATGAAAATGCAGGGCAGCGGGGCTTTCCGGCCCCGCTGGCCCTTCCGTTTATTTAATGGTGAGCTTGCCGGTATACACCTCGTCGATGGCCGCGGACACCGGCTTTCTCTCCAGGGGGATCTGTTTCTCCTCCGCCTCGGCGGCGATGTCCCGGGCCCGGCGGGCCACAAGGTTCACAAGCTGGTAGCGGCTGCCGATTTTATCCACAAGCTCCGCTACAGGGGGGTAAAGCATCATATTGGTTTTCTCCTTCTGCCGCTTCGCGGCTGTGATTACTGTATCAAAAACTCAGGCTTCCTGCTTCAGCCAATGCATCCGGTTGGCGGCGCGGCAGCGCTCGGCGGTGATGATGGCGGACAGCTCCGCCGCCGCCCGGTCCGCGTCGTCGTTGACCAGGATGTAGTCATAGAAATCCGCCTCGGCGTATTCCTGCCGGGCCCGGATCAGCCGGGCCTCGATGGCCCGCTCCGTGTCGGTGCCCCGGCCCTCGAGCCGTCTTCTCAGCTCCGCCATGGAGGGCGGGATGATGAAAATTTTCACCGCCTCCGGCATCTGCCGGTGGATCTGCCGGGCGCCCTGGACCTCGATATCCAGCAGCACGTTGAGCCCGGCCTCCAGCTGTTCCTCCACATAGGCCCTGGGGGTCCCGTAGGAGTTGGCCACGTATTCGGCGTGCTCCAGCAGCTCCCCGTTCTCCACCATCTCCTTGAACCGGTCCGGCTCCACAAAGAAGTATTCTCTCCCGTCCACCTCGCCGGGCCTGGGCTTGCGGGTGGTCACGGAGGTGGAGAAGCATATGTCGCTCCGCCCCTCGATCGCCTTGGAAACCACCGTGCTCTTTCCCGCCCCGGACGGGCCGGAGATCACGATCAGCCTGCCTCTGTCTTTCATCTGTTGTTTCCGTCCTCCTCGTCGCTTTTTTCAAAACGCTCCGCCAGGCTCTCCGGCGGCAGCGCCGATAAGATAACATTTCCGCTGTCCATCATCAGGACGGACCGGGTGCTGCGCCCGAAGGAGGCGTCCACCAGAAGCCCCCGCTCCCGCACGTCCTGGATCATCCGCTTGATAGGCGCGGAATCCGGGCTCACAATGGCCACCACCCGTTCCGCCGAGACCAGGTTCCCGAACCCGATTCCGATCAACTTCACGCCGGTCCCTCCCGTTATTCGATGTTCTGGATTTGCTCCCGGATCTTTTCGATCTCCGATTTCAGATCCACCACCACATGGGCCAGCTGGGAGTTCTGGCACTTGGAGCCGATGGTGTTGGCCTCCCGGTTAAACTCCTGGATCAAAAAGTCGATCTTCCGGCCCACGGGGGAATCTCCGTTGATCATGGTCTCCAGCTGGGCCATATGGCTCCTGAGCCGGACCGTCTCCTCGTCCACGGCCACCCGGTCGGCAAAGACGGCCGCCTCGGCCAGGATGCGGTTCTCGTCCACCCCCGCCGTGCCCAGGACCTCCTCCATCCTCTGGCGGAGCCTGTTCCGGTAGGCCTCCACCGTCTCAGGGGCCTTCTCCTCCACCTGGGCCACCAGGCTGTCGATGGTCCCCAGCCGGGAGAGCACGTCCAGCCGGAGCTTTTCCCCTTCTCTCTGCCGCATCAGATCAAAGTCTGCCAGGGCCTCTTCCGCCACCGCCAGGATGCCCGCCGAGACGGCCTCCGCGTCCAGCTCCTTCTTCTCCACGCTCAGCACCTCCGGGAAGCGGGCGGCGCTGAGAGCGCTCAGGTCGTTGACCAGGCCGTGGGTCCGGGCGATCTGGTCGACAGCCTCCAGATAGCCCTTCAAAAGCGGCTCGTTCACCTTCACCGTCATATCCCCCACGGCGGAGGAATCCACCGTGACGAAGAGATCCACCTTGCCCCGGCTGATATGGTTCTGCACGGCGGCCTTGATCCGCTCCTCCGCGAAGAGGAAGCCCCTGGGCAGCCGGGCGGCCACGTCCAGATACCGGTTGTTGACGCTTTTCAGCTCCACGCTGATTTCAAAGCCCTCTGCGGAGCCCTTGGCGCTGCCGTAGCCGGTCATGCTCTTGATCATAGGAATTACCATGCCGGAGCGGCACCGGCACAAATAGGGATGAAAACAGATGCCGCAAAATTATCTGTTTTCC
>CANQRQ010000045.1 GCA_947626315.1 uncultured Oscillospiraceae bacterium | reverse complement strand
AATGCAAGAGGTCAGCGGTTCGCCGGTCTTCTGCGCAAAACAAATGGACGGCCTGAGCCGTCCTTTCGTTTTGGTGGAGATAAGCGGGATCGAACCGCTGACCTCTTGAATGCCATTCAAGCGCTCTCCCAGCTGAGCTATACCCCCGTGAGCGAGGATTATAATACCAGATAGCGGCCAAAAAGTCAAGCCTAAATTTTCCGCTTTTTGAAAAAAACATAGCTCCGCCCCGCAACGGGAAATAAGCACGACATTCTTTTTTGTGTTTCTCAATCTGCGGTTTCCCTTTTTCCGCTTTCGTGCTATACTATATACAGGATTTCCGCGGAACCTTTTCCCTGCCATTTCGTCTTAACTAACGAAAGAAAAACGGCGTGCCGCTCACCGCAAAAGCGACAGAATGGAGATTAAAATGAAAACGATCCGAATGATTGCCGCCCTGCTCTGTATTGCCGCGCTGCTGGCTGCCTGCGGCTCTTCTTCCGCCCCGGCCTATGACAAGGCCGCGCTGGAGCAGAGCGCCTACAGCGGCGAGTTCAGCCAGGACATCAGCATCCGCATCGACGGCCAGCCGGCCGGCGCGGAGTCGGTGACCCTGGTCTACGAAAACCGCACCGGCACCGATTACACCTTTACCATGGTCCAGCGCCTGGAGGTCCTGCTGGATGGGACCTGGTACGTTGTGCCCGACGCCCAGGATTTTGTGACCCTGCAGCTGCTGACCCTCCCGGCCAACGCCACAGTGGAGGACAGCTTCCGCTTTGAGGGCCGTTACGATCCCCTCCCCAAGGGCGAATACCGGATCCTCAAGGACTTTTCCGACCCCGACGGGAACAGCGTCACCGCGGCGGCGGCCTTCACCGTCGATTGACGAAGCATATTTTATAAAAAAACCTCCGGCGAAAAAGCCGGAGGAATTTTTTATACCGTTGCGTATCAAAGCTTAATGACCGCGCCGCTGAGGGGCGCCGCCGTCCCGCGGACCAGGCCCTTGCCCGCGGCGGAGCAGTCCGCCGTGTAGGCGGCCTCCTCCTCACTGCGGTTGATCACCGTGAGATAGGCGCCGTCCTCCGCGGGCAGGCCGAACACGTCCTTCCCGCCGTGAATATAGCGCAGGATCAGCAGCAGATCGGCGGAAGCGGCCATAAAGACGGCCTCCCCCGTGGAGAGGGCCGGCGCGCCGTTTCGCAGCGCCGCCAGGGAAGCGTAGCAGTCCCGCAGCTGACGGGCCGCCGGGTCCTCCCGGAAGGGACCCCGGCAGAAGGGGTCGTTGACGCCGGCCATTCCCTGCTCGTCCCCGTAATAGATGCTGGGGGCGCCGGGCAGGGAGAACTGCAGCGCCGCGGCCATCCGCTCCAGGGTCATGGCCCGGTCCAGGGCCTCCTGGGTGATCTTCAGGCCCATCTGCTTCTCCCGGGAGAGGCCCCGCAGATACACCGGCGTGGCCAGCGCGGTGCGGATCCGGTCCGTGTCGTGGGAGCCGTAGAGATTCAGCAGC
Source organism: uncultured Oscillospiraceae bacterium (assembly GCA_947626315.1). Taxonomy (GTDB): domain Bacteria; phylum Bacillota; class Clostridia; order Oscillospirales; family Oscillospiraceae; genus Limivicinus. The sequence continues at coordinate 16,126 of CANQRQ010000045.1, read as the reverse complement.
GAATAATACAGGGGCTTCGGATAGTTCATCTTCTGCCCGATCAGAAAGTCCCGCAGACCGTAGGCGTCCATCCGCCGGTGGACAAAGGCCAGCAGCGCGTCCCGGAGGGGATAATTCATCACGCTGTCCAGGGAGTTGCCCAGGGCGTAATCCCGCCGGTGGCCCATGCTCACCTGGATCACCGGGTCCTCCCAGACCTCCCCCAGGATCAGGGCGTCCGGCTTCACCTCCCGGGCGGCCTGCCGGATCAGGCTGAGCACGTCGTCGGGCAGCTCGTCGGCCACGTCCAGCCGCCAGCCGGCGGCCCCCCGCCGCAGCCAGGTCTTGACCACGCTCTTGGCGCCGGTGACTACAAAGTTCTGCCACTGCCGGTTGTGCTCATCCACCTCCGGCAGGTCCTGGAAGCCCCACCAGCTCTTGTACTCGTCCGGGAAGCTGGTGAAGCTGTACCAGGGATAAAACCGGGAATCCCGGCCCTGGCAGGCGCCCTTGCCGGGGTAGTTGCCGTAGCGGTTGAAGTAGCGGCTGTCCGCCCCGGTGTGGGAGAAGACCCCGTCCAGGATCACCCGGATGCCCAGCTTTTCCGCCGCCTGGCAGAGCCGCTCCAGGTCCCGGTTGCTGCCCAGGATCGGGTCCACCCGCAGGTAGTCCGCCGCGTCATAGCGGTGGTTGGAGCGGGCCTCCACAATGGGGTTCAGATACAGGCAGTTGACCCCCAGATCCTTCAGATACGGGAGCTTCTCCCGGATGCCCTTGAGGGTGCCGCCGTAAAAATCGTCCGGGCTGTACGCCGCTTCAAAGGGCCGGGGCAGGTGGCGCACCGGCTCGTCCAGGCTCTGGTGCAGCTCCGGCGTCTGGCCCAGCTGCCGGTGATATTCGATGCCCTTCTCCGCCGTGCCGTCGTTGGAAAAGGCAAAGCGGTCCGGAAAGATCTGATAGACCACGCTCCGGCGGAACCAGGCGGGCGTCTCAAAATCCCGCCGGTACACCGTGAGCCGGAAGCTGTTGGACCGGCTGTTGTGCAGCCGGCCGATATAGCCGGTGCTGTCCGGGCAGAGCCAGTAGGGGCCCTCGGAGCTCTCGATCTTAAAGCAGAACCACAGGGCCGCCGGCGTATCCGGCGTCTGATAGCGGACGGTGAACCAGTCCCCCTCCCGCTCCATGGGGATCTCCCGGCTCATATTGTCCCCGTAGACCATCAGCGTGGCGGAAGTGGCCGTGCCACTCAGGATCCGGCAGGCCAGGCGCACGCTCTCGCCACAGGTCACAGCCCCCTGGGGGCTGCGGAACTCCTCCCGGGATCCGTTGTAGGCGGCGGTCAGGGTCCGCTGCCGCATCATCCGCATCAGGCTGAGCAAACGGCCTGTCCGGGGCTGGAGGGAAAGCATCTGGTCGGCCTCGATATTGCCCGCCGTGAGATCGGCGCAGCAGTGGGCCGCCGTCCGGAAGGCGGCGTCAATGGACCAATCCAGCTCGTCCATCATCACCCGCATCAGCTCCGGCGCGGTGAGGGGGTTGCCCGCGCTGTAAAAGAGCTCCCCCAGCCGGTCCATGGGCAGGCCCCGGCGGCCGCATTCCCGCCGGGCCAGGGCCACGTCCGCCGCAGCCTGGAAATACTGCTGGGTGAGCGGCGGACAGTCCGGCCCGTTGAGCTGTTCCGCCAGCGCCTGATCGCCGCCCACGGCCTGCCAGCGGCCGTCTCGCTGCTCCGCGTCTACCCATCTCTGATCTTTGTACCGGATGCTGAGCTTATAGTCCTCGGACCAATGTTCCTCATAGGTCCCGCCGAACCAGACCCGGCAAAGCGCTCTCTCTTCTGTCACAGCATGCATAAATACAGTCTCGCGTACTCCTGAGCCGACAGCTCAAACCCAAAATCCTTCTGCATGGCGTGGCTGATTAGCCCGGCCATGACCTCCTTCTGCCCGTAGCAGTCCAGCGCCTTGCGCACCGCGTCCCGCAGCTCCCAGGCGTCGTAGTTGGCGAAGGAGAAGCCGTCGCCTTCGCCGGTGTACTGGTTGTAGGGCGCAACGGTGTCCTTCAGGCCGCCGGTCTCCCGGACGATGGGGACAGAGCCGTAGCGCATGGCGATCATCTGGCTCAGGCCGCAGGGCTCGAAGCGGGAGGGCATCAGGAAGAAATCGCTGCCCGCATAGACCAGATGGGACAGCTCCTCGCTGTAGCCGATGTAGGCGCAGAGGCGGCCCTTGTACCGGTACTCCGCCGCCCGCATGAAGTTTTCAAAGCGGGGGTCGCCGGTGCCCAGGAGCATGAACTGCATGTCCTCATTGCTCATGAGGCTGTCCAGCACGGCGGCCACCAAGTCAAAGCCCTTCTGCCCGGTCATCCGGGTGACCATGGCGAAGAGAGGCACGTCCGGCCGCTGCTCCAGGCCCATCCGCTCCTGGAGCGCCGCCTTGCAGACGGCCTTGCCTTTGAGCCGGCCCCGGCTGAAGGTGGCGGGGAGCAGCGGATCGGCGGCGGGGTTGAACACCTGCTTGTCAATACCGTTGATAATGCCGGACAGGTCCTCCGCCCGGTAGGCCAGCACCTCCTCCAGGCCCTCGGAATAGTCCGGGGTCATGATCTCCCAGGCGTAGCTGGGGCTCACGGTGTTCACCTTGTCGGAGAAGATGATGCCCGCCTTGAGGAAGTTGGGATTGTCGTTCAGGTTGAGATACTCGTAGGTGAAATACTTGTCGTCTATCCCCAGGCGGTCCTTCACGAAGCCGTAGCTGTAGATGCCCTGGAAGGCGATGTTGTGGATGGTGAGCAGGAATTTGAGCTGCTCCTGCATGCCGCCGGGGTACTGGGTCCTGGCCAGCATGGGGATCATGGCGGTGTGCCAGTCGTTGCAGTGGACGATCTCGGGGCTGAAGTCCAGGTTGGGGATCGCGTCCAGCACGGCCCGGGTGAAGAAGCAGTACTGCTCCCCTTCCGCCTCGCCGCCCAGATAGATTTTGTCCCCGAAATAGTGCTCGTTGTCCACCAGATAGATGGTCACGCCGTCCAGCACCAGCTTCTCGATGCCCACATATTCCCGGCGCCAGCCGATCTGCACATAGAAGTAGAACATATGCTCCACCTGTCCGGCGTACTTCTCCTTCACCACCCGGTGGTAGGGCGTGATCACCCGGGCGTCGATGCCCAGGGCCGCCAGGGCCTTGGGCAGGGCCCCGGCCACGTCGGCCAGGCCGCCGGTCTTGGACAGGGGGGCGCACTCCGCCGCCGCCAGCAGCACCGCCGGCATCTCCGTCCGGCCCTTGGATTTGAGGGTCTCCTTAAACTCCTTTTTCATCGTTTTCTCCTTTGCGTTTCATATTGGAAGCCTGTTCGGTCTTTTTGGACTTTCTCTCCTTCCGGGGCCTGAAGCGGAAGAACACGGAGGCCATGGGCGGCAGCGTGATCCGGGCCGAGTGGGGCAGCTCCAGGAAGGGCTCCTTCCGGCTGAAGATCACCCGGTCGTTGACCGCGCCGCTGCCGCCGAAGCGGGGCTCATCGCTGTTGAGCAGCTCTTTCAGCGTCCCCGCCACGGGCAGGCCGATCACGAAGCCGTCGTAGCGCACGGGGGTGAAATTGCAGGCACAGACAATGTAGCTGTCCTTATCCGGGGCCATGCGCATAAAGGCGATGGAGCTCCGGGGCGCGTCGTCCACGTTCAGCCACTTGAAGCCATCCCAGGAGTTGTCGATCTCGTACAGGGCCGGGTTCTCCACGTACAGCCGGTTCAGCTCCGCGGAGAATTTATGTACCTCGTCGTGCCGGGGGTATTTCAGCAGGAACCAGTCCAGCTCCCGCTTCCAGGCCCACTCAATAAACTGCCCGAACTCGCTGCCCATAAAGGTCAGCTTCTTCCCCGGATGGCCGAACTGATAGCCGTACAGGGCCTTGACGGAGCGGAACTTCTGCTCGTAATCCCCCCACATCTTGTCCACCATGGACTTTTTCCCGTGGACCACCTCATCGTGGGAATAGGGCAGGACATAGTTCTCGCTGTAGGCGTACATCATGGAGAAGGTCAGCTTGTTGTGGTTCTTGCTGCGGAAATAGGGGTCCATGGCCATGTAGTCCAGGGTGTCGTGCATAAAGCCCATGTCCCACTTCAGGCAGAAGCCCAGGCCCCCGTCATAGGGCGGGGCGGTGATCTTGGGGTAGGCGGTGGCCTCCTCCGCGATGGTCACGGCCCCCGGATACCCGGTGAGAACGGCGTTGTTCAGCTTCTGCAGAAAGGCCACCGCCCCCAGGTTGATATCCCCGCCGAATTTGTTGGGGGTGTACTCCCCCGGCTTGCGGGCATAGTTCAGGTAGAGCATGGAGCTCACCGCGTCCACCCGGATGCCGTCAATGTGGAATTCTTCAAAGAACTTGCAGGCAGAGGACACCAGAAAGCTCTGCACCTGGTCGCTCTCATAGTCGAACACCAGGGTGCCCCACTCCGGGTGCTCCGCCATGCGCCGCTCCTTGCACTCGAACTGGGGGCTGCCGTCAAACATGGCCAGGCCGTGCTCGTCCTTGGGGAAGTGGGCGGGCACCCAGTCCATGATCAGGCCGATCCCGGCCTTATGCAGGGTGTCCACCAGGTACTTGAAATCGTCCGGCGTGCCGTAGCGGGAGGTGGGGGCATAGTACCCGGTCACCTGATAGCCCCAGGAGCCGTCAAAGGGGTACTCCGTCACCGGCAGCAGCTCCACGTGGGTGTAGCGCATCTCCCGGCAGTAGGCGGCCAGGGCGTCGGCCAGATTCCGGTAGTTGACGCCCCCCTCCAGGTGCTTCCAGGAGCCGGCGTGGACCTCGTAGATGTTCATGGGGCTGCTGAGGAAGCTCCGCTTGGCCCGCTCGGCCATATAGGCCCCGTCGCCCCAGACGTAGCTCCCCCCGTCCCAGATGATGGAGGCGGTCTCCTGGCCGTTCTGATTGAAGGCGGCGAAGGGGTCGGCCTTCAGCACCCGCCGGCCGTCCGCTCCGTCCACGCAGAATTTATACCGCTGGCCCTGGCAGAGGCCCGGCACAAACACGGCCCAGACGCCCCCCTCCAGGTTTTCCATAGGCAGCGCCTCCGGGTCCCAGCCGTTAAAATCCCCCGTCAGGCTCAGCCGCCGGGCGTTGGGGGCCCAGACCAGGAACCGGTGCTCCTGCAGTTCCGGGATATACCGGCAGCCGAAACAGAGCCAGGCCTTGCGGGCGTTGCCGGTGTTAAACAGATAGATGTCCTCTTGCGGGATATACTTCAGATGTTCAGCGTCCATAGGCGGTTCCTCCTTTTCTCCATGGAAGCCGGCCGGCGGCGGATCGACAAAAACAAGGGTTTCATGCGCTCCTATTATAATGATCATCGCATAGCGAAAACAATCGAGAGTTCGATTGTTTTCGCTGCCAAACGACAAGTTTGGCAGCCAATGATTCAAAGAATCATTGGCGCGATGCTCATTGCAATGAGTATATGGCAAAACAGCTGTGCTGTTTTGCTGAGCAGCATAGCTGCTCGGCGAAACGCTTTTTGGCGTTTCGCCATCATATAATCATTATACAGGCTTTCGCTGTCAATTCCAAGTATAATTTAACAAAAAAGCGGCCGCTCTCCCCAAAAAAGCGCCCCGGCGGAAAAGGCCGGGACGAACGGGCCGCCGGGGCTTGAAAACCGGCGGAAAATCCTGTATATTTATATATTATCGTGAAACAGTTTGAATGAGCGTGAAACAGATCAAAACGCGGCGCGTCATGCGTTTTCCCGCGGGAGGAGGATGCCTCTATGCGATGCGATACCTGTGGAAAAGAAGTGGCGGAGGGGACGGCGGTCTGCCCCTATTGCGGAGGGAAGCTTCCGTCCGGAGCTCCGGGAGAGGACCGGCCCCTATACCAGTGCGAGGTCAAGGGCCTGCTCAAGTCCGGCCAGCTGCTGGTCTACCGGGACCGGACAGAGTTTGTGTTCAGCCGGGTGCAGAAGATGGTCCTCCCGTATGCCTCGCTGGTGTCCCTGAAAAAAGGGCTGGACCGGATCAACTTCCTGATGGAGGATGGGCGGACCGAGTCCTGCTCCGTGAGCCGGAAGAACCTGCACGAGGCCTATTACAGCATCGAGCAGGCCAGCAGGCCCTTCCTGGCCCAGCGGAAGGAGCGGCTTATGGCCCAGGGAATCCGGTACTCCTTCCCCAGCAGCCCCTCCGGCCTGGGCGGGGTGCTCGGCGGCGGCGTGCTGAACCTGCTGGAGGACCGGGCGGAATACCTCTCCCCCGCCGGCAAGAGCGACACGCTGTTTTACCGGGACATGCGCTCCGCCCGCATCTCTCCCGCTGGGGCGCTGGAGCTGAGCTTCCATGATGGGAGCAAGCGGGCCTTTACCGTGGACAAGGAGCTCCGGGAGGAGCTTGGCTCCTTTCTTTCGGAAGCGCTGCGCCCATTCCTGGAGGAGCGGAAGGCGGCGCTGCTGGCCCAGGGGATCTACTTCTCCATGCTGAGCGGCCAGGGCTTCGGGAAAGGGACGCTCAACGTCTTTGCCGACCGACTGGTTTACACCGCCGACGGCGGGCAGAGCGAGACCGTGGCTTTTCGGGAGATCCGCTCCTTTACCGTCTCGGACGGCTCCCTCACGGCGGAGCTGACCAATGCCTCCGCCAGGACCTATCCGGTGGATAAAGAGGTCCAGGACCAGCTGCGCGCTTTCCTGGAGGCAGCCGTCGCCCCTTACATAAAAGAACGCACCGAGGGCTATACCCTCAGTTTTGGCATGAACGAGCGGCTGGAGATCAACGAGGAACGGGGGCTCTTCCATGTGCTCCGCCAGGGCGGCCGGGAGATTTCTGAGGCCTATCCGCTGGACAGCCTGGTGAGGGCCGAGGCAGTGGAGACCAAGGCCTCCCGTGACCTGGTCAGCAGTCTCTTCTCCTTCCCCGGCGAAGCGCCCGCGCAAAGCCGGGAGGAGTTGATCGCCGATCTGGGCGTGCTGCTCACGGTCCGCGCCGGGCAGGGGGAGGAACAGCTGCCGGTCTGTTTCGGCAACATGACCAGCGGCGCCGGCCGGACAAGCCCCGCCTATAGCCGCTGCTCGGCTGAGCGGGAGCGCTTCTTCGCCTATCTGGCGGAGCGGGTCCCCGCCTGTGAGCAGATCCTGCCCCCGCCGCCGGCGGAGGCGGAGCCCCAGGCGGAGAGCGCCCCCCTGCCGGCCGCCTCCCCCGCAGCGGAGAGCGTGGAGCCGGAGAGCGCGCCGGCCCCGGCGGCAGCCAGGGCGGACGGTGCCTTTGGGGCGCTGCTCACGGGCATCTCCCGCTTTACGGAGAACTGCGCCGCGCCCATGACCATCGCCATCCAGGGGGACTGGGAGACCGGCAGCGGCAGCTTCCTGCGCATGGTCTACCGGCGTCTGGAGGAGAGCGGCCGGGGAAAGGTCCTGTGGCTGGGCACCTGGCAGTTTTCCCAGTTTGACCTGGGGGACCAGCTGCCTGTGCTTCTGGCGGACCGGCTCATTGAGCTTTTGGGCGGCGGCGTCAGCGAGGAGGCGAAAAGCCGGGCCAAGATGCTGGCCCAGGGGATGATCGGCATCGCCTCGGGCCTGATCTCCCAGGGCACCTCCGACGGGCAGAAGCTGACGGAGGCCCTCTTCCGGGACAATCCGGCCGGCTCCCTGGAGCAGAAGCGGCGGAGCTTCTCCGAGCTTGCCGCCCGCCGCGCCGGCGGCGGAAAGCTGATTCTTTTCATCGACGATCTGAACCGCCTGGCCCCCGCCAGGCTGGTTGGGCTGCTGGAGGCCCTGCGCAGCTTTTTTGACACGCCGGGCTGCGTCTTCATCGCCTCCGTGGAGCGGGAGCGGGTGCTGCAGGGCCAGCGGGAGCTGAATGGGCCGGACTACAGCGAGGCGGCTGGCAACGCCTATTTCGACCGGCTTTTCAAGACGGTCTTCCGGGTGCCGAAGGGCAGCCTGGATGTGGGGCAGTATGTACGGGACAATCTGGGCCGTCTCGGCCTCTCCGTTGTGGACGAGGACGAGCTCCGGCGCTACGGGGACCTGGCCGCCCTCTCCGTGGGCGGCGACCCCAAAGCCCTGGAGCGTCTTTTCAATTCCCTGCTGCTTCTGAAGAGCCTGGCCGGGGAGGAGCTTTTCGCCCTCCGGGCCGGCCGGGTCTCCCTCTTCGCCCTTGTGTGTATGCAGAGCCGCTTCCCCGGCTCCTACCGCCGTCTGCTGCAGGAGCAGGACCGGCCCGTGCCGGACCTGCTCGCCTCCCTGGACAGCGCCTCCGGGGAAGACAGCGGCGGGCAGGCCTTCCGGGCCTTTATGGGGGCGCTCCGCGCCTCTCTGGACGCGGACGGGGACGGCCGCCTCCCGGACGACGCCTGCGCCGCCTTTGCCAAGGCGCTGTCCGTCTCGGCCTTCACGGCCTTCAACTGACAGCGTATCAAACGAAAAGGAGCGTCTCCTTTTATGAAAGAATTTCTGGATCTGATCGACTATTGCCGGGGAAAGCGTGTCTACATCCAGACCCACAATTTCCCGGATCCGGACGCCATCGGCTCCGCCTTCGGGCTGCAGGGCCTGCTGGCCCATTACGGCGTCCCCGCCACTCTGTGCTACTTCGGGAAGATCGACAAGCTCAGCACCCGGAAGATGACGGAGCTTCTGCACATCCAGCTCTGTTCCCAGGAGGAGGTGGAGGCGGACATGCGCCCGGAGGACCCGATCATCTGTGTGGACTCTCAGAAGGGCGGCGGCAACATCCGGGACTTTGCCGGCAACGAGCTGGCCTGCATCGACCACCACCCCACCTATGTGCCCGTCCGCTACCGGTACGCGGATATCCGCCAGGTGGGCAGCTGCGCCACGCTGATCGCCCAGTATTACCGGGATCTGCAGGTCCCCATGCCGGAGGATGTGGCCACCGGCCTGCACTACGGCCTGAAGACGGACACCGCCCATTTCACCCGGGGCGTCACGCCGCTGGACATTGAGATGTTCGCGGTTCTCTTCCCCCTGGCCAACTGGGACGCCCTCAACGATCTGGAAAAGAACACCCTGGAGTTTCAGGATCTGCGGGCCTACGGCTCGGCGATCGAGAACATCCGGGTCTTTGACAAGGTGGGCATCGCGGGGATCCCCTTCGCCTGCCCCGATTCTCTGATCGCGCTGGTGGCGGATTTCATCCTCAGCCTGGAGGAGGTGGAGATCGCCGTGGTCTACGCCTGGCGGGAGAGGGAGATCAAGTTCTCCGTGCGCTCGGAGGAGCCCAGCGTCCACGCGGGGGAGCTGGCCAACCGGGCTCTCCAGGGCCTGGGCAGCGGCGGCGGGCACCGGGAGATGGCGGGCGGGGCCATCAGCCGGGACCGGCTGGACCAGCTCGGCGCCTACCCGGACGACGCCATCCGGGACCTGTTCCTCCGCGCCCTGGGCGTTGTTAAAGGATAAAATATACAGCGCAAACCAGCCAGGGAAGGGCCAAAACAGCCCTTCCCTGGCTGGTTTTTATAACGTATTATTCGCTGACGATCTTATAGTAGGTCCGGGCGGTGGCCAGGTACACCGCCAGATACAGCAGGGTGAACACGCCGAAGGTGGCCAGGCTGCACCAGGCCGCCAGGCGGCTGTTGTAGACGGAAAACAGGGTCAGCAGCAGCTTGACCAGCCCAAAGTCGAAGGCCAGATGCACCCCCGCCACGGCCAGCGGAGCGAAGAACACCAGCAGCACCTGGGAGTTGATGCTCCGCCGGATCTCCCGCTTGGTAAGCCCCACCTGCTGCATGATCTTAAAGCGCTCCCGGTCCTCATAGCCCTCGGAGATCTGCTTATAGTACATGATCAGAGCCATGGCCATGATGAAAATCAGCCCCAGGAAGATGCCCAGGAAGAAGAAGCCGCCGTTGATAGAGTAGTACTCCTCGGTGTTCATCCCTTCCCGGAGCTCCAGCAGCATGGCATCCCACTCGATACGCTCGCCGCTGCTGTCCGTCATCTCCTCCGGTCCCGCCGGGCCGAACAGGGCCTTTTCGATTTGCTGCTGCTCCTGTACATCGGCGCCGGTGTCCAGACCCAGGTACCATTTGACGCTGCCCTCCCGCCAGTTGGCGTTCCGCCCGGCGGCGTTCCACTGATTCAGCAGCTCCTCCAGCGCGTCCATATCCGGCAGGACCACATAGGCCGTCCGCATGGCCATCACCCCGTAGTCCGGCAGGTAGAAGTCCCCCGGCAGGAGTTTGGTCTGCCGGTAGTCCAGGCGGCCGCTCTCCTCCCCGTCTCCAAAGACGAAGCTGACGGCTCCGTCGGGAAAGGCGGCAGTGGAGGCCAGCTCGCCCCGGCCCAGGTCCAGGGTCTCCCCGGTCAGGCTGCGGTAGCCCTCCGCGGTGAGGAACACCGTGGTGAGCGGCAGGTCGGACAGGCTGGGGGGCCCCTCCTGGTCCTTCGCCTGGCAGCGGAGCGTGCTCCCGCTCTGCCGCATCTCCATGGCGGTGAGCTGGTAGGCGATGCTGCCGGTCACCTCCGCCCCCTGCTCCTCCACCCGCTCCCGGAAAATCTTCTCCACCTCTTCCAGATCGAAGTTCTGCGTCAGGCGGTAGCGCCCGCGGAAATTCAGCTGGGCAGGATACCGGGTATGGAGGGAGTCCTCCGTCCCCAGGTAGAGGGAGAGGGTGCCGGAGATCATCACCATCACCATGGTGGAGAGGATGCAGATGTTGGCCAGGCCTACGGCGTTTCGATTCATCCGGTGGATCATGCCGGACACGCCGATGAAATGGGGCGTTTTATAGTAATAGTTCCGGCTGAAGCGCAGCAGCTTCAGCACCAGGATGCTCAAAGCGGAGAACAGGCAGTAGGTCCCGATCATCACCAGCCCCACCGCCAGGAAATACTGGGCCAGGGCGTCGATGGGGTTTTTCACGGTGACGGCGATGCCGTAGCCCCCGCCCAGGGTGCATAGCCCCAGCAGCGCGATGAAAAAGCGGGTTTTGGGCTGCCGCTCCCCCATCTGGCTGCCCCGGAGCAGCTCCACCGGGTTCTGCCTGCCCAGCCGCCAGAAATTGCCCAGCAGCGTCAGCAGCAGGCAGAAGCCGAAGAAGGCCGCCGTGGTCAAAATCGCCTTGGGAACGATAGAAAAGCGCACCAGCGGGTCCACCCGCATCAGCCTTCTGGCCAGCATGATCATCAGCCTCTGCAGCAGCATCCCCACCAGGATGCCCCCGCCCGCGCCCAGGATCCAGGTGTACAGGCTCTCATAGCTGAGCACCAGGGCGATGTGCCCCTTGCCCATGCCCAGCACGTTGTACAGCCCCAGCTCCCGCGCCCGGCGCTTCATCAGAAAGCTGTTGGTGTACAGCAGGAAGATGACGCTGAACCCGCCCAGGATCACGACGCCGATGGTCATGAACATGGTCAGATAGTCATAGCGGACCGCCTCCCCCTCTATGGCCCAGGGGGATTCGGAGAGGGCCTCGCAGATATAGAAGGCCGCGGCGGTGCAGAGCACGGTGAGCAGGTAGGGGAAGTAAAACTTCCCGTTTTTCACGCAGTTTTGCAGGGCCAGCTGAGGGTAAAAGCTCTTACTCATGGCTGTTCCCGCCTCTCTGGAGCACCGTGAGGGTGTCGGAAATGCGGCCGAACATCTCGCTCTCGTTGAGCTCGGCCCGGTACAGCTGGTGGAACACCTGCCCGTCCTTGATGAACAGGACCCGCTTGGCGTGGCTGGCCGCCTTCACGGAGTGGGTCACCATGAGGATGGTCTGCCCCTCGGCGTTGATCTCCTCAAACAGCCGCAGCAGCTGGTCCGTGGCCTTGGAATCCAAAGCCCCCGTGGGCTCGTCCGCCAGGATCAGCTGGGGCCCGGTGATCAGCGCCCGGGCCACGGCGGTGCGCTGCTTCTGCCCGCCGGAGATCTCGTAGGGGAACTTGCTCAGGATATCCCCGATGCCCAGCTTTTGGGCGATGGGCTGGAGCCGGCGGCTCATCTCGTCGTACTTCTTCCCCGCCAGCACCAGGGGGAGAAAGATGTTGTCCCGGACGGAAAAGGTGTCCAGCAGGTTAAAGTCCTGGAACACGAAGCCCAGGTTGTCCCGCCGGAAGGCGGCCAGGTCCCGCTCCCGGATCTGGGACAGCTCCTGGCCCCCCAGCAGCACGCTGCCCTCCGTGGGCTTGTCCAGGGCCGCCAGGATGTTCAGCAGGGTGGTCTTGCCGGAGCCGGACTCCCCCATGATGGCCACGTATTCCCCCTTCTCCACCGAGAAGCTCACATTGGTCAGGGCCTGGACGCTGCTGCCGCCGAAGCGGGAGCTGTAGATTTTTTTCAGATTGTTGACCTCAAGCATTGCCATGGTTGTCTGTCTCCTTATCGCGGTTTGGCCCCAGTATAGCCCGCTCCTTCTCCTGCTGCCATGGTTTTGCCTTACAGTTTGCGGGTCTAATCTTACATTTCTGTAAGATTCGGCCCCTTATTCGCTCAGGCCGAACAGCCGCCGGCCGTTTTCCAAGGTAAGCGCCGCCGTCTCCTCCAGGCTCAGGCCCTTGATCTCCCCGATCTTCTCCGCGATATAGCGGAGGTTACCGGAGTCGTTCCGTTTACCCCGCCGGGGAACCGGGCTCAGATAGGGGCTGTCCGTCTCGATCAGGATCCGCTCCGGCGGGCAGAGGGCCAGCACCTCCAGCGCCCGGCGGGCGTTTTTATAGGTCACCGGCCCGTCAAAGCCCAGATACCAGCCCCGCTTCAGCAGCTCCTCCGCCATCTCCGGGCTGCCGGAAAAGCAGTGGAACACCCCCCGCAGTCCGGGGTAATCCCGGACGATCTCCAGGCTGTCCCCGTGGGCCTCCCGGTCATGGACGATAATAGGTTTACATAATTCAATTGCCAGTTCGATCTGCCGGCGGAATAAGGCTTTCTGCTCCTCCTTGTGGGAGGCGTCCCAGTAATAATCCAGGCCGATCTCCCCGATGGCCGCGCACTTTGGGTGCGCCGCCAGGGCCCGGAGCCGCTCCAGGTCCCCCTCCCGCAGCTTCTCCAGCTCCTCCGGGTGAAAGCCCACGGCGGCCCGGACAAAGGGAAAGCGCTCCGCCAGGCAGAGAGCGGCCCGGCTGCTCTCCAGGTCGCAGCCCGGGTCCAGGATCAGCTCCACGCCCTCTTCCCCGTTCAGCCGGAGCAGCAGCTCCTCCCGGTCGGCGTCAAAGGCCCTGTCGTCATAGTGGGCATGGGTGTCAAAATACATGCGCTCGTCTCCTCGCCTGTTTTTTAGTCTCATCTTAGCACAGTTTCCCCCGGCCGTCAAAAAACTGCGAAGGATTTTGGAACTTTGAGTTGCGGCGGGGCGAAAACTGTGATATCATTTAGTTTACATAAATATAATCGGAGGTTGGAACCATGGTCCTGTATTTCACCGGCACCGGCAACAGCCGCTATGCCGCGTCCATCATCGCCCGGATCACCGGGGACGAGCTTGTCTGCATGAACGATCTGATCCGGCAGCGGATCACGGACCCCTATGTGGCCCAGTACGCCTTTGACTCGGACCGGCCTTTTATCTTTGTCAGCCCCACCTACTGCTGGCGTCTGCCCCGGGTCGTGGAGCAGTTCATCCGGGACAGCCGCTTCACCGGCTGCCGGAAGGTCTATTTTTATCTCACCTGCGGCTCCGGCACCGGCGACGCCGCCCGCCACGCGGAGGAGCTCTGCCGGCAGCTGGAGCTGGAATTCATGGGTCTGTCCTCCGTGATCCTCCCGGAAAATTACATTGCCCTCTTCTCCGCCCCCTCCTTTGACGACGCCCAGGGGATGCTCCGGGCGGCGGTAGCCCCCATCGAGAGCGCTGCCCGGCTGATGCAGCTGGAAAAGCCCATTGAGGACCCCAACGGCCGGTCCGGCGCCGCCGGCGGCAAGCTCAACAGCCTGTTTTACAAGCTGGTGGTCAAGGACAAGAAGTTCAGCGCCACGGACGCCTGCGTGGGCTGCGGCCGCTGCGTGAGCCTCTGCCCCCTGGCCAACATCAGCCTGGAAAACGGCCAGCCCCAGTGGCACGGCCGCTGCACCCACTGCATGGCCTGCATCGCCGCCTGCCCGGAGGACGCCATCGAGTACGGCGGCGCCTCCCGGGGGAAACGGCGGTACTATCTCTCCGCCGCCGGCCGGCAGAAATAGGGCTCGTAAAGAAACTGTTAACTTTTTCCGGGCCGGGCGTGTTTTTGGATAAACCGGGAAATCTGTCTCTTGAGAAAGCGGATAAAATATGGTAATCTTAAAATAATCTTAAATATTCTTAAGATTTCCCGAGCAAAATTATACGCCGGACTGTTTCCGTCCACAGAGAGAGAGGGACAAGCGTTTGAAAAAGCGAGTTCTATCCGCCATCGTGCTGCTGGCCGTCGCGGGCAGCTGCGTCTTCCTATCCGAGCCCTCCCGGGTGCTGTTTTTCGCCGCCGCGGGCCTCTGCTGCGCCTATGAGCTGAGCCGGAGCCTGGAGACGCTGGAGATCTACTGCTGCGCCTGGGTGATGTATGTGTACATCTTTGTGCAGGCCGCGCTGGCCCTTCTGCATCTGGGCCCCATCGCCTATATCGCCGGTTTTGCCGGCGGGGTGTATCTGGCCATGTTCTCCGGGATCCTGCACAAAAAAGTCTCCGGCTCCGGCGCGCTGTACACCGTGGCGGGTCTGGCCTATCCCTGCTTTCTCTTCGGCCTGCTGATGATGATCAGCGTCAGCAGCGTCTGGGTGGAGTGCCTGGCCATCGGCTGCATCTCCGCCTGGGTGTGCGACAGCTTCGCCCTCTTCGGCGGCATGCTCTTCGGCAAGCACAAGGTGGCCCCCCTGGTGAGCCCCCACAAGACCGTGGAGGGCTGTGCCTGCGGGGCGCTCTCCTCCTTCCTCTCCGGCTGGCTGATCTGGGTCCTGGGCCTCTTCCCGGAGCTGCCGCTCCCCTTTCTGCTCATTACCGCGCTGGTCTGCTCCTCCGTGGGGCAGATCGGCGATCTGGCCGAATCCCTTATCAAGCGCATGATCGGCATCAAGGACTTCAGCAACCTGATCCCCGGTCACGGCGGCATGTTTGACCGGGCGGACAGCCTGCTGTTCTCCATCCCGGCCGCGTTTATCTGCCTCTATGTGGCGGGCTTTGTGGCCTGATCCGGAAAGGAGCGTATATGGACAGTCTTTCCGCTTTCCCCGCTCTCCCCTATTCCAAAAAGCTGCTCCTGATCATCAACCCCGTCTCCGGGAAAAAGCAGATCCTCCGCCACATTCCGGACATTATCCGGATTTTTATGGACGCGGGCTACCTGGTCACCACCGCGGTGACCGGCTCCCGGGGTGAGGGCACGGCCCTGGCCGCTTGCTATGGGCAGCACTTTGACCTGCTCTGCTGCGCCGGCGGAGACGGGACGCTGAACGAGGTCCTCACCGGCCTGGCAAAGGCAGATCTCTCCGTGCCCTTGGGCTATATTCCCTGCGGCAGTACCAACGATTTTGCCGTCTCCCGCTCCCTGTCCACGGACCCGCTCACCCAGGCACGCGCCATCGCCTCCGGCCGCCGCACCCGCTATGACATCGGCCGTTTCGGGGAGCACTATTTCTCCTATGTGGCCGCCTTCGGGGCCTTCTCCTGGCTGTCCTACACCACGGATCAGAATCTGAAAAACGTCCTGGGCCACACGGCCTATATTCTGGACGGGATCAAGGACTTAAACAAGATCAAGCCCCTGCACATGAAGATCACGGCGGACGGGGCGCTCCACGAGGACGACTATCTCTTCGGCGCCGTGTGCAACTCCACCAGCGTCGCCGGGACGCTGGAGCTGCCAAAGGACCTGGTCGACACCCTGGACGGGAAATTCGAGGTGCTTCTGGTCAAAGCGCCAAAAGCCCTGAGCGGGCTGGAGCCCATCGTCCGGGGCCTGCTGACCCAGGACTATTCCAGCCCCATGATCGAGCTTTTCCAGGCGGAGGAGATTTTTGTGGAAAATCCTCCGGGTCTGGAGTGGGCGCTGGACGGGGAATGTCCCGGCCCCTGCGATCAGGTGAAGATCACGCCCCTCCCCGGCTTCTTAACCTTACAAGGCTGAAAAAACAGCGCCTGCTTTCGAGCCGGCGCTGTTTTGCGGTTCTAAAATAAATGTTGGGGTAACTCGGCCGCAAGGCTGAGGTACACCCAACATTTATTTGCAAATAAGGGAAA
>CANQRQ010000044.1 GCA_947626315.1 uncultured Oscillospiraceae bacterium | reverse complement strand
CCGGGGGCTTGCTTTGCTATGCCTTTTTCCTGGCCTGTTCTACGTTTTGCGCTCGTTAATTGTTTTCACAGTATCCCTCTTTTCTTCTCTTTTCCGTCGCCGCTGCCGTCGTCCAGGCTGACGATGTCAAACTCAATGGGGGACTTGCCCTTCCGCAGCCGCTGGGACAGCACTACCAGCACAGCCCCCAGGGCCAGGCCCAGGAAGCTGGCGGCGATGCAGAGCCCCTCCCCCGCCCCGGCCAGGGCGGCGGCGGCATAGCCCGCCAGCAGCAGCACCATCGGCACCACGTAGACCAGCGCCGCCGCCTTGAACACCGTGGCGGAATGGCTGGCAATGATGACGTTTTGGCCGGGCCGGGCCTGGATCAGGTTCCGGGCCGGCGTTTTCAGCTCGCTTTGAAACACGCAGCTCTCGCAGTGCCCGCAGCTGCCGCCGCAGGCGGTGGAGCGGGCCACCGCCACCTCGGCCATGCCGTCGGGCAGAAGCTTTGTTACAACCGCATCCTGTGTCATGACTACGCCTTCTTTATCTCAATAGATATGGTATAGGCCCCTGTCTCCCCGATGGCGCCCACGCCCGTGTCTCCGTCCACGCGGATCTGCACAGGCACCATATAGGTCCCGGTGGCGTCCTTGTAATCGCCCAGATCCGCGATGGCCCGGATCTGCTCGGCCTTGATGCTGTCCAGCTGCTCGGCCGTGCCGCGCACGACCACGTCCAGATTCTCCGTGAGGATCTCCGCCTCCAGCCCCTCCGCCAGATTCTGGAAGGACAGGTTGGTGATCCGAAAGCTTCTGCTCTCCAGCCCCACGATCTCCAGCTTGACAGTGGCTTCCGTGATCCCGGTGAGATTCCGCAGCTCATTGTCGATGGGGATGGCGTAGGTATCCGTATAGGTTGTGGAGAAGTCGGTCAAATCAATGGTGTCCAGAATGATCCGGTTCAAACCGCCCAGAATGGCGGAATCTCCCGCCAGCGTTACGTACTCCGGCTCGATCTTGATCTTGGTGTTGGCCGCCGTGGCCCCGGCCCCTTCGATCAGGTCCACCCCCAGGGCCACCTGCTTGACCTCCAGCACCGGGAGCGTGGCGCTCACCATGTCGTTGGAGAAGCTGAGGTTTTCATAGGAGCAGGGCTCCCCATCGGCGTTGAGCAGGGTGAAAGCGGTGTCCACCTGATAGGTGCTGCTGACCTCCATATCCTGCCCGAAGGTCACCCAGGCCCGGTCGATTTCCTTCAGGTAGTTCTCCGAGCCGTACACCGTGATCACCGAGGGCTCAAACACCGGCGATTCCGCCGTGTAGCCCTCCGCCAGGGTGCCCGCGAAGCCGCCCCGGACCGGGATATCCTTGCTGGAGAAATTGGAGACCACAAAGTTCACCGTGTCCGGCATCCGGCGAGTGACGCTGAGGCTGCCGGCCACATTGTCCGGGAAGGTCACCGTGTACTGCATGGAGATATAGGAGGACTGGGTCAGGTGGCTGACGTCCACCTGGGCCACAATGTCCGAATCCTTCAGGGAGGTGACGATCCGCCTCGGTCCGGTCACCGCCACAGAGACGGTGCTGGAATCCAGGTCCGTAATGACCAGGTTCCGGGAGCTGCGCAGGGTATCGTCCCCCACGAACTGGACGGGCACATAGCGGAAGGTCTGGGTATATTCGTCGGTATCCACGCTGATCACATACATCCACAGGGAGAAGGAGGCCAGGAGGGATATGATCACCCAGAAGATCCGGCTGTTATAGATTCTTTTCATCGGGTTTGTCTTGTTCATTCTTTTCCCCCTTGAGCAGCTTCCGCAAACCGGCCAGCAGGACGCTGCGTTTGCTGTTCTCCGTCTCCTCCTGGACCAGCTCGCTGTGCAGGAGCTTGTCCAGGGTAGCGGCGGTCAGATGCCGCTTGAGCATCCCCTCGATCGCCACGGAGATCGCCCCCGTCTCCTCCGAGACGATGACCACCACCGCATCCGACTGCTCGCTCAGGCCGATCCCGGCCCGGTGCCGCATCCCCAGATCCTTGCTCAGGTTGGTGCTCTGGGTCAGGGGCAGGACGCAGCCCGCCGCGGCCAGCCGGGTATCCCGGATGACCAGCGCCCCGTCATGGAGCGGAGCCTTGTTGTAAAAGATGTTTTTGATCAGCTCCGAGGTAATGTCCGCATTGATGATGGTGCCGGTGCTCATGACGGTGCTGAGATGGACGCCCCGCTCAAAGATGATCAGCGCTCCGGTGTGGGAGGCGGACATGTCCGAGCAGGCCTGCACCGTCTGGGCGATGGCCCGCTCCATGGCGGGGCTCGAGCCCTGGCGGCCGGAGGTCAGGCTGCTGCCCACCCGCTCCAGGATCCGCCGCAGCTCCGGCTGGAAAAGAATCAGCAGCGCGATCAGGCCCAGCTCCATCAGGTTGCGGATCAGGTAGCTGATCATGGTCAGCCGGAACAGCTCCGACAGCCAGAGCACCAAAAAGACCAGAATGATCCCCTTGGCCAGGTTGTACGAGCTGGTTCTCCGGACAAACTGGATGATCTTGTATATGAGGAACGCCACCACCAGAATGTCGATCACGTCCGTCACGCCGATGGAGGTGATTTTGGTGAGAAAGCCGCTCAGAGCGCTGCTGATAACATCCATGTAGAATCTCCATTCTGCCGGCGCGCAGCCGGGAAAGCCCTCCGCATAGGTCCCAGCGGAGGCTGCCGGCCCGCGCCGCGGCCCTGTCTGTTCTCTGCGGCCGCATACTTAGCTATCGCATACTTAGCTATTTTTGTATTGTAAATCAAAACCAGGAAAAATGCAACAAGCTTAGGCCCCGGAAATTTATAAAATAGTTGTGAACTTAATCCAGACTCCTGAGCACGCCGCAGGCTCTTTTCACCTGCCCGGCGCTCAGGAAGGGGGAAAAGCTCAGCCGCACGGTACCGGTCTCCAGGGTGCCGGCGCTCCGGTGGGCGGTGGGGGCGCAGTGCATGCCGCTGCGCACGCAGACGCCCCGCTCCGCCAGCCGCGCCGCCGCCGTCTCGCAGTCCGTCCGGGGACAGCGAAGGGACAGGACGCCGCACTGGCAGTCCTCCGGCCCGGCAAAGAGCTCCAGGCCGCTGCCCTCCAGCTCCTGCCGGGTCAGGCGCAGCAGCTCCCGCTCCTGCCGGAGGATGGCCGACGTCCCCTTTCTCTGCACATAGCGCAGCCCTGCCAGCAGCCCCGCGATGCCGCAGACGTTTTGGGTCCCCGCCTCCAGACGGTCCGGGAGATAGTCCGGCATGTGCTGGGGGATGCTGTCCGAGCCGGAGCCGCCGTGGAGCAGGGGCTTCCCAGCCTGCCCGCACAGCAGGATGCCGGTGCCCTGGGGGCCGAAAAGGCCCTTGTGCCCCGGCATGGCCACAAAGGCGGCCCCCAGGCGCTGCAGGTCTACCTCCAGGATCCCTGCGGACTGGGAGGCGTCCACGATCAGGGGCACGCCGTACTTGCGGCAGAGCGCCGCGATCTCGTACACCGGCAGGATAAAGCCGAACACGTTGGACACGTGGGTACAGACCGCCAGCTCCGCCCCCGGGAGCTGTTCCTCAAAGTCCCGCAGGACGGCCTCCCGGTCAAAGAGCCGCGTCCCCGCCACCCGGACCCGGGCGCCCAGCGCGGTCAGGGGCCGGGTGACGGAGTTGTGCTCAAAGCCGGAGATCACCGTCTTTGTCCCCGGCCCGGCCAGGGACTGGATGGCGATGTTCAGCGCGTGGGTGGCGTTCATGGTGAACACCACCTGCTCCGGCTCCGGCACATGAAACAGCTCCGCCGCCGCCGCCCGGCAGTCGTACACCGTCTCCGCCGCCCGCATGGCGGGCGGATAACTGCCCCTTCCGGGGCTGGCCATGCTCCGCATGGCCTCGCTTACCGCCCTCCGGACCTCCGGGGGCTTGAGCAGACTGGTAGCTGCGCTGTCCAGATAGATCATCGCCGCACCTCCCTGTACTCTCCGTCCTCTCCCCGGCCGAACAGCCTGCCGTCCAGGAGATTGTTTTTCTTCAGCAGCGAAACGGCCTCGTCAAACCGTTTGCGCAGCGCCACGGCATAGCCGCAGCCGCTGGTGCTCAGGCCCTGGGGGGCCTTCACCACCGTGGCCGTGATGCCGGAGCGCTCCAGTAGCCTTGCCGACCTCTGCGCATAGGTAAGCGAGCGGCACATAATAAGATACTGGTTCATAGTTCGCTCCAATCAGCCGCCGCGCGGGCGCGCCGCCCGCCGGCGGGAACAGGCGTATTATATTCCGCAGTCCGGACAGAGCTCCTGTCCGGCGGCTCCGGGAAAGCTCCCGGATACGGATATACCTCATTCTATGCGGTCATGCAGAAAAATGCCCTCTCCGGCCATTGACTGGCCGGAGAGGGCATGAGACTGTCAAAAAGGGTGTTCAGACTGTAGATAAAGCTATCGGCAGTGTATAAATATGCAGGGGGGAGAGGGCAGAGAGGGGGCGGGAGCCCCCTTTCAGCGTACAATCTTCTCTTATCCACGAGCATTTTTTGAATGCTCGTGGATAAGCTTCAAGTTGAAGACACTTTGTCTTCAACTTGAGGTTCAGTCAGACCGTTATGCAGTTACGCCTCGTCGATCAGCGCCACGGCGTGGGCCGCGATGCCCAGCCCCTCGCCGGAAAAGCCCAGGCCCTCCTCTGTGGTGGCCTTGACGCTGACCCGGGAGAGCTCCACGCCCATGGCCCCGGCCAGAATCTCCCGCATGCGGGGGATATAGGGGGCCAGCTTCGGCCGCTGGGCAATCACCGTGCAGTCCACGTTGGAGACGGTATAGCCCTTCTCCCGGAGTAAAGCCGTCACCTGCCGCAGCAGCTCCACGCTGTCCGCCCCGCTGTAGCGGGGGTCCGTGTCCGGGAAGAGATGGCCGATATCCCCCAGGGCCGCGGCGCCCAGCATGGCGTCCATCAGCGCGTGGGTCAGCACGTCCGCGTCCGAATGGCCCAGAAGCCCCTTCTCCCAGGGGATCTCCACCCCGCCCAGGATCAGCTTCCGGCCCTCCGTCAGCCGGTGCACGTCATACCCGTGCCCGATTCTCAAAGCTCTTCTCCCCTTTCTCTGAGGAGCGCCGCCGCCAGGAGCAGGTCCCGGGGCGTGGTGATCTTGATGTTGTCCTCGTCGCCCAGCACGGTGCGGCACTTGATGCCCATCCGCTCGATGGCGGCGCAGTCGTCCGTCAGGTTCAGGCCCTGGGAGACGGCCTTGGTCAGCGCGCCCTTGATCAGATCGGCGCTGAAGACCTGGGGCGTCTGCACCCGCAGGGTAGTCTCCCGGTCCACCGTTCCAATGACGAAGCCATTTTCATCCACCGCCTTGAGCGTGTCGACAGACGCGACGGCGGGCACGGCGGCGTGATAGTCCCGGGCGGCGTAGACCGTCCGCAGGATCACATCCTCCGTCACCAGCGGCCGGGCGGCGTCATGGATGGCAATCAGTTTGGCCCTGTGGTCCACCTCGGAGACCCCGGCCAAAGCGGATTCCATCCGGGTCTTGCCCCCGCAGACCACGCGGCTGACCTTGTCATCGCCCCATTCCTTCACCAACTGGGCCATCTGCTCCAGCTTGTCCGCCCGGGTGACCAGGATGATCTCCTCCACAAAGGCGGATCTCTGGAAGGCCGCCAGCGTCCGGGCCAGGACAGGCATGGAGCCCAGATTGGCCATCAGCTTGTCGCTGCCCATCCGTACAGAGCTGCCGCCGGCCACAATGACGGCGGAGCACTTGGGGGCTTCCTCTTTTCTGCCTAAGAGCCTGCGCAGGTTCATCATGTCATCTCCCGTCTCCGGCCGCGCCCTCAGCCCCTGAACTGACGGCGGCGGTAAAAATTCATCATGCCGTCCTGCATGTCCTCCAGATGCTTGAGCATCTTGCCCGCGCCGTAGGCCGCGCAGGACACCGCGTCGTCCACCACGGAGGTGCGGATGCCGGTGCTGCGCTCGATCAGCCGGTCGATGCCGTAGATCAGGCTGCCGCCGCCGGACATGATGATCCCGTTTTTGTCCAGGTCGCCTACCAGCTGCGGGGGCGTCCGCTCCAGCACCGTGTGGATGGCGTCCAGGATGTGGTTCATCGGCTCCACAAAGGCCTCGATCAGCTCCGTGGGGCTCACGGTGACGGTCTTGGGCAGGCCGTTTGCCAGGTTCCGGCCCTTGACCTCCTCCGGGGCGGCGTCCGGCCGCTGGATCACGCAGCCGATGCTGCGCTTGAGCTCCTCCGCGGCGCTCAGGCCGATCAGCATATTGTACTTGCGGCGGATGAACTTGACGATCGCCTCGTCAAAGCTGCCTCCCGCCACCTTGATGGACTCGCACTCCACCACGCCGCCGGAGGAGACAATGGCGATCTCCGTGGTGCCGCCGCCGATGTCGATGATCATGTGCCCGTCCGGCTTGGTGATATCCACGCCCGCGCCGGTGGCGGTGGCCACGGCGGTCTCCAGCAGGTAGACCTTCCGGGCCCCGGCCTCGATGGCCGCATCGATCATGGCCCGCTCCTCCACGCCGGTGATGCTGCTGGGCACACAGGCCAGGACGCAGGGCTTGAAAAGGCTGAAGGAGGTGACGCGCCCCACCAGCTCCTTGAGCATCTGGGCCGCCATCTCATAGTCGGAGATCACCCCGGCGCTGACCGGATGGATGGGCACAATGTTGGCAGGGGTCCGGCCCAGGGTTTTCTGGGCCTCCTGCCCCACCTTCAGGATCTTGCCGGAGAACTTGTCCACTGCCACGACGGTGGGCTCCCGGGCCACAACGCCCTTTCCCTGTTCAAAAAGCATGGTCGTCTCCGTGCCCATATCCACGGCGATATCTCTCTCAAAAATCAGCATAAGGCTTCACCTCAACAGCTAGTCTTTTGTTTTTCTCTCTTCCGGAGCCCGGACCGGCCGGTGCCGGGCCACCGCGGCGGCGCAGACAGAGGCCGCCCCCGCCATCTGCAGCACCCGGGCGCACTCGGAGAGGGTGGCGCCGGTGGTCACAATGTCGTCCACCAGCAGGACCCGCTTCCCCTCCGTCAGCGCCGGGTCCGCCGCCGCGTACACGCCGGAGACATTGGCCCGGCGTTTTTCCGGGCTGCCCGTGCCGGACTGGGCGGGATTGTGCCGCGTCTTTTTCAGCAGCGGGCGGCAGGGCAGCGCCAGGCGCTCCGCCAGCCCCTCCGCGATCAGACGGGCCTGGTCATAGCCCCGGCTCCGGCGGCGACGGCCGCTCAAAGGCACCCATGTAATAATATCGCAGGAAATTCCGTTCCCGTCAACACATTTTGATAAAATTTCGCTGTAAATCTTCCCATAAAAGCGAAGGCCGCCGAATTTATACCGCAGCAGGGAGGCCCGCACGTCCTCCTCGTAATACAGCGGCGCCACACAGCAGCTTATGAAGGGGAACTTCTGCCGCTGCTCCCGGCCCTCCGTCCAGGGCAGATCCCGGAGACAGGCTCCGCAGACCTTCTCCCCGCCGGTGAACCGGTGGCAGAACGCGCAGCGGCTGGGATACAGCAGCTCCAGCAACGCCTCAACGGCCTTCACGAGACGCCGCACAGCTTCCTCAGCCGGACCCGCAGGGCCGAATAGCGCTTGGTCTGGCGGAAATTATCGATCATCTGGCAGGCGGTGCGGTCGTCCCCCACCAGGATCAGCAGCTCCCGGGCCCGGGTCACCGCGGTGTAGAGCAGGTCCCGGGTCAGCAGCATCTGGGAGCTCTGTCCCAGGGCCAGGATCACCGCCTGGTACTCGCTGCCCTGGGCCTTGTGGACCGTGATAGCCCAGGCGTGCTCCAGCTCCAGCAGGGCGTCGAAGCCGTAGACCGCGGCCCGGCCGTCAAAGTCCACCGTGAGGGTCTCCGCGTCCAGGTCCACTGCTGTGATCTGCCCGATATCCCCGTTATAAATCCCGGAGCCGCTGACGCCGTTTGCGGCCTTCCATAGGATGTCGTAGTTGTTCCGCACCTGCATGACCCGGTCCCCCTCCCGGAAGACCGCGTCCCCGAAGGCCTTTTCCCGCTTCCCCTTCCCGGGGGGATTCAGCGCCTCCTGGAGCTTTTTGTTCAGCCAGACGGTGCCCAGCTCCCCCCGCCGGGTGGGCGAGAGCACCTGGATTTTCTGGGGCGGGATATGCATCCTGTTGGGCAGGCGCACCGCGCACAGCTCCGTGATGGTCTCCACGGAGCCGGCCGCCTCCAGGCGGCGCAGCCGGAAGAAATCCCCGGTATTTTCCGAGAAATCCGGGTACTCCCCCCGGTTGATCATGTGGGCGTTGCGGACGATCCGGCTCCCTTCGTTCTGCCGGAAAATCTCCGTCAGCCGGACCGTGGGCGCCACGCCGCTGCGGATCACCGCGGAGAATACGTTCCCCGGCCCCACAGAGGGCAGCTGGTCTGCGTCCCCCACCATCACCAGCCGGGCGTCCGGCGGCATGGCCCGGAGCAGGGCGTCTATCAATATTATGTCAACCATTGAGGCCTCGTCCAGGATCACCGCGCCGCAGTCCAGCTGGTCGCTCTCGTCCTTGGTGAAGACCACCCGCTCCCCGTCCTCGTCGAACTTGGCCCCCAGCAGCCGGTGGACCGTGGAGGCCTCCCGGCCGGTCAGCTCCGTCATGCGCTTGGCGGCCCGCCCGGTGGGGGCGGCCAGGAGGGTTTTCAGGCCCAGCCGGTCAAACATGGCCAGAACGGCCCGGATGGAGGTGGTTTTGCCGGTGCCGGGCCCGCCGGTGAGTACCACCAGCTGGTTTTCCAGCGCCAGGCGCAGGATCTGCTTTTGCAGCTGGGCATAGCGAATGCCCAGCGCGGCCTCCAGCTGCCCGATCAGTGCCGGCAGATCGGCGTTCTCCCGGAATTTCCGCCGGCTCATGCGGGCCAGCTGCTCCGCCGCGTCGGTCTCCGCCTCATAGAGCTCCGGCAGGTAGCAGGCCCTGCAGCCGGCCACCTCCTCATACCGGAGCCGCCCGTCCTCGATCAGGCGGCCGATCCCCTCGTCCGCCTCCTCCGGCTCCACGCCGATCAGCTGGGTGGTGACGGCGGCCAGCTTCTCCCGGGGGATGAAGCAGTGTCCGTTGCCGGAGTTGTGGGCCAGCTCGAAGAGCACCGCCGCGTCAATCCGGTCCCGGCTGTGGCTGTCCAGCCCGGCGGCCATGGCCAGGCTGTCCGCCTCGGCGAAGCTGCCGCCGATATGGGCGGCGGCCAGCAGATAGGGGTTGGCCCGCAGCAGCTCCAGGGCCTGGTCCCCGTAGTATTTATACAGGCGCATGGCCAGAATCGGCCGCAGGCCAAAGGAGCAGATATACTCCATCAGCCGCCGCACCCCCGCCTGACGGCGGAAGCTCTCGGACATCTGCTGCGCCTTGGCGGCGCTGATGCCCCGGATCCCGGCCAGCTTCTCCGGGGCGTTCTCCAGGACCTCCAGGCTCTGATCCCCGAAGCGGTTGACGATCAGGGCGGCGGTGGCGGGGCCGATGCCCCGCACCGCGCCGCCGGCCAGATAGGCGTAGATGGCCTGGGCCCCAGAGGGCATCAGCCGCTGGGCAAACTCCGCCTTGAACTGCCGTCCGTGGACGCTGTGGTTGCTCCAGGCGCCGGAGACCAGCATCGTCTCCCCCACGGAGGCGTAGGGGAAGCAGCCCACCACGGTAACGGTCTCGTCGCTGCCGTCCCGCAGGCGCAGAACGGTATAGCCGTTGGCCTCGTTTTTATAGATGACCGAATCCACCGTGCCGGACAGCTCGATCAATTCCTGCTGGTCCATGGGCTGTTTCCCTTCCGCCGGGTATCCCCCCGGCTTAGACTGTAGATAATCCCCTTGCTGCTCATAAAAAACAAGTGAGCAGCGGGGGTGCGCGAGGGGGCAAGGCCCGCCTCGCGTTTGGATCGCGCCAGCAAAAAGCCGTATTTATACGGCGCATTTGCCGAGCGTAGCGAGTTTTTTTAGAAGGACTTTGTCCTTCTAAAAAAAGTGGCGCCGAAGCTTGTAGATAAAGTCCATAGGACTTTGTCTACAAGCTGAGCAGAGGCTTCAAAAACTGCCCCGTGTAGCTCTTCTCGCAGGCGGCGCAGTCCTCGGGGGTCCCGGCAAAGACCAGCTCGCCGCCCCCGTCGCCCCCCTCGGGGCCCAGGTCGATGATATGGTCCGCCACCTTAATCACGTCCAGGTTGTGCTCGATGACCACCACGGTGTTCCCCGCGTCCACAAAGCGGTCCAGGATGTTGATCAGCCGGTGGACGTCGGCCATGTGCAGGCCGGTGGTGGGCTCGTCCAGCACGTAGACGGTGCTGCCGGTGCTCCGTTTGGAGAGCTCGGTGGCCAGCTTCACCCGCTGGGCCTCGCCGCCGGAGAGGGTGGTGCTGGACTGGCCCAGCTTCACATAGCCCAGGCCCACGTCGTAGAGGGTCTGGATTTTATTCAGGATCTTCTGCTGGTTGGCGAAGAAGGAGCAGGCC
Source organism: uncultured Oscillospiraceae bacterium (assembly GCA_947626315.1). Lineage (GTDB taxonomy): Bacteria > Bacillota > Clostridia > Oscillospirales > Oscillospiraceae > Limivicinus. Next base: position 7,545 of record CANQRQ010000044.1, on the reverse strand, counting down.
TCCTCCACCGTCATGTCCAGCACCTCCGCGATGTTCTTGTTCTTGTACCGGACCTCCAGGGTCTCCCGGTTATAGCGCTTGCCGCCGCACACGTCGCAGGGGACGTACACATCCGGCAGAAAATGCATCTCGATCTTCAGCAGTCCGTCTCCGGAGCAGGCCTCGCAGCGGCCGCCCTTCACGTTGAAGGAGAAGCGGCCCTGGCCGTAGCCCCGGAGCCTGGCGTCCTGGGTGGAGGCAAAGAGCTCCCGGATATCGTTGAACACCCCGGTATAAGTGGCCGGGTTGGAGCGGGGCGTGCGCCCGATGGGGCTCTGGTCCAGGGCGATGACCTTGTCCACATACTCCAGGCCCTCGATGCCCCGGCACTTGCCGGGCCGGACCTTGACCCGGTTTTTCTCCGCCGCCAGGGTCTTGTACAAAATCTCGTTTATCAAAGAGGACTTGCCGCTGCCGGAGACGCCCGTGACGCACACCAGCTTGCCCAGGGGGATCTCCACGTCGATTTCCCGCAGGTTGTTCTCCGCCGCGCCCCGGATCACCAAGCTCTTGCCGCTGCCCGCCCGGCGCTTTTCCGGCACCGGGATCTTTTTCCGGCCGCTGAGATAGTCCCCGGTGATGGACTCCGGGCAGGCGCACAGATCCTCCACGCTGCCGGCACACACCACTTTTCCGCCGTTTACTCCGGCTCCCGGGCCGATATCCACCACATAGTCCGCTTCCCGCATGGTTTCCTCGTCATGCTCCACCACGATCAGGGTATTCCCCAGATCCCGCAGCTGCTTGAGGGTGCGCAGGAGCTTGGCGTTGTCCCGCTGGTGCAGGCCGATGCTGGGCTCGTCCAGAATGTACAGCACGCCCATCAGGCTGGAGCCGATCTGGGTGGCCAGGCGGATGCGCTGGGCCTCACCGCCGGAGAGGGTGGCCGCGGAGCGGGCCAGGGTCAGATAGCCCAGGCCCACGCTCTGGAGAAAGCCCAGGCGGGACCTGATCTCCTTGAGGATCTGGGCGGCGATGAGCTGCTCCTTCTCCCCCAGGCGCAGCGTGTCCAGAAAATTCAGGGCCTCCGTCACGGACAGCTCCGTGAATTCCGCGATGTTCATTCCCCCCACCGTCACCGCCAGGGCGGACTTCTTCAGCCGCTTGCCCCGGCAGTCCGGGCAGGGTGTCTCGGACATGCACTCCTCGATCTCCGCCCTCATAGAGGGGCTCTGGGTCTCCTTGTAGCGCCGCTCCAGGTTGTTGACGATGCCTTCAAACTCCCGCTTGATGACGCCGAAGCCCTCGTTCCGCTCATAGTGGAGCTGCAGGGGCTCCCCCTTGGTGCCGTAGAGGATAGCGTCCATGGCCTCCTTGGGCAGCTTCTTCACCGGGTCGGTGAGCTTGAAGTGATAGCGCCTGGCCAGAGCGTCAAAATACATTTTGGAAATGGTGTCCCCCCGGACATTGCCCCAGCCGGAGGCGGTGATGGCCCCGTCCATGATGCTCAGGTTGGGGTTGGGCATGATCAGATCCGGGTCCACCAGCAACTGCATCCCCAGTCCCGTGCAGGTAGGGCAGGCCCCGTGGGGGTTGTTGAAGGAGAAGAGCCGGGGCGTCAGCTCCTCGATAGAGATGCCGCAGTGCTCGCAGGCGTAGTTCTGGGAAAAGGCGATCGTCTCCCCCTCCGGCACCCGCTCCACCAGCAGCAGGCCCCCGGCCAGGGCCAGGGCCGTCTCCGCCGAATCCGTCAGGCGGCGGAGGATCTCCGGCTTGACCACCAGCCGGTCCACCACCACCTCGATGTTGTGCTTCTTGTTCTTCTCCAGCCGGATCTCCTCGGACAGGTCGTAGAGCAGGCCGTCCACCCGGACCCGGACATAGCCGGAGCGCTTGGCGTCCTCAAACACCTTGGCGTGCTCGCCCTTCCGGGCCCGCACCACCGGGGCCAGGATCTGGATCCGGCTGCCCTCGGGCAGCTCCATGATCCGGTCCACGATCTGGTCAATGCTCTGCTGCCGGATCTCCCGGCCGCACTTGGGGCAGTGGGGCACGCCGGCCCGGGCCCAGAGCAGGCGGAGATAGTCGTAGATCTCCGTCACGGTGCCCACAGTGGACCGGGGGTTTTTGGAGGTGGTCTTTTGGTCGATGGAGATGGCGGGAGACAGCCCGTCGATGTAGTCCACGTCCGGCTTGTCCATCTGGCCCAGGAACATCCGGGCGTAGGAGCTGAGGCTCTCCACATAGCGGCGCTGCCCCTCGGCGTAGATGGTGTCAAAGGCCAGGCTGGATTTTCCGCTGCCGGACAGGCCTGTGAGCACCACCAGCTTGTCCCGGGGGAGCTCCACGTCGATATTCTTTAGATTATTTTCTCTGGCACCTTTTATAAAAATGCTGTTCTGCAACGCTTATTCTTCCTTTATCGCGATATCTGCCATGCTGCCGCCGGTGAGGCGCAGCAGGTCGGCAGGGCTCAGCTCCGCCTGGCTGCCGATCTTGCCCGCGCTGACCAGGATGCTCTCCTGCTGGGCCATGCTGCTGTGAAACACGGTGGGGTAGCGCTTCTTCATGCCGATGGGCGAGCAGCCGCCCCGCACATAGCCCGTCAGGCCCAGCAGCTCGTTGACGCGCACCATGCTCACGGACTTCTCCCCCACCGCCTTGGCGGCCTTCTTCAGCTCCAGCTCCATGGCCACGGGGATCACAAAGACATAGATCTTGCCGCCGGCGCCCCGGGCCACCAGGGTCTTGAACACCCGGGCCGGGTCCTGCCCCGTGATGGCGGCCACCGTCACGCCGTCCACCGCCTCGTCCCCGTGGGGATATTCATGGGCGGTATACGGGATCTTCTTCTGCTCCAGCAGGCGCATAACGTTCGTCTTCTGTTCCGGCATACCGGCTTTCTCCTTTCAGACCGTTTCACTACCGTATTGCTATAGGATATTTCGTATTATTATACTCCTATTTGCCCCAGGTTTCAATATCATTTCAAGTGGGAATTTCCGGGCACGAAAAAGCCGCCGGCTTCAAGCTCCGACGGCAAATCCTTCAAAACAGCAGCTTCAGAAGCACCAGCAGGACGATCCCCGGGATGCCCAGCACCCCCACCACCACGGCGTTGACCAGGTTGAGCTCCACGCTGATCTCAAAAAATTCCGCGAAGAAATCAAAAATGAACAGCATCACATAGCCCACGCCGGTGTTGATCAGCAGCTTGGTGATCAGCCGCATAGGCGCGGAGAGGATTTTAAACAGCAGCACGCAGAGGGCCGCCACTGCGGCGATGATCAAAACGGTAGAGAGCGTTTCCATGGACTTTCCTTTCTTTTCGACTTTTCCCGCGCCCCGCGCAAGGAAAAACTTACCGGGTTAAACGGCGCTTTCAGACATATACTAGCAGCAGACAATCAAGCCGGACGGCGAGAGAGACAGAGAGACAGAGAGAGCCGTCCCGGACCGGCCCTTCTGTACACGTGTACAGAAACCGTCCATAGGGCGAAATTGTCGAGCGGCAAGAGAGTTTTCCTCTGTTCGGGAAAATATCTTCCGCGGGGGCGGGGCTTTGGGGCCCCGCCCTTTTGCCGCTTTGGCAAAGGGTTTGCAAATCCGGCCCGCTCATGGTATATTAAGGTATATTCATGCAGAAACAGCCCCTCCCGGGGCGGAAAGCGGGTGGATCGCTTTGGATTCTTTCTTTTCCCTATATGACGCCCTCACCGAGGGCGTGCGCGGCGGCACGGTGGGCGCCGTGTGGACCGGCGCCTGCTGGACCATGGCCGAGGGCAGCGGCGGCGCGGGCCTGGCCATGGCGACGGAGGGGAGCAGCATTCCCCCTCTGTTTCCCGGCGGGCTGGCGGGCCTGCCTCTGGAAGAGGCGGCCAAAGCCGTCAAAAGCTGGAATTTTCCCGAGGCGTCGGCGGGCCTCGCGGCCGTCAACGCCTTCTATAACCGGCCGGAGCGGGCGGAGGCTCTGAACTGCTTGGAGCCGCCCGGCGGCTTTTACACCGACGGGCTGGATTTTGCCGGAAAGACCGTGGCCCTTATCGGCCACATGCACGGCTCCGCCGCCCTCCGCAGCCAGGCGAAGGAAATCTACATTCTGGAAAAAGCGCCCCGTCCCGGCGACTATCCCGACTCCGCCTGCGACTGGATCCTGCCCCGCTGCGACCTGGTCATTATCACCGGCAGCAGCCTGATCAACAAGACCCTGCCCCACCTGCTGGAGCTCTGCCGGGACGCGTACACCGTTCTCACCGGGCCCTCCGTCCCGCTCTGCCCCGCCCTGCTGGATTTCGGCATAGACCGGCTGGCGGGCATGGCGGCGGCGGACCTGGACGGCCTGCGGGCCCATGTGCGTGGCAGCGTCCACGGCTCTCCCTACGGCTTTGGCCTTCCCTTCCGGCTGGACCGTTAGTTATCAGCCGCCGGCCGGCGACAGGAAGAGCAGCCAGAAGCAGAGCCCTGCCAGGATGCAGCCCACGGCCAGCAGGAGGCGCTTCCAGTCGAAGCTGCCGCTCCGGACCTCCGCAAAGACCGTCAGTCCGGCGCAGAGGGCGAACAGGATCAGGATCACCGCCGCCCGGCGGCCCTGGTGCTCCTCCGGCTCCCCGGCCTCCCGGCCGGGCTCCGTCCCGGCGGGCATCTCTGTGCCGGTGACAGCCGCTGTCCCTGCCTCCGGGTCGACGCCGGCAGCCTCCGCCTCCTGGCGCAGCCGTTCTGCCTCCTGCCGGAGCCGCTCCGCCTCCGCTTCAGCCTCTGCCTGCACCCGCTCCTCCCGGTGGAACTGGGTATAGTCGCTCATGAGCGTGCACAGGTTGGACACCACCCCGTAGGGCTTCTCCACCCCGGTGGTGAAGCAGACCAACAGATAGGGGTCGTCCGTGTAGATAATGCCGCAGTCGTTCAGATGCAGAATGTACCCGTCCACCAGATAGCCGTACTTGTGGGCCACCTCATAGCGGTCCTCATGCCGGCAGAAATACTCGTCCTGCTCGGCCTCCTTCATCAGGTCGATCACCGGCTGGTAGACGTCTGAGCCCTCATAGAGCTTTTTGAGGCAGCAGAGCATCTGCCGGGCGGTGAAGAAGTTGTTCTCGTAATACTTCGCGTCCACATTGTCCGGGTCCTCCCCCATGTAGGGGGCGATCACCCGGCGGTATTCATGATAGGAGCCCAGGGCGCTCCACAGGGTCCCCGCGTAGTCGTTGTTGGAGTCCACGATGGCGCCCCGCAGCAGCTCGCTGTACCGGTAACCGCCGGTGGTGTCCTTCTCCAGGTCGATCTCCCCCGCGGCCGCCTTTTCCGCGAACACCATGGTCAACGGCACCTTGTACATGCTGCCTGTGACCATATACCGGTCCGGGTCATAGTAGTGCTCCTCCCCGGTGACGGTGTTGTAATACCCGATGGTGACCTGCCCCTCCTGGACATTGTATCCGGCCAGGAACTCTTCGATCACAGCATCCCAGCTCTTGTCCGCCAGGTCGATCTCCCCGTCCTCAGCGAAAGCCGCAGGGGCCGCTGCGGCAAAGCAGAGCAGCAGACACAGGCAGCTTATTATTCCCGCGCATTTTTTCATCATAGTCCGCACTCACCGATTTATCAGAAATCTAAAGTTAAACATCCAGACATACAGCCTGATTATACACGATCCCACCGGCAAACGCAACGGAAAAAGCCCGGATTTAAGAAAATCCTGGCCTCCCGCAGACGCAAAGCATCCCCCAGGCACAAAGCTTTCGTGCCTGGGGGATGCTTTCTTCGCCGGGGAGCCCGGCCGTCAAATCAGGTTGAGTATCAGGGTCAGCAGCGCGAAGGCCAGGGCGAACCACTTGGTCGCCTTCGCCAGCTTCGCGTCCAGCGTTTTCGCCTTGCCGCGGGCCATAAAGGTATCCGCGCCGCCGGCAATGGCGCCGGACAGGCCCGCGCTCTTGCCGCTCTGGGCGAGAACGACGATGGTGACAGCCACGCCGGAGAGAACCTGAAGAACAGCCAGAATAATGGTAAGAACAGACATTTATATAAGTTCCTTTCCAGTTCATATTGCAGTGACAAGCATTATAGCACAGGATTTTGCGTAATTCAAGAGCTTTCTGCGGAAAAAAAGCACAAAAAATCCGGCGGTCCGGTCTCCGGTTGGGGAAAGCGCCTTGACAAGGGGCGGCCGGGCGGATATGATGGAAGCAAATCCCCTCTACGGAGGCGCCTATGTCCTATAAGAGACTTCTTACCGTGCAGGATATCTCCTGCCTGGGCCAGTGCTCCGTCACCGCCGCCCTGCCGATCCTGTCTGCCTGCGGCCACGAGACCTGCATCATTCCCTCCGCCGTGCTCTCCACCCACACCGGCGGCAGCTTCACCGGCTACACCTTCCGGGACCTGACGGAGGACCTCCCCGCCATCTGCCGGCACTGGCTGCGCCAGGGCGTCAGCTTTGACGCAGTGTACACCGGGTATCTGGGCAGCACCCGGCAGGCGGCCTACGTCCGGGAGATTTTTCAGACCCTGCTTAAGCCGGGCGGGAAGATCGTTGTGGACCCGGCCATGGGAGACAACGGCCAGCTCTACGCGGGGCTGGACGCCCGCTATGCCCAGGCCATCGCCGGGCTCTGCGCCGGGGCGGACGTGATCCTCCCCAACATTACGGAGGCCTGCCTGATGACCGGCCTGGAATACCGGGAGCAGGCCGACGAGGCCTATACGGCCCGGCTGCTGTCCGCCCTGCTGGACCTGGGGGCCAAGAGCGTGGTCCTCACCGGCGTGAGCTATGAGCCGGGGACCACCGGCGTGCTGGTCCGCTCCGGTTCGGAGCAGCGGTACTACCAGCACAAGCATATCCCCCGGATGTTCCACGGCACCGGGGACGTGTACGCCTCCGGCTTTGTGGGGGCCTGGCTGAAGGGCCTCGGCCTCTTTGAGGCGGCGAAAATCGCTGCGGATTTCACCGTGGACGCCATTCGGTACACCCTCGACGATCCGGAGCACTGGTACGGCGTCAAATTTGAACTGGCCCTCCCGGGGCTGATCGACCGTCTGCGGGCAGAGCTTTGATTTTTCCCGCAGTTCTCAAAGAGCCCTTGAGAGCTGCGCATTTCCACGCGCATACTGTTGCTACAGTTGTACTTCTTGAGAAAGGCGTTGGCTTTTGGTGAAGTGTCCTTACTGTGATAACGAGATGGTTTTAGGTTACCTGCATAGTTCAGGCGCGCTCGTATGGGACAAGGAAATATTGCGTGACGTCATTATTCCATCAAGTGAAGGACTAATCCTGACGAAAAAAACAGCTTGGTCTAAAGCGCTCAACATAAAAGCCCACTACTGTGAAAACTGCAGGCTCCTCTTATCCAAACTGGATGAATGAGCTTAAGCTCCATATCTCTGCACACAAAAGGGGCTGCAGCAAATCATTTTGCTGCAGCCCCTTAATCTGCCAAAAAGGGTACATTTAAAGGTAAACGAAAGTTTATCGCAAGAAAAACACTTTCTCTGTTCGCCTCCTTCGGTCACCAGCGGAAACTGAGTTTAGTCTCTTGGTGGCTTTGTTCGCTTTCTTTGCCTTGCCGCAAA
>CANQRQ010000043.1 GCA_947626315.1 uncultured Oscillospiraceae bacterium | reverse complement strand
TAGTGAAATAAGGAGGTGGCGTCTGTGCTTGGCTTGCCCAAGAGTACGGAGTTCAACAGAAGAATTCCGAAACAGAAATTTTACGAGAACCTTTCAGTGACGCCTGTCTTAAAGCGAGTGTTCATTGATCAGATAAAGGTGATCTACTGGAGAAACAAAATCGCTGCGACGACCATGAATCTGGCCGCTGGCGAAACCGTCACAGAGCTGGAAATCTTTGAAGTGCGGCTGGATGATCCAAAACTGGATGTGTCTGTTCTCCGTCAGATCGATAAGGAAATACCGTACCACATCATCTTCCTGCTGGAATACGACGGCAAGTATCAGGCGTGGACGGCATACAAGGAAGAAGCGGCATCCGGTAATAATGCCTTTAAGGTCGGTACCTACTATCATACCGACTGGCTGCCGGAGTCAGAATTGCCGCTAAAGATAGATGGCCTGAATATCGACAAGGTCTATGAGAACTTTGTGCGGCAGATTGCCGGGGACGCACTGCAGACCGATACGGGTGAGACCTTAAAAGAGTCGGTCGAGCGGGACGAGAGGCGGCAGCAGCTGGAAAAACAGATCACCGCGCTGCAGGCCAAGGTAAGAAAAGAAAAACAGCTGAACAAGCAGGTGCAGTTGAATGCGGAACTTAAAAAGCTGAGAAAGGAACTGGAGGAATTATCATAATTCCAAGGATTATGACCTATGAAGAATTATGTGATATCGACGCGAATAACAGCAGCACTTACTTGCTTTTCTTTTGTCGTTACCTTGATTATCCACTATGGATTTCATGGGGATGAGGCAGAATTCTGGTGCAATGTTTGTCTTGCTGTTTTTGGAAGCGGCTTACTGACATTCATTACATCGTGTGTTGGTTATACTACGGAAAAAAGGCGTACACTTGAGAGCTTTAGTTACAGCACTCGATCTCTGCTGCACACCTTGAATAAATATGATCTTGGCTGGGATTTAGAAAAGAAGATAGATTTCTTTCTTGATTATACAGATATTGATAAGTCTGTATGGGATGCGCAGCTGGGAGCCATCCACTTTATGATTGATCCCGGCAAGAAAAAATTCGGATATATCTATCAAAAGATATACAAGCCTATTTTGGATGTGAATCAAAAGATTGCTGGCCATGAAGCCCACTTCAAGTGGCATAAGGACGGCAGCGGAAAAAACGATGTTGTTATGGCTGACTTTGTAGCAGAAATAGAATCCTTGTTTATGGAGAAGACAACCAGCAAGCATACGCTGGAAGATGGACAAGAATTTGAGACAACGGCTATTCAGAACAGGGTGGTGCATGCCACCTTAGAAGAATTGAATGGGAAATACTACGATATTATGTATAACAAGAAACAAGTAGAAAGCGAGGATGCTTAACATGGAAAAGATGAGAATGGAGTCGGTTGATATGACTGCACAGAACATTGACAGGATTGCTGAGCTGTTTCCGAATTGTATCACCGAGGCTTTGGACGAGGAACACAGTACGCCGGAGCATAAGGTGTATAAGAAAGTTGTTAATTTCGATCTCCTGAAGCAGATGCTCTCCGGTGAAGTGCTGGATGGCGATGAGGCTTATGAGTTTACATGGGTCGGCAAGAAAGCTGCTATCGTGGAGGCTAATAAGCCTATCCGTAAAACACTCCGTCCCTGCCCGGAAGAAAGTGTAGATTGGGAATCTACAGAGAACATTTATATTGAGGGCGATAATCTTGAGGTTTTGAAGCTCCTTCAAGAGAGCTACCTTGGTAAAGTTAAGGCAATATATATCGATCCGCCATACAATACTGGTCATGATTTTATATATCCAGACACCTTTATTATGGATAATGAAGACTACGATTCTGGAACTGGATATTTTGATGAAGATGGCAATGTTAATTATCAGAGAGAGAATTCTGCCTCTGCTGGCAAATATCACTCTGATTGGTGTTCCATGCTTTATTCAAGACTAATGCTTGCACGTAATCTTCTTGCTGATGATGGAGCTATTTTTGTTTCCATAGATGAGAATGAGCAGGCAAACATCCGAAAACTGTTAGATGAGTCTTTTGGGGAGGAAAACAAAGCCGCAGAATTTATAGTCATTCGCGCCGAAGGCGGCGGAATGGCTAAGCAGGTAATTAAAGGACATGATTACTTGTTTGTATACGCAAAGAATGTTAGCAAGTTTATCCCGCTGGGAAAGCCAAAAGATGTAAGAGGAAAGATTGTCGAACGTGATGGAGAGACGTATTGGATTCAAGAAGACTGGCTAAGAAAAGAGTTCGGTAAATACGGCAATTGTCACTATGAGGAGATCCTTGAGTATAAAGGACAGGCTAAACTTGACGAAATCAATGCGGGTTTAGCAAACGGGGAGTATATATTAATTCCAAAGCCGAATGGAATGAATATTGTCGGAAAACTACGCAACCTTAAGGAAGACTCCTCTAAGTTTTATTCTATCTTGAAGCATCTGTCGAAAAACGGAATAGAAGACCTTAAGGCATTAGATATGGATAAGTACTTCAGTTATCCTAAACCGGTTTCCCTGATTAAAGAAATGATATCGGGAATCACTTTGTTTACTGGAAAAAAGGGAGATATCATTCTTGACTTCTTTTCAGGTTCAGCAACAACGGCTCAAGCAGTTATGGAGCTTAATGCCGAAGAAAATGGAAATCGGAAGTTTATTATGGTTCAGCTCCCTGAGCCTTGTGCTGAAACTACAGACGCATATAAGGATGGGTACAAGACAATAGCAAAAATTGGAGAGGAGCGTATTCGCCGAGCGGCAAAGAAAGTATCTGAGGAACACCCAGAAGCAATTTTTGATAAAGGGTTCCGAGTTTTTAAGCTGGACGATAGCAATATGAACGATGTCTATTATTCGGCAGGAGACTACAATCAAGGGATGCTGTCCCTTTTGGAATCCAATGTCAAGTCTGACCGCACAGATATAGATTTGTTGTTCGGATGCCTGCTTGAATGGGGCCTTCCTCTTTCCATGCCGTATACCTCTGAGAAGATCGATGGTTTCACAGTACACACTTATAATGACGGAGATCTTATTGCCTGTTTCGATGAGAATATCTCAGACGCTGTAGTGAAGACGATTGCAAAGCGACAGCCTTTGCGTGCCGTTTTCAGAGATAGTAGTTTTAATGGTAGCCCTGCAAAAATCAATGTGGGCGAGATTTTCAAGATGCTCGCTCCGGATACAAGGGTAAAAGTGATTTAAGGAGGTGGCATCCGCATGAGGATACAATACAAACATCAGAAATTCCAAGCTGATGCTGCCAAGGCCGTCGTCGACGTATTTGCCGGACAGCCTTACCTGACTCCTTCATATATGATGGACCGTGGTACCGGAACATTTCAGATTGGAATGAACGAAGAAGAAGATTACACCGGCTGGAGCAACCACAGGATCATCCCGGAGCTGAATGATCAGCTGATTCTGGAACACCTGCAGAAAATTCAGCGTGCTAACCAGATCGCACCGTCTTCCAAGCTGGAAGGCCGCGCAGATGGGTATAACCTGACAGTCGAAATGGAAACCGGTGTCGGCAAGACCTATACATACATTAAAACGATGTACGAACTGAACCGCGCTTACGGCTGGAGCAAGTTTATTATTGTTGTGCCGAGCATCGCGATCCGTGAGGGTGTTTACAAATCTTTTGAGATGACACAGGAGCATTTTGCGGAGGAGTACGGCAAGAAGATCCGTTACTTCATTTACAATTCTTCACAGCTTACGGAAATCGATCGCTTTGCATCTGATAGCTCCATCAATGTCATGATTATTAATTCGCAGGCGTTTAATGCTAAAGGTAAGGACGCCAGAAGAATATACATGAAGCTGGATGAGTTCCGCTCCCGCAGGCCGATTGATATCATCGCCAAGACAAATCCGGTATTAATCATCGATGAGCCGCAGTCTGTTGAGGGTAAGCAGACAAAGGAGCGTTTGAAGGAATTCCATCCGCTGCTGACGCTGCGTTATTCTGCTACGCATAAGAGCGATAGCATTTATAACATGGTCTATCGTCTTGACGCAATGGAGGCATATAACAAACGTCTGGTAAAGAAGATCGCCGTAAAGGGTATCGCTGAGACAGGAAGCACCGCTACCAACAGCTATGTCTATCTGGAGAGCATCAATCTTTCAAAGAGCGATCCTACGGCCACGCTGCAATTTGATGTTAAGCAGGCCACCGGCACAAAGCCCAAGAGCAGGATCGTCAAGGTTGGCGATAATCTTTATGACTATTCCAACGGGCTCGAAGAATACAAGAATGGCTTTGTGGTAAAGTCCATTGATGGACGAGACGACTCTGTGGAGTTCCTGAATGGCATCAAGATTTTTGCCGGTGACGTGATAGGTAAAGTGGATGAGGACCAGCTTCGCAGAATTCAAATCCGCGAGACGATCCTTTCCCATATTCAGAGAGAGCGCCAGCTGTTTTACAAAGGCATCAAGGTGCTGAGCTTGTTCTTTATCGATGAAGTTGCCAATTACCGTGAGTACGATGCTGCCGGTCAGCCGGTAAATGGAAAATACGCGACGATGTTCGAGGAAGAATATGAGGATATCATCAGCGGCCTGCAGCTCTCTATCGGTGAGGATGATTACATCAAATATCTGAACAGCATCAAGGCGTCAAAAACGCATGCCGGGTACTTCTCAGTGGACGGAAAGGGCAAGATGATCAACAGTAAGGTCGGTAGAAAAGAAACGACCTCTGATGACGTCAGTGCCTATGAATTGATTATGAAAAATAAAGAGCTTCTTCTGGACCGTGATCCGAAGAAGTCTCCTGTGCGTTTTATATTCTCGCACTCGGCTTTGCGCGAAGGCTGGGATAATCCGAATGTATTCCAGATTTGCACGCTGAAGCAGTCAAGCAGTGACGTTCGCAAGCGTCAAGAAGTAGGCCGTGGCCTGCGTCTGTGCGTCAATCAGGACGGCGAACGTATGGATACGAACGCGCTCGGTAACGACGTACACAACATCAATGTACTGACTGTTATTGCAAGCGAAAGCTATGATTCCTTTGCAAAGGGCCTCCAGACTGAAATGGCCGATGCTGTCGCTGATCGTCCGCGTGCAGTCACTGTGGACCTCTTTGTCGGCAAGGTTATCAAGGACGACAAAGGCAACGAGCAGGTCATTGATCAGGATACAGCATCCGCGATCCATTACGATATGATCGTCAATGGCTATATCGACCGCAAAGGTGTTCTGACAGATAAATACTATCAGGACAAGGCCAATGGTGAAATCAAGGTTGCTGAGGAGGTTGCTGACTCCGCAGCGTTTGTTATCGAAATTGTTGACTCCATCTATGATGCCCGCAGCATGCAGCCTGAGAACGCCCGCAGCAATAACGTGGAGCTTCAAGTTGACGAGGACAAGATGGCGATGCCGGAATTTAAGGCACTCTGGTCTAAGATCAATGCCAAGTCAGTATATGTGGTGGATTTTGATACTGATGAGCTCGTTCGTAAGTCTATTGCCTCGCTGGATAGCAAGCTGCGTGTTTCAAAGATTTACTTCCGCGTTGAAACCGGAGCAATGGATATCATCAAATCGAAAGATGAGCTTATGTCCGGAGCCTCCTTCGTAAAAGAAGAATCCGCCAGCTACGGTGTTACTGTAACGGCAAATTCTAACGTGAAGTATGACCTGATTGGAAAGCTGGTAGATGAAACGGGCCTGACAAGAAAGGCTATCATCGCTATTCTTCAGGGCATCCAACCGCAGGTATTCAATCAGTTTAAGGACAATCCGGAGGAGTTTATTTTGAAGGCGGCCTCCCTGATCAATGATCAGAAGGCAACGGCTATCATTGAACACATTACCTATGATGTTCTGGACGAGCGTTACGATACAGATGTATTCACGGAGCCGACTATTAAGGGCAAGCTGGGTGTAAATGCGATGAAGGCCAAGAAGCACCTTTATGACCATATCGTCTATGACTCCAGCAACGAGCGAGACTTTGCCACCGATCTGGACACCAATACAGATGTCGCAGTTTACGTCAAGCTGCCGGATGGCTTCTATATCTCCACGCCGGTTGGCCACTATAATCCGGACTGGGCGATTGCCTTTTATGAGGGCAAAGTAAAGCATATTTATTTCGTGGCAGAGACAAAGGGTTCCATGAATTCCATGCAGCTGAGGCTGATTGAGGAGTCCAAGATCCACTGCGCAAGAGAACACTTCAAAGCCATCTCCAGTGGCAATGTCGTTTATGATGTTGTAGACAGCTACAAGTCTCTGCTGGAAAAGGTAATGAAGTGAAATCAACACAGAGCCTAATGACCATAAAAAGCACGAAGCATAGGGAAATTTCCTGATACTTCGTGCTTTTTGTTTGCCCAATCCAGCCTGACAGATGCCGTAATTATAATTTTGGCTTCAAAACTTTCTTACGGGCACCCGTCATTTGTGGGCGGCGTTCTGTTCGGCTCCGCTGGGTTGAAGCTGCTGTCCAGCCGGGACGCGAAGAAAGCCTACACCCACGCTACCGCCGCTGCCCTGCGGGTGAAGGAGTCAGTCATGGAGACTGTGACCACAGTACAGGAAAACGCTGCTGACATCCTGGCTTCTGCCAAAGACATCAATGCCCGGCGGGCGGAGACAGAGGCTGCGGATGCCCCCGAGCCAGCGGAGGAAACCTGATACATACCTATAAGGGACAGGGGGCTGCGGCTCCCTGTCTTTTGCCCATGGAGGTTCCTATGAATATCATCATAAAACACCGAAGCCGGGGACGCATCCGGGTCCAGATGGATCAGCCTCGGATGTCTCTGGAGCAGGCGGATCTGCTGGAGCGTTATCTCCAAAAGCTCCCCCAGGTCACCCGTGTTGTCGTTCACGAGCGGACCCGTTGTGCCATTGTGGAGTACCAGGGATCGCAGACGAATATCATCCAGGCGTTTCGCTGCTTTTCCTATCAGAAGGAGGGCTTATGCCCATCGGTCAGCAGCAGCCGGACGTTGAACCGGACCTATGAGGAAAAACTGGTAGGCATGGTTATGTCCAAAGCTGCGGTTTCGCTCTTTCTTCCTGCGCCCTTCCGGGCAGTCTACACTGTTTTGAGGTCGCTTCCCTATCTGGTTCGGGGCATAAGGCGTATCCTGCGAGGACAGTTGTATGTGGAGGTACTGGACGCTCTCTCCATCGGGATCTCCCTGATCCGGGGCGACTTCAGCACCGCATCCTCTGTGCGGTTTCTCCTGGGTCTGGGCGAACTGCTGGATGAATGGACCCACAAAAAATCCGTCAGCGATTTAGCTCAGAGCATGTCATTGAATATTGACCGGGTGTGGCTGAAAACGCCCGGAGGGGATGTCCTTATGCCACTGTCAGAGATCCGGGCCGGCGACCAAGTGCGGGTTCGAATGGGCGGCCTGATCCCTCTGGATGGCGTGATAGCCGAGGGGGAGGTCATGGTCAATCAGGCGTCCCTTACCGGGGAGTCCATCCCTGTCCCCAAGCGAACGGGAATGACGGTCTATGCCGGAACAGTAGTAGAAGAGGGTGAGTGCGTTATTCAGGCCGCCAGCCAGTCCGGCGGCAGCCGCTACGATAAGATCGTGGCCATGATCGAGCAGTCTGAGTCCATGAAATCCACGGCGGAGAGCCGAGCGGCAGATCTGGCGGACAAGCTGGTGCCCTATACCTTGGCGGGCAGCTTTCTTACCTTTTTGCTGACACGGACGGTTTCCCGTGCCTTGTCTGTCCTCATGGTGGATTTTTCCTGCGCGTTGAAGCTGGCTATGCCTCTGGCTGTCCTCTCCGCCATGCGGGAGGCCAGCGGATTCCATGTGACAGTGAAGGGCGGAAAATATCTGGAGGCTGTGGCTCAGGCTGACACGGTGGTCTTTGACAAGACCGGCACTCTGACTCACGCTTGTCCGGTCGTGGCGGGCGTCATCCCGTTTGACGGACGGGACGAGGCGGATATGCTTCGTCTGGCTGCCTGTCTTGAAGAACACTTCCCGCACTCCATGGCCAACGCCGTGGTTCATGCGGCCCGAGAACGGGGATTGTCCCATGAGGAAATGCACTCTCGGGTGGAGTATATCGTGGCCCATGGCATCGTCAGCGAGGTGAACGGTCAGCGGGTCGTCATCGGCAGTGCCCACTTTGTCTTTGAGGATGAAAACTGCGCCGTTCCAGAGGGAGAGCAAGCGCGCTATAACGCCCTGCCTGATCAGTATTCTCACCTGTACCTGGCCATCGGCGGCGTATTGTCCGCCGTGGTCTGCATCTCCGATCCCCTGCGGCCGGAAGCTGGTACTGTGATCCGACGTCTGAGAAAGCTGGGCATCCGGCGGGTCGTTATGCTCACCGGAGACAGCGAGCGCACCGCCGCCGCTATCGCTGCCCAGGTGGGCGTGGACGAATATCACGCGGAGATCTTGCCCGAGGATAAGGCCAACTTTGTGGAGGAAGAACGAGCAAAAGGCCATACTATCATTATGATCGGGGATGGCATAAACGACTCCCCGGCACTGTCCAAGGCCAACGTGGGCATCGCTATCAGCGACGGAGCTGCCATCGCCCGTGAAGTGGCGGACATCACTATTGCTGCGGATGATTTGTCCGAACTGGTCAGCCTGCGGTGTCTCGCTAACCGGTTGTCTGGGCGTATCCACTTCAATTATCGTTTTGTTGTTGGCTTTAACGGTTCGCTTATTGCACTTGGCGCATTGGGGGTTTTACCGCCGGCCACCTCCGCCATGCTGCACAATCTCTCCACTCTGGGCATCAGCCTGCAGAGCATGACAAATTTGCTGGAAACAGAGTAAAGCAAAAGACGACGGGAGCCGACTCTGGTTCGACTCCCGTCACCTTAACGTCCCCATAAGCGGCACCCTTCGGGGGCAGCTTTTTCACCTTGCATTACAAAAAGAAATAGGGGTGAGATAATGATTCCACTGACAATGGTAAAAGCCGGAGAAATCGTTAGAATACGCAAAATAACAGGTAGAGATGAATCCCGTCAGCACTTGGCAGAGTTGGGATTTGTAGTTGACGAAAATGTAGCAGTTATCAGTGAAATTGGCGGGAACCTGATCGTTCAGGTGAAAGGAAGCCGTATCGCATTGGACAAAACATTGGCAAATCGGATCATGATATAATTGATACTATTCTCCAATAAAAAGTAGACTTTTTATTGGAGAGGCGTCGTCTTTGCGTCGCCCTTTTCGGCGGCAAAGCCGCCGAAAAGACGTCTCATACGATTTTCTACGCGCTCCGCGCTATAAAAAGTAGCCATTTTTCAAATGTCTACTTTTTAAAGAAAATCAGTATGATTTGGAGTTGAAAAGCACCTGTTTGGAGTAGAACGCGATCCTTTGTCAGCAATATAATGTTCCATGAGGCTGTAAAGCCTCGTAAATTAGCGGCCATAGTTAAATGCGCCTAACTGACAGAGGGGGGAGTTTCAACGTCTGAAGATCTATTGGTGCGCCATTGTGCGCCAACGCTTGCCGGAATGAAAACCGGGAGCCTGGTTGCATGTTCGTTTGAAAATGAGGCCGCTATGCGGGACAGTGTGCGTAAATTCAATCGCCTTTTAGGGGAAAGGGGGATACGTTTCCTTCCGTTGCGATTCCATAATAATCGGGCGCTGATCTATGTCTACCGTCCCGCAATGCTGCTGCGGGATTTGAGCAGCCCGGATGCGGTCCGGGTACTGGAAAGCCGCGGATACCACATAACAACTCCTGAGCAATGTCTGATATGCCTGATAAGAAGGCTTTGTGAAGCGAAAGACTTTCCACATGAAATTGGGTTATTCCTTGGTTACCCGCCCGAAGATGTGTCAGGCTTTATTGAAAACAGGGAAGAAAACTGCAAGTATGCCGGGCTTTGGAAAGTGTACGGAGATGAAGAACGCGCTAAAAGAACTTTTGAAAAGTACCAGAAATGCACAGCGTTATATTGCGAATTGTTCATGAATGGCACGCATATCGAACGGCTTACCGTGGCCGGTTGATATATTTAATTTGTAAGAAAGGATGGTTTCGTTATGAGTAAAGTAGCGGTCGTTTATTGGAGTGGAACAGGAAACACCGAAGCAATGGCGGCGGCAGTCGCTGATGGTGCCAGAAAGAAAGGCGCGAATGTGGAGATGTTGTCAGCGTCCACTTTCGGCGCGGATAAGATGGACGAGTATGATGCCATCGCCTTTGGATGCCCGGCAATGGGTTCGGAGGAATTGGAGGAAACTGAGTTTGCTCCGATGTTTTCCTCCTGTGAAGCCAAGCTCCACGGAAAGAAATTAGCCTTATTCGGATCGTATGGCTGGGGAGACGGCGAATGGATGCGTAGCTGGGAAGAAACCTGCAAAAAAGATGGAGCCGATCTTGCCTGCGGTTTTGTTATCTGCAATGACGCGCCGGATGACGACACAGTAGCGGCGTGCAGAGAGTTGGGCGCAGCGCTGGTATGAGCTTTTGCCGCTTGAGCGTTTTATAGGGAAAGTGAGTTCAATATCGGGCAATGACGGGAACTGTTTATACCTTTTCTAACCACTTTGACCTGCGGTATTCCAGCGGGGACTGCTGATACGCTTTCTTGAAAACGGCGGCAAACTTGCTCTGATTGTCGTACCCTGTCTGCAAGGCAATCTCAGATATTTTCATCTGCGTCGTCTCCAGCAGGAAGGCGGCGTGGCGCATTCTCGCTCTCCGCATATAGGCGGAGATATTTTCCCCGTAGACCCCCGCAAAATAGGTCTTCAGGCTGGTCTCGCTGACCCCGAACTGCCCCGCCAGTTCTTTTGCTGTATGCTCTGTACTCAGGTCAGCAGTCAAAATGGACTGGACCCTCTTGGCGATCTGCACCTGGGCCGGCGTGAAATACTGCACATGGGGGCTGTCGGGCCGCTCCTGCCGGGAAAGCCATAGCAGGAGCTCTGCCAGCAGAATCTTCATGGTGCTTATGTCCTCTGTGCCGTCCAGCTTCCATAAACAGGAGAGGAGTTCCGCCGTCCTTTCCGGCAGGGGCAGCAGGCAGAAGCTGTCAGACAGGCGGAAGCGCCGGCACAGCTCCGAAAGATCGATCCCCAGCTCCGCAAACAACAGATACGGCGTTTCCCGCAAGAGCTCCAGGTCCAGAAAGACCTCGAGCCCCTCATAAAAGGAATTGGGATAAAAGCAGGGCTTTGCCAGCTGCTGGAGGGATAAGGCAAACTGGCCGTCGGACAGATAGGCGAGTTTCCCATTGCTCAACGTCACTTCACAGCGCCCATGCAGGCAGTAATTCAGCAGGAGGACATGATCGGCTTCCTCCTGGGGCGGCACCGGCCAAAAGTCCGTATGGATACGAATAAAGGAGAGATAGACGCCCGGAGCCAAAGGAAAATGCCGGATGTTCCCCGCCTCACTTTCCGGCAAGCACATGGTAAAATACGTCTCATGCTGCTGCAAGAGGATGTCTTCCCAGCCTCTTGCGGCAGCGCTTTTTCTGTTCTCCGGCAACTTGATCACCCCGCAGTTTTTTCTTCATTTTATCCCGAGTCGGCAGGCGTGTCAATGAAAGCGGGAAAAAGTCGCCGCTGTTTGGAGCTAAAATACTGTTTTGGAGTTGAGAAAAAACGGCAGGGACACTATAATTGTCGGCAGTTAGCTTGCTCTAACTAATGGTTTTGCTTGAGGAGGAACGGAACATGTCTGAACTGCAAAAAAACAAAATGACTGCAAAAGATGCTATTTTTACAGGCGCATTGGGAGCTGTCTGCATCATTATCCGATTCGTGATGATGGTTGCGGGAGGCTTCAGTCCCTATGTCTGGTTCAGCGCACACTTTGTGGACGCCATCCTGATCGGCCCGGTGTTTATGCTGATGGTGGCCAAAACGCAGAAAAACGGGCCGTTTGTGATCACTTCGCTGGTGACTGGTCTTGTGATGATGGCCGCCACATGGATGCTGCCTGTCACGGGCTTGATCGGAGGCCTGCTCAGTGAGCTGTGTCTGCGGAAAGGAAAATTTCAGAATAAGGGCTGGCTGATTGCCGGGTTCTTCTGCTTCAATATGGGCTTCATCGGAGATTTCCTGCCCCTGTGGTTCACAAAAGAAGCATATCTGCAGAGTGCAGCCATGCAGGGCATGGACGCCGGATATGTGGCCACGATGGAATCGCTCTTGACGTGGCCGGTGTTTGCGCTGATCGTAGCCAGCATTGTTGTGGGTTCCGTTATTGGTGGGCTGTTCGGCCTGAAGCTGATGAAAAAGCATTTTGAAAAAGCCGGACTTGTGAAATGACCGGGGAAAAGAAATTCCTGGCTCTGGACCCACGGACGAAATTTCTGATCTGGCTGTTCACCAATGTGGTAGTATTCTCTAACGCGCCCAGGATATTCTTCACACTTACCATGACGCTGTACGCTCTGCTCTTTATTCTGGCAGGAAAGGCAGGCAGCATGGTGAAGCTGCTGGCCGGATACGCCGTTGTTTTACTGGCCCAGCGCTTTTTGCTGCCGCTCCTGCCATCCGCCATAGCCACTATCTTTGCCACGGTGACCTATGCGGTCCTGATCTTTCCCTGCGTCATGGGCGGTATGTATATCATCTCTACTACCAGCGTCAGCCAGTTGATCTCCGCTTTCCGGCGTATGCGTGTGCCGGAAAACTTCACCATTACAATGGCTGTCACGCTGCGCTACCTTCCCGCACTTCGGGAGGATGTCCGACATATCCTGGACGCCATGAGCCTGCGGCAGATCAAGGGATTAGAGCAGAGGTTGGAATGTATTTACATCCCGATCCTGATGGGAACCGCGCAGACGGCGGAGGAACTGAGTGAATCGGCCGCCGCAAGAGGCATCGAATATCCCGGCAGGAAAACCTCATGGCATACTGTCGGATTTCATGTTCAGGACGGGATCGTCGCATTTCTGTTTCTGGCTGTCTGCGTGGCCTCATTTTTGTGCAAGGGGGTGCTGGGATGATTCGCTTTGAAAATGTCACCTTTACTTATTCCGGGAAAGCAGAGCCCAGCCTGTCTCATTGCTCGTTTCAGATCAAGCCCGGAGAGTTGGTTTTGCTATGCGGCGTCAGCGGATGCGGGAAAACCACAGTCCTGAAGCTGGTCAACGGACTGCTCCGGCAGGAGGAGGCCGGTACATTGAGCGGTCGGATTCTGATAAACGGGCGGGACACTTCCGGGCTTCCGCTTTGGGAAATCTCTCAGAGCGTTGGCTCTGTCTTTCAGAATCCGAAGTCCCAGTTTTTCAACCTGGATACCACCAGCGAGGTACTGTTCGGCTTAGAAAACCGGGGCGCTTCACACGAGGCGATGGAAAAGGCCCTGACGGCGGCGACGAAAGCCTGCGGGATTGAGGCACTGTTGGACCGGAACATCTTTCAGCTTTCCGGCGGAGAAAAACAGCGGATCGCCTGCGCCAGCGCCTACGCCATGGGCTCGTATGTTTTGGCTCTGGATGAGCCGTCCTCCAACCTCGATGCGGCGGGAATCCATACGCTCCGTGAAATCTTAATCCGGCTGAAAAGCGAAGGGAAAACGGTTCTTTTGGCAGAGCATCGCCTGTGGTATGCAGCCGATCTCGCCGACCGGGTGTTCTATCTCAAAGACGGTATTCTGGAGCAATGTTTCACCGGAAAAGAATTTCTATCTCTGTCAGATGAAAAACGCAGGGAAATGGGACTCAGAAGCCTTTCGGAGATTGCAATCCCTCCGCTGCAAAAGTCCTCTGCTCAAAACATTGGTGGACTGGCTGTGCAGGGGCTTTCAGCGGCGTATGTGGGCAAGCCGGTCTGGGAGCAGCTTGCCTTCTGTGTGAACAAGGGAGAAATCGCGGCCATCACTGGCGAAAACGGCGCCGGAAAGACTACACTGGCCCGTTGCTTGTGCGGACTTCATAAAGAGAAGTCCGGAAAGGTCCTCTGGGGCGGGAAGCCCTTGAGCCGAAAGGCCAGGAAGAAAACCTGTTTCCTGATCATGCAGGATGTGAATTTCCAGCTCTTTGCCGACAGCGTTTTGGCGGAGGCCATGCTGGGAAATGATGTCGCGGATGCGGAGGCAAAGCAAATGCTGGAGCGGATGGATCTCCTTCCATTCTGCGAAGCTCATCCTATGGCCCTGTCCGGCGGGCAGAAGCAGAGGCTTGCCGTGGCCTGCGGGCTCCTGAGCGGGCGCAAACTCCTGCTCTTTGATGAGCCCACCTCCGGGCTGGACTATTTCCATATGTGTCAGGTGAGCCAGCAGCTGAAAAAGTTGGCGGACGCCGGATTTTGCGTACTGGTCATCACCCACGACGGGGAATTCATCCGGGAAAGCGGCGCCAAAGTGATCGACTGGAAAGGAGGTCCTGCAGAATGAAAAAATCGGATCTGTCCCGGCTGATGGACTATGCCGGGAGCCGGCGTGTGCTTCTCTATCTGTCGTGGATACTCTCGGCGCTCAGCGCCATTGTCGCCCTTGTGCCGTTCTGGTACATCTGGCGGATCATCCATGCGGTGCTGGATGCCGCGCCTCATTTTGAACAGGCGGAACACCTGGCTGTTTACGGCTGGATGGCGGTGCTGTTTGCCGCGCTGTCCTTTCTGATCTATTTCGCGGCCCTGATGTGTTCCCACATCGCGG
The DNA here is from genome assembly GCA_947626315.1 of uncultured Oscillospiraceae bacterium. Taxonomy (GTDB): domain Bacteria; phylum Bacillota; class Clostridia; order Oscillospirales; family Oscillospiraceae; genus Limivicinus. Next base: position 3,898 of record CANQRQ010000043.1, on the reverse strand, counting down.
CGTTCCGGGTGGCCAGCAATCTGCGGAAGGAGCTGGTGCGGCATATCGCAAAGCTGCCCCTCGGCGCGGCGGAGGAATTTGGCAGCGGAAAGCTGCGGAAGATCATCAACGAATCCTCTGCGGCGACGGAGACCTATCTGGCCCACCAGCTTCCTGACAAGGCGGGAGCCATCGCCACGCCCTGCGGCCTGCTGCTCCTGCTTGTCGTTTTTGACTGGAGGCTGGGGCTTTTGAGCCTTGTGCCGGTGGTGCTGGGTTTTGTCTTTATGATGGCCATGACAGGCGCACGGCTGGCGCAGAAGATGAAGGAGTATCAGGACGCGCTGGACAACATGGCGAATGAGGCCGTGGAATATGTGCGGGGCGTACCGGTAGTCAAGACCTTCGGGCAAACGGTGTTCTCATTCAAAAAATTTAAGGACGCCATCGACAACTACGAAAAGTGGACCATCGCCTACACAAAAAGCCTACGCCTGCCCATGATGCTTTACACCACCGCGATCAACGGTGTGTTCGCCACGCTGATCGCCGGGGCGTTCTGGTTCACAAGCGGCGGCGTAACGGCGGCCTTTATGACTGACCTGCTGTTCTACATCATCATCACGCCGGTGATTACGCTGACTCTGACAAAGATCATGCTCATGGGCGAAAACGGAATCATCGTTGTCGATGCCCTTTCCCGTATCGACGGCATACTGGCTCTCTCGCCGTTGCCCGAAACAAAGACGCCGGTATCGCCCCAGGACAATTCTGTGGAGCTGAGGCATATCAAATTCAGTTATGACGGCAAAAACGAGGTGATCCATGACATATCCCTGCGAATTGAGCCGGGGCAGACCGTGGCCTTTGTCGGCCCTTCCGGAGGCGGGAAGTCTACTCTTGCCAGCCTTGTCTCCCGTTTCTTTGACCCACAGGGAGGCTCGGTCAGGATCGGCGGCGTGGACGTGCGGGATATTCCCAAAGGGGAGCTAATGGATACCGTCTCCTTTGTGTTCCAGAACAGCCGTTTAATCAAGGCGTCCATCCTTGACAATGTGCGGATGGGAAAGCCGGGCGCCTCCGAAAGTGAAGTTCTGGCGGCATTAAAGACAGCACAGTGCGGGGACATCCTGGAGAAACTGCCCCAGGGCATCCATACCGTGATCGGGAAGGACGGTGTATATCTCTCCGGCGGGGAGCAGCAGCGCATCGCCATTGCCCGCGCCATGCTGAAAAACGCACCGGTCCTGATCCTGGACGAGGCAACGGCCTTTGCGGACCCGGACAATGAAAACAAGGTGCAGGCGGCGCTGTCCGCGCTGGCCCACGGCAAGACCGTCCTGCTGATCGCGCACCGGCTCTCCACGGTGGCGGGGGTTGACCGTATCTATGTTATCGAAGATGGCAGGATCGCGGAGGCGGGCACACGGAGCGAACTGCTGAAACAGGATGGACTGTTTCGGAAAATGTGGAAGGAATATCAGACCTCCGCACAGTGGAAGGTCGCAAAGGAGGGAACTGTATGATCTCAATGCTGCAAAGAAAACTGGCGCTGTCCCGGCAGGGCGCTGTGGATCTGGTAAAGGGCTGCCTTGCCTGCGCCTTACAGAATATCTCCCTGATGCTGCCGGTGATGCTTTTGTATCTGCTTGTAAAAGACCTTCTCGGTGATGGTATCAACGGAAACGCTGTGCTTTACGGGGCGGGCTGTGCGGTCTGCCTTCTGTTTATCTTCTGCGCGACGTATGTCCAGTATAACTCCACCTATTTTGCCACCTATATCGAAAGCGGCGTTCGCCGGGTAACGCTGGCAGAGCGGCTGAGAAAGCTCCCCCTCTCGTTCTTCGGCAAAAAGGATCTGTCCGACCTGACAGGGACGCTGATGGCCGACTGCACCTATATGGAGACGGCATTTTCTCACTTTATCCCGGAGCTGGCCGGCTCCTTTCTATCGACTACCATTGTTGCGGTGGGCCTGTTCTGCTTCGACTGGCGGATGGCGTTAGCCGCCCTATGGGTGTTGCCGGTATCCTTTGCCGTGGTGCTGCTTTCGGCGGGCGTACAGGATAAACTCTACGCGAAATCTTCTGCGGCGAAGCTGGCTCTGGCGGACGGGATACAGGAGTTCATCGAGACTGTGCGGGATCTGAAATCCAACAACGCTGAGGACACCTACCTTGCGGGCCTCGACCGGAAGATTGACGAGGTAGAGAAGCAATCAGTCTTTACGGAACTTGGCACGGGTGTGTTCCTTGTCTCGGCAGGACTTGTCTTAAAGTTGGGCATCGCCACAGTAGCCTTGGTGGGTTCTGTACTGCTGTCTGATGGCTCCCTTGACCTGATCACCTTTTTCGCGTTCCTTCTGTTGGCGTCGCGGCTGTATGACCCACTACAGGGCGCGCTGCAAAACCTCTCTGCGATCATCTCCTGCCGAGTGCAAATCGGACGCATGAATGAGATTCTGGAACACCCGGTACAGGTCGGCAGCGACAAGCTGACGAATGACGGCTATGATATTACTTTTGATGGCGTGGGATTTTCCTACAACGACGGGGAAACTGTACTGAGGGATGTGTCTTTCACCGCAAAGCAGGGCGAGGTGACGGCTTTGGTCGGACCTTCCGGCGGCGGTAAGACCACAGTATCCCGTCTGGCGGCCCGGTTCTGGGACATCGACAAGGGAAAAATCACCGTGGGCGGCATGGACGTGTCGCAGATCGACCCGGAGGCGTTGCTGTCCCTCTACTCTATCGTATTCCAGGACGTAACGCTCTTTGACAACACCGTCATGGAGAATATCCGTATTGGCAAAAAAGACGCCACGGACGAGGAAGTGCTGGCGGCAGCGCGGCTGGCCGGTTGCGAGGAATTTGCCGAGAAACTGCCGGACAAGTGGAACACCAACATTGGCGAGAACGGCTGCGAGCTGTCCGGTGGGGAACGCCAGCGTATCTCTATCGCCCGCGCTTTCCTGAAAGATGCACCCATCATCCTGTTGGATGAGGCCACCGCCTCTTTGGATGTGGAGAACGAAACAAAGATCCAGGCAGCGCTGTCACGGTTGATCCGAAACAAGACGGTGCTGGTCATTGCCCACCGGATGCGGACCGTGGCGGGTGCGGACAAGATCGTGGTGCTGTCTGACGGGAAGGTAGCAGAACAGGGTGCGCCGAATGCGCTTCTGAAACAAAACGGCCTCTATACCCGCATGGTGGAGCTGCAAACAGAAAGCGGGAATTGGGCGATTGGGAATATTTGATAAAAGTTAGCGGCAGGCCAGCTCGGCGCTCTGTGGCTGACCACTCTGTCTGATAAGGAAAGCGCAGATGTGGGGCACATTGAAATGTACCCCTCCTTGCAATTTTATCTTTCCCCCTCATCCCGTTTCCGCTTTTTAGGCTGTGGTGCTTTAGGCTCAGGCTGCTTCTCTTTAAGTTGTTCCCGGACAGACTTTCGCTCAGTTTCCTCACCAAGCATTTTCGCCACATCCCGTTTCGCGTTGGACATGACAAGGGGCTGGTACTGATCCCCATAGGCAGACTTCACGCGGTCAACGGCGTCCTTTTCCTTTTCTGTGCGTATGGCAAGGCGCTGAGCCATCAGTTCACCGGGGTCAACCTCCGCCGCCTGTTCCTCCAGACCAGCGTATTCTTTGAGGGCACTGTCAAGCTCGGCGGCATATTTCTGCTCCTGCCTGGAAAGGTTCTCGAGCATCGACTCCATAGCGGAAATTTCCTTGCGGATTGTTTCCGCGTTCGTATCCTCGGCATAGTCCAGAGATTGCAGAAGCCGGGACTTTTCAGAGCGCAGTTCTTCCAATTCCTCGGTCAGCTCAGCAATATGGGCAGACAGTTCTTTGTGTTTTCGCATCTGCAAAACCGGCGTTGCCTTCTTTTCGGCAAGGAGCGTTTTTCGTTCC
>CANQRQ010000042.1 GCA_947626315.1 uncultured Oscillospiraceae bacterium | reverse complement strand
GGAAATATCGCCTTCTATAAGAAACGAAACCCAGAGATGTACGACCAAATGTTGGCGCACTTAATCGAGGAAACCAGGCAAGGTAAAATGTTTGGCGAATGGAATGACTATGGCAGACTGTTAGATTATTAACTTCCCGTTTGTCGATCTAATTAATTCCCCGGCGGCACACAGACACACACGAACTCCGTGTAAGTTCGTGTGTGTCTGTTTTCTCTTGCCTTTCAGCTGTGCTCCGCCCGGTATACGGCAAGCCTTGAGGCGATGTCCTCCGCCGCCTGGTCCAGGGATTTCTCCCCGGCGAAATAGCTTGCCGCCAGGCCCTCCACCGCCGTGTAGAGCTCGTCCGGGCCCCGCTGCACGCCCTCCGCCCCGTCCAGCAGCTGCCGGAACAGGGCCTCGCAGTTGGCCGGGTCGTAAGTCAGGCTGTAGTCCACGCCATCGGCCGAGCCGGAGATCACGCCGTCCAGCTTCTCCCAGGCCCTGGCCCCCTGCTCATAGGCAGAACGGGTCAGGGGGATGCCGCGGCGAAAGCCCATACCGTAGCTCATGTCTGTCAGGTAGCGGTCTTGGAGCGTGAATTGGATAAAGGCCCAGGCCCCCTCCTTGTTTCCGGCCTTCAGGGGCATCATCAGCTCCTGGGCAGGGCAGAGGTCAAAGCCGCTCCGGCCCGGCAGAGGCAAGGCCGCGAGCTTTTGCCCAAAGACGCCCTCCTCGTAGCCCAAGCCCACGGCAGTATAGTCTTCGCCGTTGCTCTGGGGGATGACCGGCCCAGACACCTCGGCCAGTTCAAAGCTCTGCTCCCCGGCCAGGATGGGGCGGCGGTCCAGCTCAAAGAATGTGCCCTCTTCCGCCATCTGCTCCAGCTGCTCCTGGGGCAGGTCGTAGGGGTTTTGCAGCGCCTGCTCCGGCAGAGCGGCGGCAAAGGCCAGGATGTCCGTTGCCTGCTCCGCTGTATAGTCCCGCTGTCCGCCGGCAAAGACGGCTTTCAGCAGATCCCCCTGGGACACGCTGTCGTAAAACACATGCTCCGCGCCCCCGGCCAGGGCGGAGAGGGCGGCCCAGCTGCCGGTGTCCTGCCCATTTACCAGGGCGGCGGGGACCAGGAGCGCCTGGACCGTGAAGCTGGGCATCAGGCTGAAGAGCTTCCCGTCCGTTTCCATAGCCTTCAGCGGCCCGGGCAGCAGCACATCCCCGCCCAGGTCCCGCTCTACATAGGGCAGCAGATCCTCGGCGTTGGCCGCCGTCGCCAGGCCGGCGGAAAAGCCCGCCAGGTCTATAAGGTCCGGCGCCTCCCCGGCGGCTAGGTCCGCGTTCAGGGCCGTCTGCGGGTCCGGGCAGTCCGCATAGTTCTTCACCACCACCTCGTAGTCCCGGCTGGCCGTATTGAAATCCGCGATAGCCTCCCAGAAGGAGGAGGGATAGGGCCGGTTGAAGCTGGCTGCCTCCGGGTCGTTGCAGGCCAGGACCACCGTCTGCCGGGCGGCCGGGACCGCATTTTTGTCCACTGGACGGGCGATCTTATAGGGGCTGACCTCGTTGGTGATCTCGTGGAACAGAAAACAGCCGCTGTCCCCTATGGGGATGGGCGCCAGCCCCGGCGTCAGGTACAGGGCGTCATAGCGGAACAGGGCCTCCCGCTCCGCGCCGCCTACGGGGCGGCTGTAGACGCAGGTCCCGTCGTTGCTGTAGAGCAGGCCGCCAGAAATACCGTTCAGGCTCTCGTCCTCTCTGAGGCTGTCCACCTTGTTCAAGGAAAAATTTTGCCCGTCCAGACGGAAAAGCTCATAGCTCTCCCGGCCGAAGAAATAGAGCTCCCCGCCGTCCCGGTAGAGCTGGAACCACTGGTTCAGGGGCTGCTCGTTCAGCAGCTGGCCGGCGAGATTGTAAACTGACATGGAGTAGTGCCCCGTGTTGCTCTCGTCCCACCACTGTCTGGTGATCAGCAGGAAGCCGTCCCCCGCCGTCATCTCCGCTGTGCCCTGCTCGGTGGTGAAGCGCAGGATTGGCTCCGCCTCCCCCGCCCGGTAAACGGCATAGTCCGTGTGCCGGTCGCTGCGGTCCTCTTTGTATTCCAGCCGCCAGGCGGAGCCGTCCGGCCCGACCCACTCGGGCCGGGTATCCCCCAGCTCCCGCAGGCAGCGGCCCTCCGCGTCAAACTCCCGGAGCGTCTCGTCCTGGCCAAAGGGGTCCAGCACATAGACCCCGCCGGGAGAGGGCAGCACCTGGGCGGCGGGGCTCACCGGCCGGTCAAAGCTAAAGATGTCCGCCTTGTAGACGGTCTCAAAGGGCCGGCCCTGGCTGTCCACATTGGCCTGTCCCCCGCTTGTTTGGACGCTTCCCCCGCCGTTTTCCGGCGTTTTTTTCTGAAAAATGGGCGCGCAGCCGCCCAGGCCCAGGCTCAGCGCCAGGAAAAGCGCCAGCAGGCCCATCAAAAACCGTATGGATTTTTTCATATCAAGCTTTCTATCCTTTCAATCAAACAGTGAGAAATTGATCCCGTTGGCCGTGGCCTCGATCTCATAGGCCGTGTTGTACCAAGCGGGGCGGCCGATCAGCCAGCCCTTCTCCCCCTCATAGAGGATCACCGCGCCCCGGTCCTGCCCGTGGGGCTCGGCCAGGTTTGCCCGGATAGCGACCACGCTTCCCTGCTCCGTCCGGTAAAACCAGCTCTCCCAGGCCTCCCCGGGCAGCGGACCCAGCGTAATGCTCAGGGCTCCCTTGGGGATGAACTGCCAGCGGCTGCCGTCCAGCACACCGTTGTCAAAGGCCAGGTCTATAGGAGAAAGCTGCTCCAGCACCTCCCGGTCATAACCCTGAGCAGCCAGATCGTCCAGGCGCGCCGTGTCCCCCGGCCACTCCTCCGGGGCTTCCTCTTCCGCGGCCAGCACCAGCGCCCCGAAGCGGCTGGGGGCGCTCAGGCCGTAGTCCTCCGCCAGCTGCCCCATCTTCTCCAGCAGGTCCTCCCGAGGCTCCGCCCAGGGGTTGTAGGCCTGGTACGCCGCCTCGCCCAGCTGCCGGGCGGCAAAGGCGCTGTACTCCGCGGCGGCTTTTCCCTCCGGGGAGGCCAGGAAATCCTCCCACGAAGCCGCGTCCCCGGGCTCGTCGCAGACGGTGGGGCCGTGGAGGGCGTAGGCCGGGTCCACATCGGTCTTTAAAGCCTCATGGAAGAGGAAAGCGTCCGCCACCGCCTGGGCCGCCTCCTGCCCGGCCTCCAGCGGCTCGTACCAGGTCCCGGCGGAGACCCGTAGATACACGCTGTCCATGTCAAAGAAGATCATCGCGCTGCCGCCGGCCTCGCCCTCCTCAAAAGCCTCCTCCCGGTAGCTGATCAGCACCCGGTCTCCGTGGATGTTGGTGTATTCCCATTCGGTATACTTCTCCGGGTCGCCCGCGCCGCCCTGATAGGGCATGACCGTGCCGGCCAGAGCCTTCTCAAAGCTAAAGTTGAAACAGAATTCCCCGGTCTGCGGGTCATAAACGTCCCCCTCCATCCTAAAGGAGCCGTCCTCGTAGATATAGCCGCTGCCTTCGCCGCCCTCGGAGAGGAACGGCCCCGTCCCGGCGATCCGGTAGAAGTCCTCCAGGGAGACGGGGGTCAGCATCTGGGTGTGGAGCTTCAGGCCATAGCGTCCGGCGATCTCAAAGAGCTTGTCCGCCATGGTCTGGTCGTAGCAGCCGTAGTAGTGGCAGGTCTCCACAAAATCGGCGCTCTGCCCGTCCAGGAAGCCGCTGTCATAGTCGATGTCCGTGCTGTGCACGTAGTTCCAATAGAAGTTGCTCCACGCCGCGTTGGCCTGGTACTCCGGGGAGCCCACATAACCGTTTTGGGAGATCCAGTACCTCTTTTCCGCCGGCTCGGAAGAGGCGGAGGTCTGGGAAGGCGTCTCCTCATAGACGCGCTCCCGGATGCCGAACCAGCCCAGAGCGTAGGCCGTCACCGACAGCAGGGAGGCCAGCACCGCCGCCAGCAGCGCATACCGGACGAGCTTTCGGACTGGGCTCCGCCTGGGCGGGGCCTCCGCCTCCGCTCCGCAGTCCAAAAACGCCCCGGCCAGGAGCAGCTGTTCGTCCCGGATGCCCTCCATGGCCTCCAGCAAAAGCATCTCGTTTACCATAGTCCCTTCTCCTCCAGCACCCGGCGCAGCCTGCCCCGGATCCGAAACAGGGCGCTTTTTGTCCTGCTCTGGCTCCAGCCCAGCCTCCGGGAGAGCTCTTCCACCGATGCCAGGTACCAGTACCGGGAGACGAAGAGCTTTTGCTCCGTCTCATTTAAAGAGGCGGCAAAGTCCCCGATGGCCTGCTTCAGCTCCTCCAGCTCCAGGCTCCGGGCCGGGTCCGCCCCGCCGGGAACGCAGTCGCTGAGCTCCTCCAACGCCAGCGGGACCTCTCCCCCGCCCCGCTTCTGCCGCAGCGCGGCCTTCACCTTGTCCAGGGCGAAATGCCGGGTGATCCCGCCCAGAAAGGGCGCCAGCGCCGCCGGACGCTTGTCCGGCATCAGATTCCAGGCCCGAAACCAGGTGTCATTGACGCACTCCTCCGCGTCCTCCCGGTTGGCGCAGATGTTGCGGGCAATAGACTGGCAGTAACGGCCGTATTTCCGGTCCGTCTCCGGGATGGCCCGGTCGGACCGCTGCCAGTACAGATCCACGATCGCGCGGTCTTCCATTGAGCGCCTCCTTGTCCATCAAAGGTTCTCATCATACTATACGACAAAAATTGCCGAAGGTTGCGGTTTTTCCGAAAAAAAAATCTGCCGCGGGCCGTCCGCGGCAGATTTTTTTCTGATCTTTTAGCCCAGCAGGCCCCGGAGCCAGTCGGCAATGGGGAAATAGGCGATGGGCAGGAAGATGGCCGGCAGCATGTTGGCCACCTTGATCCGCTCCTTTCCCAGCTCCAGCATGTTCAGGGCCATGCCCACCAGGATCGTTCCGCCCACGGCGGACATCTCCGTTACCACGGCGGTACTCAGCACCGGGGACAGCAGCCCGGCCAGCAGCGTCAGCCCGCCCTGGAACAGCAGAATGAAGAACACCGAGCAGGTGACCCCTACGCCCATGGCCGCGCCGAAGGCCATGGAGGACACAAAGTCCATGGTGCTCTTGGCGAAGATGATGCTGTAGTCCTTGTTGATGCCCGCCTCCAGGGAGCCCACAACGGTCATGGAGCCGATGCAGAACAGGATGCAGGCGGAGACAAAGCCCTCGGTAAAGCGGCTCTCCTGCACTTTTCCCCGGAAAAGCTTGGTCTTGATGAACTCTCCGGCGTTTTCGATCCCGTCGTCAATGCGCAGCCACTCCCCCAGGGCGGTACCCAGCACCAGGCAGATGATCACGCAGAGCAGCTCCTGGGTGGCCAGCGCGCTGGACATGCCGATGACCACCGTGCAGAGGGCCAGCGCCTTCATCAGCGCCGTCTGCAGCGTGGCGCTGATCCGGTTTTTGAAGAGGATCCCCAGCAGGCTCCCGGCAAAAACCGTCCCCATGTTGACAAATACCGCTAACACGCTCTTCTCACCTCACGCGTTCAGAAGCTGCTTTAGATATAAAATCGCCTGCCGGTAGCCCTCGAAACCCAGGCCCGCGTAGGTCTTGACGCAGGCGAGCCCGGCGTAGGAGATCTGCCGGAATGGCTCCCGGCTGCTCACATCGGACAGATGCACCTCCACCGCCGGGATCGACACCGCCTTCAGCGCGTCCAGAATGGCGATGCTGGTGTGGGTGTAGGCGGCGGGGTTGATCACAATGCCGTCAAAGACCCCGTAAGCCTTCTGGATCTTGCTGACGATATCCCCCTCGTGGTTGGACTGGTACAGCTCCACCTCCACCTGCTCCGCCTGGCAGCAGTCCCAGATGAAGTTTTTCAGATCCTGGTAGCTGTTTTTACCGTAGACGTCCGGCTCCCGGATGCCCAGCATATTGATGTTCGGTCCGTTTATAACAAGTATTTTCATGGTTTTTTCTCCTTTCAGCCCAGCGCCCGGACGATCTGTTCCACGGTCTCCTCAAGGCTGCCGTCGTTGTCCACCGTCAGGTCCGCAAAGCGGGCGTATTGCTCCTTCCGCTGCCGGTACATCTCCTCCAGGTCGTTTTTCAAAGAGAGGGGGCGGCCCTCCTTAGGCAGGACGGAGAGCTCCCGCCGGAGCCAGACCAGCACGCCGTTTTGATGCAGCAGCGGGTAATTCTCCTCCCGGGTGACGCAGCCGCCGCCGGTGGAGATCACCGCCCCAGAGAGCTTCCCCAGCTCCCGGAGGACCGCCGTCTCGCAGGTGCGGAAGCCCGCCTCGCCCTGGGCGTCAAAGATTGCCGGGATGGAGCGGCCCTGGGCCTTCTCCACCTCTGCGTCCGCCTCATAGACCGGCCGGCCCAGCTTCTCCCCCAGCATCCGGGCCACGGTGCTCTTGCCGCTGCCGGGCATGCCGATGAGGATGATGTTCTGCTCCTCCCGGCGAAGGGCCTTCACGATCCGGTCGATCTCTCCGTCGCCGATGCTGCCGCCGGTGAAGAGCTCCGAGCTCCGCTTGGCCTGGGCCACCAGCATGGGCAGGCCCCCGGCGTGGGGGATGCCCAGCTCCTCTGCCTGCAGAAGCAACGCCGTCCGGGCCGGGTTGTACACCACGTCAAAGACCGCCTCACAGGCTGGGAAGAGACGCAGATCTACCGCCGCGGCGCCGTTATTGGGGAACATGCCCAGGGGCGTGGTGTTGGCTATGATCCGGGCGTCGGCGTGCCGGTCCAGATTGCCGTAATTGTCCTCCCCGCTGCGGGAGATCACCAGCACCGGCGCCGCCCCCAGCTTTTCCAGCACCGCCCGGACGGTGACGGAGGCGCCGCCGCTGCCCAGGACCAGGGCCTTTTTCCCGGCGACGCTGACGCCGCCGCGCCGCACCAGCAGCTCAAAGCCGTAGGCGTCGGTGTTGTCCCCAAACAGGCTGCCGTCCGCCCGGCGGACCAGGGTGTTTACGCTGCCCAGGCGCTCCGCCATGGGGGACAGGGCCGCGCAGTACGGGACCACCGCCTTTTTATAGGGGATCGTGACGTTCAGGCCGTCCCAGTCGCCCTGGAGGAGAAAAGCCTCCAGCTCCTCCCGGCTTTTTTCATAGAGCTTGTATTCGTAACCGGCCAGCATGCCGTGGATTTGCGGGGAATAGCTGTGCCCCAGCTTCTCCCCCAGCAGGCCGCATTTCAGACCCGGCATCTCGCTTCCCTCCCGTCTTTTTTGCGTTTTATCAGATGATCTCGCTGTAGCTGCCCAGATAGGCAAACTCCTCGCACAGGGTCTCCATCTCCCCCATCAGCTGGATAAACTGGGGGGAATACACCGAGGTGTCCAGGTCGAAGTAGAACATGAACTCAAAATTCCGCTCCGGCATGGGCCGGCTCTCCAGCTTGTTCAGGTTGATGCCCAGGGCATAGAAGCGGGAAAGCACCTTGTACAGGGAGCCGGGCTGGTGGGGCAGTACCAGCATCAGACTGGTCCGGTCCGCGCCGGGGTAGATCTCCAGATTCTTGGCGATGCAGATAAAGCGGGTGTAGTTGTTCCCCTGATCCTGGACGGCCTCCGCCAGGCAGCTGAGCCCGTAGAGCTTCATGCAGGAGCGGGAGGACAGCGCCGCCACGTCCGTCCGGCCGGACTCCTTCACCATCTTGGCCGCCACGGCGGTGTTCTCGCAGGGGATCACCTTCACGCCGCTGAGGCTCTGCAGGTATCCGGCGCACTGGCTGATGGCCTGCTCATGGGAGTAGATCTCCCTGATGTCCGAGAGCTTGGCTCCGGGATTGGCCAGCAGGTTGTGGTCGATCTTCAGGCGCACGCTGCGGACAATGCGGAAATCGTGCTTGGTCATCAGGTCGTAGACCATGTTCACCGAACCGGCGGTGCTGTTTTCCAGGGGAATGACCCCGTAGCGGCAGAGCCCCTTCTCGATGGCGGAAAACACCGCCTCAAAGGAGGAGAAATAAAACACGTTGGGCAGGCGGAAGAGCTTGTCGCAGGCCAGCTGGGAATTGGCCCCCTCCACCCCCTGGCAGGCCACCGTGGCGCTCTCCGGGAAGAGGCGCGGGGTCTCCTCGATGGCCCGGCTGATCTGGCCGGTCAACTCCGTGTTGTGGCCCAGCAGCCGGTTTTGAAAGCCCCGGCTCAGCTCCATGATCAGCGAGTACAGGGACACCGCGTATTCCCTGATCTCCTCGGGGGACTGCTCCGCCACATCCAGCAGCTTCTCCCGCTCCCGCATCACGTCCAGCACCGGCAGCCCCTTCTCCTTCTTCAGGCCCGCGATCTGGGCGGCGATCTGCATCCGCTCGGCAAAGAGACCGATCATCTCCTTGTCGATCCCGTCCAGCTGTTCTCTGTAATCCTTCAGTTCCATACGCTGTTCTCCTCTTTCTTTCGCGCCAGAAGCGCGTCCAGTACGGCGAAGGCCGCCGCTGCCTCCACGCAGGGCACCGCCCGCGGGACGATACAGGGGTCGTGCCGACCCCCCACCCGGAGCTTTGCCGGGCGCATGGTTGTCAAATCCACGCTGTCCTGCTCCAGGGCGATGGAGGGCGTGGGCTTAAAGGCGGCCCGGAACACCAGCGGCATCCCGTTGGTGATGCCGCCCAGGATCCCGCCGCAGTGGTTGGCGGCGGTCCGGACCAGCCCGTTTTCCACTATATAAGGGTCATTGTTCTCGCTGCCCCGCAGGGCCGCCGCGGCAAAGCCCGCGCCGAACTCCACGCCCTTTACCGCGGGAATGCCGAAAACAACGGAGGCGATCCGGTTTTCCATGCCGGCAAACATCGGATCCCCCAGCCCGGCGGGCAAGCCCAGCACGGCGCACTCCACAATGCCGCCCACCGAGTCGCCCTGGGCCTTCGCCTGGGCGATCAGCTGGCGCATGGCCTCGCCCCGGGCCTCGTCCACCACCGGGAAGTCCTTTTCCGCCGTGGAGGAGAGCAGCTCGCCCCGGTCCTCCACGCCGCCGATGGCGGCGATGCGGGAGATCACCCGGATGCCCTCCCGGTCCAGCACCTGCAGGCAGATGCCCCCGGCGATGCACAGGGGAGCCGTCAGCCGCCCGGAAAAATGGCCGCCGCCGGCCCGGTCCTCCGCCCCGCCGTATTTAATGCGGGCGGTGAAGTCCGCGTGGCCGGGCCGGGGGATGTTCGCAAAGGCGTCATAGTCCCCGGAGCGGGTATTGGTGTTGCGGATGATGGCCGTCAGGGGCGCTCCGCAGGTGACGTTCTCTTTCAGGCCGGACAGGAATTCCGGCGCATCCGCCTCCTTCCGGGCCGTGGAATAGGCGTTCCGGCCGGGGGCCCGGCGCTCCAGAAAGCGCTGCAGCCGGTCCATATCCAGCTTCAGCCCGGCAGGCAGGCCCTCCAGGGTCATGCCGATGGCCGGGGAGTGGGACTGGCCGAAGATGGTCAGGCGCAGGTTTTCCCCGCAGCTGCTGCTCATAGGCTTCCTCCTTTGAGGCTGTCAAAGTCCTCCCAAAACCGGGGATAGGATTTTTCCACGCATTCGCCGCCCAGAACGGTGACGCTGTTCTCGCAGAAGCAGGCGGCTGCGGCGGCGGACATGGCGATCCGGTGATCCCCGCAGGAGTCCACCGTCCCGCCGGAAAGGCGCTCCACTCCCCGGATGATCAGCCCGTCCTCCAGCTCTGCTGCCCGGCCGCCCAGGGTGTTTATTAAACGGGCCGTGCTCTCCAGCCGGTCGGACTCCTTCAGGCGGAGCCGCCCGGCGTTGACCACCCGGGTCTCCCCCGCCGCCGCGGAGGCGGCCACGCTGAGCACCGGGATCAGGTCGGGGACCTGGGCCGCGTCGATCTGACAGCCTCTCAGCTTCCCCCGGCGGACGAAGACGCCCTCAGCCGTCTCCCGGACCTCCGCCCCCAGGGCGCGGAGAATGTCCAGCACGGCCCGGTCCCCCTGCCGGGAATCTGCCGGCAGGCCGCTTACCGTCACGCCCTCCCGGGACAGCGCCCCCATGCACAGGAAAAACGCGGCGTTGGAGTAATCCCCCTCTACCTGCAGGCGCTCCGGCAGGCGGGGGCGCTGCCCGCCGGGGATCGTATAGCTCCAGCCCTGCTTGTCAAGCCTGATCTGCGCCAGGCTCAGGGCGGACTCTGTCATAGCGATATAACCGGCGGACTCTATCCTGCCGGTGACGGTCAGGCGGCTGTCCCCCTCCAGCAGAGGCAGGGCCAGCAGCAGCCCGGAAATATACTGGGAGGAAACATCCCCCGGCAGGCTGTACGCGCCGCTTTTCAGACAGCCCCGCACCGCCAGGCTGTTCCCCTCCCGGCTCAGCTCCATGCCGTGGGCACACAGCTCCCGGTCCAGCGGGGCCAGAGGCCGCTGAGGCAGCCGCCCCTCCATCTGAAAGACCGCCTCGGCCCCCAGCGCCCCGGCCAGGGGCAGCAGAAAGCGCAGCGTGGAGCCGCTCTCCCCGCAGGGCAGCAGGCGGAGCCCCGCCGGGCGCTCCCGGACGGGCCGCACCAGCAGCTCTCCGGGCGCCGTCTCCCGGATCTTCGCGCCCAGGGCATTTAAACAGGCCACGGTGGCGGCGATATCCCGGGAGATCCCGTCGCAGCGCAGCCGCACCTCTCTCTCGCCCAGGGCCGCGCAGATCAGCAGGCGGTGGGCCTGGGATTTGGAGGCCGGGATCCTGACGCGTCCGGCGCGCTCACCCGGCGCGATGCTTCTGTTCATGGCCTTCTCCATTCCGCCGCGGGACGCCTTCGCGCCCGGCGGCACCGTGTTTTGTCAGGTTTTTGCAGTCTCTCACCGGATGCCTCCCGCCCGAAGCCAGCCCCGGAGCTCTTCCACCGGGGTGGGCACAATGTCGCACTGTCCGATCTCCCGCGGCACGATCAGCCGCAGCAGGCCGCCGGAGAGCTTTTTGTCCGCCAGCATGGCGGCAGAGAGCTCCTCCAGGCCGTAGTCTGTCCGGGTGGGGAGCCGGTACCGCTCCAGCATCTCCAGCAAAGCATCCAGGGTGTTGCGGAAGCAAAGGCCCTTCTCGTAGGCCGCCCGGGTGATCACCGCCATTCCCACGGCCACCGCCTGCCCGTGCAGGACGGTAAAGCCGCTGCAGGCCTCCACCGCATGGCCTACCGAGTGCCCCAGATTCAGAAGCTGCCGCAGCCCCCGGTCGTATTCGTCCTGGGCTACGATATCCCGCTTCATCTCTACGCAGTGGGTGATCACCTGCTCCAGCTGCTCCCGGATCGGCGTCTGGGCCAGGCTGCCGAAGAAGCGGGCGTCGCCCAGCACCCCGTACTTGATTACCTCCGCGCAGCCGCAGCGAAACTCCTCCTCCGGCAGCGTGTCCAGGGTCTCCGGGTCGCAGAGGACCAGGGCCGGCTGGTAGAAGGTCCCCACCTGGTTTTTGCCCGTGGGCAGGTCGATGGCGGTCTTTCCTCCCACGGAGGAGTCCACCGCCGCCAGCAGCGTGGTGGGGATCTGCACGAAATCCATGCCCCGCTGATAGGTGGAGGCAGCAAAGCCGGTCAGGTCTCCGGTGACGCCGCCGCCCAAGGCGATCAGCACATCCCCCCGGTGTACCCGGTTTTCCGCCAGGAAGCCCAGCAGCGCCCCGTAGCCCGCCAGGCTCTTGGCGCTCTCCCCGTGGGGGATCCGGTGCAGCAGCACCCGAAAGCCCGCGGCCCGCAGGGACGCGGCCGCCCGCTCCCCGTACAGAGGGGCCACCCGGTCCCCGGCGACAACGACGGCGGTCTCCGCCTTGGTGACGGCCCGGACGCGCTCCCCTGCCTGGTCCAGCAGGCCCGCGCCCACCAGGACCTGATACGCTTTGGAGGCGGACACTTCCACCTTTGTCATCCGTCTACCTCTTCTTTCCTTCTCCGGCCCTCGTCCAGCAGCCGCACCAGCGTGGGCAGGTCCTCCGCCTCCATGGCGGCCTTATACTGGAGCAGGCAGGCGATCAGCCCGTCCAGCTCTTTTTCCAGAAAATCCCGGTTCTCCAAAAACAGCTCCGCCCACATCTGGGGGTTGAGCCAGGCCACCCGGGTCATATCCTTGTAGCTCCCGGCGGAAAAGCCCTTGTGCATCCCCGCCGTGGGGCTCTTGATGTAGGCGTTGGACACCACATGGGCCAGCTGAGAGGTAAAGGCGATCATCTCGTCGTGCTTCTCGGCGGTGGTGACGGAGATCCGCCCGAACTCCGCCGGGGCCAGCAGCTCCTTGACCCGGCCCAGCAGGAAAATATCGTCAAAATCCGGCGGCACGATCACCATGGGAGCCCCGTGGTACAGATTGCTTCGGGCATATTTGAAGCCGGAGTACTGGGTGCCCGCCATGGGATGGCCCCCCAGGTAGGTGAAGCCCAGCCTCTCCGCCAGGGGGAAGCAGGCGGCGCAAACCACCCGCTTGGTGCCGCAGCAGTCGATCACCACGGGCTTTTTCCCGATGAAGGGGCCCAGCCGCTCCAGATAGGCAATGGCTGCCTGGGGATAGAGGCAGACCAGCACCAGGTCGCAGCCGCCGATGCTCTCCTCGTTCAGCTCCCCGTCCACCGCGCCGCTCATCACCGCGAAGTCATAGACGGAGCGGCTCCGGTTCCAGGCCAGCACCCGCCAGCCCTTCTCGTGGTAGGCCTTGGCAAAGGAGCCGCCGATCAGCCCCAGGCCCACCACGCCGACAGTCTTCTCCCCGCCGCTCATGCGATGGCCTCACGCACGGCCTGCACCTTCCGGGCCAGCTCTGCGTACTCCTCCGGCCGCAGGGACTGGGCCCCGTCGCAGAGAGCGTGGATGGGGTCGTTGTGCACCTCGATGATCAGGCCGTCCGCGCCGCAGGCCGCCGCGGCCAGGGACATGGAGGGTACCAGCCGGGCCATGCCGGTGGAGTGGCTGGGGTCCACGATCACCGGCAGGTGGGTCAGCTCGTGGAGCATGGGGACGGCGGAGATGTCCAGGGTGTTGCGGGTATAGTCGCTGAAGGTGCGGATGCCCCGCTCACAGAGGACCACCTGCTCGTTGCCGTTGGACATGATGTACTCTGCGCTCATGAGCAGCTCCTTCAGCGTGTTGGCCAGGCCCCGCTTCAGGAGGATCGGCTTGTCTAGCTTCCCCAGCTCCCGCAGCAGGTCAAAGTTCTGCATGTTCCGGGCCCCCACCTGGAGCATATCCACGTCCTCAAAGAGGGGCAGGTCCTGGATGTTCATGATCTCCGTGACGAAGGGCAGGCCGGTCTCCTGCCGGGCAAGCTTCAGCAGCTCCAGCCCCGGGGCCTTCAGGCCCGGGAAGTCATAGGGGGAGGTGCGGGGCTTGAAAGCGCCGCCCCGGAGCAGCTGGGCCCCCGCCGCCTTGACGGCCTTGGCCACGGTGATGATCTGATCCTCGTTCTCCACGGAGCAGGGCCCGGCGATCATGGCGAAATGGCCGCCGCCGATCTTGACGCCCTTCACGTCCACCACCATGTCCTCCGGATGGAACTTCCGGTTGCAGCACTTAAAGGGCTCCGACACGCGCTTCACCGCGCTGACGATCTCCAGGCTGGCCACCAGGTCCATGTCCACCTGGCTGGTGTCCCCTATGAGGCCCAGCACCGTCTGGAACTCCCCGTCGGACACGTGGATGCGCAGCCCCAGATTCTGCAGCCAGGCGATCAGCTGCTCCTTCTTCTCTTCCGGAACTCCGTGCTTTAAAACGACGATCATGTCTTTTTCCTCCCGCATATTTGTGAATAATAAAAGAAGCTGCACAGGATAACCTGTGCAGCATTGAAAGCGTTTGTTTAAGCCGTTCTTTGCGCCACAAATTACCCTTACCTCACAGCGTCAGTAAAGTAAAAGTAATAGGCGGCAAAGGCGAACTTCTTCATAACAGCGCTCCAAAAATCAAACTATAGTTACTATAGCCGTTCCGGCCCTTTCTGTCAAGCCCCAAATTCACGAAAAGGCGATTTTTCTCCTATTCGTACTTTCTCCCCAGCACATACACCGGGACAAACAGCCCGCCCAGGTACAAGGCCAGATAGACATAGGGGATAAACAGCAGCCAGGCCTCCGGCAGGCACGCGTAGGCCGCGGCGCCCAGGGGGATGCAGAGCACGGAGCCCAGCAGGCAGAAGATCCGGAGCGCCCGCAGAATGTGGGGCCAGTTCCGGTTGTTGTAAATCAGGCCGGGGGTGTTCATGCGGAAAGCGCCGAAGGCCAGGCCGCTGATCCGGTTTTCATCGTAATACCGGGGCAGCCGCTCCGGCGCGCCCAGCATCAGATAGGCGCCGAAGAGCAGGCAGAGGACCTCCCCCGTCCCGAAGGAGCCCAGCAGCGTCCCCAAGGGGCCGTTGCCCCAGCCGGCGTCCGCCCCCAGGGGCAGGCCCAGGAGCCAGAGGGCCCCCAGCTCCAGCAGCGCGATTGCCGCACAGCCGGCATAGACCAGGCCCAGCCTCCGCCGCCGCTTCTTCTCCTCCGGGAACTGCCCGGAGTAGCTCAGGGCGGACTTGACGATGCCCTCCACCTGCTCCGGCGTCCGGTCCTCGGGGACGGCCATCCGCCGCCCCTCAAGCAGCTCCGTGACGCTGAGCCCCAGCTCCTCCGAAAGGGGGATCAGCAGCCCCACGTCCGGGCAGCTGACGCCCGTCTCCCACTTGCTCACCGCTTTGGCCGTGATGTGCAGCCGCTCCGCCAGCTGCTGCTGGGTCAGGCCCCGCTCCTTCCGAGCCTGGGCGATGAGCCGGCCGGTCTTCTCTTTGTCCATGGCATTCACCTCAGAGCCAGTGTACGGGAAACGGGGCCGAAAAGTCAACCGATTGTCAGGCGACTGGCTTCAATTTCCCGGAAAAGCTCCGGTTCCTCGCATCCCGCCGAACAGACGGCGGCGCAGAAGCCCGCCTCTGTCCGGCTCCAGAGCCGCCAGGGCTCCGGCAGGCTGAAAACGGAAAAGCTCTCCAGCGGCAGCTTCAGCCCCAGGCCCAGGGCCTTGCTGTAGCTCTCCTTCAGCGCCCAGATCCGGGTAAAGGCCTCGTCCCGGTCCGGGGCGGAGAGCAGCGCGTCCCGCTCCTCCGGTGCGAAAAAGCGCCTGGCCAGCTTTTCGCTGCAGGGCTTTCGCTCCTGGATATCCGCCCCCAGCTCCCGGTCCGATACGGCGCAGAGGGCCCAGGGCCCGGAGTGGGACAGGCTGAAAAAGAGCTCCCCGCCCCGGAGCCGGGGCTTGCCGTCTGCCTCTGTTATGAGCTCCGGCGGCGTTTTCAGCCCCAGGGCCTCCAGTTCCCGGCAGAGCAGGAGCTCCGCCCCGATCCCCTGCCTTCGCGCCAGCGGGGAGCGGACGCTCCCCAGCCGCTCCCGCCGGTAGGCTGAGAGCGGAAAAGCGGCGCTCTGCAGCTCCAGAGCGCCAATATCCGCAAAGGTGACGCGCAGCATCAGGCCCGCATGGCGTTGATCGTCTTGCCGATCAGCTCGTTCAGCTCCATGCCCAGCATCTCCGCCCCCTGGCGGATGACGTCCCGGGAGCAGCCGGCGGCAAACTTCTTGTCCTTGAATTTCTTCATGACGGACTTGGGTTCCATGTCGGAAATGCCGGTGGGCCGCATCAGGGCCGCCGCGCCGATCAGCCCGGTGAGCTCGTCCACGGCGAAGAGGACCTTCTCCATGTATTTCTCCGGGGCCACGTCGATGCAGATGCCGTAGCCGTGGCAGATCACCGCGTGGATCACTTCCTCGTCGATGTCCAGCTCCCGCAGCAGCTCTCTGGCCTTGACGCAATGCTGCTCCGGCCAGCGCTCAAAGTCAATGTCGTGGAGCATGCCCACCGTCCGCCAGAAGTCCACCCGGTCCGGGTCGTACTCCTTGGCAAATTCGCCCATCACCTTGGAGACGGTCTCCGCGTGCTGAAGGTGAAAGGCGTCCTGATTGTACCGCTTGACAAGCTCTTCGGCCTGCTCTGGAGTGGGAATAGTGCTCATACTGTCAGCCTCCTTCGATTTTCCCTATCATAAACCTATTTAACCTATAATGCAAGTCTGTTTTTCATTCTATGTAGCAAACTGCACACTCTCGTACTCTTCATGCTGAAACAAGCGTTTCGGTTTGATAAGCAAACCGAGCGCCCAAAAAAGGGGCGCTCGGTTCGTGCTTTCGTGCAGCTTCTGAGCTCAACGCGCCGTCTTGGCGGAAGGCGACGGGCTGGCGGACGCGGGGGCGGAGCCGGTTCCGGCGGCGCTGCTGCCGCCGTCCAGAATGCCGGTGTCATTGCCCAGGGTGTCCCCGGCGGCGCTCCCGGTCCGGTCCTCTTCGTCCTCGATAAAGCCGTCCCGGTCGTCCACAACGCCGTCCTCCAGGTCAGGGGTCATGGACGGGGCGATCATCGGAGAGCCGGAGGGTCCGGCAACTGTGCCGTCCTCCATATTCCTGCTTCCGCAGCCGGCCAGCAGGGAGCACAGAAGGACCACAGCCAATAAAGCCGCTGTCAGTTTTTTCATATTGTTCCTCCTTCCTTTTTCGCATCTGTATTATTTGTCCCCGCCTGGAAACTATGCAGAAAATCTTTGCCAACCGGGCGCGGATATGGTACAATCCTTTTATGGAACAATTTGAAAAAAATCAAAGCTTTACAGCCGAAATTGACGGCTGGTCCTCCGACGGCTCCGGCGTCTGCCATCCGGACGGCCGGGCGGTTTTCCTCCCCCGGACTCTGCCCGGGGAGCGCTGGGAGGCAAAGCTGGTAAAGGTCAGCGCCGGGGCCGCTTACGCCCGGGCGGAAAAGCCCCTTGTCCTCTCCCCCGGCCGGATGCCGCCCGCCTGCCCCCATTTCGGGCGCTGCGGCGGCTGCGACCTGATGCATATGACTTATGAGGAGGAACTCCGCTTCAAGCTGGACAAGGTGAACGCCGCTCTGCGGCATATTGGGAAGCAGAGCTTCACGGCGGAGGAGATCCTGGGGGCCGGCGAGATCTACCGCTACCGGAACAAGGCGGTTTTCGCCGTGGCGGAGACCGGGAGCGGCCCCGCCTGCGGCTTTTACCGGGAGAGGAGCCACCAGCTGGTGCCGGTGGAGGACTGCCTGCTCCAGAGCGAGCTCAGCTGCCGGGCCGCCGCCGCCCTGACGGCGTTTATGCGCGGCTGCGGCTTCCCCGCCTATGACGAGGCCAGCGGCCGGGGCCTGGTGCGGCATCTGTTCTGCCGCCAGGCGGTCCGTGGAACCGGCGCGGTGGTCTGCGTCTCCGCGGCGGGGGGCTTCGGGGCAAAAACCGGCACTTTGGTCGAGCGGCTCCGGGCCGCCTGCCCGGAGCTCAGCGGCATCGTGCTGAACGTGAATAAGGCCAGGGGCAACGCCGTCCTGGCCGGGGATTTTTATACGCTCTGGGGCGAGCCCCTTATCCGGGACCGGCTGCTGGACCTCCGCTTTGAAATCGCGCCCCAGGCCTTTTTCCAGGTCAACCCCCTCCAGGCGGAGCGGCTGTACCAAAGGGCCCTGGACTACGCCGCCTGCGGCCCGGGCAGCCTGGCCCTGGACCTGTACTGCGGGGCGGGCACCATCAGCCTGTGCCTGGCAAAGCGGGCCGGGCGGGTGATCGGGGCGGAGATCGTCCCCCAGGCGGTGGAGAACGCCCGGAAAAACGCGGCGGAGAACCGGGTGGAAAACGCGGAATTTCTCTGCGCGGACGCGGGAGCCGCGGCGGAGGAGCTGGCCGCCCGGGGGCTCCGGCCGGAGGTGATCGTGACCGATCCGCCTCGGAAGGGCATGGACGAGGCCGCGGTCTCCGCCTGCGCCGCCATGGCGCCGGAGCGGCTGGTCTACGTCTCCTGCAACCCGGCGACCCTCGCCCGGGATATTCTGCGCTTCAACGCCTTCGGCTATGAACTCCGCGCCCTCACGGCGGTGGACATGTTCCCCCGAACCGCCCATGTGGAGACGGTTGTAATGCTTTCCCACAAAAAACCTGATAGCGTAATCAACGTAAAAGTGGAGTTTGGTGAAGGTGAGGGCAAAGTGCCACTTGATAATATCGCTAAAAGAGCCGCAGCATACAAGCCCAAAGAGCGAGTTACCTATAAAATGATTAAGGAGTACATAGAAGCTAAATACGGCTTCAAGGTACATACCGCATATATCGCAGAGGTAAAGAGGAATTTGGGTTTGCCGATGTATGATGCTCCAAATGCGGTAGAGGAATTGAAACAGCCGAGGAAACATCCGACCCCAGAAAAGGTTGAGGCAATCAAAGATGCTTTGAAGCATTTTGAGGTTATCTAAAATCATAGGCGTATCATTAGAGATAGTGGTACGCCTATTTTTTTGACCGACTTTGCATATTTGAGCCGACTGCCATTTCTTTATATAATGAAAGCAAAAAAGGACGGTGGCGATTATGAGGGAGAAACTTAACCATTTGTATGTAAACAGCCAAGAAAGGACAATCCTGCTACATAGCCTTGTAGAGTTGAAAAATCAGCTCATACAGCAAGGCAGATATACCGACCCTGTTGACGAGCTTATCTTCAAGGTCAGCAATGCTCCCATTAAAAAATTAAAGGTTGTGGCAAATTAAGGGGAGGTCGTGAGACATGGAGTTTGAAAAGTTGGTAACATTA
>CANQRQ010000041.1 GCA_947626315.1 uncultured Oscillospiraceae bacterium | reverse complement strand
GGCATATCCCTAATCTTCCTGTCCGAAGCTCAGGGCTTCCCTAAACTGCGAGTGTCCATTCTGCAGGGTACAGTTTAAAGTCAAATCATATTACCCCGCCAAAACTGCCTCTAAAAAACCTTGATATTCCGGGCTTTTTTAGGCCCTATTTTTCAACATCCAGGGGCGTCTGCAACTCCCCTGGACCCCTCTGCGCACTCAGGGTGACGGAGATTGAGCCCGAGCCGGTTTCTGACGGCAGATTTTCCCTCATGCTGTGTCAAAGCCCTTGACAATACACAAAGTATTTCCTGCGGGCTTTTCCTAGCCTGAGAAAAAATCTGCTCGCCAGAAACTGCTCCGCACTTCACAGGGAGATATTTCCGAGTTCTGGGCCCCATGAAAGCCCTTGGACTTTCATGGGAGAGGAGGCAGAGCGGAGAGAATGAGCTTTCCGCTTTAGCGGGAAGCGAACGATTCGGAGCTTCTGCCGACGAGGTGCGGAGGACGAAGGCTTGCTGTCGCAAGTCAAGGACGACAAATCAAAAAGCGCCGGAAAGAGCCCCTGTGAAGCGGCTTGGGCTCGATCCCCGGCACCCTAAGGGAAGGAACGGCTCTCTCCGTGAGCCATTCCCTCCCTCAAGTTTTGTAAAAGGACGTATTTTTTACTGCTGTGTTATGCAAACCAGATGTTGCACTCAAGTGCAAATTATGTTATAATTCAAGAAAAACATTTTGGAGGTTTTTTATGCAGATCGTGGCAGACCGTCTGCGGGAGCTCCGGCACTCTGTCAATCTCTCGCAAAACAAGCTGGCCCCCTTGCTGGGGCTGCGGCAATCCGGTGTCAATCGGTATGAAAACAATCAGTGCGAGCCGTCTATCAAGGTCCTTCTGCGCTATGCGGACTTCTTTGATGTGTCCCTGGACTATATCTGCGGCCGGACGGACGAGCCGAAGGGCATAGCTTACAGCGGCGAACCTCAATTGGAGAAGCTGCACCCGGAGCTGGACGAATTTATCGAGATGTGCTTTAATCCAAAATCGCCTGTCAGCAAGCGGCTGAAGAAAACGCTGGTACAGATGCTGGAGGATGAGACGAAATGAGCAGTACAAAAAAGACTTCTCTGATCACCGTGCAAAACGTGGCTGTGACGATCATGAGTGTGGATCAGAATGACTACATCAGCCTCACAGATATGGCAAAGGCCCGTACGGATGCCTCGCGGGCGGCAGATGTCATCAAAAACTGGCTTCGCAGCCGCACGACGCTTGAATTTTTGGGGACCTGGGAGATCATGTATAACCCGGACTTTAAAGTGGTCGAATTCGACCACTTTAAAAGTGAAGCAGGATTACATACTTTTACGTTAAGCGCAAAAGAGTGGATCGAAAAAACCAACGCTATCGGACTGTATGTGCAGGCTGGCCGTTATGGCGGTACTTATGCGCATAAAGATATTGCCTTTGAGTTTGGCTCAGCAATCAGCCCGGTGTTTAAGCTCTATCTGCTGAAAGAATACCAGCGGCTAAAAGACGAAGAGAATGACCGGCTGAAGCTGGAATGGACAGCAAAGCGCTTCCTCTCCAAAAACAATTATCTGATCCACACAGACGCGGTCAAGAACTATGTACTGCCGCAGAAGAATTATACGAAAAACACTGAATGGCTCGCCTATGCGGATGAAGCAGATCTGCTGAACGTGGCCCTGTTTGGCTGCACCGCGAAGGAATGGCGGGACGCAAATCCGGAGCTGGCCAAGCACAGCAATATCCGGGACTTTGCATCCATTGCGGAGCTTACCGTGCTGTCAAATCTGGAGACGCACAACGCGGAGCTCATAAAGAGCGGCATGGGAAAAGAGGAGCGCTTTACCGCTCTGCATCAAATCGCGCAGTATCAGCTACAGGTATTGACCGAAGCGGAACGGATCAAAGAACTGCCAGAGGACGGTGAGGAATCATGACCGCCGTCATCTATGCCCGCTACTCTTCCGACAGCCAGCGGGAGGAGAGCATCGAGGGCCAGATCAGAGAGTGTACCGCCTTTGCCGAAAAGAACGGCATCACGATCCTGCGACATTATATAGACCGGGCCTTCTCCGCCAAGACAGACAACCGCCCAGAGTTTCAGAACATGGTAAAGGACAGCGGCAAGCGACTCTTTGATATGGTCATTGTCTGGAAGCTGGACCGCTTCGCCCGGAACCGCTACGACAGCGCTCGCTACAAAGCCACGCTGAAGAAAAACGGCGTCAAGGTGGTGTCCGCCACCGAGGTCATTTCTGACGGGGCCGAGGGCATTATCCTGGAATCTGTCCTGGAGGGCTACGCCGAATACTACTCTGCCGACCTGTCTGAAAAGGTCATCCGGGGCATGACGGAGAACGCATTGAAAACCAAGTACAACGGCGGGACGCTGCCCATCGGCTATCAGATCGACAGCGACCGGCATTTTCAAATCGACCCGCTGACAGCGCCATTTGTGCTGGAGGCTTTCAAGCGCTATGACGAAGGAGCCACCATGAAGGAGCTCCGTGACTGGCTCAATGACAGCGGCATAAAAAATACGCAGGGACGGGAGCTGACCTACAACAGCATCCAGCATCTTTTGAAAAACCGCCGCTATATGGGAGAGTACACATACCGGGATATCGTCGTGCCGGAAGGCATCCCCGCTATCGTTCCTCCAGACCTCTTCGACCGGGTACAGGAGAGAATGGCGAAGAACAAAAAGGCCCCGGCCCGCCACAAAGCCGAGGACGATTATCTGCTGACCACAAAGCTGTTCTGCGGCTACTGCGGGGCCTATCTCTGCGGTGAGAGCGGCACCAGCCGCACAGGAGTTGTCCACCACTATTACAAATGCGTCTCCGTCAAGAAGAAGCGGACGGAATGTCACAAGAAGCCCGTCAAGAAAGAGTGGATAGAAGATTTGGTAGTCCGCGAGACTATGAAGATAATCATGGACGACGCGGCCATTGAAGCGATCGTGTCCATGCTCATGGACTTGCAGAACAGGGAGAGCAGCAGCCTGCCCCTCTACGAACAGCAGCTCCGTGAAACAGAAACGGCCATTCAGAATATGCTCAATGCCATCCAGCAGGGCATCCTCACCAAGTCCACAAAGGCGCGGCTGGAAGAGTTGGAGGCCACGAAGGAGGATCTGGAGACCCGCATCGCCTGCGAAAAGCTGGCAAAGCCAAAGATCAGTGCGGAGTTTATGACGTTCTGGCTCCACCGCTTCCGCAAGCTGGATGTGCGGCAGAAGTCCCACCGCAAGACGCTGATCGACACATTCGTCAACGCGATCTTCCTGTACGATGATAAAATGGTGATCACCTTCAACTACAAGGAGGGCACAACGACCGTCACCTTTGCCGAGCTCAACGCGGCTCTGGCAGAACAGAAAACCGGTTCGGATTTGGATTGCTCAACTGCACCACGTCAGACTAACCCTGAAGACAATGGGGCCCCGCAAGCGGGGTCCCATTCGTCGGTCAGGGTTAGTCTTCCTTTTCCCCATGAAACCCGCTTCGCTGGGCTTTCATGGGGAACCGAAGGAGCAGACTTTGTTTCTTCATTTTTAATCAAGGCGCTGGGTCTGCCTCATGTGGCAGTCTTTTTCTCTGCACTCAGTTCCTGTTCAAGCGCGGAATAGATTTTAAAAATATCTGGAAAAATAACTTTCGCCCCTCGCTTTGCCAAGCTCAGAACCTCGCGGGCATTTTTCACTACGTCTGCCGCTATACGGTCATCGATCCGAATAGGCTGGTTGTTCTTGTCTATGTAAGCTGTCAGATATTTTTCTGTTGCCGGACACATATTTTGAATCAGAAACGCAGTATGCCGCCCCAGCACCGTTCCAAAACGAATCGTGTTGCATTTGCCGTACTTCTGTACTTTCAATTCCTCGATCTTCTTGTATTTCTCATATTTGGAGGAAATTGGAACTATCCAATATATTTCCGGGACTTTAGAATCCGAAAAGGCAAAAAAGCAGGGGCGGTTGTGCGGAACGCCATCGATCATATCCTTATTTTTCATCAACTTGTCATCTGGAAAATCAAGATAATACTGATCGGACAGGAAAAACAACTGCGCTTGTACCAAAAGGCGAACCTCCCCTTAGAAAGTAACGCCCTGCCTTTCGACAGGGCGTTACAAACATTTTGATCCCGATCATTTATAAGCCGCTTACCGGGGAGCGGACACTATTTGTGATCCTGACCATTTATAAGCCGCATATCAGGAAGCGAACACTATTTTGGGGTATTGCTACCCTCTAATAATAGTATATGCAGCGGCAGGATTTTTGTCAATGGTTTTTTAGGTCCAACAACTTCCTCCTTCCTGCAAGTGCTTTTGGGCATAAAAAAAGGGCGTCCCAGCAAAGGAACGCCCTTAAAATACATGGTCAGGCATTATAAAATTTAGTAAATACTGCTTCTTGACTTCAAAAAAACCTTGAAATTCCGGGCTTTTTTTGCAAATCCTATAACGCCACTCGTACCACGTCAGACTAACCCTGAAGACGATGGGGCCCCGCAAGCGGGGTCCCATTCGTCGGTCAGGGTTAGTCTTCCTTTTCCCCATGAAACCCGCTTCGCTGGGCCTTCATGGGGCCCCGCAAGCGGCTGGCTTTTTTTGGTGCCGCCGCTTCGCGGCGGGAAGATCCGCTTCGCTCAATTTGTTGAGAGGGGAACCCCATCCCCTCTCAAACTCGCCCCATGCAGAGCTTTCGGTCTGGCATATAAGGCTTTCTTGGGGGCCCGGAATAGATCCTATAACACCACTTACGCCAAACCCCTATAATCCGAACCCGTTTCCTGTGGGAGACGGATTCGGATTATTGTTTTTCTTCCTTTTTCTAGTCAGTCAGCCTATTTTCTCGGCCACATAAATACCGATCCGGCTTTGTATGGCGGAGACGGTATCTTCTATTGTCTTGCCACCTGATAAGTATCCGTTTCCGGCCTCCAATATAATGTCATGGACTTGCTTATCCCCATAGCTGATTGCCTTCGTCGTGTTGTTTACCAAATCGAGGAGCGCGTTGTATTCGGGCTCGTCCAGCACTGAGGCGGTGGCCCGTTGAAAGGCATCATAAATGACCGGGAAACCATCCAGCGGATAAGAGGATATTTGCTTTTCTGTCAAAAGCTGTGCGCGAATAAAGGCCCAGGCTCCCTCCTTGTTGGTGCTGTTGGAGGGGATAGCGGCGCTGCATCCGGCAGCGCTGGCGTAATAGTGCCCCTGGCCGGTGGTGCAGGGGAAGCCCACAAAAGTAATGGGCTCGCCAAAATTTTCCCGTATCGCGGTGACTCTTCTCGCATCAGAAAGGGTTTCAAAAGACAGAAGCACCTCTGAAAGATCATAATTTATGACTGCCTGCTCTCCTTCATATTCCGGCGCCATTTCTTTACACCAGGCTAAGAGATCGGCAAAAGAGGGATCTGTAAAATGACAGGTTCCTGTACTCCAGTCAATATATTCCCCGGAACTGATATTGGCGATCCAGGAGAGCAGATTGCTGCCGGTCATAAAAGATTGAAACACCGCCTGATAACGGCCGCTTTCTTGGAGAATTCTATCATAGTCGGCGGTTGTGAGGCCGCTGCCGTTTCCGACATCCGATGTGCGAGCCGCCAAGGTAGAAATTTGTACGCCTGTCCAGATCTCATGCAATTCTCCGTTTGTCTCCAAGGCTTTCAAAAGATTGGGGAGAAAGGCTTCTCTTGTCAGATCAGGGTCCGCGTCAATATACGCATACAGATCTTCAAAGGAGGCAGACCGCGTGTCTATATTCCCGTTATACAGAATCAGGTCAGGGCCGTTGCCTGTAGAGATTTCGGTCAGCAGCCGGTCAAGTTCTGTCTCTTCGTAGGCAACACATTCATAGCTGTACTCCGAGCTTCCGTTGTTTAACTCCATGATATCTGCTTCTGCTTTTTCTGCGCCGCACAGGGCCACCTTGACGGTGCTTTGGGCAGTATCTTCCCTCGCCACACTGCTGATCAAGGTCAGAGCATCCGGCGTATCAGACATTGTATAGGCAAAAGCGTTGTCACTGAGCTGACACACATTCAGACAACTGCCTCCTACCTGATTTCCGAAATTCCAGCTGAGTACGTCCTTCCGTTCCCCAGTAGAGAAATCCATGTAGAAAAAGTCGTTACCGTTATTGGCAAGGAACCGGCCCCCGAAGCCGGAGCAATTCGTTATGCTCCCGTCCTCCTGAGTATTGATGAAGCTGTATTTCCCGTCGCTGCCGAGCTGAACATAGTGGAAGCCGGGATTCGCTCCGCCATTATTGAGGACGTTCGCGTAGATGCCGTCGCTGCAAATCTGAAAATTATAAATAAGCGTGATGTCGTTGCTCTCTGAATACTGTAGTTCGCCGCCCCAGGAGAGAATCAGATAATCACGCAAGCTATTGACCAGGATGCGGCCGTCTTCTGTGACAGTCAGCCCCCGCATAGGACTTTGGGAGGGGGAGAGATACTGGAAACTCATTTGCTCGGAAAAGTTTCCGGAAGCGTCGTATTTTAAGACCCTGAAGCTGCCGGAAAAATCCGGATTTTCTTCCGCCGCTTTCTCTCCGGTTAAAACATAGAAAAAGCCGTCCGCCCCGGCCGCAACCGCATAAATTTCCGCCTCATCAGCTGCCTGCGGATCGTTCAATTCAACCGTCTTTTGATTGGAAAGGGAAACCTGGTCCGTATAACTTGTCTGATAGTCTGCAAGAACAAGCCGGTTATCCGTCCCGTTTGAGCCGGAAATCAATAAGGTGGAATTGCTCTGAGCAAAGCTGCCCACCTGGTATCCCGCATCAAAGGGATAATATGCCTCTGTGATGGTAATCCACTTATAATTTTCATCTTGGAATTGAGAAATCCCGCTTCCACTGTTTTCGCCTGCTATTACGCTCGTATCTGTTTTTTGCTCCGGATTTGATGCCGGCTCTTTTTGCTTACCGCAGGCGGTAAGCGACAGCACCATGACGCAGGCGAGAAACAGCGCGAGAATCCTTGTGCAATTTTTCATGAGTTGACCTCCTTGCTGCGTGCAAGTCCTTTCTGTTTGTTTTTGCTGCGAATATCCCTGCCGGCGCCATGCAGAGATAACAGCAGCCGGGAAAAGAGCGGACCGAGAAAAGTCCTTGCCCTTCTTTAGCGTTATTATATCGGCAAATCTGGACGAAGTCTTGAAGAAATTTTGAATTATGGAATAATCCTGCCAAATTATAAGCATTATCTGTCTATATAAAAATTGCTATCTGCACGATACAATAATTTAAGGTGATGGATGATGCAGGAAGATATTCTGACCGTGCTGGGAAGCCGGCTGAAAACGATTCGGAAATCAAAAGGGCTCACCCTGGGAGAACTTGCCGCTCGTTCAGGGGTATCCGTGCGCCATATTTCAAACATAGAAAAAGGATGTATGAACCCGTCCTTTGTTGTCCTTTATCAACTGATAAAGGCATTGGACGTTTCAATGGACAACCTCTTAATGCCGTTGTATGAAAACAGCGAAGACGCAGACCTGCGACAGCTTACTTTCCTATACAGCAGCTGCCCCCAGCAATACAGAAAGCTGCTGTTATCGACTGTTCAGACGCTTGCAAAGGAAATCCACACAATGGAAAACGGCATGGCTGACCTTTGATCTAAATATACACAAAAACAACACCGGCGTCTGCTGCCTGCAGACCCGGTGTTGTTTTTGTTCAGTAAAGAGATAATTTCTCTTACGCATCGAGCAAATATTCCAAATATTCAAGGACCGCGGGGAGGCGGGGGGTGTTGCCGATGACGCCCAGGTAGACCGGCCCGGGAAAGCCGGCGTCCTGGAACAGGGGCAGGCCGTTGACCGTCAGGGCGTTGACAGCTTCCTCCGTGACAGCCTCATAGGCGTCGGCCTCGTTGAGGGTAAGCTCAATAGAGTTGTCCTCCAGGATCACTGTGTTGGCCGTCAATAGAGGCTCCAACCGGACCGCCAGGGCGCTGTCCAGCAGCGGGGGCAGCTCGGCCAGATAGCCCTCCCCGGAGAGAAAGTCGTAGGCCTCCTGATTCATCAGCACCAGGTCAATCTCCTGGGCCTGGATGGTGGCCAGCAGCTTCAGCCGGGAGGCGTAGGCGTACTGGTGGTTCTCCGTGCTCGGATCGGAGGACAGGTACAGCTCCCGGTAGACCTGCACCTGGTTCTTTTTCGGATTCTCGCCCAGATAGGCGATAAAATCCTCCGTCAGCGCCCGGTCCAGCTCCTCGCCCACGGCGACGTTGCTGTAGGCCGCGTAGAGAAGGGTCTCCTTCTTGGTGAAATGCCGCCAGCACACGTCCCCCAGGACGATCAGGGCAAACGCGAGCAGGATCAGGGGAATTTTATAATAGGTAAGGATATGGTCCAGCTTCTTTGCCGGCGTCAGCTGCCGGAAAATGGCCCGGTGCTCGGCCTTCTCCTGGGGGGACAGCTTCATTCGCCGTCACCTTCCCCGTCCGGCTCCTCCTCCGGCACATAGGAGCACTCGTCGATGATTTTATACAGGAAATGGGAGATGATCATGGCGCACATGCCCTGGCCGAAGACGACGGCGGGGCTGAACACCCGTACGATGATAAAGAACATGGCGAAGTAGACGCCGAAAATGAGGATGGTGCAAAACAGATAGCGGATGCCGATCAGGAAGGAGAACTTCAGCAGGGCGAAGTTGGTGTTGGAGACGCTGGCGACCAGGGGGAAGATATAGAACAGGATGATGACGTAGGCGATGGCCGCCACAATGAGCAATGCCAGCAGCAGCGTCCAGAAAATGGCCAGAGGCCCCGAGGCGCTGGCGCGCAGATGGTAAAGAATGTACCCGTCCCCGGCCAGGAGCAGGCCCACAGCCAGCAGGATCAGCCACAGCACGGTGGCCTGCCGGAAGTTCTGCTTGAAAGCCCGGAAGAACATCCGGGTGACGGAGGAGCTCTCCTCGTCCCTGGCGATCTTCAGCGTGACGGACCACAGCGCCGCGCTGGCCGCGCCCAGGGTGAAAACCGGGAGCGAACAGACGAGCCAGAGCAGGTTTAAATAGCAGCCGTTGAAGAATTTCGTAAAGATCCGGCCGAATGTGCTGTCATAGGAGAGAAAATTCATCCTGAAACCTCCTTATACTAATCTTCTATTCTTCTATAAAGAATAGTATTAAAACCCGGTAGATTCCCGGTAAATCAGATCCGCCTGGGTATAGACCGTCCGGTAATCCAGCTCCGGCTCCTCGATGCGGCTGAGGAGCAGGTCTGCGGCGGTGTAGGCCATGATCTGGGTGTGGATATGGACGGTGGTGAGCGCCGGGGTCATGATGCGGGATTCCGGGGAATCGTCAAAGCCGCTGAGCAGCACGTCCCCCGGGACAGATTTCCCCAGCCGGCCGAGCGCCTGCAAAACGTCGGCCGCGACAAAGTCATTGGCGCAGATAAACAGCTCCGGCAGCTCGTCCAGCGCGGCGAGGGCCGCGCCGGTCCCATCGTTGCGCTTGATGATAAATTTTTCATCCACCGGCGCTCCGGCGAGCATCATGGCGCCGCGAAAGGCCATATACCGCTCGAAAAAGGATTGGCAGTGCTCATAGTTGCCGATAAAGCCGATCCTCCGCTTACCTCTGGCAAGCATGTCGTTCACCAGCAGGGAAATGCCGCTGACATTCTCCATATACAGCTGATCCGCCGGCAGCGACACGCCTCCGCCCTTGTGGGGCCCGTCGATAAAGAGGGTGGGCAGGCCCAGGTCGCAGATCTCCCTGGCGTAGCCCGGATCAAAGATCTCGATGCAGACGATCCCGGCGGCCTTTTCCCGGTCAAAGGCGGCCGGAAGGCTCCGGCGGCGTATATCCTCCTGCTCCACCGAGTATAAGGTCAGCGTGTAGCCCAACTGGGCCAGCTCCACCTTGAGCCGGTCCACCGTGGGCACGGCAAAATGGTTGGTCCAGCGGAACAGATTGTGGGTGGTGAACAGGGCGATCTCCCCGTGCTCCTCCGGGCTTGGCCCGCCGGGGAAGAGCGTGGCGTGGGCCGCCACATAGGAGAACTGCTTGTACCCCATCTCCACGGCCTTTTGGAGGATCCGCTCCCGCGTGGCGTCAGCCAGGCCGCCGCTGTTGTTGATGGCCTTTGATACGGTGTTCCGGGAGATGCCCAATGAGTCCGCGATATCCTGGATGGTAACTTTCTTCATACCCGCTGCTCCTTCCACCGGCTTTACGGTTATTATAGTATCATGCAAAAGATGCAAATGTCAAATAACTGTTTTTTGAACTTTTCTGCAGCGTCGCAAAATAACAGTGCAAATGCAAAGATAATCTATTAAATTGTGCAATTGCAAACGAAAAGAACCGATTTCCTGCCGCTTCCATGGAAATTGCTGGGTGCTTTTGCCCACTGACAGGGCGGAGAACTCTTCAAAACCACCAAAAACCGCCACCAAAATCTGTGCAAAACGGAGAATAATTGTGCAAATGTAAAAACAGATATTGACTTCTATTTCACAAGATAATAGAATTGCAGGCGAAAATCCCGTAAGTGTTTGAAGAGGCATACAGGGGTTTTTAATCCTAAGAGGATTTCAAAGGAGGTACACTATGAGCAGACCCGCGGCAATTGCTGCAAAGAAAGAAAAAGATGTGAACAGCAAGCTGCACTACACGCTGGTGTATTTGCGCCAGCACTGGCAGCTCTATGTGCTGTTCATGCTGCCAGCCTTCGCGCTGACGATCATTTTCCGCTACATACCGATGGGCGGCGTCCTGATCGCCTTCCAAGACTACAACCCGTTCCGCGGCATCCTGGGGAGCGAATGGGTCGGCTTCAAGCATTTTAGCCGGTTCCTTTCGTCTCCGGACTTCCTGAGATACCTGGTAAACACCTTGAAGCTGAGCGTGTTCGGCCTGCTGTGGGGCTTCCCGGCGCCCATCCTGCTTGCCTTCCTGCTCAACCGTATCCTGAGCTCTTCCATCAAGCAGAAGATCCAGCTGGTGCTGTACATGCCCAACTTCATCTCTGTCATCGTGCTCTGCGGTATCGTCCGTATCCTGCTGGCGCCTACCGGCATGATCAACATGCTCCTGGGCACCAACTGGAACCTGATGACGATGCCAAGCGCTTTCCGGACCATCTACATCGCGTCCGGTATCTGGCAGGGCGCAGGCTGGGGCTCCATCATCTACACCGCGGCCCTGTCCAACGCCAGCAAGGAGCTGAAGGAAGCGGCCGTCATTGACGGCGCCAACATCATCCAGCAGATCCAGGTGGTCGAGTGGCCCGCCATCAAGGACACCGTCATGATCCAGTTCATCATGCAGGTGGGCAACATCATGTCCGTCGGCTTTGAAAAGGCCTACGCCCTCCAGACCGACCTGAACATGGAAGCATCCGAGATCATCTCCACCTACGTGTACAAGAGAGGCCTTCTGGACGGCGACTACGGCTTCTCCACTGCCGTCGGCCTGTTCAACACCGTTATCAACGTTATCCTGCTGATCTCCATGAACGCTCTTGCCAAGAAGGTAAACGACGGCAAGGGTATCTACTAAGAGAGGAGGAGCTGAACAATGGAAGCTGCGAAAACCAAGAAAAAGAGCGAGTTTGCCCGCCAGCCTGCGGGTGACAAGGTCCTGCTGGTCATCTGCTATATCATCCTGGCCCTGTTCATCGTTGCCATCATTGTGCCGATGGTGTATATCATCCTGGCCTCCTTCGTTGACCCCGTCACCCTGCAGAACCAGGGCCTGACCTTTGACTTCAGCAAATGGACTGTAACCGCCTACCAGCGCGTCCTGGAGAACTCCCAGATCTGGATCGGCTTCGGCAACGCCCTGCTGTACTCCGTCACCTCCACCATCCTCTCCGTGGTCGTCACCCTGCTGGCCGCCTATCCCATGTCCCGGGCGGACTTCAAGGGCAAGGGCTTCTTCAACCTGATCTTCATGATCACCATGTTCTTCGGCGGCGGCCTGATCCCCACCTACCTGCTGATCAGCAACCTGCACATGCTGGACACCATCTGGGCCATCATCGTGCCCGGCGCCTTCAGCGTGTGGAACATGATCGTGGCCCGCACCTACTACCAGGGCATCCCCCGCGACCTGGAGGAGGCCGCGTCCATCGACGGCGCCAACGAGATGACCTACTTCTTCCAGATCCTGCTGCCCGTCTGCACCCCCATCATCGCCACCATCGCCATGTGGTGCTTTGTGGGTATGTGGAACAGCTACTTTGACGCCATGATCTACCTGAACAGTGCCTCCAAGCAGCCCCTGCAGCTGGTCCTGCGCGCCATCCTGATCCAGAACCAGCCCGAGTCCGGCATGATCGCGGATATGCAGTCCGCCGCCGAGCGCGCCCGTCTGGCTGAGCTGCTCAAGTACTCCACTATCATCATCTCCAGCGTGCCTCTGCTGATCATGTACCCCTTCTTCCAGCGCTACTTCAGCGGCGGGCTTATGGCCGGCGCCGTGAAGGGCTGAGAAGCCTCCTGTGCTCCCGCGGGCAGCGGCCCGCATGAGATATCCCACAACAAAAATGAAAAGGAGAAAACACCTATGCGCAAACTGACTAAGCTGCTGGCTCTGGTCATGGTCCTGGCGATGGCCGTGGGCCTGATGACCGCCTGCGGCGGCTCCGGCTCGCTGGGCAACGCCGGTGAGTTCCAGGAAGTGGATCCTGAGACTCTGAAGTTCCCCCTGGCGGAGACGGCCACCATCAGCGGTCTGACCACCTTCGACGCCGGCTCCGAGTCCGAGCCCAACAACCGCACCATTTTCAAACGTCTGGAAGAGGCCACCAACGTCCATGTTGAGTGGAAATCCATCCAGGGCGACCAGTGGGGCGACAAAAAGCAGCTGGAGATGTCCAACGCCAGCACCCTGCCCGAGTTCCTGTTCAACGCCGGCTTCTCCGATACCGACCTGCTCAAGTACGCCAAGCAGGGCGCCATCATCCCCCTGGAGCAGTATATCGACGCCTACATGCCCAACCTGAAGGGCGTGTTCGACAAGTACCCCGAGTACCGCGCTCTGAGCACCGCTCCTGACGGCCATATCTACAGTCTGCCCTGGATCGAGCAGCTGGGCAGCGGCAAAACCGCCATCCAGCTCCTGGGCGACATGCCCTTCATCAACAAGGATTGGCTGGACTTCCTGGGCCTGGAAGTGCCCACCACCGTGGAGGACTTTGAGGCCTGCGTCATCGCTTTCCGCGACAACGCCGCTGAGATCCAGGAGCACTTCAACATCGAAGGCTCCATCATCCCCATCGCCTGCATCATCGGCGACGGCAACGAGGATCCCATGCGCCTCATCAACAGCTTCGGCGAAGGCTACGGCGAGCCTGACAAGGGCAAACACCTGGCCGTCAGCGCGGATGATAAGATCGTCTGCACCTCCGTGCAGGAGGGCTTCAAGGAAGGAGTCCAGTGGCTGCACCACCTGTATGAGGAAGGTCTCATCGACCCCGAAGCCTTCACTCAGGAGTGGGCTACCTATATGTCCAAGGGCAAGAGCGGCCGTGACGGCGTCTGCTTCAGCTGGAACTATCAGGACGTGGCCACTATGACCGGCTTTGTCCCCCTGCCCCCGCTGGAGAAGGACGGCAAGGTCAACATCACCCCCGCCACCCAGTCCGGCATTTCCGGTTTTGACCGCGGCCGCTGCGTGGTCACTGCCAACGCCAAGAACCCCGCCCTCATCTGCGCCTGGCTGGATCAGATGTATGATCCCCTCCAGAGCCCGCAGAACAACTGGGGCACCTACGGCGAGGATGACGATTTCGATATCTTCAAGGGCCTTGAGGACAACGGCCAGGGCGGCCAGATGCTGGTTCACAACTCCCTGGAGGATGTCCCCTCTCCCGTGGAGGTCCGTCAGGCTGAGATGGTCGGCGGCCCGCTTGCCATCCTGAACGAGTACTATGACGTGTACGTCACCCTGCCGCCCGACGCCCGCGAGCGCCTCGAGTGGATCGAGGACATCTATGCGCCCGCTGTGCAGAACGAGAAGTACCTGCCCCCGATGTTCATGACCGAAGAGGACAACACCGAAGTCTCCACCCTTCTGACTGATATCGGCACCTACATCAACACCACCAGAGCCCAGTGGATCAAGGACGGCTTCACCGATGCCGACTGGGACGCCTACGTTGCCAAGCTGGACGATTACGGCCTGCAGAAGCTGATCGACATCTTCCAGCGCAACTATGACGCGTACCTGGCCAACCAGCAGTGAGCTGATCTTAAATTACCCATGCTTTATCGAATCCCCGCCCCCTCTGGGGCGGGGATTCAAGTTGAAGACAAAAGTCTTCAACTTGAATCCTTATGCAAGAGCATTCAAAATTGCTCTTGCATAAGGGTGGATTGAACGCCGAAAGGGGGCTCCCGCCCCCTCTCTGCGCTCTCCCCCTGCATGCTCCCGCATGGTCTTTCTGTTTGTCTGCAGTCTGAGATTCTGATAACAGAAAATTTTCAAACAGGGGTAGCAATTTCAAAAGAAATGTAGTAAGGTAAGAAAGCCATTTTGGAAAACATTTCACACTTATGGAGGGCCAAGTGACCAGCAACACCTTATTTGAAGCTCGGCGGCATGAAGAGATCCTCGAGCAGACGATCCCCGCCGCCACCCGGCCGGCTTTTCATCTGTCTCCCAGAACGGGGTGGATGAACGACCCTAACGGCTTCTCCTATTATAAGGGGCAGTACCATCTCTTTTATCAGTATTATCCCTATTCCTGCAAGTGGGGCCCCATGCACTGGGGCCACGCGGTCAGCGACGACCTGCTCCACTGGCAGTATCTCCCCGCCGCCCTGGCGCCGGATACCCCGATCGACGGGGCCGGCTGCTTCTCCGGCAGCGCAGTGGAGCTGGA
This sequence comes from uncultured Oscillospiraceae bacterium, assembly GCA_947626315.1. Classification (GTDB taxonomy): domain Bacteria; phylum Bacillota; class Clostridia; order Oscillospirales; family Oscillospiraceae; genus Limivicinus. The sequence goes on along the minus strand of CANQRQ010000041.1, from coordinate 4,340 downwards.
CGACGGCCGTCAGCTGTTGATGTACACCGGCGTCTCCTCCGGCGCGCTGCATCCGGACGGGACGCACCAGGACTTCCAGAACCAGTGCGTGGCCGTGGGGGACGGACGCGACTATCAAAAGTACGCCGGCAACCCGGTGATCCGGGCGGAGAACCTGCCCAACGGGGGCAGCATCTACGATTTCCGGGACCCCAAGGCCTGGAGGGAGCCGGACGGCAGCTACCGCTGCGTCGTCGGCAACCGGCCGGCGGACGGCAGCGGCCAGATCCTCCTCTATTCCAGCCGGGACGGCTTTGACTGGCGGTTTGAGAGCGTGCTGGCCGAGAACAAGAACCGCATCGGCCTCATGTGGGAGTGCCCGGACTTTTTCGAACTGGAGGGCAAGCACGTGCTGCTGGTGAGCCCCCAGGACATGGAGCCGGCGGGCTTTGAGTACCACAACGGCAACGGCACCGTGGGCTTTATCGGCACCCTGGACGAGGAGCAGCAGCGCTTCGTGGAGGAGCACAACCAGGCGCTGGATTACGGCATCGACTTCTATGCCCCCCAGACCCTGCTGACCCCCGACGGCCGTCGGGTGATGATCGCCTGGATGCAGAACTGGGACACCCTGGCCATTGCCTCCCTGAAGGCTACCTGGTTCGGCCAGATGACCGTTCCCCGGGAGCTGAGCATCCGCAACGGCCGGCTGTACCAGTGGCCCATCCGGGAGCTGGACGCCCTGCGCAGCGGCTGTGTCCGCTATGAGAACGTGCTGGTCTCCGGGGAGAAGACCCTGGAGGGCGTCCGGGGCCGGCAGGTGGACCTGACCGTGCGTCTGCGCCCGGCGGACAAAGAGAACGTCTACAAAAAATTCGCCGTCTGGTTCGGCCAGAACGAGAAGTACCACACGGGCATCAGCTTCCGGCCCTACGAGTCCATTTTGAAGATCGACCGGAAATTCTCCGGCTCCCGGCGGGCCATCATCCACCAGCGCCGCTGCCTGGTGCCCAAAAACGGCGGCGTGCTGAGCTTCCGCATGATCCTGGACCGCTTCAGCGCGGAGATCTTCATCAACGACGGGGAGCAGACCGTGACCGCCACGGTGCCCACCGATCCGTCCATAGACGGCATCAAGTTCATCTCCGACGGGGATGTGCTCATGGATATTGAAAAATACGACCTGGACCTGGACCGGGGAGAGGAGGCCTCCAATGGCTGAGAAATGGGATGTGGCAGCGCTGGGCGAGCTGCTCATTGACTTCACCCAGAACGGCACGAGCGAGCAGGGCAACCCGCTTCTGGAGGCAAACCCCGGCGGCGCCCCCTGCAACGTGCTGGCCATGCTGCGCAAGCTGGGCAAGAGCTGCGCCTTCGTGGGCAAGGTGGGGGACGATCTGTTCGGCCGCCGCCTGCGCGCGGTGGTGCAGGAGGCCGGCATCGGCACGGACTATCTGCTGCTGGACAAGGCGGCCCACACCACTCTGGCCTTTGTGGAGACCTTCCCCAACGGGGACCGGGATTTCTCCTTTTACCGGGACCCTGGGGCGGATATGCTGCTCCGGGAGGAGGAGCTGCCTCTGGAGGCCATCGGCGCGGCCCACATTTTCCACTTCGGCACCCTGTCCATGACCCATGAGGGGGTCCGGCAGGCCACCAAAAAGGCCGTGGCCTGCGCCAAAGCCGGCGGCGCGCTGATCTCCTTTGACCCGAACCTCCGGCCGCCCCTGTGGAGCAGCCTGGAGGAGGCCCGGAAGCAGATCGAGTGGGGCCTGAGCCAGTGCGACATCCTGAAGATCGCCGACAACGAGCTGGAGTTCATGACCGGCGAGACCGATTTTTACAAGGGTGCGGCGATCCTGCGGGAAAAATATCCCCAGATCAAGGTGTTCAACGTGACGGCGGGCCCGGACGGCAGCTTCGGCTTCTATAAGGACCTGAGCGTACATGTCCCCGGCTTCACCCTGGGCGGCACCATTGAGACCACCGGCGCGGGGGACACCTTCTGCGCCTGCGTGCTCAACTACGTGCTGGAAAACGGCATCGAGGACCTGAGCGAAAAGCAGATCGGGGACATGCTCCGCTTTGCCAACGCCGCGGCCTACCTGGTCACCACCAAGAAGGGCGCCATCCGCTCCATGCCCGAGCGGGAGCAGGTGGAGGCGCTCTGCCGGGCGGCGGACTGAGAGGGCCGCCATGGAAATTCTGGCTGAAAACCGCTTTGTGATCTCCAGGGATGAGTTTGTGGAGGCGCGGCTGGCCCTTTCCCGGGAAAACACCGCCGGGGCCTACAAAAAGCTGGGCCTGGTGCTGCTGCTTCTGGTGGCGGTCCTGGCGGGGGGTTCCCTGCTGCTGGGCATGAGCGGCTTCTCGGTGGCCATGGAGCTGCTGCTTCTGGGCTTTATGGCCCTGTGGCTGACGGTCCTTTTCCCCCGCAGCAGCGCCAAGACGGCGTACAAGGCCCTGGTCAGGAAGAACGGCGCGGAGCCGGAGCGGATCACCCGCTTTTATGAGGACCATCTGGAGATCGAGGGCCCCGGGGTCCGGGCAAGCCTTGGCTATGAGCAGGTCGTGCAGATCAAACGCACAAAGCATCTGCTGCTCCTGTTCACCGACGAGAAGGGCGGCGTGCTGCTCAGGCCGGAGGCCTTTACCAAGGGGGACGAGAGCCTGGTCCGGCAGCTGATCGAGGCGGGGCAGAACACTGGCTGACGAACCCCGAAAAATTCACACACAAAACCGGTCCCGGCAAAGCCTCTTTGCCGGGACCGAATGCGATTCGCCGGTGAATGTGGAAACTGTCCGGCTGCACAAAGCATTTCTGCGGGCCGTTTTGGCGGCCCGCGTTCGCGCTTTCCCGGAAAAGGGGCCCTTTCGTTGACAAAGCCGCACCTGCATGGTAAAATAGCAGCGCTATTGTGGGCCTGCTTGCGCGGCTGAAGGTTCAAACAGCCGCGCAAGGGCCTGTTTTTTCGGGGAGAGGAAAAAGCTATGGTTCCCAAGGTGCTGATTGTGGCCAACACGGCCTTCCATATGAGCAACAACAACGGCAGGACCCTGGGAATGCTGCTCAAGGACCTCCCCAATGAGAACAAAAGGCTGCTCTGCCTGATTGGAGATTCGCTCTCCTCCCGGCTGATAGAGGACGGCTACCGGATCTCCGACGGTTACGCGGTAAAGCACCTGCTGAGCCGGCGGCTGCCTGCCGAAAAGCTGCCGGTGGACCTGCCGCCGTCCGGCACTTCGCCAACCGCCAACAGGAGGATCCCCAAAACGGCGCTGACCATGCTGCTGAGGGACCTGGTTTGGAGCCTTGTTCTGAAGAGGACGGACTTTCTACCGCTGGCCAAGGCCTTCGCGCCGGACGTGGTCCTCTGGCAGCTGGGGGATTCTCCCTTTATGGCCCGGCTGGCCCTGCTTGCGGCCCGGCAGTCCGGGGCAAAGCTGTTTGTCTTTACGACAGAGGACTATTATTTCAAAACCTGGGATTATTTCGCCCGCAAAGAGAGCGGGTTCTTCTATAAAATTTTCTCCCGCCGGATGCGGAAAGCTGTGCGGGCGCTCTTTTCGGAGACGGCGCTCTGCATCGCCAACACGCCCCAGCTGGCCCAGCGCTACAGGGCGGAGTTTGGCGTGGAGACGGCGGTGCTGATGTGCTCCGCCCAGGGAAGCCTGGAGCCGGAGGCCGTTTCGGAGGACGCACGTCAGCGCCGGGTGGTCTATGCCGGGAATCTGGACTTTGACCGGCACCTGGCCCTGATCGAGCTGGCCCGGGCGCTGTATGAGGTGGAGCCCTCCGTGACCCTGGAGCTGTACGGCCGGGCGGAGGAGAAGATCATGACCCGGCTGGAGCGGGAGCCGAACATCCGCCTGATGGGTTTTGTGCCCTATGAGAGCCTGGCGGAGATTCTCCGCACTTCGCTGCTGGTCCTCCACGCCGAATCCCGGGACGCCTATTTCCGCCGGGATCTGAAAGCGGCCTTTTCCACCAAGATCGCGGACAGCCTGTGCTGCGCTACGCCGCTGTTTCTCTACGCGCCGGAGGAGTTGATCCTGACCCGGTACCTGGCGGAGGGGGACGGCGCCTTCGTGTGCACGGACCCGGAGCGGCTGCAGGACTCCCTGCGGGAGGCCCTCCAGGACAGGGACCGGCGGGCCCAGGTGCTGCGCAGCGCCCTGGCCCTGGCCCGGGAGAACCACGACCCGGAGAAGAACAGCCGGAAGATGCTGGCGCTGCTGAACGGCTGAGCCAGGGGTTTCCGTAAACCGGACAAAAGGACGGTGTACTGTGAAAACAATTAACGAGCGCAAAACGTAGAACAGGCCAGGAAAAAGGCATAGCAAAGCAAGCCCCCGGAGGG
>CANQRQ010000040.1 GCA_947626315.1 uncultured Oscillospiraceae bacterium | reverse complement strand
GCCCCTTTGAAAACCCTTCTCTGGTGCTTATTTGCATAAGCTTTCTTGTATTGTTCAATTTTCAAGGTACCCCGCCGACCGCGGTCCCCGCGCGTCAGCCTGATTAATATAGCACAGCGATTCCCAATTGTCAAGCATTTTTTGCTCTTTTTTGCAAATTTTTGTTTTGCCCCCGCTTGTACAAAAGAAAGCCGCGCGCTATGGGATGCGGACACCTCTTCCCGGTGTGTTTGGTACTATAGCATTGAAAATGCCGCTTTGTCAACACCTTTTCGGACAATTTTCAAGCGGTTTTTTCAAGCTTCCAAATCTTGTATTCCGGCGCTTTCCCCGGTACAAGATACCGTACTCAGCGGATCCGGTTGGCCAGCTGCCCGATGAGGGGCAGTTCCTCCATCCGGCCGCCCAGCACTCCTGATATCCCCTTGAACACGCAGTAGAGGGAGAAGAGGGACAGCAGCCAGCCGATGCCGGTGAGCCCGCCTATGACGCTGGTCAGCACCTCAAAGAGGAGCAGGACCAGTCCCTGCTTGGCGTGGAAATGGGCAAAGTGGTCCTCCGGGCAAAAGATATAAGGCAGGATGCAGAGGATGCCCAGATAGCTGGCCGCGGCCAGCAGCTTGTTCTGCCCGGCCTGCCGGGGGCGCGGGGCGCTGTTATAAGAAGAATAGACCCGGCCCTCGTCGCTGTAAGGATGGCCGGAAGAGCGCTCCTCAGCCCGGCGCTCCTGCTCCTGCTGCCTCTTCTGCCGGCGGGCAAACTCCGCCTCCGCCTGGCGGCGGTACTCCTCCTGCCGCTGCCGGCGCTCTTCTCTCCGTCTGGCCTCCTCCCGCCGCTCGGCCTCCTCCTGCTCGCTCTGCTGCTGATAGGCTGAGGCGGACGGCTGGCTGGCGCTGGGATCGTAGCCGCAGGCCAGGCATTTGGTCTGTCCGTCGGGGACATAGGCCCCGCATTTCTCGCAATACGCCATATCTTCCTCCACATGCTTCCCGTCAAAATAAAAAGATATAATGGCCATTGTATGTTAGCCATTATATCCCAATACCCGATCTTTTTCAACCGCTTTTTACGCGCAGAAGCGGTGGCTGCCGATCTGGACGATCAGCGGCCGGGACCAGATCCATTTGCTGGTGGCGGTAGCCGGATTAAAGTAATAGATCGCGCCGCCGCTGGGGTCGGAGCCGTTCAGGGCGTCCTGGGCGGCCCGGTAGGCGCTCTCGGCCACGGGCTGGTCAAACTGCCCGTCGTTCAGGCAGGAAAAGGCGCCGGACTGATAGATCACGCCGGAGATACTGTTGGGAAAGGAGGCGTGGTCCACCCGGTTGAGCACCACGGCTCCTACCGCTACCTGGCCCTCATAGGGCTCTCCCCGGGCCTCGGCGGAAATGAGCCGGGCCAGCAGGTCCAGATCGCCGGAGCCGCCCCCTCCCCCGCCGCCGGAACCGGTGCTGCCGCTGCTGGGCGTAATGCCCAGAGCCGCCAGGGTCTGGTTTCCCACCTGTCCGTCCGGGCTGAGGCCGTTCTTCCGCTGAAAATATTTTACAGCCTCCTCCGTCTTGCTGCCGTACACACCGTCCACTGCGCCGAAGTAGTAGCCCCAGTTTTTCAGCCGCTTCTGGATCTCCGTGACCACGGCCCCGCTGGAGCCCTTCTTGTACAGATCCGCCGAGGCGCTCTGCGCCAGGGTGATAATAAAAATATTGACGGCAAAAATCAAAGCCAGCGCCATGATCAGCTTTTTGCGTTCCTTGCTCATGAAAACCATCCCCATCCAGTTTGTTTGCTCTGCATCCTAGTCTGTGAGGATTCCTTACATTTATACGAATATGACGAATATGCAAAAAAGACCGTCTCTATAGAGACAGTCTTTTTTGGGTTTGTAAATAATTTATGCCGGTCCCTTGTTTACACCTCTGCCAGCCTTTCCCGGCGGTCGAACAGATCCCGGTAGGCCTCCTCCCGCCACTGCGGCAAGGCGGCGCGCAACTGCTCCCGGCGCTCTGCCGGCCGGAGAAGCCTCGCGGCGAAGGGGGCATACCGCCTCCCGGACTGGGCCAGGATGCTCCCCACCGTCTCCTCAAAGGGGGCCGCAGGGAAATAGCGGGTGTCCAGGTCCCCGTCGGCTCCCGCCAAAGCGTCAGCCACGGCTACCAGGCAAATGACCGTCCGGGCCGGGGACTTCTCCAGAGAAAAGCCCGGAGGGCAGTCCCCTCTCCCGTCCCAGCGGCAGTGATGGCCCCGGGCCACATCCGCGTAGGGCGCGGTGGAGGCCTGGCTCGCCAGGAATTTCGCCCCATAAGGGCCGTGGAGCTGCAGCAGCTCCTGCTCTTCAGCGATCATGCCCCGGCAAACGGGCCCGTCCGCTGAGGAGAAGAACAGCATGCCCGTGTCGGCCAGGAACCCTGCCCGGGCTACAAATTCCGCCGCACCCTCTGCCGGCAGCCCTGTCAGCTCCTCCGGGCAGCTCTCCAGGGCCCATTGGTACAGGGCCCGGGCGATGCGCCCGGTTAGACGGGCCCGCACGTACCGGGCCGGCTGGCACACGGCGAAGATGTTCTCCACCAGGCGGGCATAATCCATGTTCCCCGGCTGCTCCCGGTAAGCGGACAGGAACTGCAGCAGGGAGAAGGACAGCATCCGGTCCGCCATCTCATAGGGGATCCGGGCGATCCAGCGGAACATTCGCCGGGTCATGATATCCTGCCGGACAGTCACCCGGGCCTGGAGCCGGGGGTCCCGGAGCTCCTTGGCGTAGTTGACATAATATGCCGGGGCGCTCACATGGCAAAAAATGCTCCCCTCGCTGAAATCCTCCTCCCCACAGGAGGCGGACAGGGCGTACAGCCCCTCCAGCAGCTCCGGCAGGGTCAGAGCCCCGCAGTGATACCGGGCGGCGAGGGAGGCATACCGCCACCGGGGCGGCAGGGACTCCCCCCGTTCGGCAAACAGCTTCTGCTGGCGCTGCTCGATGATCTGGGCCGACTCCAGCACCTGGGCAAAGGCGTCGGCGTCCGCCTGGCCCGACCGCAGGAAGCTCAGCAGCGTGGTCCGCTCCTGATGGGTTTTGTATACGTACAGCTCCCAGGGCAGCGAGGGGGTTCTGGCCCGAATATCCGGGTCCGTCAGCAGGCCCAGGGACCGGTTGATCGCCGCAAGCTTCCGGGCGGCCCCCTCCGGCCTGGAGCTGTCGATGCCCAGGGCGGTGTTGCCGATGGCCCGGTGGATAAAGCCCCGGGTCTCCGGATCGTCTATCGCGTCATAGTCCGTCTCAAAAAAGGCGGCGCACTGGGTGAAATATCCGTTCATGCGGCCCAAATTCGGCCGGCTGAAGCTGTCGCCCAGAAAGCTCTCCAGATTGTACAGATCCATGCCCGTCTGATACAGCTCCCGGATGAGCATGTCCCGCCGGTTCCAGTGCTGGGCGTAGCTCATGAGCGCCAAATGGATCCGGTAGCTGAGGGCGGCGTCCGGGGCGGGCCGCAGGGCCGTCAGGGCCGCGGCAAAGGCCTCCAGATCCGCCAGATCCTCCGGGGACGCCGTATGGATGGCGTCCAGGTCCGGAAACAGGCGCTCCCGGAGCAGGGCGCTGCCCTCGTCCCGGGTCTCCCGGACGGCCGCCGCGCTCTTCCGCAGCTGAGCCCGGAAGCCCTCCGGTCCCTCCGTCCACAGATAGGCGGACGCGGCGGTGGCCTCCTTCTGCAGGGCCAAATATTCCTCCTGATAGGATTTCATCATCTGCCCTCCCGTCAGCTCAGGTAAGCGCGCAGGCTGTCCTCCAGCTGCTGCAGGCTCACAGGCTTGGCCAAGTGGCCGTTCATCCCCGCCTGCTCGCAGGCGCGGATGTCGTCCACAAAGGCGTTGGCGGTCATGGCCAGGATGGGCACCAGGCCGCTGTCCTCCCGGTCCAGAGCGCGGATGGCCCGGGCGGCCCCCAGGCCGTCCAGCACCGGCATTTTCAAATCCATAAAAATGAGGTCGTAGGTCCCCTCCGGCGAGGCGGAGAACTTCTCAACCGCCTCCCGGCCGTTCTCGGCGCAGTCCACATCCGCGCCGAACATGCCGATCATCTCCACGGCGATCTCCCGGTTGATCTCATTGTCCTCCGCCAGGAGGATCCGCTTGCCGGAGAAGTCCGGCGCGCTGGCCCCGGCGGGGACGGCCGAAGCCCGGCCCTCCGGAGTGAAGGCCGCCAGGGCCTCGCTGAGCCGGGAGCGGAAAATTGGCTTGGGCAGGAACGCGCTGACGCCGTATTTGCGCATCTCGTCGGCGGTGAGGGTCCACTCAAAGGCGGACATCACCAGGATCGCCGGGCCGCCGCCCAGCAGAGCGCGCAGCTCCCGGCAGGCCTGCACCCCGTCCACCGGCTGCATCTTCCAGCCCAGGAGGATGGCAAAGTAGTCCTGCCCCTCCTCTCTGGCCCGGGCCGCCATGGTCAGCGCCTCCCCGGCGGTATCGCACACGTCGCAGACCACGCCCAGGTCAGTCAGCAGCTCCTTGACATAGTCCAGCGCCGCCTGGTCCCGGTCCGCAGCCAGCACCCGCAGCCCCCGCAGAGCCTTGGCGGCGTTCTCGTCCCCGTCCAGCTGCTCCAGGGGGATCGTCACGGTGAAGCGGGTCCCTTTTCCCAAGGCGCTCTCCACTGCGATGGTCCCGTTCATCATCTCCACCAGATTGTGGGTGATGGTCATGCCCAGGCCGGTGCCCTCGATCCGGTTGACGCTCTCCGCCCGCTCAAAGGGCTGGAACATCTTCTCCACAAACGCGGGCTCCATGCCCATGCCTGTGTCCTCCACTACAAATTCATAGTAGAGGTAGCTTCGGCCGGTGTGGTACTGCCTTCCTGTCTCCCGCACGCTCAGGAAGATGCGTCCCCCCTCCGGCGTGAATTTCACCGCGTTGGACAGGATGTTGATCAGGACCTGCTGCAGGCGCAGCTGATCCCCCCGCACCCGCTCATGGTGTACCCCGGAAAAGTCCAGGACGATCTCCTGGCGCCGCTTGTCCGCCTGGGGCCGGAACACCGCCATCACGGCGTGGATGAAATCCGCCATGGTGAAGTCCTCCGGGCTCAGGGACAGCCGCCCGCTCTCGATGCGGGACATATCCAAAATGTCGTTGATCAGGCTCAGCAGATGCCGGGAGGCCAGGTCGATTTTCTCCAGGCAGTCGGACAGCCGCTCCCGCTCGTCCATGTGGGCCCGGGCGATGGTGGTCATGCCGATGATGGCGTTCAGCGGCGTGCGGATATCGTGGGACATGTTGGAGAGGAATTCCGTCTTGGCCCGGGAGGCCGCGTTGGCCGCGTCCAGCGCGCTTTGCAGCGCCGCGTTGGCCGCGTCCATCCGCTCCTGCTGCCGCCGGAGATCCTGGGTCATGTCCCAAAACATCACCGTCACCAAGCCCGGCGCCGCCTTGGTTGCCTGCACCGACACCGGCAGATTCCAGAGTTCCCCCTGCCAGAGGGGCGGTTGCTCCCCGGCTCCGGCCTGACGCGCCAGCTCTGCCAGCACCGGGGGCAGGCTGTCCTCCTCCGCCCGGTCCAGAAGCCGCCGGGCCGCGCCGTTCCGATACACGCAGCGCCAGACCGCTCCCGCATCCTCCTCCGCCAGCAGCACCGGCGTGGACAGGCAGTCATAACCCGCCGTCAATTGTCGGTTCTCTCGTTCCATCGCACCGTCCTTTTCTCCGCCGGCCGCCGGCGGGGAATGTACCGAAACCCCGGCCCTCTCCTGCTATCCTCTTCAACTGCCGCATCAGCGGCGGGAAAATTGGTCAAAATCCGAATAAAATACCCATTCTATGGATATTATAGCATACAAAAGCCCCGCACGCAACTGTCATGTTGCAGACAAAGTGTTTTCAATACGACAAAAACTTTTGGCCCTCAAGGGCGGGAACTCGTCTCCCGCCCTTGAGGGCCAGCCTTTGTTTTCTATGCAGCTTTACTTCGCCGCGGCAGCCGTCTGCCCAAAGTAGGTGATGATGTGCCGGGGGCAGATGTCGGCGCAGTGGCCGCACTGGACGCACTTATCGTGGTCCACGACCGCCAGATTGTCCTGCACCACGATGGCGTCAGCCGGGCACTCCCGCTGGCAGCGCATGCAGCCGATGCAGCCAAAGTCGCACATCTTCATGACCTTCGCGCCCTTGTCCTTGTTGGAGCAGGCGGGCATGATCTTCTGGCTCTCCGGCAGCAGCTTGATGATGCTCTTGGGGCAGGCCTCTGCGCAGGCGCCGCAGCCCACGCACTTGTCCCGGTCCACCTTGGCCACGCCGTCCACAATGTGGATGGCGTCAAACTGGCAGGCGCGGGTGCAGTTGCCCAGACCGATACAGGCAAAGGTGCAGGTCTTGTTGCTTCTTCCGCCGAAGAGCATGGCGGCCCGGCAGTCCACAGGGCCGGAGTAGTTGAAGCGCAGCTCCGCGTGCCCGGTGGTGCCGGAGCAGGGCACAAAGGCCACCATCTTCTCGGCAGCGCCGGCGGAGACGCCCATGATCTCGGCGATCTTGGCCGCGGCCTCGGGGCCGCCGGCCACGCAGCGGTTGGTGGGCGCCTCGCCCGCCGCCACGGCGGCGGCGTAGCCGTCACAGCCGGGATAGCCGCAGCCGCCGCAGTTGGCGCCGGCCAGGCAGGCCCGGACCGCTTCCTGCTTGGGGTCCACTTCCACATAGAAGATTTTGGAGGCGAAGGCCAGGACCGCGCCGAAAATGCCGCCCAAAAGGCCCAGAACTAAGATCGAATACAGAATCGTCATTTTTCCGGCCCTCCCTTACGCGAAGATCTGCATGCCGCTGAAGCCCATGAAGGCCAGGGCCAGCAGGCCGGCGGACACCAGACAGATGGGGAAGCCCTCAAAGCACTCGGGATAGTCCGAGAAGGCCACCCGCTCCCGGACGCTGGCAAACAGCACAATCGCCAGCATGAAGCCCAGGCCGCCGGTGATGCCGTAGACCACGGACTCGATAAAGTTGTAGTCGTTCTGCACATTCAGCAGCACCACGCCCAGCACCGCGCAGTTGGTGGTGATCAGGGGCAGGTAAATGCCCAGGGCGGAGTACAGGGAGGGGACAGACTTTTTCAGGAACATCTCCACAAACTGCACCAGAGAGGCGATGACCAGGATAAAGGCCAGTGTCTGGAGGAATTCCAGTCCCAGGGGCACCAGTATGAACTGATCGATCACCCAGCAGATGGCGGAGGCCAGACCCATGACGAAGACCACGGCCAGGCCCATGCCGGTGGCGGTGTCCACCTTGCTGGAGCAGCCCAGGAAGGGGCAGCAGCCCAGGAACTGGGAGAAGATAAAGTTGTTGATCAGGATAGCGCCCAGGGAGATCGAAATAATGTTGGTCAGCATACTTCTTCGGCCTCCTTTTCAGCTTTCGCGGCCGCTTCTTTCTTTTTCGCGGACTTTTTCAGCGCGTACTGCATGATGGCGATCAGCAGGCCCAGGGTGATGAAGCCGCCGAAAGGCAGGGTCAGGATCGAGGCGCCGAAGTCCTCCGGGAAGATCTGAATACCGGAGCCGGTGCCGTCCAGGGTGAAGCGGAAGCCGTTGACAATGTCGATCAGGCCGCCGCCGAAGCGCCCGCTGCCCAGCAGCTCACGGAACACGCACATGACGATCAGCACCAGCGTGTAGCCCAGGCCCTGGAAGATGCCGTCGAAGAAGGACGCGCCCACGGTGTTCTTCTGGCAGAAGGCCTCGGCCCGGCCGATGATGATGCAGTTGACCACGATCAGGGGGATGAACACGCCCAGCGCGTCGCTGAGGGCGGGGATATAGGCCTGCAGCAGCAGGTCCACGATGGTGACAAAGCCCGCGATGATGACCACAAAGATGGCCAGGCGGATCTCATTGGGGATGATTTTCCGGATGGCGGAGACCACCACGTTGCAGCAGGTCAGGATGATGAGCACCGACAGGCCCATGCCCACGCCGTTAAAGAGGGTGGTGGTGATGGCCATGGTGGCGCACATGCCGATCAGCTGTACCAGCACGGGGTTATTGGTGATCAGGCCCTCGGTAAACTGTTTCTTAATATTCATGACAGCCTGCCTCCTTAGCCCAAAGACTCGACCGCCCGGATGGCGACGCCGGTGGCGTTGGCCACGGAACGGGAGGTAATGGTGGCCCCGGCCAGAGCGTCGATCTTGCCGCCCATCTTGGTGATGGCCACGTTTTCATCCTCGCCCACGAACTGGGCCCGCCAGTTGACGCCCTTCTCGGAGGAACTGGCGGCGTTGGCGCCCAGGCCGGAGGTCTCGGAATGCTTGATAATGGAGATGCCGGTGCACTTATAGTCGTTGTCCACGCCCACGGCCATGGTGATGCTGCCCTGCGCGCCGGAGAACGTGGTGGTGACCACATAGCCCGCGCCGTTGGTGCAGCGGTTGATCAGGTCCACCGTGGGAAACGCCTCCTGATCGAAGGGCACTTCCTCATACCCGTCGGAAGCCAGAACAGCGGCATAGGCTCTCTCCGTCTTGATGCGCTGCTGCTCCTCAATGCGCTGGTAGGTGATCTCATTGACCACGCCCAGGACACCGGCGGTGATGGCGCAGACGAGGAACAAAATCAGCGTAAGCTTTAAAATCTTATTCATTTCGCCGCCTCCTTTGCCGCCTTCCGCTCCGCTTTTTCGGCCTCGATGTCCTCCTTGGTGACGCCGAACTGGTGGCGGTGGAAGGCCTTGTCAATGGCCCAGGTACAAAGGTTCATAATCAAAATAGCGTAGCTGACGCCCTCGGGGAAGCCGCCGAAATACCGGATCAGCACCGTCAGCGCGCCGCAGCCGGCGCCGTAGAGCAGCTGGCCGTTGAGGGTGACGGGGCTGGTGGCATAGTCGGTGGCCATGAAGATGGCGCCCAGCAGCAGGCCGCCGGCCAGGACGTTATACAGCATCCACTCCAGCCGGCCAAAGCCCGCGCCGCCGAAAATCAGCGTCAGCACCGCCACCGTGCCCACAAAAGCGGTGGGGATGCGCCAGGAGATGACCTTGCGGACCAGGAGGTAGGCAAAGCCCACCAGCAGGGCCAGGGCGCTGACCTCGCCGATGCTGCCGGGGATGGTCCCCAGGAACATGGTCTGGAGATTCATGTAGCCGGGCATGGCCCCCGCGTCATACAGGAAGGACAGCGGCGTGGCGGAGGTGACCCCGTCGATCCCCGCCAGGGAGGAGGGGACGGCGTACTGCCCCATCAGCAGCGCGTAGGAGGCCAGCAGGAAGGCCCGGGCTGCCAGGGCGGGGTTCAGGAAGTTCTTGCCGATGCCGCCGTAGAGCTGCTTGACCACCACGATGCCGAAGAAGGTGCCAATCACCGGCAGCCACAGGGGCGCCGTGGGGGGCAGGGTCAGGGCCAGGAGCATACCGGTGACGCAGGCGGACAGGTCGCCCACGGTGTTGGTCTTCTTCATGAGCTTCCGGTAGCCCCACTCAAAGAAGACCGCGGAGGCCATGGAAACGGCGATCACAGCCAGAGGATATACGCCAAACTGCCAGACGGCCACCGCCACCGCGGGCAGCAGGGCGATCATCACGTCCAGCATGATCCGCCGGGTATCGGTCCCGGTTCTGACCTGGGGCTGATACGCGACGTCCAGCACGATTCTCTCTTTCTTCTCGCTCATACCTTTACCTCCTTTGCCGCCGCCGCTTCGGCCTTGGCCTTCTCCGCCGCGGCCTTGGCCGAGAACATGAGCTTGGCGGTCTTAAAGGCGTGGGTCAGCGGCATACGGGCCGGACAGTTGAACGCGCAGCTGCCGCACTCAAAGCAGTCCAGTATGTGGTATTTCTCCATATTCTCAAAGTCGCCCTTGGAATAGTACATGTACATAAACACCGGCTCCAGATTCATGGGGCAGACGGTGATGCATTTCCCGCAGCGGATGCAGGTGGGATTGTCCACATGCCGGTCCTCCTCCTCGGTGAAGAACAGGACGCCGGCGGTGCCCTTGATGGTGGGCGCGTCAAAGCTGGTGGCGCAGATGCCCATCATCGGCCCGCCCAGCACGATCTTGCGGGGGGTCTTGACGAAGCCGCCGCACTGCTCGGCCAAGTAGCCGAAGGGGGTGCCCACCCGGGTCAGGGCGTTGACCGGGCCTTTCAGAGCGCTGCCGGCCACGGTGACGATCCGCTCGATCACAGGCTTGCCCTCATAGCAGGCCTGGTAGATGGCATAGGAGGTCCGGGTGCTGACCACGTTGCAGCCCACGCCGGAGGGCAGGCCGCCGGGCTTCACTTCCCGTCCGGTGATGGCCTTGACCTGCATTTTCTCGCCGCCCTGGGGGTACTTTACCTCTTCCGGCACGATCTCGATGCCGTACTTCTCCGGGTGCAGGGAGTTGAGCAGATCAATGGCGTCCTGCTTGTTCTTCTCAATACCGTAGTAGGCCTTGTCCACGTTGCTGGCGATGCGCACCAGCTCGATGCCCTTGAGCAGCTGCTCCGGGAAGTTGAGCATGGTGAGGTGGTCGCCGTTCAGATAGGGCTCGCACTCGGCGCCGTTGATAATCAGCTTATCCACCTTGCCGATGCCGCCGCGGATCTTGAAGGCGGTGGGGAACATGGCGCCGCCCATGCCAACCACGCCCGCCTCGCGGAGCCGGTCCAGAATGGCGTCCGGGTCCTTCAGCTGCTCCGGCGTCAGGGGGGGCAGATCCTCGCAGGGGGTGTCCTGATAGTCGTTTTCAATGACCACGGACATGATCATATCCCCCAGGGGATGGGGGCGCGGCTCCACAGCCACCACCTTGCCGGAGACGGAGGCGTGGACCGGGGCGGAAACAGGGGCGGGGTTTTCGCCGACTTTCTGACCCATCTTCACATAGTCGCCTACCGCGACCAGGGGCTTGCAGGGAGCGCCTATGTGCTGGGCCATAGGGATAACGACCTGGGCCGGCGGAGCAATCACCGTTACCGGAACTTCCGGCGCCTTCATATAGTTGGGATGCACTCCGCCTTTAAACGTATGGGACATAAGCTTCACCTCGAATACAGTTTCACAGGGGGCGGCAGGCACAGCCGCGCCCGGCCGGCCGCGCGTCTGTGGCGCGTGGTTTTACTGCTTTAATTGTATCACAATATGTCACATGCTGTCTAGCGGATTTGGCCCGAAAATTGCCATTTTGACAAGATAAGTTCTTAACAAGCCTGCTAAAAGCTTGTCAATTTGTCACTATTCGACAAAAAATTCGCAAATCCCCCTATTTCCGGTTTTTGGGTCATTTGTCCTCTTTCTCTTCCCTTTTTGCCTCAAAAAAGCGCCTCCGGCATGGACATGCCGGAGGCGTCAGGCTGGTTCTGCTGTTTTCTACTATATAAATATACTTAAAATTCTTTATCAAAAAGTTGCTTAAAATTATTTGTCCTTATTCTCCGCCAGCCAGCGGGAGGCGCAGTGGGCCATATAGGCCGCGCCTACGGGCAGCACGTTCTCGTCAAACAGGACCTTGGGGTTGTGGGCCTCGTAGTTGCCCCGCTCGTCGGCAAAGCCGGAGGACAGGTACATGAAGCAGCTGGGCACCTGCTCGGCCACCCAGGCAAAGTCGTCCGACGCGCTGGCGGTGACGTCGGGGTAGCCGAAGGCGTTGGGGATGGGCAGCTCCTTCATATAGCCCACCACCGTCTCGGTAAAGGCCTTGTCGCACACCAGGGGAGGCACGCCCCGGATGAACTCCGGCTCGGCGCTGCCGCCGTAGGCGGCGGCGATGCCCACGGAGACCTCCTGCAGACGGCGGCACAGCTTCTCCCGGGCCT
Organism: uncultured Oscillospiraceae bacterium; assembly: GCA_947626315.1. Taxonomy (GTDB): domain Bacteria; phylum Bacillota; class Clostridia; order Oscillospirales; family Oscillospiraceae; genus Limivicinus. Next base: position 9,053 of record CANQRQ010000040.1, on the reverse strand, counting down.
CCTTCTTGTTGGTGCGGATGGTGCCCTGGAGCACGGCAGTGTCCGGGATGATGTTGGCGGCGGAGCCGGCGGTCAGCTGGCCCACGGTGAGCAGGCAGGCGTCCTGGGGGTTGCTCTCCCGGGCGATCAGTTCCTGCAGAGCCAGGTAGATGTGCACCGCGATGTTGATGGGGTCAATGGACTGGTGGGGGTAAGCGCCGTGGGCGCCCTTGCCGTGGACGGTGATCTTGAAGATATCCGTTGAGAACATCATGGTGCTGTTTCCGTTATACATGTACAGCCCCACGGGGATCTTCCCGGCGCCCACATGATAGGCCAGGGCCGCGTCCGGCTTGGGATTTTCCAGCAGGCCGTGCTCGATCATGTTCTTGCTGCCCTCAAAGGTCTCCTCCGCAGGCTGGAACATGAATTTCACCGTGCCCCCCAGATTGGCCTCGTCCTCCTTCAGGAGCTTGGCGGCGGTCAGCAGCATAGCGGCGTGGCAGTCATGCCCGCAGGTGTGGGCCTGGGCCCCGGTGGGGCAGGCATAGGGCAGGCCGCTCTCCTCGGCCATGGGCAGCGCGTCCATATCCGCCCGCAGCAGAATGGTCTTGCCGCCCTTGCCCACGGTGGCGGTGACGCCTTCGCCGCAGTCCTGGGGCTCGATTCCGTATTCTCTCAGCTTCTCCATCACATAGGCCTTGGTTTTGGGCAGATGCAGGCCCACCTCGGCGTTGGCGTGGAAATACCGGCGGTTGGCGGTCAGTTCACCCGCCAGCGCCTGGGCTCTCTCATAGTAATTCATAATTCCTCCGTTTCCGCCGCCCGCCGGGGGCGGCAGGTCTAGTTAGATACAGTATACTTTATATCTTAAAAACCGTCAAGTTTTCCCAATTGAAAAAATGCCCCGCCGGTCGCTTTTCCCCCGCTCCCCCGGTCAGGCATGAAAAATCTTTCCCGCTCCCGTGAGAAAAACCTTGACAATCTGCCCCCCGTAGGGTAAAATACCTTTGCAATTAAAGAGACGGACGATTGGCGCAGCTGGTAGCGCATCCGCTTGACGTGCGGGAGGTCACAAGTTCGAGTCTTGTATCGTCCACCAACCTCGAAAAATCCGAACCTCATTCCAATCGGAAACGGGTTCGGATTTTTCGTCGCATGGGAGGACGTGCCGGAATAACAAAAAATGGGGGGCTGCCGTTTTCGGCAGCCCCCAAGCTCTCAGTCGGCCTCGCTTTTCCCGCGCTGGCTCTGTTCCCACTCCTTCAATTCCTTCTGTCCTTCCTCGCTCTCATAGTATTTCTGTATCATCGGCAGCAGACACCGGGCCATCCGCTCTATCGCGTAGTCCGGCACATCCATGCCGCTGCTCTCTCTATCGTTGGTACTTCCTCTTATAGCCATTCCCCCTTTCCTTTTCTCTCAGAGATTGACGCAGCTCCGGCGGTATGCTCTCCACAAACCGCCGGAGCTGCTCATTTTCCTGTTTCAGCCGCATGACCTCAAGCCGCTTTTCTATGCTCGTCGCGTCCCGGACCTTTTCTTTCAGGCCCTTGTTCTCCTGGGTCAGATAGTCGATGGTCGCCTGATACTTTTTCATCTGCCCCAGGTGGGCCTCCAGCCTGGCAAAGTACGGACCCACCATGTCCAGGATTTCCTCCCGCTTCTTTCCGGCGTTCATCATCCCGATCTCCGACACCGCCCTTTCAATGGCCCGCTGCTGCCGGATCAGATCGACCGACTGCTTGAAAAGCCAAGTCGGGATGTGCTTACGCTTCGTGACCAGGGCACTCTCGCCCCGTTTGAGAACGGGAAACGCCTTGCTCATGTGGGCGTGAAATTCGTCCTGCCATTTGGAGAGCTGCGCCCGGTTGCCCAAAATCTCCTTGGCGGACAGCCGCCCGTCCTCGGTGATCGGCGTGAAGCAGAGGTGCAGATGCGGCGTCTTTTCGTCCATGTGTACCACGGCAGAGAAGATGTTGCCCTTGCCCACTTTCCGCTCCATAAAGGCCACGGCCTCCGCGAAATAGGCCCGTATCTCTTTCTTGCTCCTGCCCGCAAAAAACTCCGGGCTGGCGGTGATCAGCGTGTCCACAAATACGGTACTGTCCTTCCGCGTCTTGCAGCCCGCCGCTTTGATACGGCTGTTGATCTCCCGCCGGTAGCTCTGCGCGGGCTGGACGATGTGAAAATTGTCCTTGCTCCGGCTCGTGTTAACGTCGGGATTGCTGGCGTACTGCTCCTTCTTCCGCTCATGGTGGGCCTCCAGCGCCCCGGCGGGCCCTGCCTTCTGTTTGGAAAAGCGCAAAATCGCGTGTTGTGCTTTTTCTGCCATCCAGCCTCCTTACCGCCTACGCTTGACCCAGACAATATCATAGTCAAGCACATCCGCCAGCTCGACGGCCTCCTTGTAACGGAGCGTTCCCCGCCGCAGCTTGCCGGACAGATTGGGGACGCTCCGGCTCCAGTCGTAATCGTCAAACAGCCTGTCCACGACCTCCGTCATGGTCATGCCGGAGCGGACGATGTAGGACTTGATTTCTTCTCTGATTCCCATTTTTACCTCCTTAATAGATGTGTACCCCGTAAGGGGCCTTTTTTGATTTCGCTTCAGCGCGTGAGTTTTGCCGGAACCGCGAAAAGCCGCACCGGGCCGCGAACGCCGTTCGCCCGGCAGCTGCGCGCTGTCCGGCGAATAAACGCCACGGCCCGGCTTCTTTTTTCGTTATCCGGCGAAGCCTTGATTTTTGGGCACAAAAAATGACCGCGCACACCGTCAAGTATGCACGGCCTATTCTCTGCGCCGGTATTCGTCGAACTTTTTCCTGACCGCCTCCATTCTCTTGATGACACCGCTGTGATTTTTATATCCCAGCATTTCCGCGATCTCCGCATAGGAATACCCGTCCTGACGGTACTGGACGATCTGCCTGTCCCGCTCCGGCAGCGTCGCCAGAAACCGCTCCACAAAGTCCCTGGCCGCCACATAGTCCTCCACGTTCTGGACCGGGTCCGGGAGAGTAAAAATTCTATCGTCCTCCTCCCCCTCCATCAAGCCCTCCAGGGAGACAGTCTGTACCTGTTTGGAACGGGTATGATACCACTTGCGCAGAAAGTCCTTCCGCACGTTTGTGTCCCATGGTTCATAGTCCCCGTCGCAGGGCATTTCCCGCACAGCGTCCAGCATAGGCCCCCAGCCCTGTTCCTCGATCGTGTGCTGAACGACCAGCTTGAACGCCCCTTTGACTTCGACCGGCTCGAAAAAGGGTATCTCATAATACGGCGGCAGTTTGAAAAGCGCCTGCACGCCCCAGCCGACTTCTTTCTCGATCCCCTTGGCCCACAGGGGCAGCGCGTGGGCCAACTGCCAGACCGGGGAATAGCCGGTGTAATGCTCGATCCAGCCGCCGAAGCCGAAATACGGAAACACAAGCGAAGCCACGGCGTCCGATATCTCGCTGAAAAAAGCGTCGCTCTGTATAAGGTCGGCGCTCTGCTCGTCTATCGCTCCCATGCGGCGTGGGATCTTGCAGAGCGTGGGGCAGCGGACAAGCAGATCTACCGGCAGCAGATAAACCAGCGGCAGATAGCGTATGTGATTGTCATAGCGGAACCGAATGATTTGAATAGGGTAAAACCTCCTTTCTCTGTGATATGGTGTTCTATTTATTTACGACAGAAGTATATACCTTTTGTTCCTTACTGTGCAAATTATTTTGAGAATTTTTTTGACGTTGCTTTATGCAAAAAGTGTTTTTGATAGAAAAATCTTGACTATAAGCAAGTATGTGTTATAATGTGCTTGTACATTAAGTACAATTAAGAGGTAAAGGCGGTGACTTATGGAAATCATTATCAGTAATAATGCAAACAAGCCGATATACGAGCAGATCACCTCACAGATTAAGGCTATGATAATGAGCGGGGAACTACAAGCCGGAGACGCAATTCCCTCAATGCGGGCATTAGCAAAATCAATCCATGTAAGCGTCATCACTGTTCAGAAAGCCTACGAAGATTTACAAAGGGACGGTTTCATAGAAACCACAGTTGGCAGAGGCAGTTTTGTGTCTGCACAAAACAAAGAATTTTATCAGGAAGAACAACAACGCATTGCAGAGGAACATTTACAAGCCGCCGCAGAAATTGGACGGACAAGCAATATCTCCCTGGAAAAATTAACAGAGTTGTTGGCTTTATTCTATCAGGAGGACGAATAGCATGGAAAATATTTTAGAATTGCAGAGAGTTTCCAAGACATTTCCCAAGTCAAATTTTACATTGGAAAATGTGACATTTTCCCTGCCGTATGGAGCTATTTTAGGATTTGTCGGAGAAAACGGAGCAGGAAAAACTACGACCATTGGTTGTATTCTGAATACAATCACAAAAGACAGCGGAACGATAAAACTTTTTGGAAAAGAAATGTTGGACGCAGACACAGAACTGCGGGAAAAAATAGGTGTTGTCTATGACGGCGACAATTTTCCTGCCTACTGGACTGCAACGCAATTGTCCAAGATTATGGCGGGGCTTTATACACAATGGGATAGCCCCTTGTTTCAGAAGTATTTAGAGGATTTTCACTTGCCCGCGAAACAAAAAATTAAACATTACTCCAGAGGAATGGCAATGAAGTTAGCGGTTGCTGTTGCATTGGCGCACCACCCGCAATTATTGATTTTAGACGAAGCGACCAGCGGATTAGACCCTATTATGCGTGATGAAATGCTGGATATCTTTCTGGAATTTGTACAGGAAGAAAACCATTCCATTTTGTTGTCGTCCCATATCACAAGTGATTTAGAAAAAGTAGCGGATTACATCACCTTTATTCATAACGGTAGGCTCATTATGACCGTATCAAAAAACGATTTGGTATATAACTATGCTGTTATGCGCTGCAAGGAGAGCCAATTCCGTGCGTTAGAGTCCAAGGATATTATTGCTTACCGAAAGCGAGATTTTCAGATTGATGTATTAGTAGCAAATGGGAAAGAAGCACAAAGAAAATACAAAGGTGTTGTCATAGACCATGTTTCAGTTGATGAAATTATGCTTCTTTTAGTAAAGGGAGAACGAGTATGAAAGGACTTCTTAAAAACAACTTGTATGCGACACTTTCAAATGCAAAAGTATTTTCTGGATTTATGATTTTGTTTGGGCTTTTCGTCGTGCCTGTTGTCAGCCAGTCCTTACAAATAGGTTATGTAATGACTGGTATAATCGGATTTTCCGTAAATGCGATTGCTATTACAAAAAACGAATTTCTCTCAAAATGGGGAAAATATAAATTGACTCTGCCAGTAAAACGGACAGATATTGTAAAAAGTTTATTCTTGAATCAGATGATCTGGCTTCTTGTTGGAACACTTTTTGTGGGAATTGAAATAGGTCTATCATGGCTTTTTCATGGGTGCCCTTTTGACTTCGCTATTGATGTCCTCACCATGTTTGCGTTGGGGATTAGTATGAGCCTATTTATGGGGGCAGTATTCTTTCCAGCATTCTTTGTAGGCGGAGAAGAAAGAAGCGAAGTGTTGTTAATATTATCCTTACTTTGTGCGTTTGGCACTGATTTTGCCATTATTGGTGTAGTTAATATTTTACTGGAGCCGGGAATTGCTACTATTATATGTGGAGCACTTATTTTGCTTATATGTTCCTTATTGACTTTCGCATTATCCTATCTTTTAACTGCTAAGATATTTAAGAAAAAGGAATATTAAATAGGATAGCAAACCCAGGCGGAGCCGTCAACGGTCAAGATGAACGGCGCTTGTGCGCCGCCGTTGACAGCCCCGCCCGGTTTTGCTTTGCGGCAAGCAAGGCGGACAAGCACGGCTGTGCTTGCCCGCCTCGTTCTATGCTGGGCGTTTTTCTTTCGGTCAGTCCGCAACGGGAGGCCGGGCCGGGGGCCATATACCTGCCGCCGCTGAATGAAAACAGACAGGCTTTTTGCTCATTCCCGCATTCGCAAAAATCCCGCCTGTTTTCCTGTCAGGCCAAGCGGGGGCATAAAGCACCGCCCCCGTTTGCCCTGCCAGACGCGCCGGCAGGTATAACACACTACACCTTGCAAGCAAGGTCGTGTGCCAAAGGGCGGCTGTCGCCCCCTTTGGAATCCCCCTGTTTTGCGGTCATGGAGCCGCCGCCCCAGACCGCAAAACACAAACAGCCGTGTTCTGTCCGCCATCCTCCCGGCAGACAAAACACGGCTGTTTGTTCTCCGCACGGCGGAGAGAGCGTCAGTCCTTTTCTCCGAAAACGTCCTGACGCAAAACAGCATAATGCTTTCTTTGTATTATGCTGTTTAGGGGTTGCGTTCCATGGGAATATATGATATATTCATATCATAAGTCAGGAGGATCAACTATGAAAGTCGTTGCGGAAAGAATACGAAAACTCCGGGAGAGCGTGAGGCTGTCCCAGGTAAAAATGGGCGAGGTCGTGGGCGTCAAGCAATCCAGCCTGAACCGCTATGAGAGCGGCCAAGCCTCCCCCAGCTTCGAGACTCTTGTGCGCTATGCGGATTACTTCGACGTGTCGCTGGATTATATCTTCGGGCGCACGGACGATCCCCAGGGCAAGCTCTATGAGTGCAAGACCCAATTCCAGGAGGAGCTTGACCCGGAGATGGAGAAGTTTGTGGAGATGTGCTTTGACCCCAAATCGCCTATGAACGAGCGGTTGAAGAAAACGCTGCTCGTCATGCTCAGGGAGGGAAAGAAATGACCGCCGTTATTTACGCCCGCTATTCCTCCGACAGCCAGCGGGAGGAAAGCATCGAGGGCCAGATCAGAGAGTGTACCGCATACGCGGAACACAATGGGATCACCGTCCTGTGCAGCTATATCGACCGGGCGCTGTCCGCACGGACGGCAGACCGCCCGGAGTTTCAGCGTATGATAAGGGACAGCGAGAAGCGCCTGTTTGACGTGGTGCTTGTCTGGAAGCTGGACCGGTTTTCCCGCGACCGCTATGACAGCGCACATTACAAACACATCCTTAAAAAGAACGGCGTCAAGGTACTGTCCGCAAAGGAGAATATCTCTGACGGACCGGAGGGCATTATCTTGGAATCCATGCTGGAGGGCTATGCGGAATACTACTCCGCCGAGCTGTCTCAAAAGGTGCAGCGCGGGCAGATGGAGAACGCCCTGAAGGGCCGCAGCAACGGCGGCAACACGCCGATGGGCTACTGTGTAAAAGACGGTTTTTTGACCATCGACCCGATGACCGCTCCGCTCGTTCAGGAGATTTTCACCCGCTATGACAGCGGCGAGAGCATGACGGAGATCGCCAAGAGCCTGAACGACAGAGGGCTGACGATGAAGAAAGGCAAGCCTTTCAAGGTCAGCGGTCTCGGCGTTATTTTGAAAAACCGGAAGTACATCGGGGAGTATAAATACCGGGATGTGGTCATTCCCAAGGGCGTCCCGTCCATCATTGACGACGATTTGTTTGACCGGGTGCAGCTTCGTCTGGCATTTAACCGAAAGGCCCCGGCAAAGGCCAAGGCCACCGAAGAATATCTCCTGACCACCAAGCTGTTCTGCGGAACGTGCGGCAGGCTTATGGCGGGCGAGAGCGGCACAAGCCAGAACGGGGAAACGCATTATTACTACAAATGCGGCGGGGCCAAGCGAAAGCTGGGCTGCAAGCGCAAGGCCGTCAAGAAAACCTGGATAGAGCGGGCGGTGGTACTGCTGACTGTGCGCCGGGTGTTGCGGGACGAGGAAATAAACCGCATAGCGGAGGCCATTGTCGCCTTGCAGGACCGGGAGGACACCACGCTCCCGGCTCTGCGCCAACAGCTTGCCGAGTGTGAAAAGGCCATTGAGAATATGCTCAACGCAATTCAAATGGGCGTCCTCACCGTTTCCACTAAGGAGCGTCTGGAGAAGCTGGAGGCGCAGCGGGAGGACTTGAAGTTGAGCATTCTGCAAGCGCAGATGAAGAAGCCCCGCTACACGAAAGAGCAGATCGTGAGCTGGATAAGCCGCTTTAAGTACGGCAACGCGAACGACCCGGAATACCAGAAGCAGATCATTGACATCTTTGTAAACTCAGTCTATGTGTTTGACGATAAACTGCTGTTTACATACAACTTCAAAGACGGCACGGAGCCGATCACCCTCGACGAGATCAAGGCCGCCTTTGGTTCGGATTTGGAGCAGCTTGCTCCACCAAAAACCGGCAAGCTTCGCAAGAAGCCTGCCGGTTTTTACTTCTTCACTCTTCACTCTTCACTCAAAAACCGGTCCTTCGGGGACGATTGAAATCTGATCTTGGTTTCTCCTCTAAATTCCTTATCCCTTTTCTCTTTGCGTCACCCATCTATATCCAGCCTGTCAAAATCCTCAGAAGCAAAGAACTCGCTGAGCGTGATCCCCAGGCCGTCGCAAATCAGCTTGACCGTTAAAAGCTTTGGATTCTGGCTTCGGCCGTATAAGATATTCTTCACGCTTGACGGCGGAAGGGCCGCCAGGGTCGCCAGCTTGTTAATGGTTATATTTCTGTCTCCGCACAGCTGTAAAATACGATTCCGCACAGCCTCCTGCGCTGTCATTCCGCATCACTCTCCGCCTTTTATTGTAAGAGATGCTTCTTGACAATGTAGGCTACCCATGCTACTATTAGGCTATACATAGCCCAAAAGGAGGCTTCATTATGGTCGATTATCAAGAGATGTATTATAAAATGAACCGTGCTGTGGAAAAGGCCATGAGTCTTTTGATCGAAGCCCAGCGTGAGTGCGAGGAGGACTATTTGCGGCAGACCGATCCTCCTGCTGAGGCGGATAAAGGGACTGCCGATCATTCGAGCTTAACTTAATATGCTCCACCACATATCGAGGTATACGAACATCGGGTGTCCGTATACCTCGTTTTTTGTCCGCCTGACCGCCCCGCGCGTGGAATACGCGGGGACAAACAGACTCCAGAAGGGCCAGAAGGGTCTGTTATCCGCTGCCGGAGCGGCCAGTCCTGATCCCCTCCTACTACAATATATTTGGTCGTAAGCTTGACCGCCAGTCAAGGATACGTCCATCTCGTTGCTTAAGCTGTTAG
>CANQRQ010000039.1 GCA_947626315.1 uncultured Oscillospiraceae bacterium | reverse complement strand
CACAAAAAGCAACACCGAGGTACTGTTTCTTCAGTCCTCGGTGTTGTTTTTTCCTGGGCCGTTTTGCTACAGCCCCTTTTTCATTGTCTACTGCGCCGCAAACGGTGAGGTGCTACAACCGGCCCAGGCACGAAAATTGCCTGGGCCGTTGGCTTTCTCTCCCGGAAAAAGACTTGCAATAATCTTTTCACTATGGTACTATCCACAAAACATCGAAATCAAGCGATTTCCAAGACTTTTTAAAGGAGTGTACCACATGAAAAAGAGTATTGCCGTTCTGTTTGCTGCCGGTATCTTCATGCTGTCTTGCCCTGGCAAAAACACCTCGGCAGAAGCGCAGGCGGAAGAAGTAATCCCCGTACCCACTATGACTGCTACCGCGGAAAACAGTTTGGAAACGGAGTCTATGATACCTCTTGCACAGTTCGCAACGCCTTCTCCGTTACCCACGCCGGAATCTACGGCAACGCCTGAAACGAAAGAACCTGCCGCTGAAGCTCTGCTGTATAGCAGCCAGCCGGAACCAAACCGTGAGACTCCAGCTGCTGTTCCAGTTCAGACTCCAGCCCATGTCCACGAATGGGTCCCCGTTAAAACGACCGTTCACTATGAAGCGGTCTTGGAAGAGGTCAAGGTCGTGGACGTACCCGGAACGGAGGGGCATTTCGAGGGCGGTTCCTATGAAGTGATGGTCTGCCGCTGCGGGGAAGTTTTTACCTCCTATGACGGCTGGCTCACTCACGCCCACGCCGGAGGCTCGGAGCAGCATGGCGGTTTCACCACCGACGTCCGCTGTGATCAGGTATGGGTAGAGGGTACGCCTGAAATATCCCACTATGAAACGGTCACCGTCCAACCGGCATATGACCAAGAAATTGTCGTCGGAACTGTCTGCGCCGCCTGCGGCGCACAGGGGTGAGAGCATAACAATTTAAGCCGGGAGTAGGCCGCCCTCTCCCGGCTTATTCATTGTCTACTGCGCCGCAAACGGTGCGGAGATTCCTTTCTGATCAGCCCCCACAACAAACCTTGAACAGCTTTGTTCTGCGTGTTATTATTATGACATCTATGACATCGTACCTCTGCAGTAAAGGAGGGAAGCCAAATGTATATAATTGACGGGATCGCATATGCAAGTGAATCGGTTTCTGATTTAAAAATATCCGGTGTGCGTCCAAGAAACGGACTTATGCTCTGGGTCCGGTTCAATACAGGGGAGACCCGTCTGCTTGATTGCAGCCCGCTTGTCGATTCCGCAGCCTTTGCACCGTTGAGAGATCCGCAAATTTTCAGAGATGTCTATATTGATCATGGCATACCTGTCTGGGACGAGGGAAACATTGACCTTTCCCCGGAATACATCTATAAAAACAGCGTTCCGGCACAGGAAGCCTCGAACTGAAAGAAGCCTCAGCGACGCCTCTGAACCACATCGGCTCGGAGGCGTTTTTGTTATACATTGTCTACTGCGCCGCAAACGGTGAGGTGCGAGATAGCAGAATTGACTTGCAAAACCTGCCCGGCAGAGTTACTATAGGCAAAACGCGAGGACGGGAACGGCGATCCACTATTAACGGGCATATGATATATGTTTTCTCTTTTTCCCTGCCAACTGGCCGGTTTGACCCAAACGGCGACCCAAACGGGAGCCGGAGCGGAGAGAACACGAGATTTCCATAGACCACATCAGCTCATTTTTACCGTAGGAAAGAGAACGAAATGGAGCTAAAAGCGGCGTTTGGATAACTTTTCCGAAGCTACGGACCAGAAGGTCAGGGGTTCGAATCCCTTACGGCGTGCCAAGGAGAAAAAGCCTAAAAATCCTGGTATTTCAGGGATTTTTAGGCTTTTTTCGTTATTAATTAACTTGATTGCAAACTCTCAAAAAGCAGGGTCTAGGGTGGTTTAAAAGGGTCTTAGGTGCGACTTGAGGTGCGACCTGTTTTTCCAAATTCAGGTATTTATTTTTCTCCTAAACTTGGAGGGCCAGCTGCTGAAGCTTTCGCTTTTGCAGTTGGCCCTCTTTTTTCTTTTACTTCCCCGGCGGCGGGGGCAGTGTCAGGCCGCCCGTACTCCTTCCGCTGCTCGCCAGTCCCGGCGGCGGAGGCAGTGTCAGCCCCTTCAATGTGCCGGCGCTGCTCTCCGTACCGTGCAGCTGATCATAAATGACCTGCCCTACCTGTCTGTCGTAGGGATTGTTCTTTGCCTTCCAGCTTTTATTTGTCAGCTGCCACAGGACCGCCTTGATCTCATCGGACAGGTTCATGCCGTCCAGCGCCTGCTTTGCCTCCTTCTGGTCAGTCCGCCCGTTGCTGTTGTCATCCGCCGCATACATGGCCGCCTTGCTCTCGGTCCAAACAGACGGCGATACGCCCCGCTCCTGCATCAGCTCGATCTTGTCCAGGGTGGAGGTATAGCTGCTGGGGGTCTCGGCTCTGATGGCGGTCCACTGCTCTTCCACGCTGAGCCCGCTCTCGGCAATAGCCTGATACTTTTGCAGGTCCGTTACCTTGTCGCTGCCTGGCAGGGGCTGAAGATTCCGCAGCGTCTCGGACAGCTTCTGCGCCTCGCTCGCTTCCATGCCCGCCTCCGTGAACTTGTCCACCTTGGTCGTCTCCACCGGCATGCTCTGCCAGAACCTGAAGTGCTCCCGCAGCGCGTCCTTCTCCTCCCCGGTCAGATCCTGCCCGGCCACCCAGGCGGCCCAGGCCTCCGCCTTCGCGGTGGTCTTCATCTCTCCGTCGGCGTTGAGCTCAGCCCAGCGGTCATAAGCCTGTATTGTCTCCGCCCAGCTCAGCCCCTCGCTCATCAGCTCCTCGAAGTCTGCGGCCCGGCTCTCGCTGCTTGGCTCCATGGCTCGGAACATTTCCAGCTTCTGCGCGTCGCTCAGGTCCATTCCCGTGATGATTGCCCGCTGGCGCCGGCCCCGCTCGAAGCTGCCCAGGGCCTCGTCCGCCTCCACGGCCTTGTAGTCCTGGATTGCCTGGTGCACTTCGAACCGGTCAGCCCCGTTGTCCGTCACGCTTTTGTAGAACTCGGTCTGCCGCTCGGTGAGCTTCGACCCGCCGCCCGCGTAATAGGCGTTGCTCTCGTATAGGGCAGACTTGCCGAACAGCAGCGCCGTGATCCAGTTGCCCAGGCTGTTCTCCACCGGGTAATACAACCGCCCGTTTACCATGCGCCCGCCCTGGGCCATGAGCTGCAGGCCCTCTGCCGTCTTGGTCAGCTGCCGCCCGCCGGGGAGGATCTGGCTCGCCAGCCGCAGCGCGTCTATCCCCGTCTCCCCGGACAGCCGCCGGTTTCGGAGATCCTCGCCCAGATCGGACAGCAGATATTGCAGGTCCTGCCCGGCCCCCATCAGGGGCAGGGGCAGCGTCTGGTCGCCCCAGCCCATGAGCCCGGCTATGTTTCGCAGGAAGGGGATGTCGTTGCTTACGTTGTATCCCAGGTCCTCCAGCGCGGCGGAGAAGTCAAAGCTGCCGCTGCCCTCGTCCGCCTCGGTGCCCAGGGCCCGCTCCGCGCCCAGCCTCTCCAGCCCGTTGTCAATGACGGTCTTCAGCCACCGGTTGGTGGTCAGTCCCTGGCCCGACGCGATGAAGTTAGCTGACAGCCCCAGCAGATCAAAGGGCGCCGGCGTGCCTCCGTAGAGCTCCTCGCCCAGCCGGTTCAGCAGGAACGCGGCCAGCAGTGTCTTTACGATCACGCCCGCCAGGGCCATGGACGCCGCCCCGGTACCCTGTGCCTTTTCGATCCGCCGGAAGTCCTCCGGCAGGTCCCGGCTCAGATGCTCCCAGGAGTTCAGCGCCTCGATCTGGAACATGTTCAGCATCTGCGCCACCGGGCGCTTGGCGTGGAAGGCCGTGGGCTTTTCGCCCTTCATCCGGCTCCCCATGATCCGCCGCCCGAAATCGTCCGCGGCGCGCATGGCCTCCTTGTGGCTCTTGCCCGCCTCGATTTCCTGCAGGTATTTCCCCCGCACGGCCACGGTGCTGATAAACCCGTCGGCGGCGGTGGCCGGTGCGAACGCCTTGCTCATCAGCATGTCAAAGGCGTCTGTCACCAGCATGTCCACGCCCCGCTTCCCGGTGAGGAAGTCGCTCTCCTGGGCCCACCCGGCCCTCCGCAGCTTTCCCGACGCGATATCGGCGGCGGCCTTGGCCGTGTACCTGCTCCCCAGCTCCGCCAGGATCTGCGGCAGCTGAGCGCTCTGGTTCAGGGCGGAGGACAGGTTGGCCGCCACCTGGGTCCTCTGGAAGGAGTTGACCAGCTTGTTTCCCCAGTTCAGGCTTTCCCGCCCCAGCAGCGCCTCCGCGCCCCGGTCTATGCTGCTCTGCTTCCCGGCCAGGATATTGGCGTAGTTGTCCAGGTAGCTTACATAGTCCGCGTACTTGGTCATGTTCTGGGTGTATTCGTACTGCCTGTCCGCCCACTCGTCAAACTGCGCCTGGATGTCCCTGGGGGACAGGCTGCTCTCCCGGTCCAGAATCCCCCGGTCCTTCAGCATCTCCTCCTTGACCTCCACGCTCGCGTTCTCGCAGCTGTGGATCCAGTCCAGTGTCTCCCGCACCTCGTCCGGCGCGAAGGTCCGCCGGTAATAGCGGCTCATGGCCCGCACGCGCATGATATCATCCGTGTGGTACAGCACATCGCTCAGATAGTTTACGTAGCTCTCGAAGCCCTTGGCAATGTCGAAGTCGGTCATGTCCCCGTTCCGCTGGAGGAAGTATGGGTTCCAGCGCTTGTTGGGCTTGTAATCCGCCGTCTTCCCCGCGATGCTGGCCGGCAGCCGTGTTACGTTGGTGTTGAAGCCCAGCCTCTCCAGGTACCCGGCGAACAGGTTCAGGTCCTCGCCCATCTGCATGTGCGGCGCGTATCCCTTGATAAAGCCGATCGGGTCATAGCCGTGGGCCGCCAGAAAATCGTTGATAGCCTCGTACATCTGATCGTACAGCTCCGAGTAGGTCTTCACGGCATTGTCGATCTTCACGCTGTCGAAGTTCCCGCTCTCGTAGGCGTCCCTGGTCTCCAGCCACCGGGCGTACTGCTCCGCGATGCCCTTCTCGTTCTCCGTCAGGCTCCATTCCCTGGCGGCGTCCCCGGCGGCTGTCCCGGCCCGGAGGCTCTCTGCCGCGTTCTCGATGCTCGCGTGCATCTCCATGCTGGCCACCAGCTCCTCCACGGCCCGGCCCTCCAGCACCTGCTGGGTCAGCATCCGCTCCTCTTTGGTCAGCTCGCTGCTCTTTCCGTCCGCGCCCTCGAAGCGCCGGACCCGCTCGAACATCCGGTTGATGAACCGGGTCTTCTCCGCCTCGTTGGCCGCCACCGGCCGGAATACCGCGTCATACACCGCCTGCCCGTGCTCGTCGCCCCAGATGGTTTTGCACAGCCGTTCCGGCGTCCGGTAGTTCAGCACGATGGCCTTGGGCACCTTGTACAGCTCGCTGTCCTGCAGCAGCCCCTCCATCTGTTCGTCCAGCTCCAGGTTGATATCCTTCCGCCGCTGGGCGATCATGTCCGAGGCCACCGCCTTCTCCGCCCAGTAGTAATCGGCCAGCTCCTCCACCTTGGCCCGGTCCAGCGTGCCGGGCACGTCCTCCGCCGTGTAGATGCCCGCAGCGATCCCTGCGGCGAACTCCTTCTCCTTGGCCGTGGCGGACAGCTGGGCTTCTCTCCGGCGGATCTGTTTCCGCAGCTGATAAGCCGCCTTTTCCCTGGCCGCCAGCTGGCTTGCCTGGGCGTAGTTGCCTACGCTCCCCTCGATCCGCACGCCCAGTTTCTCCAGGGCCGGCGTGGCCGTGAAGCCCTCCCGGTCCGCCCGGGCCGCCGCCTCCGTCCTGGCCGCGGCCGCTCTGGCCTGGGCCGCTTGGATGTAGGCTTTCACCGGGTCCTCCCGGTCCCGGAACTCTGCCAGCGGGTCATACTCCGGATGGCTCTGCAGCTTTCCCGCGCCGCTCCTTTTTCTCCTGCCTTCCTTCTTCTCCAGCCGCCGGGCCGCCCGCTCCAGCTCCCGCTGTCTCGTCTCGCCGGCGGTCTCCTCCGCCGTGCCCGGCGGTGGCGGCAGATGCAGCCGCCCGTCCGTCTCCTCCTGGTCTCTGCTGGGGGCTGGGATCTCCGGCAGTCTCAGCCTTCCGTCTGTCTCTCCGCCTTCTCCGCTTTCTCCAGCTCCTCCTGGAGCGACGCGATCACCGCTTCCATCCCCTTCAGGGATGCCTGCGTGAAGGGCGTCCGGGGTTGGATTCTCTTCCCCTGCTCCAGAAAGTCCTTCGCCCATTCCAGCTCCTCCCGGATCTCCGCGCTCGATCGCCTCGTAGCTTCCTGCTCCCCAGTTTTCCGGCTCTGGGAGCTTGCTTCCTGTCTCTCGCTCATACCGTCTGATCGCTCCTTTCAATGCGTCCCGGTAGCTGTGGGTCTCCTCCTCTCCGAAGAGGTTCAGCTGGTTCGGATCCCCGTAGCTGTCTATCTCGTCATACAGCCCGTTGAAGAACAGGCGGATCTGCTTGGCGCTTCTCTTAAAGTGCTCCAGAAACCGGGCCACCCATATTATGGTCCCGTCCGCCTCGCCCGTCAAGCTGTACTCCGGGCTTGCCCCTCTGGCAAAGCCCTCGGTCTCCTGGATCGCATGCTGGACCTCGTGCAGCAGCGTGGCCTCCGGTGCCCGGCGCAGGCTCTCGTCCAGGGTAATGGTGCCGGTCTCCCGGTTGTAGTTGCCTCTTTCCCCACTGCCCAGCTCAGCGAACCGCAATTGTATGTCTCGCAGCTCCGGGTAGTTTTGGAACAGCTCCTCGTGGATGATGTAGTCTGCCAGCTTGAGCCCTTCAGACTTCTTCATTGACATGATGTCCGCCCGCAGATCATCCAGCTTCCAGAGCTCGCCCAGCTCTGTCTCTGTCAGTTCTTCGCCATTGGACAGTCTCTCCGCCAGTTCCTGGTAACGCGGATTGTTTCTTCTGAACAAATTATCCCCGGCCCGGTTATAGCGCATACCGCTGTCGTCGATCTCCCAGCGCCACTTGCCATCCCTGCCCTTGAACCAGCCGGTAGCGCGCCGGATGCTCTCGCTGTCCGCGCCCATTCTTTCCATCTCCCGGGCGCTCTCCAGGGCCTCCAGGTTGGCCTGTGCCGCGCCCGTCCCCGCGAAGGAATACCTGTTCCGCTCCTCCGGAGGTCCCCGGGTGGTCCGCTCTCCCGCCGTCTCCCGGCCGCTCATGGCCCGCCGCTCCGCCACGGTCTCCTGCACTGCCTCCCCGTAGCGCCAGGCCCCCAGGCCGAAGGCGTTCAGGTCCGCGTAGGCGTCCGCCAGGATCTCCTCCGCCAGGTCCAGTGCCGCCTCGTTCATGCCCTCCAGGTCCGCGCTCTCCGTGTCCAGCGCGCCCCGGTAGCACTTGATGTAGCCCTCCGCCACCCGCCGGAACTCCTCCCGGCTGTACCGCTGGCGGATTTTCTCTATGCATGCCTGCCGCAGCTCCGGGTCCTCCCGGACCAGCGCGTGGAAGCTCTCGTGCCGCCCCAGGCTCTCCGCCGTGGCGTTCAGGCTGTCCGCCTGGATGGTGATCTGTTCCCCGCTCAGCACCGCCCTGGCCCGCAGGGTCTCGCCGTTCTCGCCCTCTGTCTGGATGCTCCCCAGCACGAACACCGGCTCATACCCCAGCTCCCGGATCTCTGCCGCCGTCTGCCGCAGCTCCTCATCCCAGGCGCTCTCCGGCAGCTCCCGCAGGGCCCGCTCCTCCGTGCCCCGGCTTATGCCCAGCTCCTGGGCGCTCTGCCAGCTTATCTCCCCTCTTTCCCATAGAGCATCTCCAGCACGGCGGCGAGCATCTGCCCTTCTTCTTTGCTCAGCGGCTCGCTGCCGGAATTCGCCTGTGCGCTCTGCCACGCTTCTAACCGATCCGCCGGTACCCGCACCAGCGTCCCGTCCGCCGCCTGCATCAGATACACCTCCGGCTCCAGTCTCTCCGGCGGTGCCGGCAGCTCCAGTCTGCCCAGCTTCTCCTCCCGCTCCGGGCTCTGCTCCTTCGGCGCGCTCCTCCGCCGCCTGTTCGGATCCTTCCGGCTGTGTCTGCGTCTCTTGCTCATGCTCTGCTCCTCCTCTGTCGTTGTTGTTCATGGCGTAGGGTCCCCAGGTCCCCAGCTCCAGCCGCCCGCCCGTGGCCTCTGCCGCCCCGCGCTCCTGCAGCGCCGGCGGTGCCGGCAGCTCCAGCCCCTTGACTTCCGTCCCGTTATCTGGTACAGTTGTGTCGGCAACAGCTGTCTTCGTTGCGCTATTGGGCGTGACACGTAAGGCCACATCGGCATGAACGGACGGAGAAGGCTGTTGCTTTGACATATATGCGCTGTTTATAAAAACTGTCTTTGCCTTAGTATCCGGCACAGCCTCCACAACGAAATATGTTCCGTTGACCGCTTTTGAAAAAACCACGGTTTGTGCCCTTCCAGTCCGCCCGTTTTCTTTCATCGTTACATAGGTTTTGCCTTCCAGCTTTTATTTGTCAGCTGCCACAGGACCGCCTTGATCTCGTCGGACAGGTTCATGCCGTCCAGCGCCTGCTTTGCCTCCTTCTGGTCAGTCCGCCCGTTGTTGTTGTCATCCGCCGCCTCCATGCCCGCCTCCGTGAACTTGTCCACCTTGGTCGTCTCCACCGGCATGCTCTGCCAGAACTTGAAGCGCTCCCGCAGCGCGTCCTTCTCCTCCCCGGTCAGCCCCGTTGTCTGTCACGCTGTTCCTGGCCGCCCGCCGGGCCAGGCCCAGCAGGCGGTTAAACTCACCCGTGCTCCAGGTCCGGTCTGTCAGACCGAAAACCCGGCGCTGAAGCTCCACACCAAGCTCTCTGTTGTCCGGGAGTCGGTGTTTGGGGGCTGTCATCTTATCGTGAAAGAAGCGAATGGCGGAGAGATCGGTCTTAACGGTGCTGGCAGATTTGCCATGCTCCTGCAGGTACAGCACGTAGCTGACCAGATGTTTGCCGCTGATATTCTCCAGCTTCTGGAGCCGGCAGCTGTCCGCCAGATTGGCGCAGAAGCGTTTGAAGGCCTCATAGTTCGGTCGTCATTGTTCAGGAAGCGCAGATCGCCCGTTGGCAAACAGAGCTGTTTCCGCCTGATTTCTCGGAAATTACAGTCTTGGGTGCCGGGAGTCGGGCCCAAGCCGCTTCACAGGGGCTCTTTATACATTTTACTTTTAAATGCGAATATCAGGAGCGTCCCCTGTGCAGCTACGATCCCGAGCTGCACAGTCCTTTGTCGCGCCCATATAAGGCAGAAAACGCCGCCCGGTTGAGAGTGCCGGAACAGGCATAACAGATTCTCAAAGGCCGCTTGTCTTGTATGAGGCAAGCGGCCTTTTTCGTCGCACGGGAAGATGTGCAGGAGTAGTCTTATTTCCATTAAGGCCCTCCCGCTATCAACCTGAGCGACTATAAAAATCTCGCAAAGTCTGTTTGTCTTCATTTCAGAAAACTTTTTCGTGACAAACTTCGCGTCCTGCCTTATAATTCGTATAGCAGCATGTGGGAGGTGTCGGGATGGCTGTTCCAAAATATTATGAGCTTTACAATGCGTTTCTGGAATCGGTTTCGGATGGACAAATCCATGCATATAACGAATGCAAAGCGTATGTAGCCAAAAAAATGAAGCTCACAAAGAGCGATATGTCTCAACAGACTGCCAGTGGCTATGCTCTTTGGGTCAACCGCCTGGGCTGGTGTACGACCTATCTGAAGAAGGCAGGTCTAATAACAAGCCCTGCCCGCTCCAGATTTCAGATCACAGATGAAGGAAGACAATTGCTCAGTGAAAGAATCACTGTCACGGATACCCTTCTGATTGAGCGTTATCCGAGTTTCGCCGAGTTTAAGTCTCCAAAGAATAAAGACGGCAAGCAATCTGGTAAGGCAAGCCCTGCGAAGGAAGAGTTGGAAGAAACTCCTCAAGAGACTTTAGAAAGAGTATATCAGGAAATTAACCAGAAGCTTTCAGACGAGGTCCTTAATGCTGTTTATTCCATGTCTCCTGCGTTCTTTGAGCGGCTGGTCGTGCAGCTTATGGAGGCCATGGGTTATGGCGGCTACACGGGAGCCGGCTTTGTGACAAAAGCCAGCAATGACGGCGGTATTGATGGTATCATCAATGAGGATCAGCTTGGCTTTAACGTTATCTACATTCAGGCAAAAAGATGGTCGCCCGACACAGTTATTGTCAAACCGGAAATTCAGAAGTTTGTTGGCGCTCTGATGGGTCCGCCGCGTATTGAGAAGGGCCTTTATATTACCACAGCTAAATTTTCAAAGGGGGCTGAGGAATATGCCCGCGCCCAGCATGTCATTTTGGTCGACGGAGAGATGCTGGCAGAGCTGATGATAAAGTTTAATCTGGGGGTCACCACCCAGAACACATATCAAATCAAGAGGATCGATACGGACTTTTTTGAAGACATTTAAAACTGTTTATGCCCCTGGTTTCTTTACAAACGCCTTTTTATGCGGAGTATTTTCTATAATTAAATCGATGGTAGCTTAACCCAATTTGTGGTTTCGCTAAGAAACGCACGGTTGCCTTGATAGGAACCGTGCGTTGCCCATGGTTTTACATAAACAGGAGGCAATATGATGAAAGAAGAAAGAGACGAGACAAAAAAATCCAAAGATGTGGAAGCAAATGAGATAAAAGATACGTTTCACCAGCATGTAGTTATTATATCACCGAGATTGACAATTCCCTTTTTCCGTGGTATCATCAAAACGACCTATAAAGAGTGCGCGAGAGACAAGCTCGATGACCGCACAGCAACCTGCCGGGAGGTAAGGTGCTAAGGCTTGACCGATGGGTGTGCATATCTGCTTATTACGCCTGTCGGAAACGATAGGCGTTTTTTCGTGCCTCTCTCTTTGTGGGTCAAATCATTATTTTTTGGAGGGCTGACCCATGGAAGAAACGAAATTTGTAGTGCTGAGAGTGGTTGGAAACGACGAGGCCGTGCTGAAAATCTTCGGCGAAGACGACAAGGAAGCTGCACTTGCCTACGGTGAGAGCGCAGCCAAAGAGAACACCGCCGGCACGATCGCCTGCATCCGCGCCTGGTTTGACGCTGCCGGACAAAGGAGAGATGATATCATGGAGATCTTCGAAGCGTGGAAAGCGGAAGGTCTGTGAGCTTATGTGAAGACGGGTAAACTCTGCAAAGCCACCGAAAAGGGCGCCGCCAGAAGCGGCGCTTCCCCAATAAAAGGACTTCTTTTTATTGGAGAAAAGTGTTATAATGAACATAACACAACTTTCTTGATTAGGAGGACGGATGATGGAACACATAGAAGAGCTGGTCCGGGGCAGGCGGAGCGTACGCACCTACGATGAGAGGGAGATCGACCCAGAACTGCTGAAAAAATTCACGGACTTTATGGGGCAGATTAAGAACCCCTACGGCGTGCCAGTGACTTTCCGGCTGCTGGACGGGAGGCAGCAGCCCCTGAAATGCCCGGTCGCCGTCGGGACGCAGCTTTTTGTGGGCGCGAAGGCCCCGCGGGTCCCCCATATGGAGGAGGCGGTGGGTTTTTCCATGGAGACGCTGATCCTCTACGCCCAGTCCCTGGGGCTGGGGAGCGTCTGGGTCGGCGGGACCATGGACCGCCCGGCTTTTGAGCGGACCATGGAACTGGGGCCGGAGGAGAGAATGCCCTGCATGAGCCCTCTGGGCTATCCGGTCGGGAAGATGTCTGTCCGGGAGAGCCTGATGCGCAAGGGCATCAAGGCCGACAGCCGGGAGCCCTTTGAGGCCCTGTTCTTTGACGGCAGCTTCGACACCCCGCTGACAGCCGAAAAGGCGGGCGCCCTTGCCCATCCCCTGGAGATGGTCCGTTGGGCGCCCTCGGCGGTCAACAAGCAGCCCTGGCGCATGGTGCTGGGCGATAAGGCCGTGCACTTCTACCTGAAGCACAGCAAGGGCTTTGTCAGCGAGCAGGTGGGCGATATGCAGAAGATCGACCTGGGCATTGCCCTCTGCCACTTTTCCCTGGACGCGGAGGAGCGGGGCCTGGCAGTCCGCTTCTGCCTGGACGATCCGGGCATTCCGGCGGGGCCGGACACGGAATACATCGCCTCGTACCGTCTGGAGTAAAACTTTACAACGCAGAAACCGCCCGCCCTGGGGCCAATTCGCGGCCCCAGGGCGGTGATTGTTCATTTTAGTGCCTTTTTCAAGCTGTCCGGGATACTGCGGGGCCCACGCACCGTGAAGATGCCGTACTCCTTCCCCAGGACGTCGAAGGTGAAGCGGTCCGGCGGGTAGCGTTTCAGCAGCTTGATCCGCATCAGGCTTTTCATGCGGACCTCCCCATTGTCAAAATAGGTGGGGATGTCCGTCTTGGTCACCCGGCATTTATAGAGGATGGCCGAGACCGGGGCGGCCACATACATGAACACCGTGTCCCCGGTCTTGATGCCCCGGCCCTGCTTCCAGTTGATCTCCTCTGCCTGGGCAAAGGCCGCCTCCACGTCGTAATAGCTGGGGTTGGCCGGGATGATCCAGTCCTTGGGCGGCCGGAGCCTCTGCCGGGTCTCCTTGGAGGCGGTGGCCAGATAGCTCTCCTCCAGCCAGCGGCAGAGCTCCTCAAAGGGCACAGACCCGTCCAGCAGGATGGAGATCCAGTTCCCCCGGCTGATATGGTAGCCCCGGAAGAAGCCCGGCTGCCGCACCAGAAGGTCTGCCAGAAGCGGGTCGCCCATTTTCAGATCGACGATCTCCACGGTCTCCCCGCTGTCCAGCCCCAACCGGCCGCCGGGGATGTCCATGAAGAGGGCGAACCACTTTTTGTTGTCCCCGTGCCGCAAAACGGCGTAGTTGGGATACCGGACCCACAGGTGTTCCGGTGAGACCTTATATTTTTTCCCGGCGTAGGCCAGAAGCTTCTCTTTGGTTGACATAACATCACTTCCCCCGCAGTATTTGCAAAACGCGCGTTTCTGTCATATAATGATTATCATGCTTATATGTTATCACAAAAAGCGGAACGTACAAGAGAAAACGCGAAATTTTTCGGAAGAGGACGAGTGGGATGGCGATCACGAAAACGGATTTTATGCGCGGGATGCAGTGCCCGAAAATGCTCTGGCTGGACAAGCACAGGCCCGGTCTGAAGGTGATCCCGCCGGAAGTCCAGGCGAAGCTGGACGCCGGGAACGCGTTTGGAGACCGGGCGATGGGGATGTTCGGGCCCTACGAGGAGATGACGGTCTACCGCCCCGGCACGACGGTCCCGGACAAGGCGGCGATGGTCCAGCGGACCCAGGAGCATCTGGCGGCGGGCACGCCGGTGATCTGTGAGGCGGCCTTTTCCAACTACAACAACTACTGCGCCGTGGACATTCTCCGCAGGACGGAGACCGGTTACGACTTCTATGAGGTCAAAAACGCGCCGGAGGTCCATCCCCAGTTTGTCAGGGACGCCGGATTCCAGTATTACATCATGGCCCGCTGCAAGGTGAAGATCGGGAAAATCTTCATCGTCATCCACGGCCCGGACGAGGATAACCCCTTCGTCCCCGTGGAGGTGACGAAAGAGGCCAAGAGCTGTTACAAGTGGATCAACGACCACATCTGGGACCTGAACCGGATGCAGAAATCCCCGGAGGAGATCGCCGCAGAGCCCGGCCCCCAGTGCTCGGAGCCCTATGAGTGCTGGTATTACGGGTACTGTCACGGGAACGGCGAAAAGAATCAATAATATTCTTTAAGGAGGACTTCATCATGGACTTAGACAGAGCGAAAGAGATCGTCTCCTCCCTTGCGGAGGGGATCGACCCGCTGACCGGCGAGATTTTGCCCGGTGACCATCTCTGCAACAAAGGGGATATCGTGCGAGCATTTTACGCGCTGCTCAACGCGGCTGACGGCAAAAAAACGAAGCCGCAGCCGGAGAATGCCGGGAAGCCTTGGACAGAGCAGGCTGATGCGGAATTGAGAGCGCTTTTCTCCAGTGGAAAATCCATGGCCGCCATCGGTAAACAGTTAGGCCGCACCAGCGGGTCCGTGGAAGCCCGCCTTGCCAAACTGGGCTTGACAGAGACCGGCTGGTTTACCCGGAGCCGCTGACCGTCGGCGGATTCTATAAGGAGGTCCTGCCAGAGCCGTCCGCTTGACGGCCGGCTCTGCAAAAGCTGCCCGCATATTTTCTTCATATAACCTGCCTTTTGAATAACCAAGCCGAATAACGCTGTTTTTTGTGGGGTGTTTTCGTAAGGGAGAACACCCCGCAAAAATGAGCTGCTGAAACCTTGCGTTTGGCAGCCGCTCATGAATCATTCTTTCCGACCCAACAGCCAGTTTACAGATACGCCCAGCACATCGGCTAAAGCATTCAACTCTATATCTGATACGGGCCGCTTCTGTCCCTCCAGAAGGGATAGCGCCGGTGTACTCATATCCACTCCGGCAGTCTGAAGCCGGGCCAGCAATTCGTTCTGCTTCATGCCCTTTCTTCGCCGGGCCTCGGTTACCCGTGCACCAACGATATTCCTGTCACCCAGTTCCAGCTTCCTCGTTTTCATGGCCTCGCCCCCTTCATATATAAAAATTATATGTGGAAGGGGACTTGCTATATTTGGGAATACCAAATATAATATATTTAATTTGGTATTCCCAAATTTACGGGAAGAAGAAAAGGAGCCGTTCTGCATGAAAACGAACGACAGGCCGATCACGGATCTGCTGCGAGCAGTTGACGAAGGGAAAGCGCAGCTTCCCGATTTTCAGAGAAGCTGGGTATGGGATGACGACAGGATCAAGGCGCTGATCGCATCTGTCGTGCATTGTTATCCGGTGGGTGCGGCCATGTTTTTGACCTACGGAAACGAGAATATCCGCTTCCAATACCGGACGATCGAAGGATCCGCCTCAGAGGGAAAAGGGATCGTCCCCACGGAGCTGATCCTGGACGGGCAGCAGCGGCTCACATCGCTCTATTCTGCTCTGTACGCACAAAAGCCGGTGAAAACCTGCACCCGGTCTGACCGCAGCAAAACCATCTACCGGTACTATTACATTGATATTGAAAAATCCCTGGACCCCAATGCCGATGACGAAGACATCATCCTTTCCGTTCCGGAAACGAAACAGAAAACCAGCGACTTTGGCCGGAGCATCGACCTGGATCTCTCCACCCCGGAAAAAGAATACGCGGCCAAGATGTTCCCTCTCAACAGCATTTTTGACATGAGCAAAGTGATGCTCTGGCAGAACGGCTATCAGGCGTATTATCATTTCGACCCGTCCGCATCCGCGCTCTTCTTCCGCTTCACCCAGGAGATCGTCACGAAAATGATCGGCTACGCAATGCCGGTCATCAGCCTCGACAAGGATACGCCAAAAGAGGCCGTCTGCCGGGTGTTCGAGAATGTCAACACAGGCGGCGTCCCCCTGACCGTTTTTGAGTTGGTCGTCGCCTCCTACAGTGCGGACAATTTCCGTCTGAGGGAGGATTGGGAAGCGCGCAAGGAGAAGTATTTCAGCGGAGAGATCCTGCATGTGCTCACCGCGACAGATTTTCTGACCGCTTTGACCCTGCTGTCCACCTATTACAAAAAGCTCAAAGACGAGAAGGCTGTTGTCTCCTGCAAGAAAAAAGACGTCCTCAATCTGGCCCTCAGTGCGTATCAGAAATATGCGGATATTCTGACAAAAGGCTTTGTTGAGACCGAAAAGATTTTGCAGGAGGAACGGGTCTTCACCAGCCGGGACCTCCCGTATACCACGCAGCTGATCCCGATGGCCGCCATTTGCAGCGTTTTGCTTGAAAATAAGCTTATCAAGGTCACCAATATCAAAAAGAAGATCAAACAGTGGTACTGGTGCGGCGTATTCGGCGAATTATACGGCGGGGCCAATGAAACGCGTTTCGCCTATGACATTGTTCAGGTCATCGAGTGGGTCAACGACGACAGCCGTTTGCCGAGGACGGTACAGGATTCCTATTTCAATCCAACGCGCCTCCTGGGCCTTCAATCCCGGCAATCCGCCGCCTACAAAGGAATCATGGCTCTTGTGCTCAAGAACCATTGCCAGGACTTCATCAGCGGCCGGGAGATGGATTTCGCGGTCTACAAATCGGAGTACATCGATATCCACCACATCTTCCCGCGGGCGCACTGTGAGGCCAACCGCTTCCCCAGGAGCAAATGGAACAGCGTGGTGAACAAAACGCCCATCTCTTACAGCACGAACCGGGAGATCGGCGGCGTTGCCCCCAGCAAATATCTTGAAAAGATTGAAAAGAAGGGGCAAGTCGATCACGAGGTTTTGGACCGGTATCTTAGATCCCACTGGATCGATGCGGTCCTTGCCAGAAGCGACGATTTTGACCGGTTTATCATCGCCCGTGCAATCAGGCTGCTGGACGCGATCCAGGAGGCCACCGGGAAAACCATCACCGGCAGAGACAGCGAAGAAGTGATCGCGGCGTTTGGAGACAAGCTGATTTAACGAATAAAGGGGGCACATATGAATCTTGACAATCTGCATGAACTGATCGCGCGTTATGAGGCGAAAATGCCTGTCCTGTACGGCAAAGAGCACGACGAGTTGTTCAAATGGCGGGGCATGAAGGTCTGGCAGGAGGAGTGGTTCAAGCCGGAAGGGAGCTTTGCCAGCTTTGCCGAGCGCTTTAATGCGGCCAGGAAAGAATTTTCCCTGATCATGGACAACAGCCGGATGCATCCAAGCTCCGGCGTCCTGAAGCTCTGGGAAAAAGAGCCGGAGACAGTGGAGCACCTTTTTCAGGATGTCCTCTTTGCGGATGCCCAGGGGAATGTGTCGCGGGTCCAGGATCACATGGACCGCTTTCTGGAGGAATACGAGGCCCTGCGGCAGAGGACCTTCCCCGGAAACTGGTCGTACAAGCAGGACCGCCATTCGGCCTCCGTCTTCCTTGCGTTCAACGAGCCGGAGTTCAATTATGTGTTCAAGAGCAGCGAAGCGGCCACCATGGCAAAATACCTGGACTTCGGCTTTCCTATCGGCGCTGGGACCTCGTTCAGCCTGGAAAACTACTACCGGCTCTGTGATGAGATCGTTGCCGCGTTAAAGGAACATGAAAGCCTGCTGGAAAAGCACTTTGCCTATCTGGATGACAGCTACTATCCGGACAAGAGCCTCCATCTTCTGGCCTTTGACCTCATGTACTGCTGCCGGACCTATAACTATTACAAAGGTCTGACAGTCCCGTCAACGGGAAAGACGGTCCGGAAGGCCGCCAACTCCGGGCCGTCGGCAGAAGATCTGGCGAAGCGGGAGGAGGAACGCCTGAAAAAAATCGGGGCCCTGGAGCAGGAGATCGAGGAGCTGGAGCGCAGCTGCGACGGCTGTGAAGACATCTCCCTGATCGGCGTTCAGGTCAGTTCCGGACAGTACGGAGTCGGAACAGTCACTGCGCAGGATATCAACCGGATCAAGGTCCAATTTGCGGACGCGGAAAAAAGCTTCATTCTGGATAAGAAATTCTTAGCCAGACCGCGCTTTGAAAATGACGAGGAGATCGTGGCCGCCTTCACCCAGTACGGGGCCGCGCAGGAGAAGATCAAACGCCTGCAAAAACAGCTTGCAGAGCTGCAATAACGAAACTTGGGGGGCTGCCGTTTTGGCAGCCCCTCAGCCTTCGTTCAATATTTCTCCACGCCGGCGGCGGTTCAGCGCCCCGCCCTTGCATGGGACCAGCTTTGGAAATCATGCAGCACCTTTAAGAGGCGCTTGTCCAGCATGGCCTCCGCCGCGGCGGCGTACTCCTCCGGCACGCCGTAGAAGGCCTCCGCGATGCCCCCGGCGATGGCGGCGATGGTGTCGCTGTCCCCGCCGATGGAGATGCAGCTGCGGATCACATCCTCGTAATCCCGCCCCTCAAAGAAGCAGGCCAGCGCCTGGGGCACGGAGACCTGGCAGATCTCCCGCCCGTGTCCCTGCCATTCCGTCCGGTAGGCATCTACGGTGGTGCTCAGATCGTAATATTCCTCCATGGCAGCCCGGATCTCCGCCTTTGTCCTGCCCTGGCGGGCCATCACGATAGCCACCGCCACGGCCTCCGCCCCCTTCATTCCCTCGGGATGGTCGTGGGTGACCCGGGTCACGGCGGCCGAGAGCCGTTTCGCCTCCTCCACGTCCCGGGCCGCGAAGCCCACGGGGCTGATCCGCATGGCAGACCCGTTCCCGCAGCTGTTGTACGGCTGCGGATCGTTGGAAAACATCCAGTGGATGAACCGGGCCCCATATCCGCAGTTGGGGTACTTCCGGCCGATCCGCTGCATGGCGGCGACGGTCTTTTCCGACAGGTCGGAGAAGTCCTCCCGGCTGTCCATAAGCCCCTGGGCCACGGCGCAGGTCATGACCGTGTCGTCCGTGAACTCACATTCGCCGGTGATAAATTCAAAGTCCTTGCTCAGGATATTGCGAAACTCAAAGCGGGAACCTACAATGTCCCCTAAAAGTGCGCCGATCATTTTATCTCCCCTTTCTTACAGGTAGATTATATCCGAAAACGGACTTGATGGCAAGGAAGCGGCCCTTTGGATCGGGCGCCCAAAAATCAAGTGGAACTTGATTTACAGGCTTCTCTTCGCGGTCTGGAGCAGACTCTTGATCTGGTAGTTCAGCAGCCAGGCGGCGTTGTTGTAGGCAGGACACTCCTTGACCGTCCGCAGCAGCCGGGGAAAATACCGCTCCGTCTCCCGGATGTAATCCGCCATCCTCTCCGGCGAAAAGGCCACCGACATGGTGCTCAGGTTGTTGCACCGATCGATGCACTTCACCAGGCAGGCCCGGGTGCTGCCTTCTATGTCCCGGTAATACTGCCCCTCGGAGAAGCCGCCCCGGGGCTTGGTGACAAGGGCGACGATCTCCCGGACCTCCGCGCGCACCGGCAGGTCCTCCACGCCCACGCCGCAGTCCTCGGCCACATCGTGGAGCAGCAGGGCCGCGATCAGGACGTCGTCCTCCAGGCCCATGGCAAAGGCGTGGCAGGCCATGGTCAGCGGATGGCTGATATAGGGGATCTTCCCCGGCCCTTTCCGGAACTGGCCCCTGTGCTTTTCCTTGGCGAAGGCCAGGGCCTTCGCCGCCTCCGGAAACCTCCCGCCGCTCAGCTTTCCTTTCAGGAATGCCGACATATGGTCCTCGTTGAAAAGACGCGCGTTGAGCGGACGGCCGAATTCTTCTATGTACGGGATCTCCAGGATCTCATACAGCAGGTCGGCATTGTCCTCCTTGGGCTCATAGACGCCCTTCTCCCACTTGCTCACCGCCTCGGCGCTGACGCCCAGCCTCTCCGCAAGCGCCGCCTGGGGCAGGCCCTTCTCCTTCCGGGCCGCCGCGATCTGTTTTCCAGAGAGCATCGTTCTTTCTCCTTTCCGTTGCAGCTTAGCTCCATTATGCTGTTTACGCTTCCTTATCCACCTTGTTTAAAGTAAATCTGAGCCAATCTACTCTTCTCTCCATACAGGCCTTCAGCAAATTGCTTTTTATGGCTGTTTCAAATCCGTGACACGCGCCTTTTACCTCATGCAATTCAGCTGATATCCCCTGAGCTTTCAGTTTTTGATACAGCAGCACACCCTCGTCATGGAGCGCGTCAAACTGCGCGGCTTCTATGTACGTCGGCGGAAACCGGGCAAAGGACGCCGCTTCCAGGGGAGAAGCATACTCGATTCGTTCCGGCTGTCTGTGCCCAAGATACGCGTCCCACATCATTTTGGACAGCTTTGCGTCAAAAACCGGTGTGTCAACATATTTCTTCATGGAATCGGTCTCCATCCGCCTGTCCGTGACCGGATAGACTAATAGCTCAGCATCCGGCATGCGCAGGCCCCGGTCCCTCGCCATAAGGGACACGGCCAAAGCAAGCGCTCCGCCGGCGCTGTCCCCGGCGATGATGACAGGCGCGCCATCAAAATGATCCAATGCCCATTTGTATGTGCAGTAACAATCCTCTGCCGGGACGGGGAAGGGATACTCCGGCGCCAAACGGTAGTCGGTATACAGCACCCTGCACGGCAGACTTGAAGCATACAGCTTCGCCATCCTGTGGTGGGCAAAGGATGCTTTCAGCACAAAAGCTCCACCGTGATACAGCACCATGCAGGGCAGTTTCCCTGTGTGACAGGCCGGTTCGATCACCAGCGTGTCAAGAATTGCGCCGCCATACCCCGGCGTCCTATGCCGGGTGACAACAACCTTGTCGTCCGACCGGCATTTGGAAAAGCCAATGATCCGGTTCATCAAGGGCAGGAGCGCCGGGTCGCCCGGCATTTTGATCTTCGCTATCCCCGCCAATTCCCGGTCTATGTTGTATATGAGCACAGCATCCCCTCCCCGACAAACGCCGATTTGACGAAGTATCTGTCATTAATTCTATAATTTCCCCCTTATGCTGTCAACTGATTCCCCAAAAAAGCCCGCAGCGCTGCGTGATAAAGGTCCAAACCAGCGGTTCTTCTGCACCGTCTGGGCCAGTACGCCGCCCTGGGGGACGCCTTTTTGGAAAATTTGCAGGGTTGACTGCCCTGAAGCTCTACCGGTCCGACGGCTTCAAGAATGAGGAGAGGAACCGGGAGACGGAAAAGCTCCGCAAGAGCACTTTGTAAGATAGTTCCCAGTATATTGTCAGGTTGCTGCATTGTCAACAACTAACCTACTAGTCTAATGTAAAATTCGACAAAATGCAAAAACCGCCTTGACATGATAGGGTGCTGATGCTATAATCCTACCAAACTAATGTATTTAATTGGTTTATTTGAATCGGAAAGGAGGCGTACCGGATGAAGGATCTGTTCCTTGCTCTTCTGCGGAGCAACTTTCGGTGCGGACGAATGCTGAACTCCCGGGCTGAGAGAGCGGCTGGGCGTCCTGCTGCGTCCGTCGGGTGTCCTTGTATGCGCTGAGGCATTCTCATGACCGCTTTTCAGTCCGGGAGCTTTTGGAAGAGCCCCGGATTTTTTGTTTAAATTTTGGATTGAAAGAGGTATCATTATGAGCAATTACAGGTTTGAAACGCTTCAGCTCCATGTGGGCCAGGAGCAGGCGGACCCCGCCACCGACGCCCGGGCCGTGCCCATCTACGCCACCACCAGCTATGTGTTCCACAGCTCCGCCCATGCCGCCGCGCGTTTTGGTCTGGCAGACGCGGGCAACATCTACGGACGGCTGACCAACTCCACCCAGGACGTGCTGGAAAAGCGCATCGCGGCCCTGGAGGGCGGCGTTGGCGCTCTGGCCCTGGCCTCCGGCGCGGCGGCCATCACCTATACCATCCAGGCCCTGGCCACCCAGGGGGAGCACAT
>CANQRQ010000038.1 GCA_947626315.1 uncultured Oscillospiraceae bacterium | reverse complement strand
GCGGCCGGCTGGGGGAATACCGGTACTATGACATGGACGATGTGATTGCCGCCGCTCTGAACCGGGCGGAGGAGGAACCGCTATAACCGCGCGAAGGACCTTTTGCGGGAAGAGAATATGGCGGCGAGCATCAGCTTACAGGGACAACACCATAGGGCCGGCCACCGCCGCAGGCGGCGTCCGCTCGACCGATGGTGTTGTTTCTTCTTGTTTTGCTGCCCAAACTGTTATATCGTATTTTACCTTTTTGCATTGATTGGAGCGATGTGCCCTTCAATACTTTTACCAGCCATGTGTGACGAAATTCCTGACAAAACTTAAGGTTTTGCCCGTTGCTTTCAAACAAAAGCTATGCTATACTTTTTCCAAAGAAAGCCTTTTGACTTTACGGAGCAACGTTATGATAGCCTGGCTGACGGAGACTGTCTTCGGAAAATTTATAAGCACCTTCTTCATCTCCATGGTCCCGGTGGTGGAGCTGCGGCTGGGCCTGCCCTACGGGATTGCCCTGGGCCTGGATTATCCACTGGCCCTGCTGGCGGCGCTGCTGGGGAATATGGTGCCGGTGCCCTTTATCATCGTCTATATTCAGCGGATCTTCGCCTGGATCAGGCGGCACTGGTCCGCGCTGGACAGTCTGATCACCCGCCTGGAAAAGAAGGCCCATCTGAAGGGGGAGACGGTGCGGAAATACGGGCCCCTGGGCCTGCTGATCTTTGTGGCGGTCCCCCTGCCTGGCACCGGCGCCTGGACCGGCGCCCTGGTGGCTGCGCTGCTGAACATGCGCCTGCGCAGCGCGGTGCCCAGCATCCTGCTGGGGGTGTGCATCGCCGCCGGCATCATGACGGCCCTGACCTTCGGCGCCATTCAAATCCTATAACCCTTTATGAAAAGCTAAATCCCCGGAAGCAATCCTTCCGGGGATTATTTGCTGTCCTCTTGGGGCGAGGGGGCCTCCAGGCTCAGGTCCAGAAGCTCGTCCACAGGGATGGCCCGCCCGTCGGCCAGGAGCAGGCGGCGGTTGAACTCGTCCAGCTTTTTGACCGGACCCGAGGCGGTGACAATGGCCCCGCCGCTTTTGCGCCCGTCCGGCCGGAAATAGCGCACAGAGACCCGGACCCCCTCCCCGGCGCGGCCGGCCAGCTCCCGCAGGGTCCGGTCCAGCTCCGCCTTCCGGTTTTCGTCCAGCTCCACCCGCTCCCGGGTGGGGCGGGCTGTCTCGGTGATCACCGCGCCGAAGCCGGTCAGCGCCGCGAAGGGGGAGAACTGGGCCGCCCGGTCCGACAGCGGCATGGGGGGATGGACCGGGGAGACATGGTGGGGCAGCCCGTACAGCCCCTCGTAGGGATCCTTCCGCCCGCTCACGCCTTGTGCCCTCCGATCTGCCGGTTCCGGTCCAGCCCGGTGGCCCCCTCCTGATAGCTGGTCCCTTTGGTGATGGCGTTTTTGCCGTATTTTTTCCGGATGTCCAGCATGGCCTGCTGCATCTTTTCCTCCTTCCGGAGCGCCTGCTCCTCTGCCTGCCGCCTGGCCTCCTCCGCCGCGTAATCGGTGAACAGGTCCAGCTGCTCCGGCGGCGCCTCCGGGAGCGCCGCCCCCTTCGGCGTGACCTTGGCCGCCGTCACGGTGATCCGCCGCAGCAGCAGCGCCGGGTCCGCAATGCGGCCGTAGAGCTCCAGCACGGCCCCGGTGATCAGCCGGGCGGAGGCGGTAGGCCGCTCCAGGTTCACGCTGCCGTGGGCGTGCCGGGGGATCCTCCGGCCGTAGCGGTCGGTGGTGACCGGGCCGCTGTAAGCCCGCCGCCGGGCCGGGTCCGTGAGGTTTTCCACGTCATAGCCCAGGGTGAGCACCATCTGGGCCGCCTCCAGGCCCCGCTCCGTCAGGTCCAGGGCCAGGGCGTACGCCATCTCCCGGACCACGATTTTGGCCTTTTCAAAGTCGTAAGGGGACTGGAGCACCTGCCCCGCCCCCACGCTGGTGGATTCCGGCCGGTAGGCCTTTACGTCCCGGATGGTGCAGGGCTCCCAGCCCCAGGCGTGGTCAATGAGCAGCTCCGCGTTGACGCCGAAGAGCCGGTACAGCAGCTCCTCATTGTAGTGCTCGTTGGCGCCGCCCAGGGAGCAGCGGGCCACGTCCCCCATGGTGAACAGGCCGTTGGCCTCCAGCTTGCCCGCCGTGCCCGGGCCCACCCGCCAGAAGTCCGTCAAGGGCCGGTGCTGCCAGAGCCGGCGGCGGTAGCTCTCCTCGTCCAGCTGGGCGATGCGCACCCCGTCCTCGTCCGGGGGGACGTGCTTGGCCCAGATGTCCAGGGCGATCTTGCACAGGTACAGGTTGCTGCCGATCCCCGCCGTGGCGGTGATGCCGGTGGCCGCCAGCACCTCCCGGATGATCTTCCGGGCGTAGTCCCGGGCGCTGAGCCCTGCGGCGGCCAGATAGTCCGTCACGTCGATGAAGACCTCGTCGATGGAGTAGACATGGATATCCTCCGCCGCGGCGTATTTCAGATAGATGCTGTAGATGCGGGCGCTGGTCTCCATATAGAGGGCCATGCGGGGGGTGGCCGTGATATAGTCCAGAGAGAGGGAGGGGTCCCGGCGCAGTTCCTCCCGGTCACAGGAGGAGCCGGTAAAGGCCCGGCCGGGGGCCCTGGCCAGCCGCCGGGCGTTGACCGCCGCCACCTGCCGCACCACCTCAAAAAGCCGGGGCCGCCCCGGAATGCCCAGCTCCTTCAGCGCGGGGGAGACGGCCAGGCAGATGGTCTTCTCCGTCCGGCTCCGGTCCGCCACCACCAGGTTGGTGCGCAGCGGGTCCAGGCCCCGCTCCACGCACTCCACAGAGGCGTAGAAGGACTTCAGATCAATGGCAAGGTAGCATCGCTCCGCCACGCGGTTCCCCTCCTTCATGCTTTCTGGCTTTAGTGTACCCCAAGAGCGGGAAAAATGCAAGGCGGCGCACCCCAGGCCGGGACCGCGCATAGAATGGGGCGACAGGCCCGCGCCCGGCGCGCAGGCGGAAAGGAGCGCGTATGTTCGGAATTGATGTGAGCCAGTTTCAGGGCGACATCGACTGGGCCCTTGTCAGGCCCCGGATCGATTTTGCCATTCTCCGGCTGGGCTGGACCGGCCGGCCGGGCAACCACACGCTAGACACGAAATTTGAGAGGAACTACCATGAGTGTCAGAGGCTGGGCATCCCAACGGGGGTCTATGTTTACGGCTACGGCAGCTCTGAAAGCGAGGCCCGCAGCGGGGCGGACTGGGCCCTGGACCGGCTCTGGGGAAAGCGGCTGCAGCTGCCGGTGTACCTGGACATGGAGGACGAGAGCCTCATAGGTCTGGGGAGAGACCGGCTGACGGAGATCTGCGTCGCCTTCAATACCCGGATCGAGGAGGGCGGCTTCTGGGCCGGGGTCTACGCCAACCGCTATTGGTACGATGAGCTGCTGCGAAAGGCGGAGCTCAGGCGGCGCTATACCACCTGGATCGCGGACTACTCCCTGGGCACGGACAAATACAAGGGCGAGTACGACATGTGGCAGAACAGCGCCGCCGGGCAGATCGACGGCATCCGGGGCCAGGTGGACACCGACCTGCTGTACCGGGATCTGATCTGCGAGATCCGGAAAGCCCCCAGGTTTTACACGGTCCGGCCGGGAGACAGCCTCTGGACCATTGCCCAGCGCTTCGGCGCCAACTGGCAGGAGCTGGCCCGGAAAAACGGGCTTCGTGACCCGGACCGGCTGCAGCCGGGCCAGGTGCTGCGGATCTGAAAAATTTTCCGCCGTTTGGGAAAATTTGCGGCGTTGACAAGGGCGGGGCTCTGTGCTATAATACCGGCCAATGAGCCCGCCGGCAGGCGAGGCGGCAAGGAGGACTGCGCCATGGAGAAAATCGGGAACGCGGCGGTTTTCAAGCGGGAGATTTTTTCCGATTTCGGCGTAAGTTTGGACCTGTCCGCTTTTCCCGTCCCGGGCCCTTCTGTTTCTTCTGAACTTGTTCTTTTTCCCGGCTTTTGCGATGTGCATGTGCATTTTCGTGAGCCGGGATTTTCTTATAAGGAGACCATAGCCAGCGGCTGCGCCGCGGCGGCCCGGGGCGGCTATACCGCCGTGTGTCCCATGCCGAACCTGGACCCGGTGCCGGACTGCGGGGAGAACCTGGCCGTCCAGCAGGCGCTGATCCGCCGGGACGCCTCCGTGCACGTCTACCCCTACGGGGCTATCACCCGGGGCGAGCGGGGGGAGGAGCTGGCGGCGCTGGAGGAACTGGCCCCCTATGTGGCGGCCTTCTCCGACGACGGGCACGGCGTCCAGTCCGACGAGCGGATGCGGCAGGCCATGCAGCGGGCCAAAAAGCTGGGGAAGCTGATCGTGGCCCACTGCGAGGACAACCGCCTGCTCCGAGGCGGCTGTATCCATGACGGGGCCTACGCCCGGGCCCACGGGCATAAGGGCATCTGCTCCGAGAGCGAGTGGCGCCAGCTGGAGCGGGATCTGGAGCTGATGCGGCAGACCGGCTGCGCCTACCACATGTGCCACGTGTCCACCAGGGAGAGCGTGGCCCTGCTCCGCAAGGCCAGGGCGGAGGGCCTGGACGTCAGCGGCGAGACCGCGCCCCACTATCTGGTCCTGGACGAGAACGACCTGCAGGAGGACGGGCGCTTCAAGATGAACCCGCCCCTCCGCTCCGCCGGGGACCGGGAGGCCCTGCTGGAGGGGATTCTGGACGGGACCCTGGAGATCATCGCCACGGACCACGCCCCCCACAGCGCCGAAGAGAAGGCCCGGGGCCTGGAGAAAAGCGCCTTCGGCATCGTGGGGCTGGAGACGGCCTTCCCGGTGCTGTACACCAGGCTGGTCAGGACAGGCCTCCTCAGCCTGGACAGGCTCATTGAGCTGATGGCGGTGAACCCCCGCCGCCGCTTCGGCCTCCCTCTGGGCCAGGATTACTGCGTCTGGGACCTGGGGGCCAAGGGCCCGGTGGACCCGGAGGAGTTCCGGTCCATGGGCCGGGCCACCCCCTTCGCGGGCATGGAGGTCTGGGGAAAGTGCCTGCTCACCGTCTGCAATGGCAAGGTCGTCTATTCCGTTTAAAATTAAGTTTAGATATCTGGAGGCAACAACATGGCAAAGCGCACCGACATCAAGAAAGTCCTTATCATCGGCTCCGGCCCCATCGTCATCGGCCAGGCGGCGGAGTTTGACTACGCGGGCACCCAGGCCTGCCTGGCCCTCAAGGAGGAGGGCTATGAGGTCATTCTCTGCAACTCAAACCCCGCCACCATCATGACCGACACGGCTATTGCGGACAAGGTGTACATGGAGCCCCTGACCCTGGAGTACATCGCCAAGATCCTCCGCTATGAGCGGCCGGACGCCATCATCCCCGGTATCGGCGGCCAGACGGGCCTGAACCTGGCCATGCAGCTGGAGAAGAAGGGCGTGCTGCGGGAGTGCCGGGTGCAGCTGCTGGGCACCTCCAGCCGGAGCATTGAGCGGGCCGAGGACCGGGAGCTCTTCAAGGAGATGTGCCAGTCCATCGGCGAGCCGGTGATCCCCTCCCAGATCACCTACAGCATCGAGGAGGCCAAGCAGGCGGCCCTGGAGATCGGTTACCCGGTGGTGCTGCGGCCGGCCTTTACCCTGGGCGGTACTGGCGGCGGCTTCGCCTACAACGAGGAGGAGCTGGTGGAGGTGGGCCTCAACTCCTTCAAGCTCTCCCCGGTGCACCAGGTGCTGGTGGAGAAGAGCGTCCGGGGCTATAAGGAGATCGAGTTCGAGGTCATGCGGGACTCCAACGACCACGCCATCACCATCTGCGGCATGGAGAACGTGGACCCAGTGGGCGTGCATACCGGCGACTCTATCGTGGTGGCGCCCATATTGTCCCTCAGCGACAAGGACCTGAAAATGCTCAACGACAGCGCCATCAAGATCATCCGGGAACTGAAGATCGAGGGCGGCTGCAACGTCCAGTTTGCCTTGGACCCCAATTCCAGCGAATACTTCCTCATTGAGGTCAATCCCCGGGTGAGCCGGTCCTCGGCGCTGGCTTCCAAGGCCAGCGGCTACCCCATCGCCCGGGTCACCGCCAAGATCGCCATGGGCATGGCCCTGGAGGACATCCCCGTGGCCGGCGGCACCGCCGCCATCGAGCCCAGCCTGGACTACATCGTGGCCAAGTTCCCCCGGTTCCCCTTCGACAAGTTCGCCGACGCGCCCAACACCCTGGGCACCCAGATGAAGGCCACCGGCGAGGTCATGGGCATCGGCTCCAACCTGGAGGAGTGCTTCCTGAAATCCGTCCGCTCCCTGGAGACCGGGGTCTGCCACTTCTACCTGCCCAAGTTTGACAGCTGGACCAGCGAGGAGCTGCTCAGCTACATCGCCGAGTTCCGGGACGACAACATCTTCGCCGTCGCAGAGCTTCTGCGCCGGGGGGAGAGCGTGGAGAAGCTCCATGAGATCACCCTGATCACGTCTCTCTTCCTGGAGAGCCTGAAGAAGATCATAGACATGGAGGGGACGCTGAAAACCCGGGTCAACGACGTGCAGACCCTGAAGGCCGCCAAAGAGATGGGCTTTTCGGATAAGGCCATTGCCGGGCTCTGGAACCTGAGCGAGGTGGAGGTCTACCAGAAGCGCAAGACCCTGGGGCTGACGCCCATTTTCCGCATGGTGGACACCCTGCACACGGGCAAATACATCGCCTACCTCTATTCCTCCTACACCGGGAAGAACGAATCCCGGCTCACGGACAAGAAGAAGATCGTGGTGCTGGGGGCGGGGCCCATCCGCATCGGCCAGGGCGTGGAGTTTGACTACTCCACGGTCCATGCGGTGCAGACCATCAAGGCCAACGGCTACGAGGCCATCATCATCAACAACAACCCGGAGACCGTCTCCACCGACTATACCACCGGGGACAAGCTGTATTTCGAGCCCCTGACCCCGGAGGACGCCATGGCCATCATCGACTTTGAGCAGCCGGAGGGCGTGATCGCCTCCCTGGGCGGCCAGACGGCCATCAACCTGGCCCAGCCGCTGATGGACCGGGGCGTGAAGATCATCGGCACCGACTGCGCCGCCATCGAGCGGGCGGAGAACAGGGACAGCTTTGAGAAGATCCTCCAGGAGCTGCACATCCCCCAGCCCCAGGGCCAGGCGGTGACGGACATCGAGGCCGGCGTAAAGGCGGCGGCGGAGATCGGCTACCCGGTGCTGGTGCGGCCCAGCTTCGTGCTGGGCGGCCGGGCCATGCAGATCGTGGCCAACGAGGAGCAGCTGCGGCAGTACCTGAAAACTGCCGTGGAGATCGACGCGGACAAGCCCGTGCTGGTGGACAAGTACATCCTGGGCAAGGAGCTGGAGGTGGACGCCATCTGTGACGGGCGGGACGTGTTCGTCCCCGGCATCATGGAGCTGGTGGAGCGCACCGGCATCCACTCCGGGGACTCCATCAGCGTCTATCCCACCTTCTCCGTGTCCGACAAGGTCAAGGGCGTCATCCTCCAGTACGCCAAGAAGCTGGGCCTGGGCATCGGCATCGTGGGCCTGTACAACATCCAGTTCATCGTGGATAGAAACGACGACGTATATATCATCGAGGTCAACCCCCGTTCCTCCCGGACGGTGCCCTTCCTGTCCAAGGCCACCGGCTACTCCCTGGCGGATATCGCCACGGAGGTCATCCTGGGCAAGAGCCTGAAAGAGCAGGGCCTCTTCGACCTATATCCCAAAGAGAAGGACCGCTATTACGTGAAGGTGCCCGTGTTCTCCTTCAACAAGATCAAGGGCTTGGACGCCTACCTGTCTCCGGAGATGAAGTCCACCGGCGAGGCCATCGGCTATGACGACAAGCTGAACCGGGCCCTGTACAAGGCCCTCCAGGCCGCCGGCACCAGGCTCCAGAACTACGGCACCGTCTTTGCCACCATCGCCCGGAAGGACCGGGAGGAGGCCCTGCCTCTGATCCGCCGGTTCTACAATCTGGGCTTCAACATCGAGGCCACGCCGGGCACCGCCCGCTTTCTGAAGGAAAACGGCATCCGCACCCACGTGCTGCATAAGATCAGCGACGGCAGCGAGGAGATCCCCAACGCTATCCGGCAGGGGCACCTGGCCTATGTGATCAACACTCGGGACATCGGCTCCGTGTCGGTGGCCAACGACGGGGCCAAGATCCGCCGCCTGGCCACGGAGAACAACGTGACCATCTTCACCTCCCTGGACACGGTCCGGGTGCTGCTGGACGTGTTGGAGGAGACCACCCTGACCATCTCCACCATCGACGCATGAGACAGGGAAGCTTTATTATAGAGGAAAACACGCCCCTGAACGGCCAGGTCCGGCGCCTGCGCCTGGCGGGGGACTGCTCCGCCGTCACGGCGCCGGGGCAGTTTGTGAGCCTGCGCCCGGAGGGCTGCTTTCTGCGGCGGCCCTTCTCCGTGTGCGACCGGGAGGGGGACCGGCTCACGCTGGTGTACCGGGTGCTGGGCCAGGGGACCCAGGCCCTGGCGGAACTGGAGCCCGGCGCGTCCCTGGACGCGCTCACCGGCCTGGGCCGGGGCTTTGACCTGGACCTGGCGGGGGAGCGGCCGGCGCTCCTGGCCGGCGGCCTGGGCTTTACGCCTCTGTTCTGGCTGGCCCGGCGGCTCCGGGAGCGGGGAAAACCGGTCACGGTCCTGCTGGGCTTTCAGAGCGGGGAGCAGGTCCTGTACGAGGCGGAATTTGCCGCCCTGGGCTGCGAGACCCGGGTGATCACCCAGGACGGCAGCCGGGGAGAGCGGGGCCTGGTGACGGCGTTTCTGCCGGAGGAGGCCAGCTGCTTTTACGCCTGCGGGCCGGAGGGAATGCTCCGGGCCCTGTGCGAAAGCGCCCCCTGCCCCGGGCAGCTGAGCCTGGAGGCCCGGATGGGCTGCGGCTTCGGGGCCTGCATGGGCTGCACGGTCCAGACGGCCTCCGGGCCCCGGCGGGTCTGCAAGGACGGGCCCGTGTTCGGAAAGGAGGAGCTGCTGTGGCAGACACAAGGGTAAGCCTCTGCGGCATCGGGCTGGATAACCCGGTGATCGCCGCCTCCGGCAGCTTCGGCTACGGGGCGGAGTTTGCCGAGCTGTACGACATCAACTGCCTGGGGACCTTCTCCTTTAAGGGCACCACCAGGGAGCCCCGTTTCGGCAACCCCACGCCCCGGATCGCCGAGGCCCCGGCGGGGCTCATCAACGCGGTGGGCCTGCAGAACCCCGGCGTGGAGGCGGTGATCGCCGAAGAGCTGCCCCGGCTGAGCCGCTTCTTCCACAAGCCGGTGATGGCCAATGTCAGCGGCTTTTCCGTAGAGGACTATGTCTATACCTGCTCCCGGCTGGACCGGGAGCCCCAGGTGGGCTGGCTGGAGCTGAACATCAGCTGCCCCAACGTCCACGGGGGCGGCATGAGCTTCGGCACCGAGCCGGAGGCCGCCGCGGCTGTGGTCCGGGCGGTGAAGGCCGCCACCACAAAACCTCTGATCGTCAAGCTCACACCCAATGTGACGGACATCGTGTCCGTGGCCCTGGCCTGCCAGGAGGCGGGGGCGGACGGCCTGAGCCTGATCAACACCCTGCTGGCCATGCGCATCGACCTGGGGACCCGAAGGCCCGTCCTGGCCAACGGCACCGGCGGCCTCTCGGGCCCGGCGGTGTTCCCGGTGGCCCTGCGGATGGTGTGGCAGGTGGCCCGGGCGGTGCGCATCCCCGTGGTGGGTCTGGGGGGCGTCAGCCGGGCGGAGGACGTGCTGGAGATGCTGCTGGCCGGGGCCACCGCCGTGGAGGTGGGGGCCGCCAACCTGGTGAATCCCTACGCCTGCCGGGATATCATCCGGGACCTGCCCAGGGTAATGGAACAGTACGGAATAGAAAAAATTACGGATATCATAGGAGCTGCCAATGGGTAAAGATGTGATCGTGGCCTGCGATTTCGCCAGCGCCGGGGCGGTATACGCCTTTTTGGACCGATTCCCCGCCGGGGAAAAGCCCTTCGTGAAGATCGGCATGGAGCTGTACTATGCCGAGGGCCCGGCCATCGTCCGGGAGATCAAAAAGCGGGGGCACAGGATCTTCCTGGACCTGAAGCTGCACGACATTCCCAACACCGTGAAAAAGGCCATGGCGGTGCTGTCAAACCTGGACGTGGACCTGGTGAACCTCCACGCCGCGGGGACCCGGGCCATGATGGAGGCGGCCCTGGAGGGCCTGACCCGGCCCGACGGGACCCGGCCCCTGCTCATCGCCGTCACCCAGTTGACCTCCACGGACCAGGAGAGCCTGGAGCGGGAGCTGCTGATCCGGGAACCTATGGAGCAGGTGGTGCTCCACTATGCCGCCGCCGCCAAGGCGGCGGGGCTGGACGGGGTGGTTTGCTCCCCCCTGGAGGCGGCGGCGGTCCATGAGCGCTGCGGCAGGGACTTTCTCACCGTCACGCCCGGCGTCCGCTTTGCCGAGGGGGACAGAGGGGACCAGAAACGGGTCATGACCCCGGCCCAGGCCAGACAGGCCGGTTCGGACTACATCGTGGTGGGCCGCCCCATCACCGCGGCGGCGGACCCGGCGGCGGCCTACCGGCGGTGCGTAGAGGAATTTTTGAATTAGGAATGAGGAATGGAGGAGTGAGGGAAACGATGGAGAACAACTTAAAGACGCAGATCGCGAAGGATCTTTTGAGCATCCGGGCGGTGTTTTTCCGGCCGGAGGAGCCCTTCACCTGGGCCAGCGGCATCAAGAGCCCGGTCTACTGCGACAACCGCCTGACCCTGACGGCGCCGGAGGTGCGCAATCAGGTGGAGCAGGGCCTGGCATCCCTGGTCCGGGAGTATTACCCCCAGGCGGAGGTGCTCATGGGCACCTCCACCGCCGGCATCGCCCACGCGGCCATTGTGGGCCATCTGCTGGGCCTGCCTATGGGCTATGTGCGTTCCGGGGCCAAGGACCACGGGCGGCAGAACCGGATCGAGGGCCGGCTGGAGCCGGGGCAGAAAACGGTGGTGGTGGAGGATCTGATCTCCACCGGCGGCAGCGTCCTGGAGGTGGTGGACGCGCTCCGCGAAGCCGGGGCGGAGGTCCTGGGCGTGGTGTCCATCTTCACCTATGGGATGCAGAAGGGCCTGGAGCGGATGGCCGCCGCGGAGGTGAAAAACGTCTCCCTCACCGACTTTGACACGGTTGCCGCCGTGGCCGCGGAGGAGGGCTATATCAGTGCCGGGGACGTGGCCCGGCTGCTGGCCTTCCGGGACAATCCCTCGGATGAGAGCTGGATAGGGGGGACGGTCTGATGGTCAGAAGCCTGATCGACATCACCGACCTGAGCACCGGCGAGTTGGAGGAGCTGCTGGAGACGGCCCAGGATATCATCGCCCATCCGGCGGATTACGCCCGGCTCTGCGCCGGGAAGAAGCTGGCGACCCTGTTTTTCGAGCCCTCCACCCGGACCCGGCTGAGCTTCGAGGCGGCCATGTACGAGCTGGGCGGCAACGTGCTGTCCGTGACGGACGCAGCCTCCTCCTCCGCCGCCAAAGGGGAGAGCGTGGCGGACACGGCCAAGGTGATCAGCTGCTACGCGGACATTATCGCCATGCGCCATCCCAAGGAGGGCGCGGCCCTGGTGGCGGCGCTGAACGCCTCCATCCCGGTGATCAACGCCGGGGACGGGGGCCACTGCCACCCCACCCAGACCCTGGCGGACCTGCTGACCATCCGGCGGGAGAAGGGGCATTTTGACGGGCTCACGGTGGGCCTCTGCGGCGACCTGAAATTCGGCCGGACGGTCCACTCCCTGATCAACGCCCTGGCCCGCTATGAGAACGTCCGTTTTGTGCTGATCTCCCCGGAGGAGCTGAAGGTGCCCAGCTATGTGAAGAAGGAAGTGCTCCAGAAGCAGGGCCTGGCCTATGAGCAGACCACCGATCTGGAGGCCGCCATGCCGGAGCTGGACATCCTGTACATGACCCGGGTCCAGCGGGAGCGCTTCTTCAACGAGGAGGACTACCTGCGCCTGAAGGACAGCTACATCCTCACCCCGGACAAGCTGCGCGGCGCTAAGCAGGACCTGGCCATTCTCCACCCGCTGCCCCGGGTCAACGAGATCAGCGTGGCCATCGACAAGGACACCCGGGCCTGTTATTTCAAGCAGGTGCTCAACGGAAAGTATATGCGCATGGCCCTGATTCTGAAGCTGCTGAAGGAGGCCGGAACCCTATGAACATTGATTCCATCCGCAACGGCGTGGTGATCGACCATATCTCCGCCGGCCGGGGCATGAAGCTCTATGAGCTGCTGGGCCTGGACGAGCTGGACGTGTCGGTGGCCATTATCAAGAACGTGGTCAGCCGGAAAATGGGCAAGAAGGATATCATCAAAATCGACGCGGAGCTGCCGGTGAACTTTGACCTGATCGGCTATGTGGACCCGGGGGCCACGGTGAACATCATCAAGGACGGCGAGCTGGTGGAGAAGCTGGACCTTGACATGCCCGAGCTGCTCCGGGGCGTGATCAAATGCAAAAATCCCCGCTGCATCAGCTCCACGGAGCAGGAGCTGGAGCAGGTCTTTCGGCTCACCGACCGGAAAAACAAGGTCTACCGTTGCATCTACTGCGAGACGAAAGCTCCATAAGAATTTGCATACGAAAAACAGGCGGTCCAGGCTGAAAAGCTGCGGGCCGCCTTTTTTTGCTATCAGATTGCGGCTTCCAAAAAATTAAAATTGTTCTCTCTTATTGATATGTTGGCCAGACTAGTGTAAAATATAAACTGGAAAATGTCTGCGGAGGTGGAACGGGATGAAGGTCACATTTTTGGGAGCGGCCCACGAGGTCACCGGCAGCTGCACGCTTTTGGAGGTCGGAGACAAAAAGGGCCTGGTGGACTGCGGCATGGAGCAGGGGAAGGATCTCTTCGTCAATCAGGAACTGCCGGTGGATCCGGCGGCGCTGGATTTTGTCCTGCTGACCCACGCACACATCGACCATTCCGGCAATTTGCCGCTGCTGTATAAAAACGGCTTCCGGGGGCCGGTGTACGCCAGCGCGGCCACCTGTTCCCTCTGCGGCATT
Source organism: uncultured Oscillospiraceae bacterium (assembly GCA_947626315.1). Lineage (GTDB taxonomy): Bacteria > Bacillota > Clostridia > Oscillospirales > Oscillospiraceae > Limivicinus. The sequence goes on along the minus strand of CANQRQ010000038.1, from coordinate 8,692 downwards.
ATGCTCCGCGACTGCGCCAACATCCAGATGTCCGACGCCGAGTGGAAAACCCGGAAATCCCTGCGCAGCGGCGGGCCGGAGATCCAGCCCCTCTACGACATGGGGGACGCGGAGGGCCTGATCAGCTGTCTGCGCCCGGTGAGCTACGGGGAGCCGGTGCAGATCAACGACTGCGTCACCATCCGCATGACGGACGTGGGCCATCTGCTGGGCTCCGCCGCCATCGAGGTCTGGCTCACCGAGGCGGGGGAGACGAAAAAGATCACCTTCAGCGGGGATATCGGCAACCTGAGCCAGCCCATTCTCCGGGACCCTCAGTTTGTGGAGGAGACGGACTTCCTGGTGATCGAATCCACCTACGGGGACCGGCTGCACGAGGCAGTGCGGACGGACTATGTGACGGCCCTGGCCGGGCGGATCCAGAAGGTGCTGGACCGGGGCGGGAACGTGATCATCCCCTCCTTTGCCGTGGGCAGGACCCAGGAGATGCTGTATTTCATCCGGGAGATCAAGGAAAAGAATTTGGTGCGGGGGCACGGGGATTTCCCGGTGTATCTGGACAGCCCCCTGGCCATCGAGGCCACCAGCATTTTCCTCCAGTGCGACACCCAGTATGTGGACGACGAGATGCGGGCGCTGATCCGCTCCGGCGTGAACCCCCTGGTGTTTCCGGGGCTGAAGCTGGCCGTGTCCCAGGAGGAATCCAAGGCCATCAACGAGGACAGGCAGCCCAAGGTGATCCTTTCCGCCAGCGGCATGTGCGACGCGGGCCGGGTACGGCACCATCTCAAGCACAATCTGTGGCGGCCGGAGAGCCTGGTGCTGTTTGTGGGCTATCAGGCGGTGGGCACCCTGGGCCGCATCCTGGTGGACGGGGCCAAGGAGGTCAAGCTCTTCAACGAGAGCATCCAGGTCCGCGCCGAGATCGACACCCTGCCCGGCGTCAGCGGCCACGGGGACAAGGCGGGGCTGATCCGCTGGCTGAAGGGCTTTGAGAAAAAGCCCCGGCTGGTGTTCGTCAACCACGGCGACCCGGATTCCGCCGACAGCTTTACCGACTGCCTGAACACCCAGCTGGGCTACCGGGCCTTCGCTCCCTACAGCGGCACCTGCTTCGACCTGCTGCAGGAGGACTTTGTGCGCATCGCCCGGGGCGTGCCGGTGGAAAAGGACGCCGGGAAGAAAAAGAGAGGCGTCAGCCCCGCATTCACCCGCCTGGTGGCGGCGGCGGAGCGGCTGCTCCTGGTGTGCAAGGGCCTGGAGGGCCGTCCCAACAAGGAGCTGGCCGGGTATACGGACCGGATCAGCCGCCTGGCGGACAAGATGGAAAAATAATCCAGCGTCTTCCGCCGTTGACGGGAAGCCGCCGGATGTGGTACGATAGACAAAGAGAGAAAGCGCCTAGTGGGAGGACGACTGCATGGAGAAACGGAAATTTGACCCCGGAAAGGCCCTGGGGGAAAAGCTGCTGGAGATGGACCGCAGGGAGCTCTGCGAATTCGCAGGGAAGCTCTGCGCGCAGATAAAGGAGGAGGCCGGCACCCGGGCCTACCGGGGCGGCATTTATCCGGACAATATCAGCCTAGACGGGGAGGGCCGCGTAGCCATCGGCCCGGCCCGGCGGGGCGGCTGGCGGGGCCAGGAGTTGCAGTTCCTGGCGCCGGAGCTGTACTGGAACGGGAAGCGGGGCTCTTATTCAGATGTGTACTCCGTGGGCCTGCTGCTGTACTACGCGGTCAACAAGGGCAAGCTGCCCTATGAGGGCCAGTGCCAGGACCCTCAGCTGCGCCGGATGGGCGGGGAGAATTTCCCCGCACCCAAAGCGGCGGGCCGCCGCCTGGGGGAGATCATCGAGAAGGCCACCCGCTTCAGCGCCGAGGAGCGGTACAAGAATATCGAGGAGCTGCAGATCATCCTGGAGAGCCTGGTCAAGAACCTGTATCTCAACGGAGCACCCAGCGCCGAGGCCATTTTCAAGAAAAGCGACGATGATCTGACCGATCTGGAGCGGATCATGGTAGACATCATCGAGAAGGGCGACGCGGAGACCGCCCTGACGGAGGACGAGGCTTCCGCCGCAGAGGCGGAGCAGGCGGCCGCCGCGGAGGAGCAGGAGGATGTGCGGGTCTACGAGCCGGTCCAGAAGCGGGCCGGGCCCGCCGCCACGGAGGGCTTTGGCCCCCGCCAGCCGGTTCCCATCCTCACCGAGGAGAAGAACCCGGAACTGGCCCCGGTGGTGCCCCTCCGGCAGACGCCGGTCACCCCCGCGGTGCAGTACGGCAAGAGCGCGGAGCGGGAGCGGAAAATCGCCGCCGAGGCGAAAAAGCGCAAGCGCCGGCCGGCGGTGGTGATCCTGGTGCTGTGCGTGGTGCTGATCGTGGTGGCCCTGGTGGGCAACGCCATGCTGCGGGACTTTGCCTGGCAGGACGAGAGGCAGAGCCCGGCCCCCGGCGATCAGGGCGGCATCCCCAGCCCCGGCCCCGGCGGCGCGGTGATCATCGGCTTCCCCAGCGCGGACAGTCCCTCCCCCGAGGAGGGCGGCGCGGCGGGGCACAGCGCCCGGTATGAGATCGTCTTTGCGGACGTGAGCTGGACCCAGGCCAGGGCCCGCTGCCAGGCCCGGGGCGGCCATCTGGCTGTGATCTCCGACCAGGAGGAACTGGACGAGATCATCGCCCTGGCGGAGGAGAAGGACGCCAGCCGGCTGTGGATCGGCATGCACCGGGAGGACGAGAACGCCGTCTGGGAGACCGACGAGGAAATCGACTTCTACCCCTGGGACGAGGCGGCCGGGGAGCCCTCCTTCACCGACAGCTATGACGGCGCGGCGGAGGATTACGTGATGCTCTGGAACCACAACAATGGCTGGTACTATAACGACAGCCGCAACGACCCGGTGAGCGCCTTCCCCCAGGTCTACGGCGGCACCATGGGCTTTGTCTGCGAGTATGAGGATGTGGCGGACTGAAATTCCGTGTAAATTGTATATACCGGGAGATTTAACAAGATCTCCCGGTTATTTTTTATGAAAAAACCGCATTCTTTGCGCGTAATTTAGCAGAAAATGCTCTTGCCAAACGGTCTTTTGCCTCTTATAATATATTACATTAATTCGCTAAAAGCGTGAGGCGCGTTATGAGGATCTTAATTCGCGGCGGGCGGCTGGTGGACCCGGCCAACCGGGTGGATTCCCGGCTGAACCTGCTGCTGGAGGACGGCAAGGTGGCGGCGGTGACCGAGGCCGAGCCGCCGGCAGACCAAATCATCGAGGCCGCGGGCAAAATCGTCTGTCCGGGCTTTGTGGATATCCATATGCATGAGGACCCGGTGGACGGCGGTTCCCTCTACCGGGAGGAAGAGAAGGCCGTGTTCAACTGCATGCTGCGCATGGGCGTCACCACGGCGGTGGCCGGCAACTGCGGCGAGAACAAGTACCACCCGGCGGACTACCTGGACCTGGTGGACCGGGAGGGGGCCGCGGTGAACGTGGCCATGCTGGCCGGGCACGAGTTCTTCCGGCACCGGGCCGGCTGCCTGGACAAATATGCCCCGGCTACCCGGCGGCAGAAAGAGCAGATGGCCGCGGAGATCGCGGAGAGCCTAGACCGGGGCTGCGTGGGCGTGTCCTACGGCATCCGCTATGTGCCGGGCCTGGACATGGACGAACTGACCGTCACGGCCCAGGGCTGCCGGAAGAGCGGCAAGCCCATCGCCGCCCACATCCGCAGCGACGCGGAGGAGGTCTATGCCGCCGCCCGGGAATTCCTGGACGCGGGGCTGGCGCTGGGGGTGCCCGTGGAGCTGTCCCACATCGGCAGCATGGCGGGCTTTGGCCAGATGGAGCGCTTTCTGGCCCTGGTGGACGGCTACCGGTACCGGCTGCCGGGCATCGGCTGCGATTGTTACCCCTATGCCGCCTTTTCCACCGGCATCGGCTCCACCACCTACGACCCGGGCTGGCTGGAGCGCTATCAGTGCGATTACAGCGTGGTGGAGCTGGCCGAGGGGCCGTTCAAAGGGCAGCGCTGCACGAAAGAGATCTTTGAGCGGGAGCGCCGGGAGCACCCGGAGGCCATGACCGTGTGCTACGTGATGCAGCAGGCGGAGGTGGACCGGGCCTACCGGCATCCGGGCGTGATGCTGGGCAGCGACGGGACCCTGAGCCGGGGCCAGGGGCACCCCCGGGCCGCCGGGGCCTTCCCCCGTTTCCTGGCGGAGTATGTCCGCCCAGGAAAGATCTCGCTTTCGGAGGCCATTGCCCGGATGTCTACCCTGGCCGCCCGGCAGATGGGCCTTGCAAATAAGGGCTGCCTCAGCGTGGGCGCTGACGGGGACGTGGTGATCTTCGATCTGGAGAAGGTCCGGGACCGGGCTACCTTTGCCCAGCCTCTGCTGCCCCCGGAGGGGATCGACTGGGTGCTGGTAGGCGGCGTGCCCGCCGCCCGGGACGGGAAGATCCTTAACGGCCGGGCGGGCCGGTCCGTGCGGCGCTATTGATCGTATAAACCTGCCGCATTCGCGGCGGATGGGAGGAAAACATATGGAAAAGAATCAAAGCAAGCTCTCCGGCGGAAAGCTGAAGAAGGAGCTGGGCCTGTTCTCCGGCGTCAGCCTGGTGGCGGGCATGACCATTGGCTCCGGCATCTACTACCTGGGCAGCTACGTGCTGGAGCGCACCAACATGTCCATGGGCATGGCCCTGATCTGCTGGCTGGTGGGCGGCCTGGTGAGCATTCTGGGCGGCCTGTGCTTTGCGGAGCTGGGCGCTGAAATGCCTGTCACCGGCGGCCTGACCACCTATCTCTCCAAGGCCTACCACCCGATGCTGGGCTTCATTAACGGCTTCTCCAGCTTCCTGCTGACCTGCTCCGGCTCCATCGCGGCCCTGTCTCTGGCGGCGGTGACCCCCTTTGCCGAGCAGTTCGGCATGGGCGACTGGACCGTGAAGCTGATCGCCATTGCCATCATCGTCGTCTTTACCCTGCTGAACCTGGTGGGCGTGAAGCACGCGGCCGTCTTCCAGAACTTCTCCATGGTGGCCCGGGTGGTCCCCCTGATCCTGATCATCTTCATCGGCCTGTTCTTCGGCACCCAGAGCCCCAACCTGTCCCCGGCCACCGCGTTTGTGGACGGCAAGGCGGGCATTGTGGACGTGATCAAGCTGGTGGGCTACGCCACCTTCGCCAGCCTCTGGGCCTATGAGGGCTGGACCAACCTGAACACCGTGGCCGGCGAGATGAAGAAGCCCCGCCGGGATATCCCCCTGGCCATCATCATCTCCATGGGCTTCATCACCCTGACCTACACCCTCTTCAACCTGGCCATCTACCGGGTCATCCCCGCGGAGGAGGTCAACTCCATGATCGGCGGCGGCAACCTGTACCTGGGCACCGAGACGGCCACCCGGGTCATGGGCCAGTTCGGCCGCTGGATCGTCCTGATCGGCATGACCATCGGCATCATCGGCACCGTCAACGGCGACTGCCTGGTGTTTCCCCGGACCTACTACGCCATGGCCAAAGGCGGCTACTTCTTCAAGGCCATGGGCGACGTGAACGACAAGGGCGTGCCCGCCAAGGCCATCCTGGCCTCCTCCGGCATGTCCATCGTGCTAGTCCTCTTTAACAGCCTTCAGACCCTCACCGACTGGCTCATCACCGTCAGCGCCCTCATTAACCTGCTGGCCATCATCGCCGTGCTGATCTTCCGGAAAAAGTATCCGGACATGGAGCGGCCCTACAAGGTCTGGGGCGGCGTGCCCGTCATTATCCTGACCATCCTCTGCTTTGTGATTCTGCTGGTGAACAACTTCGTGTCCGACCCGGTCACCTCTCTCAAGGGCCTGATCATCATCGCCGTCTGCGTGCCGGTGTACTTCATCTTCCGCAAGCTCAACGGCGGCGTGGAGTATGACACGGACCTGATCGACAACTGAGCCATGAGCAAAGAGACCATAGCGGCGCGTCTCCGGGACCTGCCCGGAGACGTGGGGCTGTATTATAAGGACCTGAGCACCGGAGAGGCCTGGGGCTTCAACCAGGAGGCCCTCTTTGAGGCCGCCAGCGTTATCAAGCTGCCGGTGTACGCGGTGATCATGAGGCTCTGGGCGGAGGGAAAGCTGGACCTGGGGGAGAAGCTGCTGTGCCGGGAGGCGGATAAGCTGCCCCCCTGCGGCGCGCTGTACTTCTTCACCGGAGAGGTGGAGGCGGATATCCGCACCCTCTGCGGATTGATGATCTCCCTGTCGGACAACGCCGCCACCAACCTGCTGCTGCGGCGGCTGGGGCTGGAGTTCCTGAACGGGCAGTTTAAGGAGATCGGCCTGGAGAAGACACACCTGGAGCGGCTGCTCTTTGACAGCGAGGCCGCGTCCCGCGGCCTGGAGAACCGCATCTGCCTGCGGGAGCTGGGGGAGCTGCTGGAGAAGATCTACCGGCACAGCTTCGTCTCTGAGGCGGTGAGCCGGGAGATGGAGGAGCTTCTGCTGCTCCAGCAGGTCAACCACAAGATCCCCGGCTACCTTCCGGACAGCATCCCGGTGGCCCACAAGACCGGCGAGGATGACGGCATTACCAACGACGTGGGCGTCGTCTATGCCGAGAGGCCCTTTGTGCTCTGCTCTGCCTCCAACCGGACAGACGTGCCCGCCGCGGAGCGGGCCATCCGGGAGATCGCCCTGGAGTTGGCCTGCGGAAATAACAGGTAAATCCCGGCCCGGCTGGGACATAAAAAACAGGAGCTGTAGCTTGCGTTACGGCTCCTGTTTTCAAAACGCCTCCCGCTTTGTGCGGGAGGCGTTTTGAAAAGCTTATAGCGTCAAATGATGTATTTGCGTACTGTCTCCGGGACGGTGGCAGGATCGGCGGAAATGCTCACCACAAAGTCGATCTTTTCGGCGGCGGAGAATTTCTCCAGCCAGGCGATGAAGGCCTCCAGCGCCTCCGGGCTCTTGTCGTTGACAAGCTTGTAGAAATTATCGATAAAGAAGTGTGTAATGTCATAATTCCCGGCGTGGATGCCGCAGATCAGGCCTTTCAGGAACTCATAGTTGCCCAGGTCATAGGTCCCGGCCTCAATCAGGCGGGCCTGGTAGGGGATGTCATAGGTGAGCTTCCGCTCCTTCTCGATGCAGACCACGTCCCCGGTCTCCTCCCGGACGGCTTCGCGGACCATGTCCACCAGTTTCTTGGTCTTGCCGGAGCCCTTCAGGCCCATAATAAGTTTGATCATGCTGATACACACTCCTTATTCTTTGTTGTAAGGGATTCCCCACTTATAGCTTACCATCTTTTCCGCTTTTGCGCAAGTGCAGAAAAATGAACCGGAGGTAAAATTTACGCGTCTGCCAGGCTGCGGCACTCGATATAGTAGCGCTTTTCCTCCGCGTGGCCCATGCTGAAGGCCTTCCGGGGCAGCACGCCCCCCAGCACCACGCCCTTGAAAATGTCCCCCTTGTCCAGGTCCGGCAGCAGCAGGGCGGCGTTGGCGGTGCCGGGTCCGGCCATGGAGCGGGCCGCGGCGGCGCCGTGGATATAGTCCACCGTGACGCCGGGATGGGCCCGGAGGCAGTCCTGGATAAAGCGCTCTGCCGTGCCCACCGCCAGCGGCTCCGGCGAGCCGGCGATCCGCAGGACCGTCTCCCGGCCCTGGCCGCAGAGGGTCAGGACCTGGTCCCCCTCTGGGGAGAGCCGGGCTCCCTGCCCGGCGAGCCAGCGGGTGAGCTCCGCCTCCAGCCGGGCTGCGTCCAGGCCGAAGAGCACCCGGTGGATGGCCTCGATCTGAATGGCCGGGCTTTGGACGTTGCAGAGCTCCGCCAGGCAGAAACGGGCGGGGTGGTTCTCCCGCTCCGCCGGGCTCAGGCGGGGCTTCAGCTCCTCCCAGAAGGCCTTGGCAGTGGCCAGGGAGTGGTTCCCGTCCCCCACGGCCAGGGTCATGACCGGCCGGCCGGCGGCCTGGGGATAACGGCGGTAAAAGGCCTCCGGCTCCGACAGAGCGGCCAGGGCCCGGCCGATCTGCTCCAGCAGCGCCGGCTCCTCCACCGCCCAGCCGGCGATGTGCCCGCCGCCCAGCATCAGTTCCCCTTCATAGAGCTTGGGCAGCCGGTCCTTCTGTTTCCCGATGGGCTCCAGCACGCTGCGCTCCGGATCGTCCGCCAACATCATCACGTGGGGCGTCTCCAGCACCGCGCCCCGGCGCACGGCCAGGCGGGGCGGGATGCGCTCCACCACCGTTTTCTCGCTGGGCCGGACCGGCGGCGTGGCGCCGGGCTCATAGCTGTAGGCCTCCAGGTCCACGGCCCCTACCAGGCCCTGGCGCAGGCTGCCGTCGGCCTGGGTGCGCTCCAGGTACACATAGCCGTCCACCCGGCGCGTCAGCAGATGCTCCCGGTACTCCGCCATGGTCCGGCGGATCTCCGCCAGACGCTCCGCCTCCTGCCCGGCGCCCAGATAGGCCTCCGGCAGGACGATGTGCAAAGTGCTGGGCCGGCCCTTTGTCAGGGCCTCAGCCTGCTGCCAGTATTCCGGCTGAGAGGTGAACTGGTCCACGGCCACGCAGGCCCAGGTCCCCAGGTCCGTTCCCTCCGGGGGAAGCAGGATCCGGGCGGGAAGAAAGCAGTTTTTCATAGGAATTACCATGCCGGAGCGGCACCGGCACAAATAGGGATGAAAACAGATGCCGCAAAATTATCTGT
>CANQRQ010000037.1 GCA_947626315.1 uncultured Oscillospiraceae bacterium | reverse complement strand
TGACACCAAGGGTGTCATTATTTCTTATCTGTTAAGCCTCGTTATTCAAATAACTCCTACTTTGTCAACACTTCGACTATGAGACCAGAGTCATTTCAGACGCATGGGACGAGGAGCTCGTCACCGGGATGGTCTGCGTTTCCTGCGGCGCGGTCGGCTAACATCTATCCGGCATAAAGAAAGCAGTCAGCTTTTGCTGGCCGCTTTTCTATGCCTTATACTGATTTTCTTTAAAAAGTAGGCATTTGAAAAATGACTACTTTTTATAGCGCGTAGCGCGTAGAAAATCGCATGAGACGTCTTTTCGGTGGCAAAGCCGCCGAAAAAGGGCGACGCTTAAAGCGGCGCCTCTCAAATAAAAAGTCTCCTTTTTATTTGAGAATAGTATTAAATCAGGCTCAGGCTGCCCGAATCATCTATCTGAACAGTATATACATCCGGGTCCAGAAGGTAACCGGGGCTGGGGCTGATTTCCTTGAGGTAATAGGTTCCCGCCTCGTACATCTGCTTAGATTTCGCATTTCCGCTTCCGTCTGTGGTCAATTGTTCTCTGAGATCAGTACAGTCCGAATCGGAATAAACCCCGTATATTGCTCCGGCTAAACTATAGCACCCATTGCCACCCGTGACGGAACCATCCGCAGACACCTTTTTAAGACCTATAGGATATCCTGCCGAGCCCCATTCCAGCTCGAAGGCTGCCAAGTACACGAGAGCCTGATCCTGGTTGGAACTGCCGCCATGGGAATATACAGTGCGGGTTCCCTGGCTGGTCAGTTTGCCGGATACTTTGTTTACATGAGGGCACACGTCCAGGGTGTGGACTGTGCAGCCGCAATTGGAGGCCAGGGTTTTCTTGGCTGAGTTAGCGGCGGCAATGGTCGCACCATCGGCGTATGTGCCGTGTTTGTAGTAGTACATATAGGTATCCACATAGGACAGAATGTCCACTACCTCCTGGTTAACTTCTTTAGAGCTGCTCTTGAGGCCGGAACCGCCCATGACGTAACCGTTGCTGCTGTCCACTGTCCAGAAGCCCAATTCCAGATTGATGAGAATGACCTGGATAGCATGAACGGCCAGATTGCCCCGATCCACTTCATCGTTTCCCCGCCCATTGGGGCCAGACTGGATAGCTGCGTACATGGCCTGGGCTACATCATCGGGGATGGTGGTCCATTTGGTACCCGGAGGCGAGGCTTGCTGCGTGTACGAGTTCACATCCCAAAAGCGGAAATCTGAATACTGATTGGTGCCCGCCGTCCGAACGCCGAGCCATCCAGGGATACCGTCCATGGCGACCCACCGCTGCCCGTTGCCGAAACCGGACTCACAGTCGATACGGATGGGGTAAAACCAGCCATAGGCAGTTCCCGCTGCGGCTCGTACATCGTCATAATCATCCACCGTGATATTCTGCGGAGACCCGTCCAAGCCAATATTCCCACTGGAGCGCCAGGGGTGTTTGGCGTATTCGGTGTTGCTGGTAAAAGTTTCGATCCAGGCTAACTTGCTGGGATCGGAACAGATGGGGTTATATCCCAGGCCGTAGCTGTCCCAGCCGTAGCCGCCATAAGCGAAGGACAGGGGCATGATGCCGCTGTCCTCATCTTCCGCATCCTCCATCCCCGCGCTCACCTCCGGCAGCGTTATTCCCTCCTGCATTTCGCCTTCTGCCCCTTCCGGCAACAGCATTTCCGGGTTCCCTTCCTGGGGAGAAACGCTTTCCCCGGCACTTTCGGATGTCTCGGGTAGAGTCTCCAAACCATCCACCGCATAAGCAGAAGAGACAGGCTTGGTTCCCAGCAGAAGCAAAGCCGCTAAAAAGAGAGCCAGAAACCTTGTTCTTTTCTTCATTGCTTCATTTTCCTTTCTTCAAAAATAAGTGAGTATCTATCTAAACTGCTGTTTGCTATGACCAATGAGCTCCCCTGCATCAGCAGATCCACGCAGGGGACCGTTGTAGTTTATTTGCTTACCGCCTGGACAATGGTGCGGGTCGTGTTCACCGCAGCCTGGGCTGTGTACATGGCGCTCATAAAGTTGGCCCTGGTGCTGGTATCCATACCGAAGGCTCCGGCCACGCGGGGGATCTCTCCCGCCGAGAGCATGAGGCCCAATCCCAACAGAGCGTGCTCCCGGAAAAGCATCAAGCCTGCCACTAAGATGGTGGATTGCAAAAAGGCGGTGAGGCATAACCCCACCACCTGTTTGCACCATTGGGTAAATCCGTCCAGGTAACCCCGTGGGACGCTGAACATATACAGGCTCCCCACCGCGATCTGTACCAGCAAGATCCCGCCTCTTTTAAGATTGGCAAAGAAGATCTTTATTACGGAATATGCCATGAGGATCAGGCTGAACAGGATCGTGAAAATGCTGGTAATAGCCCCGAAACCGGGGAAGCTGTGGCTGGTGATGTCCTCCAGCGTTTCCACCTCTGTGAAGCTTTCCAGGATTTTCTCCGCCACTGTGCCGATAGAGGTCCCGTAGCCGGTGAGTCCTGCGGTAAAACTGCCCTGGAGGGATACAGCCAGCGCGTACAGGCGTACAGGCACCACGGTAAAGAGGCTCACGGCCAGAAAACCCTTGACCGCATTAAGGCAGGTCTGCTGAATGTTGCCCCGGCCGGAGGAGTATTCGATCCCGCATTCAAAGACAGCTACCACCAGCCCCACGGCGTACAGCGCCCAGGCCAGATGGGAAAAGAAAAGCACGATGCTCTGTACCCAGCTCATCTGGAAGAGCTCCGCGCCCATACTGCCCATTTCCAAAAAAAAGTTGCCGAGAAAGCCGACGATCTGGCCGTAAAACCACTCCACGATCTCGTCCAGCACGGTCTCGGCTACGAAATCCCATATAAACAGGTTCTTTCACCTCTTTTCCGGCCGGCCGCTTTATGCGCCGATGATGCTCCAAATATAGGTAGGCGCAGTCAGAGTGAAAACTAAGCAGACGAAGAGGATCGCCGGGCCCGTCCATTCAAAGCGATTGCTATTCCGGTACTCAAAGTAGGACATTCCCAACTTGATAAAAAAGAAAACCGCCAGGATCATGTCCACGGCGGGAAACACGACCGTATTCACCACGGTCTTGATTTGACTTGAGGCGGCTTGCCATGTGCTCTGCACAGCCCCGGCCACATCACCGCCACCACCTCCGGTGGCAAAGGCCGTTACCTGAATCGACAGGCACAGAGCCAGAGCAAAGGCTATGGCAATCAGCCTTTTCTTATGCTTGCGCATATTGATCCCTTCTTTCGTTTTTTTGTTGTTGCCTTGCTCTCTGTTTACTCCATGTGGATCACCCCCTTTACAGGCTGGTTGGGTCAGCCCTGGAAATGCTGGCCAGTCATGGCCTGCTGCGGTTCGGGGTACTCCTTGCGGAAAGCAGAGATGAAGCCGTCAAGGATTGCGGGGTGGGTGTTGACAACAAATCTACAATTGTGCCGCTTGTCAGGCGGGATGTTGATCCTCTGCCCCCAATTCATGTTCCTTTGGCTGAAGCGTCCGTCATAGTCCAGTTCCCGCAGAGTATTGGCCAAGACAAATTGGACCCTCTCCTGACCAAACTGCTCAACGACTTTTCCAACGCAGGAGGTGTCCAGGTAAGCCCCGTCATAGCACTTGGAGATTTCTGCTTCAATTGCGTCCCGGCAGGCCACATTGGTCCAGAAATTTTCCCGCCAAATGGTGAGCTGTCCTGCCTCGATTGCTTCCTCCACAGAGCCGAGATAAAGCGGCGTCTTATTCACGGAACTTTTCCTCCATTTGCAGCACATACCCCAGCGTATCCAGGGATACGCCCCGGTCCTCCATGATGTTCAGAAGAAAATCCGGCGCCTGCTCCAGCGGATCGTCCTCCTCACCCTCGTTTTCCTCATCTTCTTCACAGGCTTGATGAATGTACAGTTCCCCATCGTCAATGTCAATGTCAAGGAGCGTGTTCATACAAAAACCGGCGCTTTCAAGCAGGGCCTTCGAAAGCGAAATATGGACGCCGTCCGGGGCGTATTCCACATGGATGCTGCAATCCTGAACGGCCTGGCAGATGTTCTTCAGACGGTCGCACAGACCCCGAACCGCGTTGTGCAGCATATCTGCCGCCTGGACGATCTCCATAGGTGTCATTTCCTGCCCCAAGAGGAGAAGAGCGGCGTTTGTCCCATAGGCGTCAATGTCCCCGGCCTCCAGAAGAGATGTCCGGCTGACGATCTCAGCCGGGATCACCAGGGCATCTGCGTTCTGCTTGATTTCAATAGTCTTTTTCATGTTTACCTCCATTGTTTAAGAAATGTCTGTTCTTCCGGAATGTTGATAAGGGTGCATCTCTCCGGAATCTGTGCGAACAAGCTCATTTGCGACGCGGCTTCGCGTGGATCATAGTTGGTGATGATCAGTTCCTCGTACCGCTTTCCCTCTTTCTTTGAAAGAGAATCCGGGCGATCTATATGCATGATATAAAAGTCCTTATACAGATCCCGGATAAATTCACAGTCGTTGTAGGTCATAATACCGAAGCCGGATATGCGCTTGAAGATCTGATTGAGCATCAGATGATCTTCGAGGGAGAAGATATTGGGATACATCCCCTCCGCCTCATAATAGGGCGGGTCCATGAAGAAAAGGGTGCCGTCCCCATCATATAGCGGGATCAGTTCCACAAAATTCTTATTCTCTATTCCGACACCTTGCAGCCGTTCGGAGCCCTCCTGCAGCTGATTGAAAAACTGCCGGATATCCACAGCTTTGGGGGCAAAGGACTCTCCCATGCCGTTGAAACTGTACCTCCGTACCTTGTAAAAGGCAGCCGCCCTTTGGACCGGGCCGGTGGCGTAGTATTGCTCCAACAGTTCACTGACCACCTCTGCGTCCGGGGGCACAAATATTCTGGGGACCAATTTCAGCTCCTTCTCCATATACTCATTGGTAATGGGCGTCTTTTTGAGGAAGTCGCAGAATACATCAAATTCATCCCTGCTGATATATGGAAGGAACCGAAGTTCAACCAACAGCTCTACCAGCTGTTGCTGCACCACCTTCATGAAATTAGTGAGCTCCTTGTCGATATCGTTATAGATCCGTTGGGTACTCTGGCGCATAGGCAGATTGAGAGTCACGGAACCGCCGCCGCCAAAGACATCTACAAAGCAGTTATAGGATCGGGGGACGATCTCCCGAAGCGTCGGGATAAGCCACGCCTTACCCCCGACCCATGGGACAAGAATGATCACGGGTTAGCTCCAAACCCGGCCAGTGAGCTTATAAGGCCATTGATTGCCTTATTTATGCCGTCGCACTGCTTTTCCAACTTGCGGATAGTTTTAAATGTGTCATCGGCATTCATCGCTATAAAATATCCGCCCTTTTCATACGCAATAGGCTTTCCTTCACAGCGAAGCCGGTGAACCTGGTCGACGATCTCCTTCTTGCCGAGTTTAAGCTCGAAAGACATCCTTGCAACGCTGCGCCGGTTTTCTTTCCCTTTGCAGTGGTGTTCCAGGTAGCTGTATACTTTTTCTTTGTTCATGTCTGTTCCTTTCCGGGTCCGGATTCCCGAAAAAGGGCATAAAAAAGAGGGCCGTCCTCCTCTTTCGGGAAAACGGCCCTTCGTAATTATTTCAGCAAAAAGCGGCGGGATCTCTTTTAAAAAATTCCGCCGCTATGCTAAACAGTATTATTTGTTATTTTCAATGATCTGCATCATTTTTGCAGGGGTAACTATGAATTCTTGTTCTGGAAAGTGTCGGATGTTTCCTGTGATCAAATAAGCGTCATCCTCGTTCCTTTTTTCCATGACCACTTCATAGAAGATCAAGTCATCCATGTCAGGTAGGATCTCGCCGGTAGCTCTCGGAGAAACAGACAGTCCGTACTGCCGAAACATGGTCAAAAGCCTTTGAATAGCTGCCTCGCTGAAGGAAAACCGTGGGCGACGCAAAACGTCCTCGTATTCATCCAAAATCTCCTGGCTGTATAGCGGGATCAGTGCGCCGTTGAATATTTCGTTGACGACCAATACTGTGGGGCTTTCCTGATTTTTCGTCAGCAGGGAGGAGACCAGTACATTCGTATCGAAAACAGCGTACAGTTTCACATCCGATTCTTCCTCTCTGCTCTGGAAGCTCTGATCTCCGCATTGATATCGTCCAAAGTCAGCTCCGGAAGACCGGCGGCCTCTCTCCGCAGCGCCTCAACCGACTCGCGGGCTTCCGCTGCCGTCATGCGATCCGCAGGAAGGACAGCCGGGAAAGGAAGGCCCCGAACCATACGAGTCCGCTCCATAAACATCCGAAATGCCGTATTCAGATCCATTCCCATTGCCTCATATATGGCAACGCAGTCATCCCGAAGCGTTTTATCCGACCGGAATTGATTTAATACCTGTTCGCTCATGCTGCGCCTCCTTCTTCAACTCTTTCAATTACAATTGTATGTATTTTGTAGTTGAAGTATACCATAAAAAGAGCTGCAAGTCAATGAGGCTGGGAGCAGATCTAACGGCATTTTACAGCTGCATCTCCGGCTCTGTCTGCTGTGGGCACTCGAACATGAGTTCTCCGTCTGCCCGCTGGATATGCCCGTAATCGGTCATGGCCGACTGCCCACGGCCCATTTCGATCTCCAGGAGTTCCTCGCCGTAGCCCTTTAGGTCAATGTGCTTTTCCAGAACAGCCAGTACCTCCGGCGCGACGGCCACCTTCAGGACTTCCCGAGCCATGTCCTCTGCTGTGCAAATATTCCGCGAGAGGGTGTAATCACTCAGGTTTTCAGCCAGATCTGCCGCTTCGTGCAGATCATAGCAGTGCATGGCATCCAGCAGCGCCTTATAGGTGGGCAGCATTTTTTCTTCAACGTCCTCCACCGCCCAGGCAAAGTGATTTGCCTCATAGATGTCTGTCAAGCGTGAGAAAGCGTCTGTCAGATTTGGAACGCGACAGTCCCGGCAGGTAAAATGCAGCTGATTCGGAGACACGATCCCGATCTGCTCCAGATGATCCTGAACAGCCTCTCTGCTTGTGGGCAGCTCCAGATCCGCCTTTTGCCCGGTCCAGTTGTTTTCTACCTCCATGAGCACCGTGTAGGACGGCTGCTTTAACTCGTATACTCTGTCCTCCTGGGGGATGTTTTCGTCTAACACCACATAACATCCACGAAAAAAGATTCCGTGTTCAGCTTGGCGCATCTCACGTCCGATCTTCTCGAAATCCAGAAGTTCGTATGCTTCCTCCGGCACATCATTTACCTCGTCAATGAAGCCGTTATCGCAGTAGAAACGGCCCAGCTGCTCGTCGTTGGTGACATCGGGGATCATATGGACATCCTGGGCGTGGTCTGCCAGAACTACCAGACGCTCCACCGAAAGGCTATGCGGATCTTTACACCACTCCATTTCAACAAGAGCATGGATGGACTCCTGAAGCTCCTGTTCCATTGAGGACAATCGCTCCGCCAGGGCGTTGAGCTGCACAAAGCCGATCTTCCCATTGACACAGTCACCGAGAAATAGGTGTTTCCAATACTGCACCCACCTTGTGCCCACTTCCTCCGGGGTGGAGACATTCAGCTTGTCCAGCACGTCCAGCATCTCGTAAGGCGTCGCCGGAAGGTTCAGCTGTATTCTTCCCAGGTTGCTATCCCAGGTTTTGGGACCCAGGTCCACTGTGAATATCCTATTCAAGACTCATCCCCCCGATCGTAATTTCCGGCTCCGGTCCCTTTTGGGGAGGGGACTCGTCTATCTCTTGGGTTAACTCAGGACCCTTCCTCTGCACATAGCCTCTGGCGGTAAACGCGCCGCCGCGCTCGGCGTAGTATTCGATGCCGATTTTCCTATAGTCCAAATACGGCTGGACTTCCTCGGGGAAATCCTTGTAGCCTGTGGACACGAGGAATTGCCCCAACTCTGTTTCTGTGCAGATGTTAGGTAAGAAAGTGTAATCATCCAGGTTCTTGCTGATCCGCAGGACATCCTTTAGCCCATTCACAGACTCAGCGTCCAGAGCAGCGGAGAAGCAGCGCATTTCCTTTGAACTCATCTTGCTGAGTTGGGAGGCAAGGTCTTTCAAATCATTAATGCTGTCAGTATCAAGGACATCTACATTCTGCATATATCTGCGGATATTCGGGAGATCCGCATATCTGCAGATCCTATTGAGAGCTTTCAATGCCTCGTTTACTTGTGGGTCTTTTGGGCTCAGACGCATCTGCATCCCTCCTTCCTTTGTTTCTGGCTCCTGGCCCGGACTCATTGCCTGCCGGTATTCCGGGGGAGTCATGAGATTGACCACAACACTGTGCATATTTGTCCTGATCAGTTCCTCCTGCTCTTTGGGGAGGAGGAAGCTCTTTTCCTGGGCCGGAGGCCGGGACAGCGACGCGCCCGGAGCATAATAGGCGATGTTGAGATAGATGTTCTTTCCGTCTATCCAGTTAATGGCCCGGACTTTGTATCCGGCCACCCACCCTTCGTAGTCCATCTACATTCCTCCCATCGTCATTTTCTGCTCCTGGGCCTGCCTCTGTGCTATGTTCATCTCCTGCACCTGCTTGTCAAAGCAGCTCACATAGGACTGATAGTCTCCGGGAACGGGATTGCACCGGACACAATAGCGGTATCGCTCAGTTTCCACGATATAGCCGTAGTTCTGGACCCAGCCGCCCTTGATCTCACCGCCGTGGGTATAGCAGTATGAGCTCATGGAGGCTGAATTCTTCAGGACGTCTTTACGCAGTTCGGCTACCACCTTGTCCAGTTCGTCCCTGAATTCCTGTGTGTTCAGTTCCTCCGGGCCTCTCGGGTGCCAGGTGTGATAAAAGTTCTTGCCGGAGCTGCCGAAGTCGATGCGGACATGGCCGATGCAGCCCAACTCGGCGTCTTTCTCTGGAGACATTGCGAAGAAAAGGCCCGCTTCCTCCGGGAAAGCGGGCCTGACTTCAAACTCTGTTTTATTGGATATGTTGTTTTTCACGGGTCATCACCTCTTTTCAGTTTTTGTAGTCACAGAACATACCACAACTCTGCGGAAATAGCTATCACCAAAAGGGACAAATAATGGATCGCACTACATTCCACCCATGTCCTGGTCAAAAACCGGTTCTGGTTTCTGAGAGAGCCGGGCAAGGAGCGCCTTCATTTCTGGCGTGTCTGAGGAGCAAGTCAGATATCCCAGCTCAGTAAAGATCCCGTTTTCCCGTTGAGCTACATCTGCGCCGTAATCCTCAAAATCTATGTAGAGGGCAAACAAATTTTCGGGGTCAAGGTCTAAATTGAAATGTTCTTCCGCACAATGCCACCCTAACTGCTCTGGCGATAGGATGTTCTGCTCCAGTGAGATATTCTCAAAATTCTCTGCCAGGGAAAGGATATCATCAGGCCCTTGCGGACGAAGCAGGCCCAACAGGGTTTGAAATTCCTCGAACTGTTCCTGATCCATACAGGAGGTGATCTCCGTCAGACGGCGGAACGATTCGAGGTTTTCTTGCAAATCTCCATTCTCATCGAAAACCTGCTGGACCGTGTTCCTAAGACGGGGACAATCGTCAATCGTGACCTTGCACTCCTGGAGGATGTCCACATCCAGCCGCCGCATGGCTCGGTCTATCTTGATGTCGGGACAAGGGAAGTACAGCACCTCGCTTTTCTCCGGCCTGTCCTGTGGAGAGATAAAAAGTACCGCCTCGCATGGCTGATATAGATAGGGCGGGAGGTGCATCCCATCATAGACTTGTCGCAACTCCATGTCGTTCTCATAGAAAACACCGTAGGGGGTCACATGGCCCTTGCCACTGCTGATCAGATCCAGCGCGACGCGCTGTCCGTCTACTCGTTCCAGCATATCCGAGGTCACACTGCCGTTGACCGTCAGGAAATGCTGACGTCCCACTTCGTCCAGATATGTGAAGTCTGAGATCACCGTGCTCTCCTGGCTGCAAAATGTCAGGTTGTTGAGGTTCATCATATCCGTGAAGCCGTAATGGGAGGCGGCGGCCTGAAATTGTGCCATCTCGTAGCTGTCGAAGCTTTCCAGCCGTTTAGCCAGGTAGTCCAGATCGTCCACGTTCACGCATGAGCCTTCCAGCTTCTTCAGCACGGTGGCGCAGCTGTCGATCTCCCTGATCCGGCAGTCACGGTCAGCCGCATGGCCAATCTCCAGCTCTGACAGAAGCCGGACCGTCTTGTCATATTCCGTTTCGGGGATAGGGAATGTGATCGTGACGCTGCCGTACTCCGGGTGTCTTGGGTTTCCTATACCGGCTTTTATCATGTACATTGTGTCTACGCCAGCCTCCTTTTTAGAGGGGCTGCCCCTCACATTGTCATTTCGGGTTGAATGGTCTGCTCCGGCGAAAACTTGAAAGAAAATCTCGCAGTGTCGACTTTTTCACAGCGTTCCTTCAAGAAGTCCTTATCCAGATCTGCCCGCATTTTCATATAGCCGAGTTCCTCGCGGGTAGCTGCTGTTGAGGCTCCCTCGCCGTAGCGATACGCATCCGCACGGACTTTGATTTCCTGGCCGGACTTCAAATCTTCAAGGAAACAGTTGAACATATGCTGTCCCGCTATGTCCTCTACACGGTGAGGCATTCCACTCACCAGGAAGCTCGTCTTGTACTCTCCGGCAGTTAATGTAACTGCTGAAAACAAAAATCCCAAGCTATCCCCCTCCCTACATCTGCATTTCAAATTCGGGGCATTCTCTGGCTTCCATAGTCTCAGCTCCGGCTCCAATTGGGGAAAGACCAGCTGTTTTTTCTTTCAGAAAACTCATAGGCACAATCATCTCATAGCCTTCCAAATTTCCCTGCAGCATCTCCTGAACAAGTTGATGCATCTCATCGGCCAAAAGCGGATAATCCGTTCCATAGTCAGTGATCTATCCATCATTGATCACTTCGAGGGGATTCTCGAAGCAAAGCAGGCACTCAGCTTCCTCATCTGAGAGAATGGACGCGAGGTTCTTTGCAATGCAGGTTATCTCCGCCATCTGTCCACAATTGTCAATGAGCTCTGCCGGATCAACTTTCAGCCATTGTGCCCGGTATTCTTCAAATTTGGCGTTGAGCTTCTCCTGAAGCAAGAATTTTGCTATCTTCACGAACGGACCTCACATCTCCATAGAGAAATCAAAGGAGCCCTCCTGTTCTTCAGGAATGTTCTCGGGGAGATCATCCCCGTATGCGGCCTCCATTTCTTCTTCCTCTCCAGGGGCCTCAGCAGGGGACACGTCGGCCTTTTCCTCCGGCCCGTCTGGTTCCCCGACCTGCTCTGCCGGAGCGCACTGAGCGGCCATCTCACTCTCACGCTGGGCCAGATCCCTGTCCAGCTCGGTTTCGATCAGCCCGATGACGAACTCCTTTTGCGACATATTGTTCCGCTGGAGATACTCCTTGATCCGCTGGAAGAGATCCTCCGGTACCTGGAATGCCAGGGTACGCATTTTTCCCATTTTCTTATCCTCCATTTCATTTTTGGGGTGAAGCTCGTTGTCCAGGGCCAGCGACACGAACTCAGACATCGTCATGTCGTGTTCTTTCAGATACTGGCTGACCTGGGCATGGAGCTCTGCATCTACCTTGACGGTGATGCCTTTTTTTGCGCTATCCGCCATTTTCCATCCTCCTGATAAAGTTTTGAATGGCTCTTTCTACCACATCCTCGACAGGCAGTTCCAGATCCGCGGCCATATTCAGCAGCTGCTCCACATACCGGGCGGGGATCTCCGGTTTTGCCTTTCAGACCGCAGCAGGCGCTCCCATATGTTCATACTGTCACCTCCAATTTTGGCAACAAAAAAAGCGCCGGTCTGTTGACCTTTAATGGTCAGCAAACCGGCGCTGCGTTCATGTACTGGATCTTCTGCCTGTGTCAAAATAGTGTGGACAATCAGGCAGAAATATGCTATCCTTGCCATGGGGTTTTAAATTGTTTTTGGATACGCCCTGTGATTATTCCTTGCTTTTTTCCCTTATTTTTTCCCTTTAGCCATCCAAATTAGATGACATTGGATAACACTAATTGGTTTTGAAAAGTGACGGAGCTTGTTCTATTTGGTGAAGATTGAGAACATTTAGGACCGGATAAAACACCTTCAAGCGTATTCGAATCTCTCCATCTCCGCCAAAACCCGGTCGGCTTCTTACGAAGCCGGCCGGGTTTACCTTCTTCACTTTTCACTCTTCACTATTCACTCAAATTCCGGGGAGGCTGAAGCATGAAAAGCTATACCATCATCGGCGGCGTGAACGGCACGGGCAAGAGCAGCCTGACCGGCGTGCTGAAGACGCAGACGACGGACCTGGGCGTCATCGTGGACGTGGACAAGATCACCGCCCAGACAGGCGGAAGCGCCATTCAGGGCGGGAAGATCGCGCTGGAGCGGATCGAAGACTGCCTGCGCAAAGGCGTCAGCTTCACCCAGGAGACGACGCTCTCCGGCCGCAGGACGGAATTGACGGCGGCCCGGGCCAAAGAGCGGGGGTATACGGTCCGGCTCTATTATGTGGGGCTGGACACGCCGGAGGAGTGCCTGGCCCGGATTGAGAACCGGGTGCGGCGCGGGGGGCACAACATCCGGGAGGACGATGTGCGCCGCCGCTTTGCCGGCCGCTGGGAGGCTGTGGCAAAGGTGCTGCCCTACTGCGGCGAGGCCCGCTTTTTCGATAACGACAACGGCTTTGAGGAAGTGGCCGAATACCGGAACGGGGAACTGATTCTAAAGGGGCAGAAGCATCCCCGCTGGATTTTGGAGCTGTCCGGTTATTTGGCGGGCAAATGAGCCCGCGGCGGAGCTTGCGTCCGCACTCTGCAGGATAGAAGATAGAATATAAACCCGGCCCGCAAGGCGTTTCGCCTTGCGGGCCGGTTGGTATGCGGACGCTGTTTTCTAGTCCTCGCCGTCGGCGGAGAGATAGGTCTCCTCCGCCTCCTGCTGGGCCAGTGTCAGAATCTCCTCCGCGACGGCGGAATTGCCGTCCCGAATGGCTTCAATGGCGTCGCTCACCTGATTGAACAGACTGTAATACATGGTTTTATAAACGGACAAACGATTTACCTCCAAGTGTTTCCCAGACGGACTGGGTACTCAATAAATAGGCCGCCCCGCGGCTTTATTTGTTTTTTGCCTTCCGGCAGGCGGCGCAGTCCCCGGAGCAATGGGCACAGCCGTGCCCTTTGCCCAGACCGCGGCAGGCCATCACGGCGCAGAAGCCCATCAGCGCCAGGGCCAGCACATCCGCTTCATTCACAGCAGCAACACCCCCAAACGATAGACAACAAACGCGCAGACCCAGGCCACGGCGCACTGCATGAGCACCACGCCCAGGGTTTTGATCCGGCTGTCCAGCTCCCGCCGGATGGTGGCCACCGCGGCCACGCAGGGCGTGTACAGCAGGGTGAACACCAGAAAGCTGGCCGCCGTCAGGGGCGTAAACAGGGTCCCCAGGGCGCCGTCCAGATTGGCCACGCTGGTGCCCAGCAGCACCGCCAGGGTGGAGACCACCGCCTCCTTGGCGGTAAAGCCGGAGATCAGCGCCGTGACGGTCCGCCAGTCCCCAAAGCCCAGGGGCGCGAACAGCGGCGCCAGGATCCGGCCCACCAGGGCCAGCAGGCTGTCCGCCCCGTCGGACACCACGTTGAGCCGCAGATCAAAGCTCCGGAGGAACCAGATGACGATGGTGGCCAGGAAGATGACCGTGAAGGCCCGCTGGATAAAATCCTCCGCCTTCTCCCACAGGAGCAGCGCCACGCTCTTCACCGAGGGCAGCCGGTAGTTGGGCAGCTCCATGACAAAGGGCACGGGATTGCCCCGGAAGGCGGTGCTCTTCAGCAGCAGCGCCACCACGATGCCCACCAGAATGCCCAGTATGTACAGCGCCGTCATGGCCAGACCCCCGTGCTCCGGGAAAAAGGCCGCGGCGAACACCGCGTAGATGGGGATCTTGGCGGAGCAGCTCATGTAGGGCGTGAGCAGGATGGTCATTTTCCGGTCCCGGTCCGAGGAGACGGTGCGGGTGGCCATGATGGCCGGCACCGAGCAGCCGAAGCCGATCAGCATGGGCACCAGGCTCCTGCCCGACAGGCCGATATGCCGCAGCAGCCTGTCCATCACGAAGGCCACCCGGGCCATATAGCCCGTGTCTTCCAAAATGGAGAGGAAGAAAAACAGCGTCACGATGATGGGCAGGAAGGACAGCACGCTCCCCACGCCGGCGAAGACCCCGTCCACGATCAGGCTCCGCACCACCGGGTTGATGCCGTAGCTGACCAGCCCCGCGTCCACCGCGTCGGTCAGCCGCTGGATGGCCGCCCCCAGCAGGTCCGAAAGCCCTGTCCCGATCAGGTCGAAGGTCAGGTAAAACACCAGCGCCATGATCCCGATAAACACCGGCAGCGCCGTGTACTTCCCGGTGAGGATCCGGTCCGCCTGCACGGAGCGCTTGTGCTCCCGGCTCTCCTGGGCCTTCACCACCGCGCGGGACACGGCCTTTTCAATGAAGCTGTACCGCATATCCGCCAGGGCGGCGTTCCGGTCCAGCCCGGCCTCCGCCTCCATCTGGACCACGCAGTGCTCCAGCAGCTCCTTCTCGTTCTGGTCCAGGCCCAGGCGCTCGGCCATGTCCCCGTCCCCTTCGATGAGCTTGACGGTGCAGAAGCGGGAGGGCAGGCCCAGCCGGTCCGCGTGGTCCTGGATCAGGTGGATCACCGCATGGATGCAGCGGTGCACCGGGGAGTTCCCGTCGCAGAAATCCGTCACCTTGGGCAGGATCCGCTCCCGGGCCACATGCATGGCCTGGTCCACCAGCTCCGAGACGCCCTCGCCCTTGATGGCGCTGATGGGCACCACCGGCACCCCCAGCAGGCGGCTCAGCAGGCTGACGTCCACCGTGCCCCCGTTGGCGTAGACCTCGTCCATCATGTTCAGGGCCAGCACCGTGGGGATCCGCAGCTGCAGCAGCTGCAGCGTCAGGTACAGATTCCGCTCGATGTTGGTGGCGTCCACAATATTGATCAGCCCGTCCGGCTTCTCGTTCAGGATGAAGTCCCGGGAGACGATCTCCTCCTGGGTGTAGGGCCGCAGAGAATAGATCCCCGGCAGGTCCACCACCGAGCAGTTCTTCTTGCCCCGGATCTCCCCCAGCTTCTGGTCCACCGTCACGCCCGGGAAGTTGCCCACCCGCTGGCTGGAGCCGGTGAGGGCGTTGAAGAGGGTGGTCTTGCCGCAGTTCTGGTTGCCCACCAGCGCGAAAATCATGCTTCCACATCCTCCCGGATCAGAATCCGCCCGGCGTCCTCCGCCCGCAGCGTCAGCTCATAGCCCCGCACCCGGATCTCAATAGGGTCCCCCATAGGGGCCCGCTTGCACAGGGTCACCCTTGTGCGGGGGATCAGCCCCATGTCCAGCAGGCGGCAGCGGAGAGGCCCCTCTCCGCCCACCTCCAAAATTACGCCGGAGCGGCCCGGCTTCAGATCGTTTAAGGTCATGTGAATCTCCATTCTGCCGCGGCTCCGGCGGCACAAACAGAAACAAAAACACCCATGCGTACATCATGTGCCACATATTTATAACATAGTAGAAAAGCTCTGTCAATATTTGTAATGTTTGATGGAATTATCTGTTTTCCGTCACGTAGCGCACCACGTAGTCTGCGAAACGCCGGGTGGCCGGGCCCGCCTTGCTGCCGGCGGCGATGGCCAGGCCGATGGTGCGCTTGGCCTCCGGGATCAGGGGCAGGATCAGCAGCCGGTCCTGCCGCCCCTTCAGCAGAAGCTCCGGCATGATGCTCATGCCCAGGCCCTGCTCCACCATGGCGATGATGGCGTAGTCGTCCTTGGTGTAAAAGCGCACGTTGGGCTTCACTCCCGCTGCCTCCAGGGCCCGGCGGGCGTCGTGGTCCGAGCTCTGCAGGAGGCTGATAAAGGGCTCCGTCTCGCACTCGGTAAGGGGAAATTTGGGGTAGCTGGCGAAGCGGCTGTTCTCCGGCAGGATGGCCAGCAGCCGGTCCTCCATCAGGGGGATGCACTCGCAGTCCAGGGCGCAGGGCACGTTGACAAAGCCGATGTCCACGCTCCCGTCCGTGAGCCACTGTTCCACGTCGTGATAGTCCCCGTTGAGCAGCTTGAAATCCACCTGGGGATAGTCCGCCTGAAACTCCTTCAGCACCCCCGGCAGCCAGTGGACGGCCACGGAGGTGAAGGCCCCGATGCGCACCGTGCCGGCCTCCAGCCCCCGGATGGAGGCCGCCGTCTGCTCCAGCTGCTCGGCGCTGTTCAGCAGGCCCCGCACCGCGGGCAGCAGCCGCTCCCCCTCGGCGGTGAGCTTCACCCCCGCCCGGCCCCGCTTCAAAAGCGCGAAGCCCAGCTCCGCCTCCAGCGTCTCAATGCTGTGGCTCACGGCGGACTGGGTGCAGCCCAAAACCTGGGCCGCCCGGGTGAGGCTCTCCTGCTCCACCACCGTCATCAGCGTCTGAAAACGCGCCAGCTTCATCCTGTCCTCCTAATATGAATATTTTTCATTTTACCATGAATTTCTTAAAGGCTTTTTATATTATACGCGAAAAAAAGAAAATTTCAAGTCCTGGACGGGTTTTCTTCTCTTGTTTTCGTTCAAAAAGCTTTTATAATCTGAGTAGCTGACGGGGCCGGACCCGGAACCGGCGGCTATTTCGGAAAAGAGAGGTTTCCTGTTATGACCAGCGCAAGCATCTGTATTCTGATCGCCATTGTGGTGTACCTGGTGGGTATGCTGGCAATCGGCGCCGTGTATTCCAAAGGCAACAACAACTCCAGCGACTTCTATCTGGGCGGCCGGCGGCTGGGCCCCATTGTGGTGGCCATGAGCACCGAGGCCTCGGACATGAGCAGCTGGCTTCTGATGGGCGTGCCCGGCCTGGCCTATTTCTGCGGCCTGGCGGACGCAACCTGGACGGTCATCGGCCTGGCCGTGGGTACTTACCTGAACTGGCTGATCGTGGCCAAGCGCCTGCGGCGCTACTCCGCCCGGGTCAACGCCATCACCATCCCCGACTTCTTCTCCCACCGCTACCGGGACAAGAGCGGCCTGATCGAGGGCATCGCCGCGGTGATCATCATCGTTTTCTTCGTGCCCTATACCGCCTCCGGCTTTGCCGCCTGCGGCAAGCTGTTCACCAACCTCTTTGACATGGACTACATGGTGGCCATGCTGATCAGCGCGGCGGTGATCGTGGCCTACTGCGCCATGGGCGGCTTTATGGCCGCCTCCGTCACCAGCCTGATCCAGAGCATCGTCATGAGCATCGCCCTGGTGGTGATGCTGGTCTTCGGCATCCATATGGCCGGCGGCTGGGGCGCCGTGGTGGAAAACGCCAAAACCGTGCCCGGCTACCTGAGCCTGACCTCCAGCACCAACATTCTCTCCACCACCCCCGGCAAATACGGCTTTATCGCCATCTGCTCCACCATGGCCTGGGGCCTGGGCTACTGCGGCATGCCCCACATCCTCAACCACTTTATGGCCATCAAGGAGGAGGAAAAACTGACCGTCTCCCGGCGGATCGGCAGCATCTGGGTGGTGATCTCCATGAGCATCGCCATCGTGGTCGGCGTGGTGGGCTTCGCCATGAGCAGCAACGGCTCCATCGCCCCCTTTGAGAGCTCCTCCGCCGCGGAAGCGATCCTGGTGCGCATCTCCTCCCTCATGAGCACCTACGGCATCTTCCCCGCCCTGATCGCGGGCCTGGTGCTGGCCGGCATCCTGGCCTCTACCATGTCCACCGCCGACGCCCAGCTGCTGGCCTCCGCCTCCAGCATCTCTCACAACCTGCTCCAGGGCGTGTTCCACCTGAAGCTCAGCAACGCTCAGGAGATGTTCATCGCCCGCATTACCGTGCTGGTGGTGGCCCTGGCCGGCGTGTTCCTGGCCCGGGACCCCAACAGCTCCGTCTTCGGCATCGTGTCCTTTGCCTGGGCCGGCTTCGGCGCCTCCTTCGGGCCCGTGATGCTCATGGCCCTGTTCTGGAAGCGCTCCAACCGTTACGGCGCCCTGGCGGGGATGGTCTCCGGCGGCGTGATGGTCTTTGTCTGGAAATACCTGGTCCGTCCTCTGGGCGGCGCCTGGGATATCTATGAGCTGCTCCCCGCCTTCCTGGTGGCCTGCGCCGCCATCGTCCTGGTGAGCCTGCTCACCAAGGCCCCCGATCAGGAGATCGTGGCGGAATACGAGAGCATCTGAGTTGAATTGCCCAAAACAGTTTCCAATTCCCCCAAAAAGCACAGGAAAACCGGCAGACTTCGCAGGAAGCCCGCCGGTTTTTCCGTGAAAAGGGAAAAAGTAAATTGAAATTATTTTTATAATCGTCCGCGCAGCGGACACCGCACTTCTTCGCTCTTACTTTTTACCTCCAAAAATCGGCTCGGGTTTTGAGTGAAGAGTGAATAGTGAAGAGTGAAAAAGTAAAAACCGGCAAGCTTCTTGCGAAGCTCGCCGGTTTTTGGTGCGAGAGAGGAGACTTGAACTCCCACGTCGGTTGACACACGCACCTCAAACGTGCCTGTCTACCTATTCCAGCACTCTCGCGTATATACGCCGGCGCGTGGGCTGCATTGAAAGCCAGCCGCGCCTATGGCCACATTTAAGGCACAAATGATTATAGCAGATAATCCGCGTTTGTCAAGGCTGAATTTCCTCCGGCGGCTCATTTTTCCCCCGCAGCGCCAGGGCGAAAAAGGCGGCGCAGAGCAGCAGGGCCAGGATCAGCGCCCGGGCCCCCCAGTCCATGGTCAGCAGGTAGCGCATCTTCAGATAGGCGTGGTAGCCCAGCAGGGAGGCAAACTGCGCCAGCAGCGCTACGAGGGCAAAGCGGCAGTCGGCAAAGGCCAGCACCACCGTCAGCGCGTCGGCGGCGAAGAAGTACCGGTCGTGCATATGGGGCAGGAGGAAGGGAATGCCGATGGCGAAGAGCAGCGCCGCCCCCAGCACCGCCCGGTCGTTCAGGCGGCGGCGGAAGAACAGGCAGAGCTCCAGCACGGCCAGCATCAGAAAGACGGCGGCGGCGATGGCGAAGCGGGCGGCTTCCTCCGGGTCCGGCACCTGGGTAAAGAAGGCGAAAACGGAAGGGGAGTTGTAGTTCAGGCCGTCGCCGATGCTGCCAGTCTGGCTGGCATAGAGGGTGAGCGTGTCCAGAAAAGGCCGGCCCAGCAGCACCGCCGGGAGGACCAGCAGCACATAGGCCAGGGGGAAGACCAGAAAATGCTTCCACTGGAATTTCCCCTGCATCCAGAGCACGGCGTACACCGGCAGCACAAACACCGCCTGGAGCTTGAAGCCGAAGGAGAGGGCGGCGCAGACCATGGACAGCACCGGCCGGTCCGCCAGCGCCAGATAGATGCCCAGCAGGGCCAGGGCCACATAGATGCTGTCACACTGGCCCCAGAGGGAGCCGTTGAGGACCGCCGTGGGGAGAAAGAGCAGCGTGAAAAAGCAGCCCAGCCGGGCGGCCCGGCTCTGGGTGTACCGGCCCAGCAGCAGCATGGCGGCCCAGGCCAGAAGCACATCAAAGAAAACGCTCAGCAGCTTGATCAGGTACAGGTCCCGGATGCCGGAATAGGAGAAGAGGGCCAGAAAATAGAGGTAGGGGATATTGTAGTTCCCCACCGGCACGGCCAGGGCCCGGAAGCCCCCGTTGGTCCGGAAAAAGTCCACCCATTTGGTGAGAAAATTCTGGTAGTCCAGCGTCTCATAGGGCAGGGCGGCCAGCCGCAGGCCGAAGGCGGCCAGCAGCAGCGCGGCGCTCACCAGAGCGGGGACGGGGTCCAGCCGCCGGCCCCGGCCGCCCGGGACGGCGGCTGGAGCCAGCAACCCGGCGCGGAGCAGCAGAAAGAAAGCGAAAACGGCCTCCAGGGCCAGAAAAAAAACAACACGAAGGTCCATAAAGATTTCCTCCGGACAAGCGGGCAACAAAAAAAGGAGAGAAAACCTCTCCCGGCAGAAAACCGATACAGCGAAAAAAACAACGCAATTATGACAAAATAAACCTTGACAAGGCGGAGAACGCGGTGGTAAAATAACTTGCTATGTTTGCAGGGAGGGGAGGCCTATACCTCCACTATCATGCTCTTAGTATAGCAGTTTTCCGCCGCGAAAGCAACAGCGGGAGCAAATATTTAACCAACGCATCCGGGCGTCCGCAACCGGCGGGCGGACCGGCAAATTCAATGAGGAGAGTGCGCCAATGCCAAAAGATGTACTGTACGGCAAAACTCTGCGCAAGAGCTTTGCCCGCACCCAGGAGATCCAGGAGATGCCCAACCTGCTGGAGATCCAGAAAAGCTCCTACAAGTGGTTTTTGGAAACCGGCCTGCGGGAGGTCTTCCGGGACGTGGACTCCGTGACCGACTACTCCGGCAATCTGGAGCTGAGCTTCATCGACTACTCCATGAACGAGAAGCCCAAGTACACCGAGGAGGAGTGCAAGGCCAGGGACGCCACCTATGCCGCGCCTCTGAAAGTGCGGGTCCGCCTGCGCAACAAGGAGACGGACGTGATCAAGGAGCAGGA
This sequence comes from uncultured Oscillospiraceae bacterium, assembly GCA_947626315.1. Classification (GTDB taxonomy): domain Bacteria; phylum Bacillota; class Clostridia; order Oscillospirales; family Oscillospiraceae; genus Limivicinus. The sequence goes on along the minus strand of CANQRQ010000037.1, from coordinate 1,372 downwards.
GATCTTCATGGGAGATTTCCCCATCATGACCGACGGAGGCACCTTCATCATCAACGGCGCGGAGCGGGTCATCGTCTCCCAGATCGTCCGCTCTCCCGGCGTATATTTTGACAAGACCACGGACAAGTCCATGATCAGCATCTACGCCTCCACGGTCATCCCCTATCACGGGGCCTGGCTGGAGTACGAGACGGATGCCAACGACGTGTTCAACGTCCGGATCGACAAGAACCGCAAGCTGCCGATCACCTGGTTTCTGAAGGCCATGGGCGCCTACGACGAGAACCGCCCGGCCACCTGGCTCAGCTGCGTGGACGACCCCTATGTAGGCGCGGTGACCGATCAGCGCCTGCGGGATATCTTCGGGGAGGACGAGCGCATCGTGGCCACCCTGGAGAAGGACGCCGCCCCCAGCCGGGAGGAGTGCCTGCTGGAGATCTACCGGAAGCTGCGCCCCGGCGATCCCCCCACGGTGGAGAGCGCGGAGGCCCTGCTGGACGGCCTGTTCTATGACCGCCGCCGCTATGAGATCTCCAATGTGGGCCGCTACAAGTTCAACAAGAAGCTGGCCCTCTATCCCCGCATCGCCGGCTTTGAGCTGGCCGCGCCGGCGGCCGACCCCTTCACCGGGGAGATCCTGGCCGAGGCGGGGGAGACCCTCACTCGGGACAAAGCCCGGCAGATCGACGAGGCGGGCGTGATCTCCGTCACCCTGCGGGTGGAGGGGAAGAACGTCCGGGTCTTCTCCAACGGCATGGTGGACATCCGCCGCTATGTGGACTTTGACCCTGCCGAGCTGGGCATCAAGGAGAAGGTCCGGGGCATCGTCATGGCCCAGCTGTGCCGGCAGTACCAGGGCGAGGCTCTGAAGGACGCCATTCGCGAGAATATCGACGTGCTGATCCCCCGGCACATCGTGGCGGACGACATTTTCTCCTCTGTCAACTACCTCAACTGCCTGGCCAACGGCATCGGCGAGGCGGACGATATCGACCATCTGGGCAACCGGCGCGTCCGCTGCGTGGGCGAGCTGCTGCAGAACCAGTTCCGCATCGGCTTCTCCCGCATGGAGCGGGTGATCCGGGAGCGCATGACCCTGCAGGATCTGGACATTGTCACCCCCCAGAGCCTGATCAATATCCGGCCGGTCACCGCCGCCATCAAGGAGTTCTTCGGCTCCTCCCCCCTGAGCCAGTTCATGGACCAGACCAACCCCCTGGCCGAGCTGACCCACAAGCGGCGTATGTCCGCCCTGGGCCCCGGCGGCCTGTCCCGTGAGCGCGCCAGCTTCGACGTGCGGGACGTGCACTACAGCCACTATGGCCGCCTCTGCCCCATTGAGACCCCTGAAGGCCCCAACATCGGCCTGATC
>CANQRQ010000036.1 GCA_947626315.1 uncultured Oscillospiraceae bacterium | reverse complement strand
ACAGATAATTTTGCGGCATCTGTTTTCATCCCTATTTGTGCCGGTGCCGCTCCGGCATGGTAATTCCTATGAAAAACGAACGCACAGGCCGCCTTTTGGCTCTTCTGCCGGCGGCGGCTCTTCTCTTCAGTCTCAGTGCCTGCGGCAGGCAGGACAGCCCGGCGGACAAGCCGGACGCCACGGCCACGCCGGAATTCGTCTACGCGGCGGACTATACCCCGCTGCAGCAGGACGAGGACAGCAGCCTCAGCCCCCTGCTGTATACGGACGAGGGCTTCTACGCCGAGAGCTATGTGAAGGTGGGCGAGGAGATCCCCGAGGGCGTGACGCCGGAATATGAGGGGCAGTATGACGTGTATGAGCACCGCTACTACTGGGTGGACTACGCGGGCAGCATCTCCCCTCTGACGGGCTACAGTCCCCTTCCCACGCCGGAAAACCCGGAGGGCTACGCCGATTTTCAGGCCAGCAGCAGCGTATACAACCTGGCTCAGACGGATAACGGGGAGCTGCTGGCCCTGGAGAGCCAGTATGTCTCCTGGTACGACGGGCCGGAGGGCGTGGAGAAGTATTCCGACGAATACTACCAGCACGCGGAAAGCAGCCGGACTTATGTGCTCCGCCGCCTGGCCCAGGACGGCAGCGAGCTGAGCAGCGCTCCCCTGGCCTTCGATATGCAGGACGTGTATCTGGACGGCGGCGTTCTGGACGATCAGGGGAACTTTGTCTTCAGCTTTGAGGACCGGGAGGGCAATCCCGGCGTCATCGCCTTCGACGCGGAGGGCCAGGTGGTCTACCAGCTTGAGACTGACAGCTGGATCTACCGTCTGTTCCGACTGCGGGACGGCCGGGCCGCGGTCACCTTCTCCGGCCCGGAGGGGATGGAGCTGCACCCCCTGGACGCCGAGGCGAAAGCGTTCGGCGAGGCCATCCCCGTGCCCGACAGCGCCTTCGATATCGTCTCCGGCGGCGGGGACTACGATTTCTACTACACCAGCGGCATCCATTTCTATGGTTATGACAGCGCCGCCGAGGAGTCAGTGGAGATTCTGGATTGGATTGCCTGCGACGTAAACCCCGACAGCCTGGGCAAGCTCTATGTGGACGGGGAGGGCGTCCTCCGGGGCATCATCAACACCTGGAGCCAGCGCGGCGACGGGGAGAGCTCCGTCACCACCGAGCTGATCACCGTGGCCAAGAAGCCCTCGGACCAGCTGCCGGAAAAGCTCCACCTGACCATGGCGGTCCTGGGGCTGAACTATGACCTGCAGGCCAAGGTCATCGACTACAACCGCCACAGCGACAGCTGCCACATCGACGTGAAGGATTATTCGGACTACAACACAGACGAGGACAACTCCGCCGGGCTCACTAAGCTGACCACGGAGATCATGGCGGGCAATATGCCGGATCTGCTGGATCTGAGGGGGCTCCCCTACAGCCAGCTTGCCAGCAAAGGCCTGCTGGAGGATCTGTACCCCTATCTGGACGGGGACAGTGAGTTGAACCGGGAGGATTTCTTCCAAAACGTCCTCCGGGCCCAGGAGGTAAACGGCGGCCTGTACCAGGTGAGCGCCGACTTCCAGATCGTCTCGGTTTTGGGCGCGGAGAGCGTGGTAGGCGACCAGCCGGGCTGGACCTATGACCAGCTCTACGCCGCCCTGGACACCATGCCGGAGGGCTGTGAGGTTTTCGGCGTGGGCGTGACAAAGGACGACATGCTGGAAACGGAGCTGTCCCTGAACATGGACCGCTTTGTGGACTGGAGCACGGGCCAGTGCAGCTTTGACAGCGAGGACTTTCAGGAGCTGCTGGACTTTGTCAACCGCTTCGCTTCGGACTACAACTGGGAGAACTACGACTCGGAGAATGACGGCGAAAACGTCCGCATCGCCCAGGGGCGGCAGATGCTGATGACTGCTACGGTCAACATGTTCAGCGAGGTCCAGATGGACGCCATCTATTTCGGCGGCGAGGACAATCTCTGCTACATCGGCTACCCCACCGCGGACGGCAGCATGGGCAGCGCCTTCCGCTTCACCATGGCCCTGGGCATGAGCGCCAACTGCGCCGGCAAGGAGCTCGCCTGGGACTTCCTCCGGACCTTCCTGACGGAGGAGTACCAGAACAACGACAGCTTCGGCCTGCCCACCAACCGGAAGGCCTTTGAGGCGCAGCTGAAGGAGGAAATGACGCCGGACTGGCAAAAGGACGCCCAGGGGAACATCCTGCTGGACGAGGACGGCAACCGGATCGAGCGGAGCCGGGGCGGCGTCAGCTTCGGCAACGGCCAGAGCTACGACATCTACTCCATGACCCAGGAGCAGGCCGACAAGCTGCTGTACCTGGTGGAGAACACCAGCGTATCCCTCAGCGAAAACGCCCAGATCCTCAAGATCGTCAAAGAGGAGGCCCAGCCCTATTTTGGCGGCCAGAAGAGCGTCCAGGAGGTGGCCAAGCTCATTCAGAGCAAGGTAAACCTCTATGTCAACGAGCAGAAGTAAAGCGCACAGGCTTTTCAGCCCCGGACGGTGATTCCGTCCGGGGCTGTTTTATTCTCTTGTTCAGGCCAGGCGCACCACGGTCAGCACGCTGTTGTCGTGGGTGTTGGGCGCCGTCCCGTTGTTCACCACGGTCAGCACCTGCCCGCCGGTGGAGGTGACCAGGGCGTTGAGCGCGATCCGCGCTTCAGCGGCCCCTGTCTCCGTAAGGCTGGTCTCGGTGTAGGAGATGGGGGTGCCGTCCAGCTGCAAGGCTGCGTCCAGATCCCCCGCCCCGGTGGTGCCCGCGTCGCTGACGAAGCTCACCAGGTAAGTGCCGGCGGCCAGGGTCACGCCGTCGGCGCCGGAGGCGGCGATGCTGCCGCCTGCTGCATTGATCACATTGGTTGGCAGCGTCACCGTGCTCCCGGCGGCCACGGTCTGCAGCGCGTCATTGTACAGCATGGCGTTGTCGTTGGTGGCGGCAGCCCCGGCCGGGCCCGCAGGCCCCTGGGGGCCTGTCGCACCGGTGGCTCCGGCTGCGCCAGTGGCTCCAACCGGACCGGCAGGACCAGCAGGGCCCTGTGGGCCGGTTGCTCCCGTAGCTCCGGCAGGGATGGTAAAGTTCAGCACCGCCGCCGTGTCCGTCCCCGTGTTCATGACCAGGGGAGCCGAACCGGCGGGCCCGGCTGTGACGGTGCCCACGGTGACTGTGCCCGCGGGCCCCTGGGGGCCTGTCGCACCGGTGGCTCCGGTTGCGCCCGTCGCGCCAACCGGACCGGCAGGGCCCGCAAGGCCCTGGGGACCCGCCGCCCCGGCTGGGATCACAAAGTTCAGCACCACATTACCGGGGGTGCCGCTGGCTGTGACCTGGGCGCTGCTGCCGGGCGCGCCGGTAGCGGTGGTGCCCACAGTGACGGCAGCCGCCGCGCCCGCGGGGCCAGCGGGGCCCTGGGGGCCCGTGGCTCCGGCAGCCCCGGCCGCCCCGGTGGGACCGATGGGGCCCTGGGGACCTTGGGGCCCCTGAGGTCCCTGAGGACCAACCGGACCCTGGGGGCCCATGGGCCCGGCAGGGCCGACATTGCTCCCGCAGCCGCAGTTGCAGCTGCAGCTGCCGTTGCAGTTATTGGTATAGATCTTGGTGGAGCAAAGATCGTTGTCTGGCATATTTCTCCTCCAAACGCAGGTATTGAGGATTCCTCCTCAAGGCATTCTATGCCGCTCCGGCGCTTTTGCCAATTCTCTTCCAGGTCCATATCCGCCTAAGCCAAAATATTTTAGCTTTTTTAACCAATTTTGCCCCAGCAAATTTGCCTGTTTTCAACAAAAATTTTTCAACTCTAGCATTTCTTTTCAAGTGGTGTTATAATAGCGTGACCGTTTTTTAAAAGGCGTTTTTCCGCCCATGGCGCAGTTCCTCTCCGGAGTCGTAAGAAAAGAGAGACCTTTCCATAACATACAATTTATCCTAAAGGAGGAGCTATGAAGAAAGTACAGTTCACCGAAACCATCCTGCGCGACGCGAACCAGTCCTTAGTGGCGACCAGACTTTCCTACGACAAGTTCGAGCCTATTCTGGAAACCATGGACAAGGCCGGGTTCTACTCTGTGGAGTGCTGGGGCGGCGCCACCTTTGACGTCTGCCTGCGCTTCCTGGACGAGGACCCCTGGGAGCGGCTGCGGAAAATCCGGGCCAAAATGCCCAACACCAAGCTCCAGATGCTTCTGCGCGGTCAGAACCTGCTGGGCTACAAGCACTACAGCGACGATGTGGTGCGCCGCTTTGTGCGCGCCGCCGTCCGCAACGGCATTGACATCATCCGTATTTTTGACGCCCTCAACGACCTGGACAACCTGAAGGTCGCCGTTGAGGAGACCGTCAATTCCGGGGCGATGGCCTCCGGCGCCATTTCCTACACCACCAGCCCGGTGCACACGCTGGACAAGTATGTGTCCATGGCCAAGGAGCTGGCTCAAATGGGCGTCGGCTCCATCTGCATCAAGGATATGGCCGGCATCCTGCTGCCCAAGAGCGCTTACGACCTGGTGGCCGCCATCAAGGATGCGGTGGATCTGCCCGTGGTGGTGCACACCCACTGCACCACGGGCCTGGCCTTCATGACCTATCTGAAGGCCATCGAGGCCGGCGCCGACGTGATCGACACCGCCATCTCCCCCTTCTCCGGCGGCACCTCTCAGCCCGCCACCGAGACCCTGGATTACACCCTCAAGGAGATGGGCTACGACACCGGGCTGGACGCGGAGGTTCTGCTTCAGATGGCCAACTTCTTCAAGCCCATCCGGGCCGATTTCATCGCTGACGGCACGCTGGACCCGATCTCCCTCACCACCGACACCCAGTGCCTCACCTATCAGATCCCCGGCGGCATGCTCTCCAACCTGATCAGCCAGCTGAAGATGCTCAACGCCCAGGATAAGTTTGAGGAGGCCCTGCTGGAGACCCCCCGTGTCCGGGAGGACATGGGCTATCCCCCGCTGGTCACTCCCACCAGCCAGCTGATCGGCACCCAGGCGGTGCAGAACGTCCTGGCCGGCGAGCGGTACAAAAACGTGGGCTCTGAGCTGAAGGCCTACTGCCGCGGCGAGTACGGCAAGACCCCCGCCCCCATCAATCCCGAGGTGCGGGAGAAGATCCTCAAGGGCGAACAGCCTCTGGATGGCCGTTACGCGGACACGCTGCCTGCCGACGTGTACGAGCAGGCGGAGGTCAAGCTGGAGGGCGTCGCCCGCTGCGAGGAGGACGTGCTCAGCTATATCGCCTTCCCGCCGGTGGCCGAGACCTTCTTTGAAAAGCGCAAGGCCAAGGAAGAGAATGTTGTCAAGTACAGCATCGAGGAAATGTGAGGAGGCGTGCCTGAATGTCTGAAGCTTTGCTGCACCCCAGCGTCCCGTCGGCGGCTCTGATGGCCGTCCTGGGCTACGCCGTGGTCTTCTTCGGGATCCTTCTGCTGCTGGTCGTGGTCATTGTCATGGGCAAGATCATGGTCTCCTCTCAGAAGAAAGCAGCTGCCGCCGCCGCGGCTGCTGCTCCCGCTCCGGAGGCGGCGCCCGCGGACAAGCCTGTTGCCAAGGGCACGGCCGGCGAGCTGATGCTCCACGATGTAGACCCGAAGGACGCCGCCATGGTGATGGCCATCGTGGCCCACAAGCTCAATAAGCCCCTCAACGAACTGCGTTTTCGCTCAATTAAGGAGGTCAAGGACAAATGAAATATAAAGTGACGCTCAACGGCCGCACCTACGAGGTGGAAGTGGACCAGGACCAGGCCATGCTGGTCGATGAATACGAGGCCTATGCCCCTGCCCCGGCTGCGGCGCCTGCCGCTGCCGCTCCTGCCGCCGCTCCCGCGGCGGCGGCCCCCGCCGCCCCGGCCAACGTGGCCGCCGGCGAGCCCGTCAAGTCCCCTATGCCCGGCAACATCCTCAAGATTTTGGTTACTGCCGGTCAGAAGGTCAACGAGGGCGACGTGCTGATCATCCTGGAGGCCATGAAGATGGAGAACGAGATCGTCTCCCCCAAGGCCGGTACCGTGGCTCAGATCCTGGTGGACAAAGGCGCCGTGGTCGAGACCGGCGCGACCCTCGCCGTGATCGCGTAAGGAGGGGCCCATGAACATACTTGAAACTCTCGGCAGGCTGGCCAGCGAGTCCGGCTTTGCCGGGTTCCTGGCGGCGGGCGGCTGGAAAAACCTCATCATGATCGCCATCGCCTGCGGCCTGCTGTACCTGGGCATCGTCAAGAAATTCGAGCCCCTGCTGCTGGTGGGCATCGCCTTCGGCTGCCTGCTGACGAACCTGCCCGGCTCCGGGCTGTACCACCTGGACATGTGGGACGCCTACGTGGCCGGCACTCCCTACATCACCGCCGCCGGCGAGGTGATCGAGCATCTGACCTTCACCACCGTGATGCATGAGGGCGGCCTGCTGGACGTGTTCTACATCGGCGTCAAGGCCGGCGTGTACCCCTCCATCATCTTCATGGGCGTGGGCGCCATGACCGACTTCGGCCCTCTGCTGGCTAACCCCAAGAGCTTGCTGCTGGGCGCGGCCGCTCAGCTGGGCGTGTTCGTGGCTTTCTTCGGCGCCATTCTGCTGGGCTTCTCCGGCCCCCAGGCCGCCTCTATCGGCATCATCGGCGGCGCGGACGGCCCCACCGCCATCTTCCTGACCACCAAGCTGGCCCCGGAGCTGCTGGGCCCCATCGCCATCGCGGCCTACTCCTATATGGCCCTGATCCCGCTGATCCAGCCGCCCATCATGAAGTTCATGACCACCCCGGCCATGCGCGTGGTGAAGATGGAGCAGACCCGGGAAGTGAGCAAGACCGAGAAGATTATCTTCCCTATCGTGGTCTCCGCTTTCGTCATCCTGCTCCTGCCCTCCACCGCCCCTCTGATCGGCTGCCTGATGCTGGGCAACCTCTTCCGCGAGTGCGGCGTGACCGACCGGCTCAGCGACACGGTGCAGAACGCCCTGATGAACATCGTCACCATCATGCTGGCCACCTCCGTGGGCGCCACCATGGTGGCCGAGCGCTTCCTCAGCGCCGACACCATCAAGATCGTCATTCTGGGTCTGGTGGCCTTCGCCATCTCCACCACCGGCGGTCTGATCGGCGGCCGGATCATGTACCGGGTCTCCGGCGGCAAGATCAACCCCCTGATCGGCTCTGCCGGCGTGTCCGCAGTGCCTATGGCCGCCCGTGTGGCTCAGGACGTGGGCCGGAAGTACAACAAGACCAACTTCCTGCTGATGCACGCCATGGGCCCCAACGTGGCCGGCGTTATCGGCTCCGCCATCGCCGCGGGCTACCTGCTCTCCGTCTTCGGCTGAGAAGCGGAAACCGCACATTCTTTGAACTTCAGGCCGCAGTCCAATTTGGGCTGCGGCCTCTTCCAATACTTGCAGCTTTGCCTGGAAGGCTGTATAATAGGGGCATCTCCTTGGAAAGGAACACGTTATGACGGATTTGGAACGGCTGGAGGCCTGCGCGCCTCTGGTCATAAACTGGCACAGGGCAAACCGGCGGATGCTGCCCTGGCGGGCGGAGCAGACGCCCTATTCCGTCTGGGTCTCCGAGATCATGCTCCAGCAGACCCGGATCGAGGCGGTCATCCCCTATTACGCCCGTTTTATGGAGCGGCTGCCCACGGTGGAGGCCCTGGCCGCCATTCCGGAGGAGGAGCTGCTGAAGCTCTGGGAGGGCCTGGGCTATTACAGCCGGGTCCGGAACCTGCAGAAGGCGGCCCGGCAGCTGGTCCGGGAGCGGGGCGGCCAGCTGCCCCGGACGGCGGCGGAGCTGCGAAAGCTGCCCGGCATCGGGGACTATACAGCCGGAGCCATCGCCTCTATCGCCTGGGGGGAGCCCGCCCCCGCCGTGGACGGGAACGTGCTGCGCCTGGTTCTGCGGCTCACCGCCAGCCGGGAGGACGCCCTGTCCCCCAAAACCCGGGCCGCTGTCCAAGCCCTTTTAGAGCAGATCTACCCCTGCGGCCGGGAGGCCGGCCTGTTTACGGAGGGGCTCATGGAGCTGGGGGAGACGGTCTGCCTCCCCCAGGGCAAAGTCCAATGCGCCGCCTGCCCCCTGGCCGGGCTGTGCCTGGGCCGGGAGCGGGGCGAAGCGGAGCAGCTGCCTGTCCGCAGTGAAAAGAAGCCCCGCCGGGTGGAAGAGCACAGCGTGCTGCTGCTCCGCTGCGGCAGACGCTACGCCCTGCGCCGCCGGGAGAGCCGGGGCCTGCTGGCCGGGCTCTGGGAGTTTCCCAACTGGGAGGGCACTCTGGATGAAGGAGAGCTGCTCCGCCGCCTGGAGGCCCTGGGTCTGGAACCTCAGCCGTTGGAACTCTTCGGCCAGGCCAAGCACATCTTCACCCATGTGGAATGGCACATGCGGGGCTATCAGGCGCTCTGCGGCCGGGAGGCGGAGAGCTTTCAGTGGTTTACCGCCGGGGAGATCAGGCGGGACTGCGCCATCCCCTCCGCCTTCCGCTTCTGCCTGGAGCAGATGGAATAACATCCCTAAGCGGAATATCGTGTCAGCCGGCCGGGATGATCCCGGCCGGCTGACATTTGCTCTTGTTTTGTTTACATAACATTGTTATCGTAAACAGCCAACGGGGAGATTTCTTTGTTCTCCCCGTTGGCTGTTTAGTTAACATAATTTAATTTATAGTCAACCAATTTCGCGTTCAGTTTTTTGTAGATGCGCTCCACGAACCAGGGCTCCGTAGAGGCGGTCAGAGCCTGGTCCAAGCCGAACCAGCCTACGCCGCTGTTCTCCTCCTCCCGGATACGGAGGGTTTCCCCCTCCTCCGCCTCCAGCAGATAGGTCACGTTCATGTGCAGATGGCTGGAGACGTACTCACCCCGCTTCTCGTGCCCGTCCACCGTGAGCACCTCCAGCGAGTAGATCTCCTCCGTCACCGGCCGGACGGTCCTGATCCCCGTCTCCTCCCGGGCTTCCCGCAGGGCCACGGCGAGCAGGTCTTCCTCCCCGTCCGCGTGCCCGCCGGTCCAGGCCCAGGAGTTGTAAATTTTGTGGTAGATCAGCAGCACCTTGTCCCGCCGGCCGTTCACGATCCAGGCGGAGGCGGTCATGTGGGCGGTGGGGTTCGTGCGGTAAAACGCGTCCGGGTTTTGCGCCAGGAAAGCCAGGATCCGCTCCCGGTCCCGCCGCTCCTGCTCGTTGAAGGGGCGGTAGCGCTCGATGTCCTGCCGGATGCCCATCAGTCCGCCACCTGATATACGTCCCGCCGCAGGTGCAGGAAGGTGGGCAGCTGGCGGCGCACCTCGTCCACCCGGGCCAGGTCGAGATCCGCATACAGGATCGTCTCCTCTGCCCCGCAGGAGGCCAGCACCGTCCCATAGGGGTCCACCACGGAGGAGTGGCCCCAGCACTCATAGCTGAAGCCCTCATAGCGGGCCGCGGCGGCGGCCACCAGGAACAGCTCGTTATCCATCGCCCGGGCCCGAAGGCTCATTTCCCAGTGGGCAGGGCCGGTGGTCATGTTGAACTGGGCCGGGAGAAAAATCACCCTGGCCCCCCGGTTAGCCATGGCCCGGAACAGCTCGGGAAAGCGCAGGTCAAAGCAGACCGCCGCCCCCATTTTGCCAAAGCGGGTGTCAAAAACGGTCACGTCCCGGCCGGGAGTAAAGGTGTGCGACTCCTGAAAGCGCATCCCCGGCAGGTCCACGTCGAACAGGTGTACCTTCCGGTGCCGGGCGATCTGCCGCCCCGCCTCGTCAAAGACAAAGCAGGTGTTATACAAAAGCCCGTCCTCCGCCTCGGGGACCGAGCCGCCCACCAGCAGCACCCGGTTCTCCTTCGCCCAGGCGGACAGCGCCGCCACGGCCTCCTCATGGCCCCGGACGGCGTATTTTTTGAAATAGGCCCGGTCGTAGGGGCAGTTGAACATCTCCGGGAGGACCACCACTTCCGCCCCTTCCCCGGCGGCCTGCCGCACCATGGCCTCCGCCTTGGCCATGGTGGTCTCCTGCTCCAGCTCCGTCCGCAGCTGGCAGACGGCGACCTTCAGCTTGTTCTCGCTCATAGCGTTGCCAGATACCCCCTCACGTCAAAATCCACGGTTTTTTCGTCCTTTCTCAGATACAGCGGGTGGTGGGGATGCCCCTTGACGGAGAGCTTTCCCGCCCGCAGCCAGCGGGCCCCGTACCGCTCCCCCAGGCGCACCATCTCCCGCACGCAGTCCGGCAAATAGGGCCGCTTCTCGATGACCGCCCCCCAGGCGGCCCAGACCGCCGGGACCGCGCCCCCCTGGGCGGCCCGGTCCAGGATATAGGCAAAGGCCCGCATGTTCTCCCGGTGCAGCCGCTCGTTGCGCTCCCGGTCCATGTCCTCCGGCCGGGTGGCCCGCTGGGCGTAGACGTTGAACATGATCCAGCTGTCATAGCCGTTGGCCCCGGCAATACGGGAGACGGACTTGAGGGTGTTGTCCAGATCGTCCGGCGCGGCGGTGGAGGGGTTGACCCCGATGCAGATCAGGGGATCGCGCCCCCGGGTCCCCAGTATGTAACGGTATTCGGTGTAAAAATCCGGCACATACAGCCATTTGGCGCTGTCATAGCCGCCGCTGCGGCCGGAGCGGGCCAGAGCGTCCTCAAAATCCAGGATCTCAACGGTCTGGCTGGCCCCCTGCGGAATGTGCACAAAAATCCCCCCTATAGCAGGAAATATACCAGCGCAGGGATCGTCAGCATGGCCAGGGCCGTGCTCTGCAGGATCCCCTCGGAGGTAAAGATCGGGTCGCCCCCGTATTTGATGGTCAGCACCGTGACGATGATGGCGCTGGGGCTGGCGGCGATCAGCGTCCCCACGGCCCGGAGCAGCGGGTCGGCGGTGAACAGCCCGCAGAGCCCCCAGGCGGCCAGGGGGATCAGCACCAGCTTGATCAGGCTGGCCAGGTACAGCCGCCGGTTTTTAAAGGCGTCCAGCAGGCTGACGCTGCTGAGGGAGGCGCCGATGACGATCATGGACAGGGGCATGGTGGCCCCGGCCATGGTGCCGATCAGCTCCCGGAGCGGCCCCGGCACCGGCAGGCGCAGGAGGAAGACAGCCAGGGCCAGCAGGGTGGACACCAGCGGCGCGCCAAACATATCCCGCAGACGAAAGCCCCCTTCTCCCCCGTCCCTCTTCAGCAGCCAGATACCGTAGGTATACAGCAGCAGGTTAAAGGGGATGTTGGACAGGCCGCAGTAAAACACCGCCGTGGGCCCATAGAGCTCCTCCAGCACCGGCAGGGCGATGAACATATTGTTGGGCACGGCCAGGAGCAGCTCAAAGCCGGTCCTGTGCTCCCGCTCCACCGGCAGCAGCCTGGCCGCCGCGGCGGCCACAACATAGCAGCAGCCGATGGCGGCGCAGACCACCAGCATCACCCGCCCCAGCTCCGCCCAGCTCAGCGCCAGGTCCGCGGTGAGCACGGAGTTGAGAATGGTGGCGCTCATGAACACGTTGATCACCAGGCTGCTGGCGGCCTTGGTGAAGGCCGGGCCCGCCGTGCCCCGCCGGGCGAAGAGATAGCCTGTGACCATCAGGGCCACGAAGATCAGCAGTTTTGTAATCAGTCCGGTCATAGGCTCTCCTCAGATATGCAGCAGCAGCTTGGCCATATACAGATAGATCAGCAGCGACACGGCGTCGGTGACGGTGGAGATCAGGGGGTTGGCCATCACCGCCGGGTCCACGCCGATTTTCTCCGCCAGGATGGGGAGCATGCTGCCCACCACCTTGGCAAACATCACGATGAACACGATGGACAGGCTCACCACCGCCGCCACGGTCACGGTCACCCCGTCGTTATGCAGGATCCAGCCGTCCACCAGCAGCATTTTCGCGAAATTTACCGCTGCCAGGGTCATGCCGCACAGCAGGGCCACCCGCCACTCCTTCCAGATCACCCGCAGGGCGTCCTCCGGCTCCGTGTCCCCCAGGGACAGGCTGCGGATCACGGCGGTGGAAGCCTGAGCGCCGGAGTTGCCGCCGGTGCCCATGAGCATGGGGATGAAGGCCACCAGCGCCGCCTCCACAGCCAGCATATTCTCAAAGCTGGTGAGGATCATGCTGGTAAAGGTGGCGGAGAGCATCAGAAAAAGCAGCCAGGGGATGCGCTTTTTCCAGATCTCCAGCGGGCCCGTGCGGGAATAGGGCTTGTCGGAGGGCACCATACCGGCCATCTTTTCGATGTCTTCCGTGGTCTCCTGCTCCATGACGTCGATGACGTCGTCCACGGTGACGATGCCCACCAGGCGGCCTTCCTTGTCCACCACCGGCAGGGCCACCAGGTCATAGTCCGAGAACTTCTCCGAGACGCTCTCCTGGTCCTCCGTGGTGGAGGCGAAGATCACGTTCCGGTCCATCAGGTCCTCGACCACCTCTTCATCGTCGGCCAGGAGCAGGTCCTTTACCGTGACGATGCCCTCCAGCCGCCGGTCCGCGGAGATGACGAAGCAGACATAGATGGTCTCCTTGTCCTCGCCGATGCGGCGGATCCGGGCCAGGGATTCCCGGACGTTCATATATTTCTTCAAATCCACAAACTCGGCCGTCATGATGCTGCCGGCGGAGTTTTCCGGGTAGTGCAGGTACTGGTTGATCAGGGCCCGGGTCTGGGGCGTGGCGGTGCGCATGATACGCTTGACCACGTTGGCCGGCAGCTCCTCCATCATGTCCACCGCGTCGTCCACATACAGCTCTTCCAGCAGCCCGGCCAGTTCGGAATCGGTGATGGAGTCGATAATGCGCCCCTGCTCCGGCGCGTCCAGATTGGCAAAGACCTCCGCCGCCGACTCCTTGGACAGCAGGCGGAACACCATGGGCATCCGGTTGTCCTCGATCTCCGTGAGGAATTCCGCCACGTCAAACTCGTTGAGCTCCTCCATGCGCCGCTGGAGCAGCTTCATGTCCCGGTTGTCCAGCAGGCGGCTCAGCTCGTCGGTCCGCTGTTCCTGGATGCTGTCATAGTCCGCGCCGTGCATCTGTTTTTCATCCAAAGCGCCCACCTCCCGGCTTGTTTTTTCTCTCTCATTTCAGTATAGTTTACCATGTTCAGGAAGCTTTTACAAGAAAAATCGCTCAAGGCGACCCTTCTACGATATTTTACGCGTCTATATAACTGACGCTTATCTTTTTCGACACGAGGTACAGCCTATGGAGGACCGGCAGATTCTGTCCGGCCTGCGCTCCGGGGACATCGGGGCCCTCAGCGCGGCCATTGAAAACTACACAGGCTATGTCAGCGCCGTGATCGCCAATCAGCTCCGGCGGCGGGGCAGCCGGGAGGACCTGGAGGAACTGACGGCCAACGCCTTCGTGGCCCTCTGGGAGAGCCGGGAGAGCCTGCGCACCGAGCGGCTCCGGGGCTGGCTGGGGGCGGTGGCCCGGAACCAGGCCCGCTCCTTCCTGCGGAAAAACCGGCTGCTCACCGTCTCCCCGGAGGACGTGCTGCTGGTCTCCGCCGACGTGGCGGAGAAACTGCTGGAGAAGGAGGAGGCCCGGCGGCTGCTCCGGGCGGCGGTGGAGGCCCTGGAGCCGCCGGACCGGGAGATTTTCCTCCGCTTCTACTATTACGACCAGACCGTTCCGGAGATCGCCCGGGACATGCGGCTCAAGCGGGAGGCGGTGAAATCCCGGCTCCGCCGGGGCCGGGACAAGCTGCGCCAAAGGCTGGAGGAAGGAGGCTTTCCCTATGGAGTTTAACATCAAGGACCTGCTGGACGGCTACATGGAAGAAGAGATCGCTCTGAGGCCCCGCCGGAGCCCCCGGCCGGAGAAGATCGAGGCTCTGGTCCGGGCCCGGCTGGAGGGGTCTGAGGTCCCTGTTTCCCGGCCCCGGCGGGCGCGCCGTCTGCTGCGGGCCCTGCCCGTGGCCGCCCTGCTGGCCTGCCTGCTCAGCGTCACCGCCTACGCCGTCTCTTCCCTGCTCTCGGAGCGGGTCTATGCCCGCAGCGCCTCCCAGGGGGACGTTGTTCTGAACCTGGGCGCGCCGGAATCCGCCGAATTTCAGGCGGCGGCGGACTGGGAACGCTGTCTGGCGGAGCTGGCCCAAGCCGGGGAGAACGACAGCGGCTCCGCCTCCTTCCCGGAGGGCAGCCGGGAGGCCCTCTACGCCCAGAACGGGGCCTTCACCCCGGCCGCCCGGGCCGCGCTGGACGAAATCCTGGACCGCTATAGCCTGAGCATGGCGGCCCGCCTCTCCCGCTTTCAAGACCCGGAGGAGCTCTACGCTCTCACCGGCGTCTCCGCCTTCCTGCCGCCCCTGGGAAAGCCGGGCCAGGACCCCTGGACCGGGCCGGACCCCAGCGTTCCCGGCTCAGAGCATCAGATTTTCAAGCCTGTCGGCTCCCTGTATGAGGGCGGGAGCCTGGAGTACAGCGCCACCGCCCTGCTCTCCGGGGAGCGGACCGTCCCCTATGACCTGAGCCTGGTCGCCAACGGCAACTTTATAAAGGGCGCGGGCATCGTCACCCGGGGGGACAGCTTTGAGGAGTGGACCTACACCGCCCCCGGCGGCACGGAGCTGACCCTGGACCTGGGGGCCAGCCGGGCCTTTCTCTCCGCCAAGCTGGAGCACGGTTACGTCTTTCTCTTTGTCCGCTGCGGCGCCGCCCCCCACGATGAGGACACCGATGCCGGCCGCGTGGCCGCCTACAGCGGCTTTGCCCGGCTGGACCGGGAACTGCTGGAGGAGCTGGCGGCCAGCTTTGACTACGCCGCTCTGGACGCCCTGTGCGCCAAATAGCAAATTGAAAGGACTTTAGCTCATGAAAAGAGTTTTTCTGTGTTTTCTGGCCCTCAGTCTGCTGCTGGGCCTGAGCGGCTGCGCCGGGAAGAAGGGCGCGGCGGCGGAAGGCTCCGCTGGGGAGCCGGAGACGGTGGATACCGCCTCTCCCCTGCTGGCCTTTGAGGAGACGCCGGGACTGTACCGGAGCCTGAGCCAGCCTCTGGCCGCCGGAGATTTTGTCTACACGGTCCTGGGCGAATCGGACGGCGCTCAATATACCGGGCGCAACGGCGCCCTCTACCGCATCCCCCTCTCGGGCGGGGAGCCGGAGGACCTGGGCCGGCTGCCGGAGGACCTGGACGCCGCCCTCTCCGCCGCCGGGCCTGACGGCAGCCTCTGGTTCTGGGGCCGCTCCGCCCCCAGCCTGACCCGCCTGGACCGCCAGGGCCGGGTCAGCGCCGTCTACGATCTGAGCGCTCTGGCTCTGCCGGACTGCCAGGCGTTTTTCATCGGAGAGGACGATATCGCCTACCTCGCCGGCTTTGGCGCAGGGCAGAGCCTGGCGGCGGTGGAGCTGGGCGGCCATACGCCCCGCCTGCTGTGGCAGAAGACGCTGGACAATTCCTCTGTGCAGGGGCTCTGCAGCTTCGCCCTCTGCGCCGATGGCAGCCCCGCCGCCCTGGCCGAGACAGAGACCGGCTCCTCCTCACGGTTTTTGACCGGAGCACCGGCGAGCCCCGGCTGGAGCAGAGCCTGCCCGGCGCGGTCTATGACCGGCTTCTCAGCGGGGCCGGGGACGCGCCCCTCTTTCTCCGGGCCGGGGGCCGGGTTTTCCGCCTGGAGCCGGAGACAGGGTCCGTCACAGAGGCGCTGGATCTGAGCCTGGCGGGGCTCTGGCTCCACGCGCCCCTCACGCCCCTGCCGGACGGGAGCTTTGCCGCCCTGGACAGCGAGGGCGACTCCGCCGCGGCCCTGCTTCGGATCGTCAGAGGCCCCCTGCCGGACGGCGGCGCGGTATTGACCCTGGCCCTCACCGGGGACGAGAACGACCTGCTCCAGGGTCTGGTCCAGGACTGGAACCGGGGGCACGATGCAGTGAAGCTCCGGCTCACGAACTATTCCCTCTACGCCACCCAGGCCAAGCCGGAGGGCGGCAGCCTGCGCCTGCTGGCCGATCTTAGCGCCGGGGCCGCGCCGGACCTGTATGAGCTGTCCGGCCTGCCCGCCGCCTTTGCCGCCAAGGACCGCTTTGAGGACCTGTATCCCTGGCTGGAGGCGGACGGGGCGTTGGACCGCTCCGCCCTGCGGAAGAATGTGCTCCGCGCCGGGGAGGCAGGCGGCAGGCTCCGGCAGCTGATCCCCCGCTTTGTGCTGGTGACTGCCGGAGCCGGCAGCGCTTTTGTAGGGGACCGGCAGGGCCTGAGCCCGGCGGATTATCAGGCGGTTCTGGCGGCAAACCCCAGTCTGGAGCAGCTCTTCCCCCAGACCTACAGCCGCGCCGACCTGCTGGAGCTGCTGACCTGCGCCAACTTCGGCTCCCTGGTGGATTTGGAACAGGGGCAGGCCCATTTTGACGGGGCGCTCTTCCGGGAGCTGCTCTCCCTCTGCGCCCGGCAGCCGGCGGAACCCTCGGAGACCTACCGCCCGGCGGAGATGCTCGCCCATGGCCGGCAGCTGCTGGACCTGAACGTGTATGCCAGTCTGAGCCTTGAGGGGATAGAGAACAGCCTGGACCGGTTGGGCCCGGACTTCCGCTTCCCCGGCCTGCCCTGCGATACCGGCTGCGGCAGCGCGGTGCGGCCCGTCCTGTCCCTGGCCATGTCCTCCTCTTCCCCGCACAAGGAGCAGGCCTGGCAGTTTCTCCGGCAGTTCCTCACCGGGGAGGCGGAGCCGGCCCAGGGAGACAGCTCCCTCTCTCTCCTCCGGCAGCAGGATCTGGAGCGGCGGGACCGGCTGCTGGAAAGCGCGAATGGGGCCTCCGCCTGGGACAGCGCCGCCCTCTCCGCCGGGCTGGACAGGCTCCTGGCCCTGGCAGATCAGGCGGACCGGCTCTATGGAGAGGACCGCAATCTGCTGAACCTGGTCCGGGAGTTGGCGGAGCCCTATTTTGCCGGGGACAAGAGCCTGGAGGACGCGGTCTCCGATATCCAGTCCCGGGCCAACATCTACCTGGCGGAGCAGCTGGGCTGATATCCTCCCAAAAAAACGGGACAGGGAAGGCCCGCGCCGTCCCCGGCTCCGGCCTCCTCTGTCCTGTATTTTTATGTAAATTTAATTATGTAGATTATATTATGTAAATTTATAAGGCTCGCTATAGACAACAAGGCAGGACCGAAGTCCTGCCTTGGGTTTCAAATATCCACATCGACAATCTCCTGCATAACCTCCGGGGCGACTTTGACCACCTTCCGGTCATAGGTCAGCAGGCCGTTGATCTCGTCCTCCACATCGGTCAATTGCGTGTACACCGCCGCGGCCAGGCCCTGGAGGTGGGCGGGGCCGATCTCCTTCTGGTACAGATCCTCCAGCGCGATCTGAAGCTGGGCGGGCGTTTCAAACTTCTTGTAGCCGAAGCTCTTT
This sequence comes from uncultured Oscillospiraceae bacterium, assembly GCA_947626315.1. GTDB lineage: Bacteria > Bacillota > Clostridia > Oscillospirales > Oscillospiraceae > Limivicinus. Next base: position 4,606 of record CANQRQ010000036.1, on the reverse strand, counting down.
TTCCCGAATTCGTGGCTGATCACCTTGTGGGCGTAGCCGCCGAATTCGCTGAGCACCACGGCCCGGCCCCGCTTATCCGGCTTGAACACATAGGGCTTGAAGTATACGTGCAGGCTCTTGATGCCGCCGATACCCTGGTCATGCCAGCCGGAGGCGTGGTCGATGGTGCGGGTCTTGTCCAGCCCGCGGACCAGGTCGTGCATCTTGGCCGCGTCAAACTGACCCCAGCCCTCGTTGAAGATCACCCACATGGCGATGCAGGGGCAGTTGTACAGATGCCGCACCATGGCTGCCAGCTCCGCCCGGAACTCCAGCCGCGCCGCCTTGTTGGCCCGGCCGAAGAGGGGGTAGAGCTTGTCGCTGAGATGGATGCCCGTCACCAGCGGCGTTGTCACCACGGCGGCGTTATAGTGCCCGCCCCCGTTGGGCATGTCCTGCCAGACCAGCATCCCCAGCCGGTCGCAGTGGTAGTACCAGCGGAGGGGCTCCACCTTGATGTGCTTGCGGAGCATATTGTAGCCCATGGACTTGGCGGTGCTGATGTCGTAGATCATGGCCTCGTCCGTGGGGGCGGTGTACAGCCCGTCCGGCCAGTAGCCCTGGTCCAGCAGGCCGTTGTGGAAGCAGGGCCGGTTGTTGAGAAACAGCCGGGGCACGCCTTTCTCGTCCTTCCCCACGGAGAACTTGCGCATGGCAAAATAGCTCTGCACCTGATCCTCCCCGCAAGTCACCGTGAAGCCGTACAGGGTGGGGTTCTCCGGGGTCCAGGGCTCGAAATTCGGCACCGGGATCCGGGCCGGGAGTGCGTAGCTCGCGCCGCCTAGCTGGGCGTAGGCGGTCTCGCCGCCCTCCACTTCCGCGGCGATCTCCACCGCCGCCTCATCAAACAGGGGGGTGATGCGCAGGGCCTTTACATAGCTCTCCGGCACCGCCTCCATCCACACCGTCTGCCAGATGCCGCTCTGGGGCGTGTACCAGATACCGCCCCGGCGGCTCTTCTGCTTGCCCCGGGTGTGTCCGCCCCGCTGTGTGTCGTCCGTGACCCGGACCGTGACGGTCACGGTGTCGCCGTCGATGGCATCCGTTATGTCCGCCTCAAAGGGCAGGTAGCCGCCTATGTGGCTTGCCACCTGCACGGAGTTGACCCAGACCACGGCGCACTGGTCCACCGCGCCGAAGTGCAGCAGGACCCGCCTGCCGGCAAATTCCGGCGGCATGGTCACCACCCGCCTGTACCAGAGGAACTCGCCGCTCTTCAGGCTCCTGCCCACGCCGGAGAGCTCCGTCTCCGGCGAGAAGGGCACCAGGATCTCCCCGTCAAATTCCTTGGGAAAGCGGCTGGAACTGTTGATGGCGTACTCCCAGGGGCCGTTCAGATTGACCCAGCCGCTCCTGGCCATCTGCGGCCGCGGATACTCCGGCAGGGGCAGGTTCCGATCTACCTTGTCTGTCCAGTTTGTTTTCATGTTTTTCCTCACTCCGGCGCGGCAGCCGCGCAAAGCGCCACTTTTTCTCGCATTTTTTCTTTATAATACCAGGTTTTGCGTAAAAGAAACGTCGAAAACTGGTTTTCTCCTCTTTTATTTACAGCCCCGAGAGCGTCTGCCCCCGGGGCTGTCTTCTTTTTTCCAGTTAAAAATGCGCTCAGAACAGGCCGGGCAGGCCGCCGCCCAGACCGCCCTGCAGCTTGGCCATGGCCTTGCCGGTGCTGTCGTCCGCGCTTTTCAGCGCGCCGTTCACCGCCGTCAGGATCAGGTCCTGCAGCATCTCCACGTCGTCCGGGTCCACGACCTCCGGGTCGATCTCGATGGACCGGAACTCCCGGGTGCCCATGATCGTGGCCTTTACCGCGCCGCCGCCGGCGCTGAAGGAAAACTCGGTGCTCTCCAGCTCCTGCTGCATTTTCAGGAACTCCTGCTGCATCTTCTGGGCCTGGCGCACCATGTTCATCTGATTCCCGCCGCCGGGATATCCGCCGCGAAATCCGCCTTTCGCCATTTCCGTCTCCTCCTGTCGTTTCTTCACAGATCAGCCGATCCGATCGTTTTATTTATTGTACTACACAAATCGCACTTCGTCAAATTTTCTCAGCTCGTCCAGGCTGCGGACCTGCCGCTCCTCCTGCTTCAGCTCGGACAGCTGCACGTTCACTTCCCGGCCGCACAGCTCCCTGGCCGCCTGGCTGAACCTGGTCAGCACCTCCTGCCGGTTAAAGCGGCTGTACAGGAAGCCGGAGACCACCTCCAGCCGGAGCACATTCCCCTCCAGCCGGCCCCGGACCCTGGCCCGGTCCTCCAGGCTCACCCGCAGATCCATGGACAGCTGGCCCTTGACCTTCGCGCAGATTTCCGGCCAGCCGGGCTCCGCCTTCGCCGCCGGTTCCGGCGCCGCAGTCGGCTCCGGGACGCCCCGGCTCCGCTGGGTAAAGGCGTCCTCCGGCTGCTCCTCGTAGAAGTCCGCCGGGTCCAGTTCCTCCTCCGGCGGCTCCTCCCGGGCTGGAGGAGGCAGCTCCTCCGAGGCCTCAAAAGGCGCCCGCTCTTCCCGCTCCGCCGGCCTTGCCGCCGCGGCCGGTACGCCGGCGCGCAGCTGTTCCTCCAGCCGGGAGATGCGCGCGCGCAGCTGGGCCGTGCTCTCCCCCAACGTACTGTCGCACAGAGAGACCAGGCAGAGCTCCACGGCGGTCCTGGGGTTCTTGACATCCCGCAGGCCGCTCAGAGCGTTCTGCACCGTGTTCAGGGCGCAGAGCAGCTCCTCCGTGGTCATGCGCCCGGCAAAGCCCTTGAGGGTCCCCAGGTCGTAGCCGCCGGAGAGCAGATCCTTTCCGCCGCCGGGGGCAACCCGCATGATCAGCACGTCCCGCAGCAGGGCGCTGAGCTCTCCCAGGAAGGAGGCCGGGTCCTTCCCGCCCATCCACAGCTGGGAAAAGCCCGTCAACACCGCCGCCGTATCGTGCCGGAGGATTTGATCCAGCAGGGCGGAGATCCGCTGATTCCCCGCCAGGCCCATGGCGGAATAGACCGCCTCCAGGTCGATGGTCCGGCTGCCGGAGCACTGGTCCAGCAGGCCCAGCGCGTCCCGCATGCCTCCCTCGGCCAGGCGGGCGATCAGCTGGGCGGCGTCCCCGCTCAGCTCCAACCCCTCCTTCCGGGCGATCAGCTCCAGATAGGCGGCGATTTTATCCGTGTCGATCCGGCGGAAGCTGTGCCGCTGGCAGCGGGACAGAATGGTTGCCGGCATTTTTTGCAGCTCCGTAGTCGCCAGGATGAACAGCAGATGCTCCGGCGGCTCCTCCAGGATCTTCAGCAGGGCGTTGAAGGCGGAGTTGGAGAGCATGTGTACCTCGTCGATGATGTACACCCGTTTTTTGACCGAGACCGGGGAAAAAAGCGCCTCTTCCCGCAGGGCGCGGACATTGTCCACGCTGTTGTTGGAGGCGGCGTCCAGCTCCACCACGTCCAGCACGGTCCCGTCGCTGATGCCCCGGCAGGCGGGGCAGACGCCGCAGGGGTTCCCGTCCACCGGATGCTCGCAGTTGACCGCCCGGGCCAGAATTCTGGCACAGGTGGTCTTGCCGGTGCCCCGGGTGCCGATAAAGATATAAGCGTGGGACAGGCGGCCGGTTTTCACCTGGTTTTTCAGCGTCTCGGTGATATGCTCCTGGCCAACCACATCGTCAAAGGTCTGGGGCCGCCATTTGCGGTACAGCGCCTGATACATGCTCTTCACCTCCACGCCGGTCAGAAAACAGATTTGTGGCCCTTGACAAGACTGCACACCCGGCCTCGAATGGGACCCTATGCCCGTACTGCCGGCAGCTGGCTCAGGTCCGGCGATCCCGCGGCACACGAAAAGCACCGCTTAATGCTGCTCGGTTCCCCGCCTGACATGGTTCACGGGTTTCCGTTGCGCAGGACCGGATCTTCAACGCTGCTCACCGGAGCCGGACGGCACAGGACACGCCCTCGGCTCGGGAATTCATCCCTGCTGTAGCGGATTGCAGGTTACAAGGCACCGCTGGCTCCCCGACTAGTGCAGCCTTGTCAAAAGCCACGGGCTTATTCTACACCATTTTTCTCACAGAATCAATCACATTTTTCTTTACAAAGAGAAAAATTGTGTTATAATATAAAAGCTGCCGGGCTGGAGCCCCCTTCCCCGGCCGCGAAATTCCATAATTGGGCCTGTAGCTCAGCTGGGAGAGCGTTCGGTTCGCATCCGAGAGGTCGAGAGTTCGAGTCTCTTCAGGTCCACCATGAAAAAGCCCGATGCTTCTGCATCGGGCTTTTTCAATGAAATCCGTCCTTCGGGCGGATGAAATCCCGCTGACGCGGGGTGAAATCGCTCCGCGGTGAAATCCTGCTTCGCAGGGTGTGGGATGGATTTCATTTCGCCGGCGCTTCAGCGCCGATTCCACCAAGGGCACAAGTCCTTGATTTCACCGTGCCGCAAGCACGATTTCACTGCAGCCATCGCTATTGCCAAGCGCTACAGGAGATCCGTTTTCGGGTCTCCTTTTTTTCGTTTCACGGTCGAAGTGTTGACAAAGTAGGAGAAAAGGAGGAGGAAATATGATAGAATAAAGGAAAGGAGAAAAAGGAGAGGGTGT
>CANQRQ010000035.1 GCA_947626315.1 uncultured Oscillospiraceae bacterium | reverse complement strand
ACCATCTTGCCGTTCTCGTCCAGAATTACCGCCTTCGTGTAGGTAGAGCCCACGTCGCAGCCGCCATAGTATTTCATGTCGTTTTGCCTTCTTTCTGTTTGTTTAAAAGTTATTGGATGGAATCAATACTCGTAGGACGGATATTTGTCCACATCGTAGGGAGCCTTCAGGGTATCCTTCCGGTCCATGTTGTCATAGTGCTTCTTCAGGAAGGGCTCGCCCACGTAGAACAGCAGCTTGCCGTCCAGGTCGAAGAAGAACACCAGAAACAGCGCCACATTGGCAACGAGCAGACCGCCCACCAGCTTTAAAAGCAGCTTGCCCAGCTTGCACTTGCATTTTTTCATCGTTTTTCCTCCTTACCAGCCCATGGAGTCGTCGAAGTCCAGCAGGGACGGATCCAGGGGTTCCTCGTGCATGACGGTGGTCATGTAATCGTTGACGATGCGGCGGATCTCCGCCCGAGTGACGGTGCGGCTGTCCGGCAGGGCGTGGGGCATCCAGATGGCGTGGATGTTCCGATCCCGGAACTCGTCCTCGAACAGGCCGTGCACCCCCTGCATGCCCTTGCACTGGAGCTGGTCATACATCATGACGAAGTCGCAGTTGAACTTCTCCATGTTCTCCCAGAGCTCGAAGATGTGATGCATGCCGCCCACGGCCATGCGCCGCATGGGGGCCCACATATGATAGGTGGCCATGTCCTCCAGGGCGTGCTCATAGCTGTCGGTGCGGATGGTCATGTCGAACATCAGGGAGTCCATGTTGATGATCACGTTCAATCCCCAGCAGTTATACGCCCAGGTGGGCCAGTTGGAGAAGAACAGGGGCGCGCAGGACCAGGCGATCACCCGGTGCCGGGTGTTGGGGAAGGTGTTGGTCTTGTTGCGCACGCAGCGCTCCAGCACCTTGCGCACCTTCTTGTCGCAGTGATGCCAGATCTCATGGTCGCCGTCCTGGCTGTAGTAGATCCGGTACAGGGCCTGGGCCACGCCGTTGATGGGATAGGAGTTGGTCTTGGCGGCCACTTCCCACTTCTCGTGCTCAAACTCCTGCAGCTCGTTCTGCTGCTCCAGGTGCTTCTTCAGCAGCTCCCAGTTGAAGGGCACGCCGGTCTGCTCCTCGATGAACTTCCAGCACTCCTCGATCTCCTTCATGCAGTGCTTGTGGACCAGGGGATCGTCAAACTGCATGGGCTGGGGCATGGCGAAGAGGGGCTTGTCCAAAAACCAGTCCTGCAGGATGGAGGTGGACACGGAGGCGTCGCAGGCCTCGTTGGAGGTGATGACGAAGGGGGAATAATCGGGCATGTCGTCCAGCACGAACAGGCCGGCCTCCGCCTGGCACATGGGGCAGGGGTCGCCGGGCAGGCCGATGGACTGGACCGCGTCGATGTAGTTCTGTACGGTGTGGGAGTTCACGTGGCAGGTGACGAAATAGGGGATCATCTCCATGGCCACGTTCTCGAACTTATCCCGCCAGGGATAGAAGATGCCGCCCCAGACGGTCTCGTTGTGGGCCATGGTGTGGTGCCAGGCGTCGTTGTGCTTGCCGCCGTGGAGGTTGGCGTCGGCGGCGAACATGTGCTGGAACTGACGGATGGTCTCGCTGACCATGCCGCGATAGTGCCAGGGGGCGGCCCGCAGGACCTCGCCCCGCATGCCTTCCATGCCCCGGTCAAACCAGTGCATAACGGTCAGGTAGGTCTGGCCCACCCAGCGGTAGCGCCACACGCCCTTGGCGAAGTTCACCAGCCCGCCGTAGCGGATCAGGTCGTAGACCATCATGCCGTAGTTGTACAGCCAGACATTGTAGAAATAGTACAGCGTGTCGCTGACACCCCGCCACTCCCGGTGCTTGTACAGGCCAGTCTTGTCTATGTACAGTTCGCCCAGGCGGCGTTCCCCGTGGGGCTTGCCGTACCAGAAATCCTTGGCCAGCTTTTTCAGCTCTTCCTTGTTTTTGATCTTTTTAGCCATTTGTCTTGCCCTCCTGGATCTTCTTGATCTCCACACTCTCTACGAAGGCCTGGAAACGGGTGCGCAGCTGGCCGGAGGCCGCGTTTATGTACTCCTTCTCGATGGAGCACACGGGAATGTCGAAGTCCCGCTTCATCACGATAGTGTCGATGACCCGCTCATAGCTCCAGTACTCGCAGAACTTGTTGGAAGCCACGATCAGGCCGTCGGCGTTGTACTCCTTCACCAGCCGGGCCAGCTCCTTTTTCCGGCCGCGCATCACGTCCTGGGGCATGAAGCGGGGGCAGTTGCTGGCGTCCAGATAGTGCCGGGCGATGGCGTCCAGGGGCTCCTGGCCTTCGGCCACGTGGATGATCTGCCGGCTCTCCACCGCGCCGTAGCAGTACCGGTCGCAGACCACCCGGGCGCCGCAGCTCTCGATCAGCTTGGTGAAATCCGGGTCGTCGTTCTCAGAGCCGGCCAGGACCACCTTGCAGCGGAATTCCTTCTTGGCGTCGGGCTCCCGGGTCTTCAGCTCCTCGGCGGTCTCCCGCAGATAGGGCAGGATCAGGTACTTGGGACAGGCCAGGCTCACCAGCTGGATGACCGCGAACTCATAGCCGGTGATGGTGGGATTGTCCAGCTTCCGGTAGTCCCCGATCTCGTTTATGAGGCGGCTGACCTCGTTCTGCTGCTCGATGGCCTGCATCAGCGCCTCGTCGGACACGTCGATGCCCAGCTTTTCGTGGAGCTTGCCCAGCACGTGGTACCGAAGCTGCTCCCGATAGTGCTCGTAGCTGTTCTCGGTCTTTTTGAAGGGGACGTCGATAAACTCGCAGAAGAAGTTGGGGTTCTTGATGACGTCCATCCGCTGCAGGTGCTCCTGGAAACGGCAGGTGACGGTGCAGGTCTCGGTAGCCATCTGGGCGTCCAGGAAGTTGTAGCCGCCCTCCAGGGCCCGCTCAAACAGGCTCCGGCCATAGTGGCAGACACGGGCGGACATGTAATAGGTGGCGATGTCGGGGGATGTGCAGCGCGGCGCTCTCAGCCGGACGGAGAAGCAGCCGGGCAGGTCGAGGAGCACTTCAGGCATGAAGAAGCAGGTGTAGCCAATGGCGTATTTTCCCTCCGCCTTGGCCTGCTGCACAAGTTTGTTGTTCGCCTCCTGAAGCAGATCCTCAAAGTAGATCAGGTGTTTCAGATCTTTCACAGAGTACCTCCCAAATTTGTTTTTTCCGCTTACCGGATAGAGAAAGAGCCTGGCGGGGCTGCCTCGCCAGGCTCTTTCTTACCCACTCTAACAAGTCTATTTTATCAGAGCGTTATAGGCTTGTCAATTCATTTTTCGTCAGTTTAACCGAAAACAGCGGAGGCATTTTAGGCACTTGTTATACACCTTGATAAAAAATGTCTAAACATTCAAGTGGAAGACAAAGTGTCTTCCACTTAGATGCGTTCTTCTTTTTTCCTACAGGCTTACATCTTCTTCCAGCACAAAGCGCCGGATCTCTTTTGCGCTCTTTTCCGCCCGGCCCTGGAGCATGGTGGACGAGCCGCCGCCCCGGCCGCCGATGCCGGCGTTGATGGCCCGGCTCCGGGCCCGCAGGTCCGTGTGCAGGCTGCCGATGAGGTAGCGCCAGCCCTCTTCGTCGGAGCCGGAGAACACCGCCGCGTAGCCGCCGCATTTGGCCGCCAGCCGGTTTGTCAGCTCCCGGAGGGCCACCTCGTCCAGCAGGCTGTCAAAGACGCACAGGTTCCCCTCCCGGGGCTCCACGGCCTCCGCCATCAGCTCCACCGCGTACAGACTCAGCCGGTCCAACCGCTCCTTCTGCCGCTCCCCGCTCTCCAGCAGCCGCTGCACCGCCTGGGGCACCTGGTCCCGCTTGGCGCTGAGCAGCCGGGAGATCTGGGTCACCTGCTCCTGCCGGAGCCGGTAGTCCTCCACGGCGTCCATGCCGCAGACCAGCTCGATCCGGACGCCGCCCCGGTGCCGCTGGGCGTCCAGCAGCTTGATCAGGCCCACCTCCCCGGTGCGGGAGACATGGGGCGCGCAGCAGGCGCAGAGGTCCGTCCCCTCGATCTCCACCAGCCGGACGTTTTCCGTCAGGTCCAGCTTGCTCCGGTAGGGCAGGCCCTCCAGCTCCTCCGGGCCGGGAAACCAGGCCCGGACGGGCACATCGGCCCGGACGGTCTCATTGGCCAGGCGCTCGATCTCCATGAGCTGCTCCCAGCTCAGTTCCCCGTCAAAGTCCACGGTCATGCAGGCCGCGCCCATGTGAAAGCCCACGTTGTTGAGCCCGTAGAGCCGGTGGACTTGGCCGGAGAGGATATGCTCCCCGGAGTGGTTCTGCATCCGGCGCAGCCGCTGCTCCCAGTCCAGGGCGCAGTCCGCCGTGCTGCCCGGCTCCAGAGGCCGGTCCGTCCGGTGGAGGATCTCCCCGTCCCGCTCCTGCACGTCCGTCACCCGGGCGGGGCCGATGGTCCCGGTGTCCGCCGGCTGGCCGCCGCCCTCGGGAAAGAAGGCCGTCCGGTCCAGCGTCAGGACCCAGCCCTCCCCCGCCGGCTCACAGCCGGTGACGCGGGCGCTGAAGCGGCGCAGGTGGCTGTCGGCGTAATAGAGCTTCTCCGTCACGGCGCCGCCTCCTCTTCCGCCAGGCGGATCACGGCGGTGTCCCCGATGATCCGCACCGAGCCCTGCCGGGGCCAGACGGGCATGCCGTCCGCCTCTCCCGAGGCCTCCAGTTCCTCCAGCTCGCTCCCGCTCAGGGGCACATAGCCGCTGTCCAGCACGTTGACAAAGTACAGGGAGGCGTAGGTGTGGTCATAGATCAGGTTCGGCCGGATCTGATGGGCCAGCACCAGCATTCCGTCCGCCCCCGGCGCCCCCGTCTGGGCCAGGGACCGGTCCCTGCTCCCCAGGAAGGCGATCCGGGTCACGCTGCCGTCGTCCTGCTGGTGAATGCACGCCAGCATCTCTGAGGCCGTCACCAGGCTGGCCCGGTTGCTCCGTTCCATCTCAAAATAGGCGGCGTTGGCCATCAGGCCGAATTTCAGCGCCAGCAGGGCGAAAAACAGCATGGCCGCGTTTCGCAGGGGCAGGCGGAAAAGCCGGTCCGTCAGCAGCAGGGCGAAGATATACAGCACGCACAGGCTCTGGAGCATCACCCCATGGTAGATCACACTGGGAGAGAGAAAATACCAGATACAGGCGAACACCGGCAGAGACAGCAGGCTCAGCAGCAGCAGGACCAGCCGCTCCGGCGTTCTCCAGATCCGCGCCCTGCACGCAGCACAGACCAGCGCCGCCGCCAGCAGCAGCAGAAACGCGGCGTTCAGCACGGCGTAAAAGCTCCAGCCGTATTTGAACACGTTTCCGCCCAGGAAGAAGGCCGCCAGGGTCCGGGCCGTTTTTGCTACGGCGCCCAGGAGCATGGCGACGCTGAAGTCGCCCAGCTGGCTGACCCCCTGGTAATCCGTGACCGCAATGTGCCCCAGGCGCAGCCGCAGCTGCCAGACGGCGTAATAGGCCGCCAGGCCCAGGCCGTAGACCAGAAACTGCTTCCCGATCCAGCGGAAATAGTCCTTTTTGTCCCGGCCACCCTTCAAAAGCTCCAGCATAAAGTGGCACATGGACAGCAGCAGGGCGAAGGAGACATAGGCCTGGTAGATGCCGCAGGACAGGCAGAGCAGCGCCGCCGCCAGGGGCACATGGGCCTTGACCCGGTCCCCCACCATGGAAAAGCGCACGGCCAGGGCTGACAGCAGCATAGACAGCATAAAGCCGTCAGAGAGATACTCAAAGAAAATCGTGCTGGTCACCGAGGGAAAGCTGACCAGCAGAGCGCCGGTGAGGATCAGCGGCGCGGTTTTTTGTATGTCAAAGAGGTCCGCCAGCACCGCCGCCGTCAGGGCGATCCACAGCAGGGTGAACAGCCCGTTGACCCAGGGCAGGTCAAAGCAGGAGCTGGGCAGGCAGGCCGCGCCCAAAAGCCAGCGGCCTACCGACACCATGTCGTTGCTGCCATATACGCTGTACAGCGCGTCGTGGTTATACAAAGTATTGGTAAATTTATAGAGATGGACCGCCAGGCCTGTCAGCAGGGCGGACCAGAAAGCCGTTTTCCAGTTCGGCTTTATCCGCTCCCGGCACCAGGTAAAGAGGTCAAATTCGCAAACAGCTCCGCTCTTCAACGGCTTCTCTCCTCCCCTCAGATCTCCCGGATGATCCGGTCCGTCAGCTCCAGGCACAGCGCGGAGCAGCGCTCCAGCTCCGCGTGAAACTCCGCAGCGCCCCCCTCGATGCCGTCGGACACGGCCTTGATCAGCAGGAAGGGCACCCCCGCCCGGCGGCAGGTCAGGGCGATGCCGGCGGCCTCCATCTCGCAGATGTCCGCCCCGTAGAGCCGGTGCAGCTCCGCTTTTTTCTCCCGGCCGTCCACAAATTTGTCCGCCGAGGCGCAGGTCACCTTTTTCAGCTCCGGGCACAGGGCCAGGGCCCGCTCCAGCAGCGGCTGGGTGGCCGGGATGTAGATGCTCTCATAGCCCTCGTACTGGCCGGGGAGGGTGCCGTCGATATGGCTGGTGTCAAAATCGTAGTGGACCAGCTTCTCCACCACGCAGCACCTGGTCTGCGCCATCTCCTCTGTCAGGCCGCCCACCACGCCGAAATTCACGATCAGCTCCGCCTCATAGCGGTCAATGAGCAGGGCGGCCGCCGCCGCCGCGGCCAGCTCCCCCACCCCGGTGTGGACCACCGTCAGCCGGTTTTCGCCCATGGCGTAGGTCAGTACCGGGAAGCCGCAGCGCTCCTCCCGGCTGAGGGGGCTGCCGTAGCGGCCCAGCACCGCGTCGATCTCGCAGGCCACGATCATGCCGATGTTCTTCATAATAATCCCCATTCTGCCGCAATACCGGCAGCACAAGCAGAAATGAAAATGCCCATATGCGGCGGAATGGGGATTTTCGGCATGTGCCGCGGTTGCCGCTCTTGCGGCGAGCGGCACGCCGTTTTAATCGGGGGATCCGTGTGATTTTTCACACGGATCTTTTTCTCCTCACAGCACCCGGACCCGGAGCACATTCTCCATCTGCCGGATGCTTTCAGCGGTCTCAGGGCCGATCTTCTCCGCCAGGTCCACAATGGTGCAGGCATAGCCGCCCCGGGGCTTGTTGATCATGTGCTCCACATTGATGTTGCGCTTGCTGATATAGTCCAGGATGTTGGTGATCATCCGGGGCACATTCCGGTGCAGCACCCACAGGCGGCAGACGCCCATCCGGTTCAGGGACACATCCGGCAGGTTCACGGAGTTTTTGATGTTGCCGTTGGCCAGATAGTCATACAGCTCCTTGGCGGCCATCACCGCGCAGCGGTCCTCGCTCTCGGGGGTGCAGGCCCCCAGGTGGGGCATGGCGATCACATTGGGGGCCTTCAGGATCACTTGATTGGGGAAATCCGTCACATAGCGGCCCACCCGGCCGGCCTTCAGCGCCTCCGTCATGGCCTCGTCGTCCACCACCTCGGCCCGGGACTCGTTGATGATCCGCACGCCGGGGCGCATCTTGGCGAAGGCGGCCGCGTTCAGCATATGGTGGGTGCTCTCGGTGTAGGGGACGTTGAGGCTTATGTAGTCGCTCTTTTCATAGATCTCGTCCACGGTCTCCGCGTGCTGCACCTCCCGGCTCAGGTTCCAGGCGGCGTTGACGGACATAAAGGGGTCATAGCCCCAGACCTCCATGCCGAACTCCAGGGCAATGTTGGCCACCAAAGCTCCCACGGCCCCCAGGCCGATGACGCCCAGTTTCTTGCCCAGCAGCTCCGGCCCGGCGAAGGCAGACTTGCCCTTCTCCACCAGCTTGGGGATCTCCTCCCCTCTGTCCGCGATGGTCTTCACCCAGTCGATGGCGCCCAGCACGTCCCGGGAGGCCAGGATCATGGAGCAGATCTCCTGCTCCTTCACCGCCTCGGCGTTGGCTCCGGGGCTGTTGAAGACAACGATGCCCTTTTCGGCGCAGTCCTCGATGGGGATATTGTTGAAGCCCGCCCCGGCCCGGGCGATGGCCAGCAGCTCCGGCGGGAATTCAACGCCGTGCAGGTCCGCGCTGCGGATCAGCAGGCCCTGGGGATGCTCCACATCCTCCCCCACCCGGCAGCCCCGTTTTTCCAGGACCCGGATGCCGGCTTCGGAGATGCTGTTCATGGTTTTGATTTCAAACATGGTGTTCAACCTCGAATTCTTTCATAAACGTAAGCAGCGCGTCCACGCCCTCCATAGGCATGGCGTTGTACAGGGAGGCCCGGATGCCCCCTGCGATCCGGTGACCCTTCAGATTCACCAGCCCCCGCTCCGCCGCCTCCTTGACGAAGGCCGCGTCCGTCTCTGCGTCGGGGGTGCGGAAGGTGACGTTCATATCGCTCCGGGAGCCGGGCAGCGCATGGGCCCGGTAAAAGGCGCTGTTGTCCAGCAGCTCGTAGACCTTGGCGGCCCGGGCCTTTTTCAGCTGCTCCATGCCGGCCACGCCCCCTTGCTCCTCCAGCCAATCCAGCACCAGGCCCAGCATGTAGATGCACCAGCAGGGCGGGGTGTTGAGCATGGAGTCGCTGTCGATCAGGGTCTTATAGCTCATGACCTGGGGGGTGATGGGCAGCTCGTGCCCGGCCAGGGCCTTGTCCACGATCACCACCGTGAGCCCCGCGGGGGCCATGTTCTTCTGGGCCCCGGCGTAGATCAGCCCGTAGCGGCTCACGTCCACCGGGCGGGACAGAATGTCGGAGGACATATCGCAGACCAGGGTGGCCGCCGTCTCCGGGACATACTGCCATTCGGTGCCGTAGATGGTGTTGTTGGCGCAGTAGTAGAAATAGCTGGCGTCCGGGCTCTGCCGCAGCTCCGCCTGGCCGGGGATCCGGTCGTGGCCGGTGGAGGCCGTGTCGCAGGCGATGCGGACCGTGCCGTATTTCTCCGCCTCCTTGGCGGCCTTGCCGGAGAAGTTCCCCGTAACGGCGTAGTCCGCGCAGCCGCCCCGCATCAGGTTCATGGGGATCGCCGCGAACTGCAGCGTGGCCCCGCCCTGCAGGAACAGGATCTCATGGCTCTCCGGGACGGCCAGCGCCCGGCGCAGCTTCGCCTTGGTCCCGTCAAATATCTCCTGAAAGACCTTACTTCGGTGGCTCATCTCCATGACGGACATGCCGCTGCCCCGGTAATTCAGGATCTCAGCCCCGGCCCGCTCCAGCACGCTCAGCGGCATCACGGAGGGTCCGGCGGCAAAATTGTACACTCTGTTCACGCCTTGGTCATCTCCTGTTTATTCTGGCCGTCCCCTCGGCAGGGACGGTTTGCCATATTATAGCCTATCTCTGCCCCGCCGTCAAACAATTTCGCCGCTGAGGCCCTCTGAATTCCAGGCTGTGATCCGCACATTTTTCAGCTGCCCCCGCAATCCCCGCTCCGGGACCCGCACCTGGAGATAGGTGTCGCTGTGCCCGGTGGAGAAATCCTCCCCCTCCGTCTCAAACAGCACCGGCAGGACCAGCCCCAGGCTGCCCTCCAGGAAGGCCCGGCGGGTCCGCTCCCCCACCGCCCGGGCCTGGGCGGCCCGGCGCTCCTTCACCGCCCGGTCCAGCTGGCCGGGCATGCTGTCCGCCGGGGTGCCGGGGCGGCGGGAGTAGGGAAAGACGTGCATGGAGGCAAAGGCGCACTTCTCCAGAAAGGCCAGGGTCTCCGCCTGGTCCTCCTCCGTCTCGCCGGGAAAGCCGGCGATCAGGTCGCAGCTCAGGGCGCAGCCGGGGAAAGCGCTCCGCAGCAGCTCCACGGCCTCATAAAAGCGGGCGGTATCGTATTTCCGGTTCATGGCCTTCAGGGTCCGGTCGCAGCCGGACTGGAGGGACAGGTGAAAATGGCGGCAGAGCTTCCCCGCAGCGGCCAGGCGGCGGCAGAAGTCCTCCGTGATCACCGTGGGCTCCAGGGAGCTCAGGCGAATGCGCATGTCCCCCGCCGCGGCGGCCACGGCCTCGATCAGCTCCGCCAGGCCGGGCCTGCCCGGCAGGTCCAGCCCGTAGGAGGCCACCTCGATGCCTGTCAGCACCAGCTCCCGGTAGCCCTGCTCCCGCAGCCGGGCGGTCTCCGCCGCGGCGTCGGCCAGGGGCAGGCTCCGGAGCCGGCCGCGGGTGTAGGGGATGATGCAGTAGCTGCAGAAATTCACGCAGCCGTCCTGGATCTTCAGCATGGCCCTGGTCCGGCCGTAGACGGCCCCGGCGGGCAGGCGCTCAAAATCCCGCCGCCGGAAGGGCTCGTCCACCCGGCGCTCGCCCTGCCCCTCCAGGACCGCTTTCTCCACCGCCCGGACAAAGGCGGCCCGGTCCGCCGAGCCGTAGACCACCCGGGCGCCCAGCTTTTCCGCCTCCTCCGGGCTCAGCTGGGCGTAGCAGCCGCAGAGGGCCAGCACCGCTTCCGGGTTCTGCTCCCGGAGATGCCGGGCCGCCTGGCGGGATTTGCGCCCGCTCTCGGCGGTGACGGCACAGCTGTTGACGATCACCGCGTCCGCCCGCTCGCCGGGGGCGGCGGGCCGGTGGCCCCGCTCCCGCAGCAGGGTCTCCATGGCCTGCGTCTCATATTGGTTGACCTTGCAGCCAAGAGTGGCTATAATATAGAGCATAAAGTCCTCCTGTCCGGCCCGGCCTCTGCCGGGCCGGCAGAGGGGCAGGCGTGAAACCGAAACGAATGATTACAAAGTACGGAGCAGCATATGGAACACTATCTGGATAACGCCGCCACCACCAGGGTCTGCCCGGAGGCGGCCCAGGCGGCCGTGACGGCCATGACGGAGATCTACGGCAACCCCAGTTCTACCCACACCCTGGGCCGGGAGGCCAAGAAGCTGATGGACGGGGCCCGAAAGCAGTTGGCCGGCGCCCTGGGCTGCCGGCCGGAGGAGCTGGTCTTTACCTCCTGCGGCTCGGAGAGCGACAACTGGGCGCTCCTGTCGGGGGCGGAGGCCATGCGCCGCCGGGGCGGGCACATCATCAGCTCCCAGGCGGAGCACGACGCGGTCCGCAAAAGCCTGGACGAGCTGGAGGCCCGTGGCTATCAGGTCACCCGGCTGCGGCCGGACCGGACGGGGGCGGTGCCCCCCGAGGCGGTGCTGGAGGCGCTTCGCAAGGATACTATACTCGTTTCTCTCATGCTGGTCAATAACGAAACCGGCGCCGTGACCGATATTTCCCGGATTTCCCGGGCTTTGAAGGAGGCCGGCTCCCCCGCCCTGCTGCACACGGACGCGGTGCAGGCCTTTTGTAAGCTCCCCTTCACCGCCGGCAGCCTGGGGGCGGACCTGATCAGCCTCAGCGGGCACAAGATCCACGCCCCCAAGGGCATCGGGGCCCTGTACATCCGAAGCGGCCTCCGGCTCAAGCCCTTTCTGGTGGGCGGCGGCCAGGAGGATCGCCGCCGGGCGGGCACCGAGGCCGTGCCCCAGATCGCCGCTTTCGGTGCCGCCTGCGCGGCGGCCATGGCGGACCGGGAGGCGGCCGCGGGCCGGATGGCGGCTCTGCGCCAGAGCGCCGTTGACCGGCTCACGGCGGAGCTCCCCGGCCTGCAGGTGCTGGGGGGCGGCGCCCCCCATATCCTCAGCCTCTCCCTCCCCGGCTACCGCAGCGAGGTGCTGATGAACTTTCTGGAGGCCCGGGAGGTCTATGTGTCCAAGAGCTCCGCCTGCAAGAAGGGCGGGCGCAGCCATGTGCTGGAGGCCATGGGGCTGGACGCCCGGACCATCGACGGAGCGCTGCGGGTGAGCTTTTCCCGCCTGAGCACCCAGGCGGATGTGGACGCTCTCTGCGCCGGCCTCACGGACGCCGCCCGCAGCCTGCGGCACAACTGAGAATCTGCGGCCCCCGGAGAGGAAGACGTCCTGCCTTCCTCTCCGGGGGCCGCGGTCTGTTTGTTTTTACTTCTTCTCTTCGTCCTCTGCCGGGGGTGCTTTTTTCACGGCCATCCGGGTAACCGGGTCGATATGGTCCATGTCCCGGTAGTCGCTGATCTCCCAGGGCAGGTCGCTGCGCTTGAGCTTTTTGACAATGTGGTTGTTGACCGCCGTATAGAGCACCACGAACACCGGCACGCCCAGCAGCATCCCCCAGAAGCCGAAGAGCCCGGCGCCCAGGATGATGGAGAACATGACCCAAAAGCCGTTGATGCCGATGGAGCTGCCCAGAATTTTCGGGCCGATGATGTTGCCGTCCACCTGCTGGAGGATGATAATGAAGATCACAAAGATCAGGCACTTGAAGGGGTCCACCATCAGAATGATGATGGAGGCGGGCACGGCGCCGATGAAGGGGCCAAAGAAAGGGATGATGTTGGTCACGCCGATGATGACGCTGACCAGCAGGGCATAGGGCATTTTCAGCAGGGCGCAGACGATGTAGCAGATCAGGCCGATGATGGCGGAGTCCAGCAGCTTGCCGTTGATGAAGCCCACAAAGGTCTTATCCACAAACACAAAGGCCTCCCGGATCTTCTCCGCGGCCTCCACGGTGAACACGCAGTACAAAAGCCGCTTGACCGCCGCGCCGAAGCTCTCCATATTGCCCATGATGTAGACGGAGACGATGATGCCGATGATCAGGTTATAGATCCCCATCACCGCATAATAGAGCCCGGAGGTCACGTTGGTGACGAAGCTGCCCAGCTCCGGCAGGATATTGTCCCGGATCCAGGCAAACAGATCTTCCAGGCTGTTCCCCGCGTCCCCCATCAGGGTGAGGGCGTAGTCCTCAAGCTCCGGGTAATTCTGCAGCACATTGGTCAGCCAGTCGTTCACCTGGGCGATATAGGTGCCGCTGTTGGCCACGATGGTCTCGATGCTGTTATACAGCTGCGGCAGAATGAGATAGATCAGCGCGGCCACAATGGCCAGCAGGACCAGCTCCGAGGCCAGCACCGAGAAGCCCCGGGCAAACCTCTCCGCCTTCTTCTTTCTCTTCTTGTAGATCCGGTGCCCCAGGGGCAGGAAGAAGTTCCGCTCCAGCGCCTTCATCAGCGGGGAGAGCAGATAGGTGAGCACCAGGCCCCAGATGAAGGGGCTGAGGATGCCGAGGATCTTGTGCAGGGCCGTGCCCAGCAGGGAGATATAGTTGAGCGCCATATAGAACAAAATGGCGCAGGCGACGACGCAGAAGGCCGTCACGCCCCAATAGAGATATTTCTTGTCCCATCTGAAATGCCGTCTCATAAACACGCTCCCCCGCCCTGTTCCGGCTGAACCTGCCCGGTCTTATTCTATATTTTACTATCGTCCGGAATACCCGTCAACTCAAAATTTGTAAAGATTCTGTTCCGCGCCCCGCCCGGAAAGCGACAGCGTCCCCCGCGCTTCCGCGAAAAAGTTCGCTTTCTCTTATGTTAACCCTTTGCCGAAAAAGCTCGTATGTATTCAGAAAGCGCTGTGTTGAAAACTCTGTTGAAAATGTTAAAAACTCCGCTTTCTTCGGGCATTACAGGCTTTCCCCAGGAAATGGATATTCATTTCCCCTCTGTCGAAATATACATAATTTTGTAAACCGATTCATAGCCCTCCGCTTCCGTTCATAAACTTGCCCAAGAATAAGCTTTGTCCCGGCGGCCCCGCTTCCGGGACTGCGGCAGAATGGAGATCGCTATGAAAAGACTTCTTTCCCTCATGCTCAGCCTCGCCCTGGTCCTCTCCTGCGCCGGCACCGCCCGGGCGGCGGAGCCTCTCAGGGACGACGCCATTCAAATCTCCGCCCCCTCGGCGGTTTTGATGGAGAAGGCCACCGGCGAGCTTCTCTACGAAAAAAACGCCCACCAGCGGATGCTGCCGGCCAGCGTCACCAAGGTCATGACCCTGCTGCTGCTGATCGAGGACATCGAGGCGGGCAAAATCAGCCTGGAGGACACCGTCACCGCCAGCGCCCGGGCGGCCTCCTTCGGGGGCAGCAACGTGTATCTGGAGGAGGGAGAGCAGATGAGCGTCCACGAGATGCTCAAGTGCATCGCCGTGGTCTCCGCCAACGACTGCGCCGTGGCCATGGCGGAGTTCGTCAGCGGCACGGAGCAGGTTTTCGTGGACCGGATGAACCGGCGGGCGGAGGAGCTGGGCCTCAAGGACACCCACTTCACCAACTGCACCGGCCTCTTTGACGACGCGGAGCACTACACCTCCGCCTACGACGTCGCTCTCATGTCCCGGGAGCTGATCCGCCATGACCTGATCAAGAACTACTCCACCATCTGGATGGACAGCATCCGGGGCGGCAGCTTTGAGCTGAACAACACCAACAAGCTGGTCTACTGGTACGAGGGCTGCACCGGCTTGAAGACCGGCTTCACCAACGCCGCCATGTACTGCCTCTCCGCCACGGCGGAGCGGGATGGGGTGGAGTACATCGCCGTCATCATGCACGCCCAGAGCATCGACGAGCGCAACAGCGACGCCACCGCCCTTTTAAACTACGGCTTTGCCAATTTCAGCCTCTGCCCCCTGACCGACGGCAGCCCCCTGCCGGCGCTGCCGGTGGAGATGGGGGCCTCGGAGACGGTGTCCCTGCAGCTCTCCGGCGGGGACTGCGCCCTGGTCCCCAAGACCAGCGCCCAGCCGGAATACAGCCTGGAGCTGCCGGAGAAGCTGAGCGCCCCGGTGCAGGCGGGGCAGGTCCTGGGCACGCTGACCGTGCGCCTGGGCGGCGAGACCGTCGCCCAGCGGGAGATCTGCGCGGCGGAGGACGTGCCCCGGGTGGGCTTCGGCGGCATTTTCCGGATGTTGGCGGGCAGTCTTTTCGGTTTAAATTATTGACCGTGCGCGGCGGCAGGTGTATAATAATAAAAAAATTCAAATGAATTTTCTGTTATTCCAAAGAAAAAATTTGTAAGCGGCTGCGGGCGCACTGCCGGCGGGAAAGCCGGCGCCGCGGCCAGCAAAAGGAGGCAACATGGTCAAAGTAGATTTATCCGGCGCGGCCGCGTTTTTCACCTCTGCCGGCCCCAATTACGCGCTGGCGGAAGTGGCCCACAAAATGCTCACCGAGCGCTCCGGCCTGGGCGCGGAGTTCACCGGCTGGCTGGAGCTGCCCCAGCGGGTCAAGGCCACCGAGCTGGAGGACATTCTGGAGGCGGCCCAGTTGATCCGCAGCCGGTCCAAAACCCTGGTGGTGGTGGGCATCGGCGGCTCCTACCTGGGGGCCAGAGGCGCCATTGAGCTGCTCAAGCCCTATCCCGGCCCCGGCGATCCCCGGATCCTCTTCGTGGGCAACATGCTCTCGGCCGACGCCCTGGGCGGCACCCTGGAGCTGCTGGGGGACGCGGATTTTGACGTGAACGTGATCTCCAAATCCGGCACCACCCTGGAGCCGGCGGTCTCCTTCCGCATCTTCCGGGAGCTGCTGGAGAAGAAGTACGGCGACAAGGCCGACGAGCACGTCTTCGCCACCACCGACGCCCACAAGGGCGTCCTGAAATCCCTGGCGGACGCCCACGGCTGGAAGACCTTCGTGGTGCCCGACGATGTGGGCGGCCGCTTCAGCGTCCTGTCCGCAGTGGGTCTGCTGCCCATGGCCGTGGCAGGGATCGACGTGCGCCGGGTCATCGACGCGGCGGAGGAAGAATTCCGGGCCCTGGACCTGCGCTCTCCGGAGAATCCCGCCTGGAAGTACGCCGCCGCCCGGCAGCATCTCTACGGCAAGGGCTACGATATCGAGATCCTGGCCTGCTACGAGCCCAGCTTCCGCTTCATGGCCGAGTGGTGGAAGCAGCTCTACGGCGAGAGCGAGGGCAAGGACGGCAAAGGCATCTTCCCCGCCTCGGTGGAGTTCACCGCCGACCTGCACTCCATGGGCCAGTTCATCCAGTCCGGCCCCCGGACGCTGATGGAGTCCGTGGTCCGCTTCAGCCACAGCTGCCGCAGCTATCCCTTCCCCTTCGAGGCGGAGGACACCGACGGCCTCAACTACCTGGCCGGGCGGGACATCGCGGAGGTAGGCCATGTGGCGGCGGACGCGGTGAAGGCGGCCCATGTGGCCGGCGGCGTGCCCAACATCGTCATCGAGGTGCCCATGCGCAACGAGGAGGGCTTCGCGGCCCTGGTCTGCTTCTTTGAGCTGGCCTGCGCCATCTCCGGATACATGTCCGGGGTCAACCCCTTTGACCAGCCGGGCGTGGAGGCCTATAAGAAGAACATGTTCCGCATGCTGGGCAAACCCGGCGCGGTGTGACAAATTCAAACAGACCAGAATCTGGGGCTGCAGCAAAAGCACATTTTGCTGCAGCTCTTTAATCTGCCAAAAAGGGTACATTTAAAGGTAAACGAAAGTTTATAGGAATAAGTTCCGCGCCATCATGGTTCCCCTTACACAGGGGAGCCATGATGGTGCGCAGGTAATTGAGCACCCGGCGAGCCTTGTAGGTATGTGCGTGCGACCGCAGAAACGACTTTTGCCAGTGTCTGCACCGGGGTAAACCTGCAAAAACGACCAAGGGCGACCTGAGAACGGGTCTGCTGTACCCTGCTCCCGGAGGGGCCCCGGGGAAACGTCCCCGGGCGTCTTTCTCTTCGGTTCACTTCTCTTGCGACGAGGCAAGAGAAGTGAACAAAGCCACCAAGAGACCAAACCCTGTTTCCGCTGATGACCAAAGGAAACGAGCAGAGGAAAAACTACCTTTTTAGGAAGCTAAACTTTCGTTTACCTTCGAAAAAATTTCTCCTTCCTTTAACACAACAAGGGACTGCAGCTCAACTTCTCGTTTTGCTACAGTCCCACTACTTCCCTTCATTTTTTTGCTTGGACCACCAGCAGCAGCCCGCTCTTCAGTTGGATCTCCGCCTCACCGGCGGCCCAGTCGTTGCTGACCCCCAGGGGAAAGCGGTTGGTCAGCCGGGCGTTCTCCAGCGGGTACTTGGTGCCCCGCAGGCTCAGGCCCCGGCACTCGTCCCCCAGAGAGAACAGGGACAGGGCCCAGCCCTCCCGGCGCGGCAGTGTCAGGCGGCCGCCGGTGATCACGGTGAGCTCCGTCCGCTCGTCCCGCATCCGGGTTTTCAGGCCCCGGCAGGCGGCAAAGACGAGGGTCTGGATGTTGGCCAGGCTATGGTCCAGGCGGCCGCCCAGGCCCCAGAGGATCTCCAGCTCCTCATAGCCCAGCTCGACGGCCCGGCGGGCGGCCAGCATGGTGTCCGTGTCGTCCTTCATCACCGGATGCCGCTCCACGGGCACCCCCTCCGGCAGCGGGCCGCTGTAGGAGTCAAAATCCCCGATGATCAGCTGAGGCCGCAGGCCGCAGCGGGCGGCATAGACCAGGCCCCGGTCACAGGCGATCAGAAAGTCCTCGCTGCTCAGATCCTCCGCCGGATAAAATTCCCCGCCCGCCAGGATCACGCATTTTTTAGACATGGCAAAGGCTCCTTTCTCCGGCCGTTCAGCGCCGCAGCAGGGCCACAGCCACGTCGTTTACATTGGTGCCGGTGGGCCCGGTGATCAGCAGGCCGCCCACGGCCTGCAGGGCGCGGTAGCTGTCGTTCTCCTGCAGCACCGCCTCCGGCTCCAGGCCCGCGGCCGCCAGGGCGGAGAGGCTGTCCCCGTCCACATAGCCGCCGGCGGCGTCCGTGGGGCCGTCGCTGCCGTCGCTGCCCAGGGAGAACACCGCCGCCCCCGGGATCCCGGCGATCCCCCGGGCCGCCGCCAGGGCCAGCTCCTGGTTCCGGCCGCCCAGACCGCCGCTCAACAGCCGCACCACCGTCTCCCCTCCGGCGATAAAGGCCAGGCTTCTCCCCTCCCCCTCGTGGCTTTTGAGAATGCTGGCCAGGAAGCTGCCCGCCTCCCGGGCCTGGCAGCAGAGCCGGTCCGTGAGGAAGACGGGCTCATAGCCCAGGCGCGCGCAGCTCTCCGCCGCCGCCCGGCAGAGCTCCCGGACGGAGCCGGTGATGCGGATCTCCACATTGTCCAGCTCCTTCGGCGTCTCCACCGCCAGCAGCGCCTGAGCCTGGGGGGACAGGGTCAGACCGTATTTGCGGACAATGGCCTCCGCCTGGGCGCAGGTGGAGGGATCCGGGCAGGCGGGGCCGCTGGCAATGCCGTCCGGCGGGTCGCCCAGCACGTCGCTGAGGATCACGTTCAGCACCCGGGCCGGGGCGCAGGCCTGGGCGAATTTTCCGCCCTTGACGGCGCTGAGCCGCTTGCGCAGGGTGTTGATCTCCACAATGTCCGCCCCGCAGGCCAGCAGCTGCCCCGTGAGGTCCTGCAGCTCCTCCTCCGGGATCAGCGGCAGTTCAAACAGGGCGCTGCCCCCGCCGGAGAGCAGGAACAGCACCCGGTCCTCCTCCCGCAGGCCCTGTATCAGCTCCAGTCCCGCCCGGGCGGCGGCGAAGCTCCGCCGGTCCGGCACCGGGTGCCCGGCCTCATAGCAGCGCAGGCCCGGCAGCTCGCCCCGGCTGTGCCCGGTTTTGGTGACAACGATGCCCCCGTCCACCGGCCCCAGCACCTCCAGGGCCGCCTGCGCCATCTGCCAGGCAGCCTTGCCCACTGCCACCAGCAGGGTCCTCCCCGGCCCCGGCCGAAAATCCTTCAAGGCCCGTTTTACCGCCTCGTCGGGCAAAACCGCCCGGAGGCTCTCCCGGATGATCTGTTCCGCGTCCGCCCGCAGCGCAGTGTCCATTCAGCGCCCTCCTCTGTCTTGCGTTTTGCCTGTATTATACCGGTTTTTTCTCTCCTTTACAAGGCGGAATTTCCCGCTTGCCCGAAGCGGGTGGGAATCCGCCGCCCGGACCAAGCCGTTTCATTCCTCCCGCATCCGGCAGGAATCAGCAAACAAGGCCTGCCGGCCGCAAAAAGCCGGATTTTCTGAAAATTAACGCAAAAAATTTTCAAGCCGCTCTTTACAAGCTCTCTTTTCCGGCTTAAAATAGTAAAATATTGTTTGAATTCTACGTCCCACGCCGTTTGCCGGCGGGGCGTTTGAAAGGAAGGCCAGGCCTTATGCGAAAGCCGTTTGGACGGTTCCTGCTCCTGCTGTTTTCCGTGGCGCTGCTGCTCTCTGCCCTGCTTCCCGGCCTCGCCCAGGCGGAGGGGGAGCCCCGGGACAAGCTGAAAGTGGGCTACGTGGTGGACCGGGCTCCTGTCTCCTTCACCGGGGAGAACGGGGAGTTGGCCGGCATCTCCCGCTATATTTTCGACGAGGTGGCCGCTCTGAGCGGCCTGGAATTTGAATACGTCCCCCTGCCCTCCGGCTCGGTGACCTATGACTACCTGCTGAGCGAGGGCTTTGACCTGGTCACCAGCGTGGAGTTCAACGAGGAGAACAAGCACGCCAACGGCATTATGATCAGCAATCCCTATTTCAGCTGCCGGAAGGTGATCGTGGCCCGGCCCTCTCTGAAATTCGACCTGAACGCCGATCTGACCGTGGCCGTCTCCACCGGCTCCCAGACTCTCCGGAAGGTGCTCAGCAGTCTCTACCCCCACTTCACCCTGGAGGATTATGACAGCCTGACCGACTGCTTTGACGCGGTGAAGTACGGGCGGGCCGACCTGATGATCCAGAACCAGTACGTGGTGGAATACTGGTTCTCCAAGCCCGCCTATGAGGATCTGCAGGCGATCCCCGTGCTGGACCTGGACGAGCAGCTGTGCTTCTCCGCCGTGGTCTCCTTTGACGGCCGGGAGGGTCCCACTCCCGAGGAGGGGCAGGCCCTGATCGACACCCTTGACGACGCCATCGCCCGCCTGTCCAGCAATCAGGTGGACGGGTACACCATCCAGGCC
This sequence comes from uncultured Oscillospiraceae bacterium, assembly GCA_947626315.1. Lineage (GTDB taxonomy): Bacteria > Bacillota > Clostridia > Oscillospirales > Oscillospiraceae > Limivicinus. Next base: position 2,475 of record CANQRQ010000035.1, on the reverse strand, counting down.
CTGATGGAGAACCAGTACAATCTCACCCTGTCTGACTTTTTCTACCGCTACCGCTATCCCGCCTACGCCCTGGTGGCCGCGGCCCTGGTGATCCTGGTCATGGCCGTTCTGCTGATCCGGCAGCGGCTCCGTTCTATGGAGGCCCGGGCGGACGCCAAGGTGAAGGGGCAGTTCCTCTCCACCATGAGCCATGAGATCCGCACGCCCCTGAACGGTCTGATCGGCCTGAACTACCTGATGGCCCAGAATCTGGACGACCGGGAGCGGGTGTCCGGCTATCTGCGCCAGTCCACTGTCACCGCGAAATACCTGCTCTCCCTGATCAGTGATGTTCTGGACATGTCCCAGCTCCAGGAGGGCCAGATGACCCTGGTCTCCACTCCGATGGATCTGGACCTGCTGATCTCCGCCGCCTCCGCGGTGATCCGGGGGGCCATGACAGACAAAGGCCTGGACTTCCGGGTGGAGGCCCAGCTCCCCTTCCCCTGCGTCACCGGCGACGAGGGCCGCATCCAGCAGGTGCTCATGAATCTGCTGGACAACGCCCGGAAATTCACCCCCGCCGGCGGCCATGTGCTGCTGAAGGTGGAACAGCGCCAGGCGGACAATGGCGACGTGATCACCCGGATGGAGGTCGTCGACGACGGCCGGGGCATGAGCCAGGAGTTTCAGAAGCAGGTGTTCCACACCTTTGCCCAGGAGTTGGACACCGTCTCCAAAGGCAACCAGGGCACCGGGTTGGGCCTGCCCATCTGCCGGAGCCTGGCGGAGGCTATGGGCGGCAGCCTGAGCTTCAGCAGCCAGCGGGGCAAGGGCAGCAGCTTTGTCTTCAGCTTTCCCGGCAAGCCTGCCCAGCTGCCTGCCGCCGAACCGGCCGTCCCCGCCGGGGACAAGCCCCGGATCCTGGTGGCGGAGGACAACGACCTGAACCGGGAGATCATGCAGGAGCTTCTGGAGGGCGAAGGCTACGAGCTGGAGCTGGCGGAAAACGGCCGGGAGGCTCTGGAGCTGTTCCAGCGCTCCCCGGTGGGGTACTTTGGCGTGATCCTGATGGACCTGCTGATGCCGGAGATGGACGGCTACCAGGCCGCCGCCGCCATCCGGGGCCTGAACCGGGCGGACGCCGGGACGGTGCGCATCATCGCCTGCACCGCCAACGCCTTCTCTGAGGACCGGTCCCGGGCTCTGGGCTGCGGCATGGACGACTTCATTCCCAAGCCCATAAACATCCAGGACCTGCTGCAAAAGCTGACGAAAGGCGATCAAAACGCATAACTTCGTATTGAAATGACTACGGCCCCGGCGCGAAAGCGCCGGGGCCAATTCTTTTTATTTATCCGCTGAAGTTTAGTCTGTAAAGGGTACCACGTCTTTTACCGCGTCCTTCAGGCTGATATGAGCGTCGCCGTTGTCGATATCCACCAGGATGTAGCGGTCGTTGCCCATGTCCAGCTCCTTCATGTAGGACAGCTGCCGGTGGGCGTGGCGGCTTTGGATGCGCTCTACCAGGTCTGCGTGGTCCTGCTCCTCCAGGGCGTACACCAGGTCGATGGACGCCTGGTCCGCCGCCAGGATATCCAGGGAGGCCACCATGCCGATGTTGGGCGTAACCACCGGCATGGCGGCGCAGCCCTCGCAGTCGCAGGAGACGGACATGTTCCGCAGCACATTGATATAGGCGATGTGCTGGCCGAAGTGGTCCACCGTGGCCTTGGTGGACTCGGTCATCCGCTCCATGAACTCCTCGTCGGAAATGTCCCACATATCGTCGGAGCCGGGGGTGGTGTGGATCATGGCCTTGCCGATACGCCCGTCGGCACAGCCGATGCCGATGTTCTTGTTGGAGCCGCCGAAGCCGCCCTTCACGTGGCCCTTGAAGTGGGTCAGGGCCAGCAGGGAGTCATAGGCCAGCAGATTCTTGCCCATGGACATCTCCGTGAACCATTTGCCGCCCTTGACCGGCAGCATCACGGTCCCCTCCTCGTCCATGATATCCACCGGGCAGAAGGTCCAGCCGTTGACCTTCAGAGTCTCCCGGTGGAGCTCGGTGGTGTAGCGGTCCCCCTCGTAATAGGTGTTGGTCTCTACGATGGCGGCGTCGGGCAGGCAGTCCTCCACCAGGGCCTGCACCCAGGGCCGGGGGATGATGTTGGGGCCGTTCTGCTCGCCAGTGTGGAGCTTGATGCCCACCTTGCCGCTGAGCTTGCCGTTGATCCGTTTGTAGAGCTTTTTCAGCCCCTTGGCAGACAGGTCCCTGGTGAAATAGACGATGGACTCGTTCCCCTGCCGCTGCTCATAGGGCAGATACCGGTCGCCCCCGGAACCGGGGATGATGATTTTTTCCGATGCCACGGTGTCTCCTCCTTTAGTGTGGTGGTTTTTTCGGTTTGAAGGTATTATACTGTGAAAATAATCAACGAGCGCAAAACGTAGAACAGGCCAGGAAAAAAAGGCATAGCAAAGCAAGCCCCTGAC
>CANQRQ010000034.1 GCA_947626315.1 uncultured Oscillospiraceae bacterium | reverse complement strand
GAAGTCGCTCCTGCGGTCGCACGCACATATTTACGTGGCTCGCTTGGCACTTGTTTCCTCATATAAACTTTCGTTTACCATGGAAAAAGTATGCTTTTCTATAATAAAGAGGCTGTAGCTCAACATTACGTTTTGCTACAGCCTCTTTACTGTGCGCTGCGGTTCAGTCTTTGATAAAGATCGGCAGGGCCTCAATGATCCGCTGGACGCAGCCATCCTCGCCCAGCGCGGCGGAGTCCAGGCTCAGGTCATAGCCGGCGGCGTCCCGCCACTCCTCGCCGGTATAGTACCGGTAGTAGGAGGCGCGGCGCTTATCCTCCGTGCGGATGTGGCGGGCGATCTCCCCATGGCTCCAGGCCAGGGAATAGGAGGCGACCCGCTCCATCCGGTCCTCCAGAGGGGCGTGGATGAAGACCCGGAGCACGTCCTTCCGGTCCTGGAGCAGGTAGTTGGCCGCCCGGCCCAGAATGATGCAGCTCTCCTCCTCCGCCAGCTCCTTGATAATCTTTGCCTGAAAGCTGAAGAGGTTGCGGGTAGAGATAAAGTCGTCGCTGTCGGGGGGAAGGATTTCGCCAGTGTACACCTTTTCCGCCGCGGAGAGCATCTCCCGCAGGCCGATCCGCTCATCCGCGGCGCCGAAAAGCCGCTCGTGGATGCCGCTGACCTCGGAGGCCTTGCGCAGCAGATCCCGGTCGTAATAGGGAACCTTCAGCGCGTCGGAGAGCTTTCTGGTAATGTTGTGCCCGCCGCTGCCCTTCTCGCGGGCCACGGTAATAACGAATTTGTTCATCCTGTTCCTCCTTTTCTGTGTTTATATGGTCAGAGCGCTTTAAGCGCCCAGGTAGGCCTTCCGCACCCGGTCGTCCTCGGCCAGGTCCTTGGCTTTGCCAGACATGGAGATCTGCCCGGTCTCCAGCACGTAGGCCCGGTCGGCCACCGCCAGGGCCATCTTCGCGTTCTGCTCCACCAGCAAAATGGTGATGCCGGTCTTGTGCAGGTTCTCTATGATCGAGAAGATCTCCTTGACCAGCAGGGGGGACAGGCCCATGGACGGTTCGTCCATCAGCAGGATCTTCGGGTCGGTCATCAGCGCCCGGCCGGTGGCCAGCATCTGCTGCTCGCCGCCGGAGAGGGTGCCGGCCATCTGCCGCCGCCGCTCCTTGAGGCGGGGGAAATGGGCGTACACCATGTCCAGATTCTTGGCGATCAGCTTCTGATCCCGAATGACGTAGGCGCCCATGCGCAGGTTCTCCTCCACGGTCATGCGGGCGAACACATGCCGCCCTTCCGGGACATGGGCCAGGCCCATAGAGATGATTTTGTTGGGGGCCACCTTCCGCAGGTCCTCGCCCGCCAGGCTGATGCTGCCGGAGGCCACGGGAATGAGCCCGGAGATGGCGTGGAGGGTGGTGGTCTTGCCGGCGCCGTTGGCGCCGATCAGGGAGACCAGCTCCCCGTCGCCTACGCTCAGGGAGATGCCCTTGATGGCGTGGATCGCCCCGTAGAACACGTTCAGATCTTTGATTTCAAGCATGGCGCTCCCTCCTTATTCGCCCAGGTACGCGGCGATGACCCGCGGGTTGGAGGCGATCTCCTCCGGCAGGCCGTCGGCGATGGTCACGCCGTAGTCAATGACCTTGATCCGCTCGCACACGTTCATCACCAGGGACATGTCGTGCTCGATGAGCAGAATGGCGATGCCGAAGCGGTTGCGGATGGTGTTGATGCAGTCCAGCAGCTCCGCGGTCTCGGTGGGGTTCATACCGGCGGCGGGTTCGTCCAGAAGCAGCACCTTCATGTCCGTGGCCAGGGCCCGGGCGATCTCCAGTTTCCGCTGGCGGCCGTAGGGCAGGCTGGAGGCGGGCAGCTCCGCCGCGTCCTCCAGGCCGAAAATGCTCAGCAGCTCCATGGCCTTGTCGGTCATCTCCCGCTCAGCCTTCCAGAACTTCCTGGTCCGGAGGCTGGCGTCCAGCAGATTATATTTCACGTCCTTGGTGAAAGCCACCTTTACGTTCTCAATGACGCTCATCTGGCCGAAAAGCCGGATGTTCTGGAAGGTCCGGGCGATCCCGGCGGCCACGAACTGGTGGGTCTTTTTGCCGTTGAGGGGCACGCCGTTCAACAGCACCGTGCCCTCCGTGGGCTCATACACGCCGGTGAGCATGTTGAACACCGTGGTCTTGCCGGCACCGTTGGGGCCGATGAGCCCCCGCAGCTCCCCTTCGTAGATCTGGATATTGAAGTCTGACACGGCCTTCAGGCCGCCGAAGTTGATGCCCAGCTTTTTGGTCTCCAGCACGGGAACCTTGTTTTCAGCCATGGCTCACGGCCTCCTTCCTCTCCGCCTTGGCGGCGGCCCGGCGGGCCCGGGCTTTTTTGACGTCCTCCGGCAGCCTTGTCAGAGAGAACTCGTAGGTGCCGAAAATGCCCCGGGGCCGGAAGATAATGACGATCACCAGCACCACCGCGTACACCAGCATGGGGTACTTGAAGACGCCGTTGAGGAAGGGGGGCAGAGCGGCTACCCAGGAGCCGTTGGCGATCTGGTAGTTGACAAAGAACATGATCACCGCCGCCACGATGGACCCGGTGAGAGAGCCCATGCCGCCCAGCACCACCATGACCACCACAAAGGTGGAGTTGAGAATGCCGGCGTTGGTGAAGGCAAAGGAGGAGGTGGACAGGGAGGAGTTGGCGCAGGCGTACAGAGCTCCGGCCACCCCGGCAAAGAAAGCGGAGTAGGTAAAGGTCAGCACCTTGTAGGAGGAGACGTTGATGCCGGAGGCGGAGGCGGCGATCTCATCGTCCTTGATGGCCCGGATGGCCCGGCCATACTTGGAGCGGACGAACATGAACATCAGCGTAAGACAGAGAATGGTCACCACCAAGGCGATCCACAGGTAGGTCACCTTGGCCTTGCTGCCGAAGCCCAGCCCGGTCTTGTACAGGGAGGCGGCGGCAGAGCCCTGGCTCAGGCCGTCCTGCCCGCAGAAGGGCAGGTTGTTGATCACGTTGACGATGATCATGCCAAAGCCCAGGGTGATGATGGCCAGGTAGTCCCCCTTCAGCCGCAGGGCGGGAATGCCCACCAGCAGGCCCGTGACGGCGGCCAGAAGCCCGGCGGCGATGATGCAGCCGAAGATGATAAGGATGTACACCAGGCCGGCCTTGTCGGTAAAGACGCCGGCCCGCTCACAGGCCAGACTGATCAGGGCGGCGGTGTAGGCCCCGATGGCCATGAAGCCGCAGTGCCCCAGACTCAGCTGGCCCAGGAAGCCCAGCACCAGGTTCAGGGAGGCGGCCAGCAGGATCAGATAGCAGCACTGCCATAGGCTGGGCACCAGCACCAGCTTGAAGTCGCCCTCGCTGCCGAAAAGGCCGGTGAGCACCTGGAAGAGGATGAACGCCGCGGCGATGACCAGGGTATTGACCAGGTAGCTCCGGGCGGTTTTGTTGTTCTTCATACCTTCTCACCCACATTCTTTCCCATGATGCCGGCAGGCTTCAGCAGCAGCACCACGATCAGGATCAAAAACACCACCGCGTCGGCTAAGCTGGAGGAGATGTAGCTGGTGGTGAAGGACTCAAACAGCCCCACCACGAAGCCCCCCAGCACTGCGCCGGGGATAATGCCGATGCCGCCCAGCACGGCAGAGACGAAGGCCTTGATGCCCAGGTCGGAGCCCAGGGTCGTATAGATCCGGGGGTACTGGGCCATATACATCAGCGCGGCCACGGCGGCCAGGGCGGAACCGATGGCAAAGGTGAGGATGATGGTGTGGTTCACGTTGATGCCCATCAGGGTGGCCGCGGATTTGTCCTCAGAGACGCAGCGCATGGCCCGGCCCAGACGGGTCTTCTGGGTGAACATATAGAGCACGATCATGATCACCGCGCTGATGACGATGGTGATGACCGTGGTATATTCAAAGGTGACGGAACCGATCTTGAATCCCCCGGCAGTAAAGATCTGATCGGCCACCTTGGGGTTGGGGCCGATGGCCGGGATGGCCTGGGCCAGGTTCTCCAGAAACAGGCTCATGGCGATGGCGGTGATCAGAGCGCTCATATTGGTGCCCTTTTTGCGCACAGGCCGGTAGGCGATGATTTCCGTGCCCATGCCCACCAGAGCGCATACCGCAACAGCCGCTAGCACGGCCGCCCAGGCGGGCAGGCCCAGGGCCAGCACCAGGGGGACCGTAAAAATGATGGTATAGCCGCCCACCATGATGAAGTCACCGTGGGCGAAGTTGATGAGGCGGATGATACCGTAGACCATGGTGTAGCCCAGGGCAATCAGCGCGTACACGCTGCCCAGGCGCAGGCCCACGATCACGGTCTGGATGAAGGTACTCAAGGGAGTCTCCCCTTTCTAATTTATGACTGCCGTTGTCCCTATGGCCGCCGGGAGGCGGTCATAGGGACTTTTTTGCCAAATCGGAGCTTTGGATCAGCGGTTCAGGCCAGATCGGAGGCCTCCACCACGTCCACCAGCTCCATGCCGATGGTGCCGTCGCCGTTGTCCTTGAAGGTGATGACAGGCGCGCCCTTGACAGGAGTGCCGCTCACGTCAAAGGAGAAGGTGCCGGAGACGCACTCGTAAACGGTGCTGGTGTCGGCCAGAGCGTCACGGACGGCGGCGGGGTCAGCGCTGCCGGCAGCCTCGATGGCCGCTTTGTAGACATACACGCTGTCGTAGCCGGTGGCGCCGAAGGCGCTGGGCTCGGAGCCGAACTTATCTTTGTAGGCCGCCACGAAGCTGGTGACCTTCTCGGAGGTGTCGCCGGCAAAGTAGTGGTTGGTCCAGTAGATGTTGTTGAACGCGGGGGCGTCCGCCTCGCGGACATAGTCGGGGGTGGTGTCATAGCCGTCGGCGCCCATGATCACGCCGTCATAACCGGCCGCCCGGGCCTGGGGGATCACATAGGGGCCGATGACGTCGTAGTAGTAGGGGGCGTACACGAAGTCCACGCCCGCGTTGACCATGGCGGTGAACTGGTTGGTATACTCGGTGGTGGTCAGAGCGGCGGAGGACTCGGTGGCGACGACCTCGATGCCCTGCTCAGCGCAGGCGGCGGAGAAGGAGTCCTTCAGGCCGGAGGAGTACACGTCGCCGGCGCAGTAGACGATGCCCACCTTGTCAAAGCCGGCGGTCTTGGCATAGGCGGCGGCGATGGCGCCCTGGGCGCTGTCGGCATAGCAGACACGGAAGATATAGTCGTCCTCGGTGGTGATGGAGTCAGCCGTGGCGGTGGGGGCGATGATGACCACTTCCTCCTCATTGGCAGGGCCGGTGATGGCGGAGGTGGCGCCGGAGGTGGCGGAGCCGATGATCAGGCCGATGCCCTGGCTGACCAGGTTGTTAAAGGCGTTGAGGCACTCAGTGGGGTCGGCCCGGTCGTCCAGCTCCACCAGCTCTACCTGCTGGCCCAGGATGCCGCCGGCCGCGTTGATCTCCTCCACGGCCAGCTCCGCGCCGGTGTGGATGCCGGTGCCGTAGGCGGCCAGGTTGCCGGTGTTCGGGGAGATGACGCCGATTTTCAGCGTGTCGCCGCTGGCGGCGGAAGCCGGGGCTTCCTCACCGCTGTCCGCGGCGGGGGCGGAGCTGCCGGAAGAGGCGGAACCGCCGCAGGCGGCCAGGCTCAGAACCATGCACAGAGCCAGCAGCAGACAAAACAGTTTTTTCATTTTTCTTTCCTCCTAAAATTCATTCTCGCAAGCCCCAGACGTGGGAAAGCCCGGAGCTCCAGCGGCTCCGGCCTTGCGATTGGCTGTATTATAGACATTAGAACTTCTAATGTCAATCGCTTTAAATCGTCAAATTAAGACGCTTATCCATTACGATTTTTCATACTTTGTGCAAACTCTATCGCATTCCCGCGGGAAGGCTTTTCTTCTCTGGCTATTTTCACTAAAAAGGACAAAACAATTGTCAGAGACGAAAAATCGACCGGATTAAGAGCATTTTTTGTGCTTTTTGCGCTTTGTGTATTTAAATAAAGGGGGAGAGAAGAGCGGGAACGGCGCTCCGCCGCGGTTGCGGCGGCAGGCTGTTCGTGCTATAATAACTTCATCAACGGAGAATCGGGGAGCAGGAGGACTTATGGAACGGAGAGCGGCCGGGCGGAAACTGAATATACCGCTGCTGCTGATCCTGGCGGCGGGGCTCTTTGCCCGGCTGTGGCTGTTCGGGTCCGTCCCCGGCGGGCTGAACCAGGACGAGGCCTTCGCCGGCTATGAGGCCTGGTCCCTGCTCAGTACCGGCCGGGACAGCGCCGGCTATGTCTTTCCCGTGTACCTGACCGCCTGGGGCAGTGGGATGAACGTTCTGGAGAGTCTGCTGATGATCCCCTTTATCGCCCTGTTCGGCCTGAAGGTCTGGGTCATCCGGCTGCCCCAGCTGATCGTGGGCTGCCTGAGCGTCTGGGTGCTGTACCTGACGGGCCGGAGGCTGCTGGGGGAGCGGGCGGCGCTGGCCTCGGCCTTTCTGCTGGCCATCTGCCCCTGGCATGTGCTGCTGAGCCGCTGGGGGCTGGAGTCCAACCTGGCGCCGGGCTTTCTGCTCTTTGGGCTGTATTTCTTCCTGCGGGGGCTGGAGGACGGCCGCTTTTTCCCCCTGTCCGCGCTGCTGTACGGCCTTTCGCTCTATGCCTATGCCACGGTCTGGCCCTTTGTGCCGCTGCTGCTGGCGCTGCAGCTGGACATCTGCGCCGCCTCCGGGAAGCTGCGCTCCGGGAAGGGGCTGCTGCCGGCGGGGCTGCTGCTGTTCGCGCTGGCGCTGCCGCTGCTGCTGTTCCTGGCGGTGAATGAGGGCCTGCTCCCGGAGATCCGGACGCCGTTTTTCTCTGTTCCGAAATTGCTGGTTATGCGCTCCGGGGAGATTTCTCTGCGCCATATCCCGGAGAATCTGAAGAACCTGCTGGCGATCCTGCTGCGCCAGTCGGACAGCCTGCCCTGGAACAGCGCCGGTTCTTTTGGCCTGCTGTATTGGCCCAGCCTGCCCCTGGCCCTGCTGGGCCTGGCCCTGGCCCTCCGGCGGAGCTTTCGCCGGGGCTGGCATCCGGAGTCGCTGCTGCTGGTCAACCTGCTGATGGGGCTGCTCCTGGGGGCGCTGATCAGCGTGAACGTGAACCGGGTCAATATCCTCTTCATTCCGCTGGTGCTGCTGGCGGGCCTGGGAGCCGGCTGGATCTGGGACCGGACGGGGAGGAAGGGGGCGCTGGCCCTGGCGGCGGCGTACACGGTGCTTTTCCTCTGCTTCGAGAGCTGGTATTTCACGGACTACCGGGAGCGGATCGGACCGCTTTTCCACGAGGGCCTGGACCAGGCCGTGGAGGCTGCCCTGGCGGAGGAGGGGCCCGTCTATGTGAGCGATACGGTGCTGTATCCTGAACTACTGTTTTACAGCCGCACGCCGCCGGAGGAGTTCCGGGAGACAGTGACCTATGAGCGCTATCCGGCGGCCTATCTGCGGGCACGGTCCTTCGGCCGCTTCCGCATCGGCTTGAAAGGAGCGGCGGAGAAGGCAGGCTGCGCGATCCTCGCCCCGGAGGATATAGGCGCCTTTCTGGAGGCGGGCTTCACACTGAAAAGCTATGGGAATTTTACCTTGGCATTGAGAGAATGAGGAGGAAGGACATGCACATCCGAAAAGAAGAACACGTGATGACGGAAGGGCTCCGGGTCAGCGGCTTTTACCGCCTGCTGCAGGACGCGGCGGGGGCCCACTGCGGAGAGATCGGCCTGGGGTCTGAAGTGACAGGGCCGCGCAACCTGATCTGGGTGGTGGTGCGGCAGCAGACGGAGCTGGAGCGCTGGCCCCGGCCGGGGGAGCGCTTTATACTGCAGACCTGGCCCGGGGACACCCGGCACATGTTCTACCCCCGCTTCCATCTGCTGACGAGCCCGGAGGGGGAGGTCCTGGGCCGGAGCAGCGCCCTTTGGACGCTGGTGGACCGGGACAGCCGGAAGATGATCAGTCCCGCGGCCTACGGCCTGGACATCAAGGGCCTGAGCACCGGGCAGGAGGCCCCGCTGCCCACCGCGCCGGCCCGGATCCCCACGCCCAACAGGGGGTCCTTTACCGTGAGCCGGGATGTGCTGGACAGCAACGGGCACATGAACAACACCCGGTACTATGATGTGGCCGAAGAGATCATCGGCCGGACCGGGGACCGGGAGGCCCTGCGCGGGGCACTGACCGAATATGTGTCCGAGGCCCTGGAGGGGGAGACTATCTCCCTGGCCTGGGGGCAGGAGGGCGGCCGGTACTTCATCCTCGGCACAACGGAAGGGGAGAAAAACGTCTTCCGCATGGGCCTGGAATACGAGGAAAAATAAGCAAGGGCTGCAGCAAAACGAGAAGTTGAGCTGCAGCCTTTATGCTTATTAAGAAAAGCATATTTTTTCTGAAGTAAACGAAAGTTTATAGGAGGAAACAAGTGCCAAGCGAGCCATGTAAATATGTGCGTGCGACCGCAAGAGCGACTTCTGCCAGTGTCTGCACCGGGGTAAACCGGCAAGAAAGATGAAGGGCGACCTAAGAACGGGTCTGCTGTACACTGCTCCCAGAGGGGCCCCGGGGATTCTTCCCCGGGCGTCTTTCTCTTCGGTAGCCTTCTCTTGCGACGAGGCAAGAGAAGTGAACAAAGCCACCAAGAGACAAAACCAAGTTTTCGCTGGTGACCGAAGGAGAAGAGCCGAGAAAGGTATCTTTCCTGCGGTAAACTTTCGTTTACCTCGAAAAAATTTTCCTTCCTTTAACACAACAAGGGGCGGCAGCTCAACTTCTCGTTTTGCTGCAGCCCCTTTTTGCTGTGTTATTCTAATTCTCAGGCCTTCATGGCCTCAGCAGTAGCAACCGCCACAGCCACGGTAGCGCCGACCATGGGGTTGTTGCCCATGCCGAGGAAGCCCATCATTTCCACGTGGGCGGGCACGGAGGAGGAGCCGGCGAACTGGGCGTCGGAGTGCATACGGCCCATGGTGTCGGTCATGCCGTAGGAGGCGGGGCCGGCGGCCATGTTGTCCGGGTGCAGGGTGCGGCCGGTGCCGCCGCCGGAGGCCACGGAGAAGTACTTCTTGCCCTGCTCGATGCACTCTTTCTTATAAGTGCCGGCCACAGGATGCTGGAAGCGGGTGGGGTTGGTGGAGTTGCCGGTGATGGACACGTCCACGCCCTCATAGTGCATGATGGCCACGCCTTCGCGCACGTCGTCCGCGCCGTAGCAGCGCACGTCCGCCCGCTCGGTCTCGGAGTAACGGATCTCGCGGACGATCTTCAGCTCGCCGGTGAAGTAGTCAAACTGGGTCTGCACATAGGTGAAGCCGTTGATGCGGGAGATGATCTGGGCGGCGTCCTTGCCCAGGCCGTTGAGGATGACGCGCAGGGGCTCCTTGCGGGCCTTGTTGGCGTTCTTCACGATGCCGATGGCGCCCTCGGCGGCGGCAAAGGACTCATGACCGGCCAGGAAGGCAAAGCACTTGGTATCGTCGGACAGGAGCATGGCGGCCAGATTGCCGTGGCCCAGGCCCACCTTCCGGTCGTCGGCCACGGAGCCGTCCAGGCAGAAGCTCTGCAGGCCCACGCCGATGAGCTTGGCGGCCTCGGCGGCGTTCTTGGCGCCGGCCTTGATGGCGATGGCCGCGCCTACGCAGTAGGCCCAGCAGACGTTCTCAAAGCAGATGGGCTGGATGCTCTTGGCGATCTCATAGGGGTCAAAACCCTTCGCCTGGCAGATTTCCCGGGCCTCCTCCACAGAGGCGATGCCGTACTGGGCGAGGACAGCGTTGATCTTGCCGATTCTTCTCTCATAATTTTCAAACAAAGCCATTCCAGTGTCCTCCTTCTCTTATTCCTGGCGCGGATCTATGTACTTAACGGCGTTGTCGAACTGGCCGTAGTGGCCGGTGGCCTTCTTCAGGGCCTCGTTGGCGTCGTCGCCCTTCTTGATGAAGTCCATCATCTTGCCCAGGCTCACGAACTCGTAGCCCACGATCTCGTCGTCCTTGTTCAGGGCCAGGCGGGTCACATAGCCCTCGGTCAGTTCCAGATAGCGGGGGCCCTTTTCCTTGGTGGCAAACATGGTGCCGATCTGGGAGCGCAGGCCCTTGCCCAGGTCCTCCAGAGAGGCGCCTACTGCCAGGCCGTCCTCGGAGAAGGCGGACTGGGAGCGGCCGTAGACGATCTGCAGGAACAGCTCCCGCATGGCGGTGTTGATGGCGTCGCACACCAGGTCGGTGTTCAGGGCTTCCAGAATGGTCTTGCCGATGAGGATCTCAGAGGCCATGGCGGCAGAGTGGGTCATGCCGGAGCAGCCCAGGGTCTCCACCAGGGCTTCCTCGATAACGCCGTTTTTCACGTTCAGGGTCAGCTTGCAGGCACCCTGCTGGGGAGCGCACCAGCCCACACCGTGGGTGAAGCCGGAAACATCGGAGATCTCTTTGACCTGGACCCATTTGCCCTCCTCGGGAATGGGAGCCGGGCCGTGGTACGCGCCCTTGGCGACGGGGCACATGTGCTTTACTTCGGTGGTGTAGATCATAACATTTTCCCTTCTATCAAATTTATTTTTACTGTACGATCAGGCTCTCGCCGGTCATCTCCGCCGGCTGCTCCAGGCCCATGACGGCCAGAATGGTGGGGGCGATATCCGCCAGGCGGCCGGATTTCAGCTGGACCGCCTTGTCGCAGACGGCAAAGGGCACCGGGTTCGTGGTGTGGGCGGTGTTGACCTTGCCGGTCTCGTCGAACATGCAGTCGGCGTTGCCGTGGTCGGCGGTGACCAGCAGAACGGTGTCGTCCCGGGCGTCCACAGCGGCCATGATCCGGCCCATGCAGGCGTCCACGGTCTCCACCGCGGTGACGGCGGCCGCCATCACGCCGGTGTGGCCCACCATATCGCAGTTGGCGAAGTTGCACACAACCAGGTCATAGTTCCCGGAGGAGATAGCCTCGCAGCACTTATCGGCCACCTTTTCCGCGCTCATCTGGGGGATCAGGTCATAGGTGGGGTACTCCTTGGGAGAGGGGACCAGGCAGCGGTCCTCGCCCTCCGTCTGCTTCTCCACGCCGCCGTTAAAGAAGAAGGTCACATGGGCGTACTTCTCCGTCTCCGCCACCCGGAACTGCTTGAGGCCCTTGGCGCTGATATAGTCGCCCAGGGTGTTCTCAATGACCTCGGGGGGATAGGCGATGGGCAGGGGCAGGGTCTCGTCATACTGGGCGGTGCAGACATAGGAGAGCGGATAGACCGTCTTCTTGCGCTTGAAGCCGTCAAAGTCCGGCAGGTTCAGCGCCCAGGTCATCTCCCGGGCCCGGTCAGGCCGGAAGTTCATGAAGATCACGCTGTCCCCCTGGTTGATAACGCCCTGGGGATCGACCACCACGGGCTTGACGAATTCATCGGTCACGTCCTGGGCGTAGCTGGCCTCAACGGCCGCCACCGGGTCGGGGTTCAGGACGCCTTCGCCGCAAACGATGGCGTTGTAGCCCTCCTCCACCCGCTCCCAGCGCTTATCCCGGTCCATGCCCCAGAAGCGGCCCTGGATCGTGGCGATGGAGGCGTTGCCAAGCTGGGCGCATTTGTCCCGCAGCTGGGCCACAAAGCCCGCGCCGCTCTTGGGGGCCACGTCCCGCCCGTCCAGGAAGCAGTGGACATAGACCTTTTCCAGGCCCCGCAGCTTGGCCATGTCCAGGATGCCGAAGATGTGGCTCAGGTGGCTGTGCACGCCGCCTGTGGACAGCAGGCCCATGATGTGCAGAGCCTTGCCGCCCGCCTTGGCGTCGTCCATGGCCTTGGCGTATACGGGGTTTTCAAAGAACTTGCCGCTCTGGATCTCCTGGCTGATTTTGGGCAGGATCTGGAAGACCACCCGCCCGGCGCCGATGTTGGTGTGCCCCACCTCGGAGTTGCCCATCTGCCCCTCCGGCAGGCCCACGTCCAGCCCGGAGGCGGAGAGGGTGCTGGTGGGATATTCGGAGAAGAGCCGGTCCAGGTTGGGCTTTTTGGCCTGGGCTATGGCGTTGCCCGCCGTGGGAGCGGCCAGGCCGTAGCCGTCCAGAATAATGAGAACAGCTTTTTTAGACATCCGTCTTCTGCCTCCCGCTTACTCCTGGTTCGTGGCGTCCACGATGGCCGCGAAGTCCGCCGGCTTGAGAGAGGCACCGCCGATCAGGCCGCCGTCAATGTCGGGCTGGGACAGCAGTTCCGCCGCGTTCTTGGCGTTCATGCTGCCGCCGTAGAGAATGCTGACGGCCCGGGCTGGACGGGCCCCGTAGAGCTTGCGGATCACGGCGCGGATATGCTCGCAGACCTCCTGGGCCTGCTGGGCGCTGGCGGTCTTGCCGGTGCCGATGGCCCAGATGGGCTCATAGGCGATAACGCAGTGGCGCACCTGAGTGGCGTCGATGCCGTTGAGGGCGGCCTTGACCTGATAGGCGATGTACTCCAGGGTCAGATCCATCTCCCGCTGCTCCAGGCTCTCGCCCACGCAGATGATGGGGACGATGCCCTTTTCCAGCAGGGCCTTGGCCTTGGCGTTGACCAGCATATCGTCCTCCCCATGATACTGCCGCCGCTCGGAATGGCCCACGATGCAGTATTTCACACCCAGGTCAGCCAGCTGGCTGGCGGAGACTTCGCCAGTGTACGCGCCCTTTTCATACTTGGACACGTCCTGCGCGCCGGCGGCGACCTTGCAGTCCTTTCCGGCCTTCAGCATGGCGGGCACCAGCACGGCGGGGGTGCAGAGCACCACGTCGCAGCAGCGGGTCTTGGGCAGGTTGGCCTTCAGCTCCTCCATAAAGGGCTTGACGGTGGAGGCCAGCATGTTCATTTTCCAGTTTCCGGCAATAACCGTTTTGCGATACTTTCTGTTCATTCTCGACTCTCCGTTTTTTTGATAGTTTGATAGATTTAAGCGGCGCGGGTCTGCCCCGCGCCGCGGGGAACGCTTACTTATCCAGCAGGCAGGCCACGCCGGGCAGCTCCTTGCCCTCCAGGAACTCCAGGGAGGCGCCGCCGCCGGTGGAAATGTGGGTGATCTTGTCGGCAAAGCCCAGCTTCTCGACTGCGGAGGCGGAGTCGCCGCCGCCCACGATGGTCACCGCGCCGGACTCGGCCAGAGCCTTGGCCATGGCCTTGGTGCCGCCGGCAAACTTGTCAAACTCGAACACACCCATGGGCCCGTTCCACACGATGGTGCCGGCGCCCTTGACGGCATCGGCAAAGAGCTCGTCGGTCTTGGGGCCGATGTCCATGCCCATCAGGTTCTCGGGGATGTTGCCCTCCACCAGCACGGGCTCCGCGTCGGCGGAGAACTCGGCGGCGCAGAGGTTATCCACGGGCAGCAGGAACTTGACGCCCTTGGCCTCCGCCTTGGCGATCATATCCTTGGCATAGTCCAGCCGGTCGGCCTCCAGCAGGGAGGTGCCGATCTCGTAGCCCTGGGCCTTCTTGAAGGTATAAGCCATGCCGCCGCCGATGATGATGGTGTCGGCCTTCTCCAGCAGGTTGTTGATGACGTTGATCTTGTCGGAGACCTTGGCGCCGCCCAGCACGGCCACGAAGGGGCGCTTGGGATCGTCCAGGGCCTTGCCCATGATGGACAACTCCTTGTCCACCAGCAGGCCGGAATAGGCGGGCAGATAAGCGGCCACGCCGGCGGTGGAGGCGTGGGCCCGGTGCACGGTGCCGAAAGCGTCGGAGACGAAGATCTCAGCCATGTCGGCCAGAGCCTTGGCAAAGTCGGCCCCGTTCTTCTCCTCGCGGATATCAAAGCGCAGGTTCTCCAGCAGCAGGATCTGGCCGGGCTGGAGAGCGGCGGCCTTGGCCTGGGCGTCTTCCCCGATGATGTCGGCGGCGAAGATCACGTTCTGGCCCAGCAGCTCGGACAGGCGCTTGGCCACGGGGGCCAGGGTCAGCTTGGTCTTCCACTCGCCCTTGGGCTTGCCCAGGTGGGAGCAGGCGATAACAGCCGCGCCGTGCTCCAGCAGGTACTTGATGGTGGGGATGGCGGCGACAATGCGCTTGTCGCTGGTGATCGCGCCGGTCTCCTTGTCCTGAGGAACGTTGAAGTCGCAGCGGAGCAGAACCTTCTTGCCGTTCACGTCAACGTCATAAATGGTCTTCTTGTTGTAGTTCATGGCTTATCCTCCTAAAAAAATTGATTACAGCTGGGACATGGACCCCGTCTGCAGGAGCCCCGGGAAGCCCTGCTGCCGCAGAGCCTCGTACGCCAGAATGGCGGCGGAATTGGAGAGATTGAGGCTTCTGGCCTCGCTGACCATGGGAATGCGGATGCAGCGGTCCCTGTATTTCTCCCGGAGCCACTCCGGCAGCCCCGCCGTCTCCTTGCCGAACATCAGCGTCACATCGCCGCGCATGTCCGCCTGGGTGTAGGCCATGGGGGCCTTGGTGGTGGCCAGGTACAGGTTCCCGTCGCCGTTCTTGGCGAAGTACTCCTCCAGATTCTCATAGACCGAGAGATCCACCAGATACCAGTAATCCAGGCCGCAGCGCTTGACCATTTTGTCCGAGATGTCAAAGCCCAGGGGCTTGACCAGGTGCAGCCTGGCCCCGGTGGCGGCGCAGGTACGGGCAATGGCGCCGGTGTTGTGGGGAATCTCGGGCTCAACCAGGACGATGTTTACCATTTTTCTCTCCTCCGTCCGGTTCGGCAGCGGGGCGAACATGTTATTACTTTCTCCGTTTCGCCAACATTTTAGCACAAAAATTAAAAAAATCATGTACTTTTTTTCACTTTTCTCAATTTCTTGCATAATAGACAAATATGGGCTATAATCAGTCGTGCAAAAGCTGATTTTCTAGGCATTTTGCATATGTCAATTTAATGACAATGCCTGTTTTGGGGTGATACTGTGAAAATTCACAGTATCATTATAAAATGGCGTACCGCTCGCCGCTAAAGCGGCAACCGCGGTACATGCCAAAAATCTCCATTCAGCCGCAGTTGGAGATTTTTATGGCTATTTGTGCTGCCGACACTGCGGCAGAATGGAGATTTTTATGGCTTTTCTGTGCACAGACTGTCCCCGGCGCTGCGGCGCGGCGCGGCGGGACAGCGAGAGCGCCGGCGTCTGCGCCAGCCCGGCGCTGCCCCGGATCTCCCGGGCGGCGCCCCACTTCGGAGAGGAGCCTTGCATCAGCGGGACCCGGGGCTCCGGGGCCGTCTTCTTCACCGGGTGCAGCCTCCGCTGCGTCTTCTGCCAGAACCGGGAGATCAGCCGGGGCGGCGGTCAGGGGCGGCTTTTTCGCCCGGAGGAGCTGCGGGACCTGCTGCTCCGGCTCCAGGACCAGGGGGTTCACAACATCAACCTGGTCACCGGGACCCATTATGTCCGCCCCGTGGCGGAGGCCCTCCGCCTGGCAAGGCTGGAGATCCCCGTGGTGTGGAACAGCTCCGGCTATGAGCGGGTGGAAAGCCTGCGGCTGCTGGAAGGGCTGGTGCAGATCTATATGCCGGACTATAAATATGCCAAGCCGGAGCCGGCCGGCCGCTATTCGGCGGCGCCGGACTATCCGCAGACTGCCAGGGCGGCCATCCGGGAGATGTACCGCCAGGCGGGGCCCTACCGGATGGGGGAGGACGGGCTCCTCCGCTCCGGGGTGCTGATCCGGCACCTGATCCTGCCCGGCCAGGAGATGGCCGCCATGGACGCCATGGATTTTGCCGCGGAGAGCTTCCCGGAGGGGAGCGTGCTCTTCTCCCTGATGGCCCAGTATACGCCCATGCCGGGGCTGGAGGCTTTTCCGGAGCTTCAGCGCCGGGTGGACGGGGAGACGGTGGAAAACCTGCGGCACTATATGGCCCGGCTGGGGCTGGAGGGCTGGTGGCAGGAGCCGGACAGCGCCACCGGAGAGCTGATCCCGGCTTTTGACCTGACCGGGCTGGTTTGATACTTGTAAACAGGGACACGATATGATAAAATACAAGTAAATTCGGCATTGCGGAAGCAGCAAACCGGCGCTTTGCTTTCCGTTCATTCCTAATTGGTAATTATTTGTTTGGAGGAGGCTGCCCTATGACTTATAACGAGATTCTCGCCGCCGCAAAGGACTGCGTCGGCCCCTACTGCAAAGCCTGTCCCGTCTGCAACGGCCGGGCCTGCGGAAACGCCATGCCGGGCCCCGGCTGCAAATACCCGGGCCAGACGGCCGCCCGGAACTACGACAAGTGGCAGGAGATCTGCGTCAACATGGACACGCTCTGCCCCAACGCGGAGCCGGACGTGCGCTTTACCCTCTTTGGGCACGGCTTTGCCGCCCCGATCTTTGCCGCCCCGCTGGGCGCGATCGATCTGCACTATGGGCCCAAGTATAAGGACCCGGCGTACAACAGCATCCTGATCAAGGCCGCCGCCGAGTACGGCGTGGCCGCCTTCACCGGGGACGGGGTGGACCCGGAGATCATGAAGCGCTCCGTGGAGGACATGATCAAGGTAGACGGCATGGGCGTGCCCACCATCAAGCCCTGGAACAAGGAAGCCGTCTTTGAAAAGCTGGACATTCTCAACGCCAACGGCATTTTTGCCGCCGCCATGGACGTGGACGGGGCAGGCCTGCCCTTCCTGAAGGCCATGAACCCCAACGCGGGCAGCAAGTCTGTCCCTGAGATGAAGGAAATCGTGGCCTACGCCAAAATGCCCTTTATCGTCAAGGGCATCATGACCCCCGCCGGCGCGCTGAAGGCGGCGGAGGCCGGGGCCGCCGGCATCGTGGTCTCCAACCACGGCGGCCGGGTCCAGGGCGGCGTCCCCTCTACGGCGGAGGTCCTGCCCTCCATCGTCCAGGCAGTCAAGGGCAGGCTCACGATCTTTGTGGACGGCGGCATCCGCTCCGGCGTGGACGTGTTCCGCGCCCTGGCCCTGGGGGCCGACGCGGTGCTGATCGGCCGCCCGCTGCTGCCCATGATCTACGGCGGCGGAGCCGAGGGCTTCCAGGTCTATATGGACAAGATCGTTGGCGAACTGAAATCCACCATGACCATGTGCGGCGCCGCCACCCTGGCGGATATCACCGGCGACAAAATCTGGCAGGGAAAATAAAATTAATCCAAACACAGCAAGGCCTGCTGCGAACGAGCGTTTGCAGCAGGCCCTTTTTTCATGTTCTTATGGATTCAGCAGTCAAAGGCCGGGTTGACGGCGTAGACGTTTTTCTGGTTCATTTTCTCCATCGCAAGCCTGAGTCCTTCGCCGAATCTCTGGAAGTGCACGACCTCCCGCTCCCGCAGGTAGCGGATCACGTTGTTCACGTCCGGGTCGTCGCTGAGGCGGAGAATGTTGTCGTAGGTGACACGGGCTTTCTGCTCGGCCCCCAGGTCCTCGTTCAGATCGGCGATCACGTCGCCTTTGACCTCCATGGAGGCGGCGCTCCAGGGGAAGCCGGAGGCGGCGGTGGGGTACACGCCCGTTGTGTGGTCCACAAAGTAGGTGTCAAAGCCGGCCTTCTTGATCTCGGCCGGGCTCAGATCCCGGGTCAGTTGGTGGACGATGGCCCCGATCATCTCCAGATGCCCCAGCTCCTCGGTGCCGATATCGGTGAGCAGGCCCTTCAGCTCAGGATAGGGCATGGAATAGCGCTGGCTCAGGTAGCGCAGCGAGGCGCCCAGCTCACCGTCCGGTCCACCGTACTGGGAAATAATAAACTTGGCCAGGGCGGGATTGGTGGCCTTTATCTTGACAGGGTACTGGAGCTTCTTTTCATAGACAAACATCGTTTATACCTCCATCTGGGGCTGGTAATCCCAGGGCCAGGGGTTGTCGAGCCAGACATAGCTGTTCATGCCCTGCATATCCGTCTGCCCGACGGGGCCGCACAGCTTCACACAGCGCTCCCTGGCCTCCTTCTTCAGGGCCAGGAAGGTCTGGTACATGGCGAAGGCCTCCGCGTCGCCGCGATGGGTATCCAAGTACAGCTCCAGCTCGTCGGCGACAAAATCGATCGCCATCATTTCCGTCATGGGGGTGGATTTGAGATCGTTGTTCACCATATTCATAAACGGCAGGTCAAGGCCGGGAAAAAGGGTTCCGCGGGAGAGCGCTGCGTTTGCGTCATAGGACGGGGAAGCGGAGCGCTGCATCGGGACGTATGCTGCGGCCAGCGGCGCGTTGGCCGGCAGGCTGCCGGTTTTGTAGCCGCTGCTGTCAACTTTGTTCTTTTCCAACGTAATTCCTCCTGTATTCGGTTTTAGGCGGTGAGGGCGAAACAGATCCCTCGGGCTATCTTATGAGCGGCTGCCGCCGGGTGTTCAGAAGCACCTGCCTGTCACCCCAAAATAAAAATTCACCGCCCTTCTGTCTGAAGAGCGGTGATTCAAGTTGAAGACAAAGTGTCTTCAACTTGAAAGCTTATGCAAGAGCATTCAAAAATGCTCTTGCATAAGTGCGGATTGAACGCTGAAAGGGGTCTCCCGCCCCCTCTCTGCCCTCTCCCCCTGCAGTTCTATGCAGGGCTCTTCTGTTTGTCCGCAGTCTGAATCACCGCCCTTCTGTCTGAAGAGCGGTGATTCTTTATATGCCGGTTTTACCTGAGAACGACCTTGTTGAAGCTTTTCTTCCCCCGGCGGAGGACGATCCCGGCCCGCAGCGCGTCGGCGCCGTAGCTCTTGCCGATGTCCGTCACCTTTTCGTTGTCCACGGTGACGCCGCCCTGCTGGATGTTCCGCCGGGCCTCGGACTTGGAGGCGCAGAGCCCGGAGCGGACCAGCAGCGTCATGATATCCAGCGCACCGTCCGTCAGCTCACTCTCGTCCAGCTCCGTGGTAGGCATGTGCTGGCTGTCCCCGCCGCCGGCAAAGAGGGCCTTGGCGGAGGCCTCCGCCTTTTTGGCCTCCTCTTCTCCGTGGACCAGGCTGGTCAGCTCATAGGCCAGGATCTCCTTGGCCCGGTTCAGCTGGCTGCCTTCCCAGCTCTCCATCTCCTCGATCTGCTCCAGGGGCAGGAAGGTCAGCATCCGGATGCACTTGAGCACGTCCGCGTCGCCCACGTTGCGCCAATACTGGTAAAAATCGTAGGGGCTGGTCTTATTGGGGTCCAGCCAGACCGCGTTGCCGGCGGTCTTGCCCATTTTATTGCCCTGGGAATCGGTGAGAAGGGTGATGGTCATGGCGTGGGCGTCCTTGCCCAGCTTGCGCCGGATCAGCTCCGTGCCCCCCAGCATGTTGCTCCACTGGTCGTCCCCGCCGAACTGCATGTTGCAGTCATAGTGCTGGAACAGATAGTAGAAGTCATAGCTCTGCATGATCATGTAGTTGAACTCCAGGAAGCTCAGGCCCTTCTCCATCCGCTGCTTGTAGCACTCGGCCCGGAGCATGTTGTTCACGGAGAAGCAGGCGCCCACCTCCCGCAGCAGCTCCACATAGTTCAGGTCCAGCAGCCAGTCGGCGTTGTTGACCATCAGCGCCTTGCCCCCGCCGAAGTCGATAAAGCGCTCCATCTGCCGCTTGAAGCACTCGGCGTTGTGCTCGATGTCCTCCCGGGTCAGCATTTTGCGCATGTCGCTTCTGCCGGAGGGGTCGCCGATCATGGTGGTGCCGCCGCCGATCAGGGCGATGGGGCGGTTCCCGGCCATCTGCAGCCGCTTCATCAGGGTCAGCGCCATAAAGTGCCCGGCGGTCAGGCTGTCGGCGGTGCAGTCAAAGCCGATATAGAAAACGGCCTTGCCGTTGTTGACCATCTCGCGGATCTCCTCCTCGTTGGTCACCTGGGCGATCAGGCCGCGGGCCTGCAGTTCCTCATAAATTCCCATTTTTTCTCCCCTATCCTTCTTTACAGATTTTCCTGTATGATCTCCTCGGCCAGCTCCGCCGCGCCCTGGATCAGCAGCGGGCAGGGCTGCCCGTTTCTCTTCAGATCCTGGCAGCGGAGGCAGCCGAATTTCTCCTTAAAATCGCTCGTGCAGCGGACGGTCAGCCGGGCGATCCTGTTCCGGGCCTTCGCGTCCGTGCCCACGCTGTACGGAAAGGCCAGCCCGATGGCCATCACCGCCCCGCTCAAAGCGCCGCAGATCTCCCCGCAGCGCACGCCGCCGCCGAAGCCGCCGGAGATAGCCAGGGCCGCGGACTCCTCCAGCCCGGTATAGTCCCCCAGCGCCGCCAGCACGCTCTGGGCGCAGTTGAAGCCGCTCTTATGCAGCTGTGCCGCCTTTTCCTTTGCATCCATTCTTCTTTCTCCGTTCCTGTTCTTCCGTATTTTTATTTTCGTCCGCTCTGCTCCTTAAACGCCTCCGCGGCCCGGAGCTGTTCCTCCGCGCTGGCCAGGGTGAGCTCTGTCACATGGTCCCCTCCGTGGAGGCGGGCCAGCTCCCGGTCCCGTCCGGCCCGGTCCAGGCCGTCCACCCGGGTATAGGTCCTGCCGTCCCGCTCCTCCTTGGTGATGAGGTAGTGGCTGTCCGCCATGGCGGCAATCTGTGGCAGATGCGTTACGCAGAGCACCTGCTTCCCCCGGGAGACGGTATACAGCTTCTCCCCCACCCGCTGGGCGGCGACGCCGGAAACGCCCGTGTCGATTTCATCGAAAATCAGGGTAGAGACCGGGTCATTCTCCGCGAAGACGTTTTTCAGCGCCAGCATAATGCGGCTCAGCTCGCCGCCGGAGGCGATGCGGCTGATCCGGCCCAGCTCCTCCCCCGCGTTGGCGGACATGACAAAGCGCAGCTTGTCGCCGCCGGCGGCGTCAAAGCCGAACTCGCCGCCCACCGTCTCAAATTCTACTGCAAAGCGGACCGAGGGCATGTTCAGCTCCCGCAGTTCCCGGACGATCCGCTTTTCCAGCTCTGCCGCCGCGCTCCGCCGCTGCTGACCCAGCCTGTCCGCCAGGGTCCTGCACTGCCCGGCCTGCTGCTCCAGCTCCTTCCGGAGCTTCGCCGCCCGGTCGTCCGCGTACTGGAGCTCGTCCAGCCGGCTGCGGCACTCCTCCAGGTAGTTGATCAGCGCCTCTTCATCCCGGCCGTATTTCCGCTCCAGCCGGTTGAGCAGAGAGATCCTGCTCTCCAGCCGGTCGTACTCCTCCGGGGAGAAATCCAGCCCGGCCCGGAAGTCCCGCAGGGTCTCCGCCGCGTCCTCCAGAGAGAACACCGCGTCGCCGATGCTCTTGGCGGCGCCCTCCAGCTCCGGGGCCACGGCCGCGGCCCGCTGGGCGTAGTAGCCCGCGTTCTGAGCGGAGGCCACCGCATTCTCGTCCCCGCCGTAGAGGGCGTCATAGGCGGCGTCCAGCGCCTCCGTCAGCTTCTCGGCGTTGCGCAGCAGATCCCGCCGGGAGACCAGCGCGGCCTTTTCCCCGCTTTTCAGCTCCGCCTGCTCCAGCTCCCCGATCTGATACTGGAGGCTGTCGCTCAGCCGCTCCTTTTCAATTTCGTCCATGCTCAGCCGCTGGAGCTCCCGGCGCAGCTCCGAAAAACGCCGGTAGGCTTCCTGATAGGCCGCCAGAGGCTCCTCCAGGCGGCCGAAGCGGTCCAGATAGCCCAGATGCAGCCGTTCATCCATCAGCTGCCGGCCGTCGTTCTGCCCGTGGATATCCACCAGCCGGGCGGCCAGCTCCTTCATCTGCGCGGCGGTCACCGGCGCGCCGCAGACACGGCACAGGCTCTTCCCGTCGGCCCCGATCCGGCGCTGTAGAATCAGCTCGCCCTCGGCCTCTATGTCGTTCTCCGCGAGCCAGTCCTCCGCGCCGTCCGGGTCGAACACGGCCGTCACCAGGCCCCTATCCGCACCCCGGCGCACCAGCTCCCGGCTCACCCGTTCCCCCAGGACCGCGCCGATGGCGTCGATCACGATGGACTTGCCCGCGCCGGTCTCGCCGGTGAGCACGTTCAGGCCGCCGCTGAAGCTGATATCCGCCCGCTCGATGACGGCAATATTCTCTATGTGCAGTTCGTTCAGCATAGCCCTGTTCCCCGCGGTTTAGAAAAGCATCTCGATCTCATGATAGAAAGCCTTTGCCGCCTCGCTGTCCCGCATGGCGAGAAAGGCGGTGTCGTCCCCGGCCAGCGTCCCTACCAGGCCCTTTACGTCCATGCTGTCGATAGCGGAGCAGGCCGCCGGGCCAGGCCCGGCAGGGTCTTGATGATAAACAGGTTCTGAGCCACATCGTAGGAGACCACGCTCTCCTTAAAGATCTTTTTCAGCCGCTGCTCGGAGTCGTCCGCCTCCTGCCGGGAGATGGCGGCGGTATAGCGGTAGGTCCCGTTGGGCCCCAGCTCCTTTACCAGGCGCATGTCCTTAATATCCCTGGAAAGGGTCGCCTGGGTGCTCTTCACGCCCCGGTCCGCCAGGGCCTTGAGAAGCTGGTTCTGGGTCTCAATGTCCTGCTGGCTGATGATTTCCAAAATAATGCTCTGTCTGCCCGGTTTCATGTTAATTACCATGCCGGTGCGGCACCAGCACAAATAGGGATGAAAACAGATGCCGCAAAATTATCTGTTTTCC
>CANQRQ010000033.1 GCA_947626315.1 uncultured Oscillospiraceae bacterium | reverse complement strand
CCTCCGGGGGCTTGCTTTGCTATGCCTTTTTCCTGGCCTGTTCTACGTTTTGCGCTCGTTAATTGTTTTCACAGTAACAGCTCTACTGTCAGCAAAATACTTTCCCTTCAGGAATATTGCGGCGACATTCTGAATTTCAAAACCTATTCCAAATCCTACAAGAATAAGCGTCGCATAGAGAATGACCGTGAAAACTGGGTCATTTTCAAGGATGTGCATGAGGCGATCATTCCCAGGCAGATGTGGGAGGCCGTGCAGGAGAGCCGGGGCCGGACGCGCAAACGCCGTACCCATGAGGGAGAGCGGAATATATTCTCCGGCCTGCTGGTCTGCGCGGACTGCGGCAATAACCTCCATTTCCACTTCAACCAGGGAAACCCGGAGATCAAGTATTTCAACTGCTCCAACTACAAGGGGAATCGGGGTACTTGCAACTCTACTCATTACATCCGCGCCGACTTTCTGGAACAGGTCGTGTTGTCTGAGATCCGCCGCCTGACCCATTTTGTAAGCCAGTATGAGCAAGAATTTTCTGAACTGATGATGGGTTACACACAGCAGGCGATGGCAGATGAACAGCGGGCGATCAAACGGGAGCTGGATGCCCTGCTTATCCGTGACCGGGAACTGGACAGCTTGTTTGAGCATATCTACGAGGATAATGTGAACGGCAAGTTGAGCGATGACCGCTTTTCCAGAATGTCAGCCAAGTATGAGGAAGAACAGGCAGAGCTTCGGAAAAAGATCAAGTCCTTGCAGGATAACATGGACAAGAGCAAAAGCAAAGCGTCTACGGCGGAAATCTTTATGTCAGCCGTTCGGAAATATACACGGGCAAGGAAACTGACGCCCCGTATGCTTAACGAGCTGATCCAAAAGATAGAGGTCCACCAAGCTGAGAAAATCGACGGTGTATGGGTACAGAAAATCACCATCCATTATAACTGCATAGGCGTAATCGCACTTCCTTCTGATTTGGCGCTGCCTACACCCGACATCACTGTGAACACCCGAAAAGGCGTGTATGTCACCTATATGCCGGATACTAAAGCCGTGTGAGGGCGGTCCATTTTCAAGCAAAAAAGAGAGTGGCGATACAGCATTTCTCAAATACTGTATCACCACTCGACATGGTGCGCGAGGCGGGACTTGAACCCGCACGTCCGGAGTGGACACTAGAACCTGAATCTAGCGAGTCTGCCAATTCCACCACTCGCGCATCTCTGGAACGCTTGATTATAATAGCATCCGTCTTTCAAATTGTCAAGTCTTTTTTCAGTTTTCTTCTGATTTTTTCCTTTACATCCCCCGGCGGGAATGCTATAGTTAAATTAATCTTTTCCGGGAGGCGATTTGTTATGCCGCTCTCCAATGCAGAGCTGAAAGGCCGTGCCAAGGGGCTTATTGCCGGGTCCAAGCCCAATGTCATCCTGGTGGGGGCCATTTTTATTCTGCTGAGCCTTTTATTCAGCGTTTTATCCAGCAGGATCTCTCTGGTGCGCATGACGGTAGAGAATCTGGAGCGGTATTATTCGTATCTGGAGTCTGAGAGCCCGCAGCACGCCCTCGCCTTTTTCCAGACCCTTCTGCCCACTCCCACGGAGCAGCTGATCAGTTGGCTGCTGAATCTGGTGCTCTCGGTGGTAGGCGTGGGCTGGGTCATTTTCCTGCTGAACACCCTGCGCGGGGCCGGCCCAAGCTACGGCAACCTGCTGGACGGCTTCGGCTTCTTCTTCCGCATCATCCTGCTCAACATTTTAACCGGCCTCTTTATCGCGCTGTGGAGCCTGCTGCTGATCGTGCCCGGGATCATCGCCTCCTATCGGTACAGGCTGGCCACCTATCTGCTGATCGACCATCCGGAGTACTCCGTGATGGACTGCATCCGGCAGAGCAAAGCCCTGATGGCCGGGCACAAAGGCGAGCTCTTCCTGCTGGATCTGAGCTTTATCGGATGGAGCCTGCTGATGGAGCTGCCCTATGTGGGTTACGCGGTGATGCTTTGGGCCCTCCCCTACATGGACATGACATACGCCCTCTATTATGAGGCCCGGCGTGCCGCCAGCTTCGGCGCCTTCCCCCCGAACTATGGGAAAAACTACGGAAACGGCGGCCCCGGCAGCTTCTAAAATCTGAACCGGCCCGGCGCGTCAGCGCCGGGCCTCTTTGTTTGAACCGTCTTAATTTTTGGGACTAAAACATGGAGAACAGCTGCGGCTTCGGCTTATACTTGACGCCGGAGACCAGGCCCATGGCGGCAAAAGTGGTCATCATGGAGGAGCCGCCGTAGCTGAAGAAGGGCAGCGTAATGCCGATAACGGGGGTGATCCCGATGCACATGCCGATGTTGATAAACATCTGGCAGGTCACGCTGGCGGCCACGCCGATGCACAGCAGCATGTCAAAGGTGCGGCCGGAGTGGAGCCCCACCCGGACGCAGTGGACGATCACAATGGTGAGCAGCAGCATAATGGCCAGGCAGCCGATCATCCCCAGCATCTCCCCGGTGGAGGAGAAAATAAAGTCCGTGTGCTTGCCGGTGAAGGTGGTGACCGTGTGCTCCGCGTCCACGCCGGTGAGGCGGCCGGAGGCCAGAGTCAACTTGCTCTGCTCGGTCTGCCAGGAGATGCCCCAGCCGTCCGGGTCCACCAGCTCCTGGGCATAGGGGGCGATCAGGCGTTTCTTCTGGTAATCCTTGAGGAAATAGGTCCATAGCAGCGGGATCATGGCGGCCACTGCGGCGCCTCCCACCGCGAACCAGTACATCTTCAGGCCCAGGGCAAACAGCATGACCACCAGGATGCCCAGAATAATGGCTGCGCTGCCCAGGTCCGCCGAGACAATGACGATGGCCACAAAGACGATGGCCGCGTGGGCCGCCATCTGCACCACGGACAAAAAGCCGTTCATGTCCTTATACTCTTTCAGGTAAGCCATCTGTTTGGCGGCCACAATAATATAAATGACCTTGATGACCTCCGAGGGCTGAATGCCGATGCCGGCGAACCGGATCCAGCTCTTGTTGCCGGTGCCGTCGTCCTGGCCGAAGATATACAGGGCCACCAGCAGCGCCAGGTTCAGCAGGCAGAGCCACTTCCACTGATTGGCCAGCAGGTCCGCGTCGATCACCGTCAGCGCCACAAAGGCCACGATCCCCAGCAGCATGGAGAAGATCTGGACCATCATCATACGCGTGGGCGTACTGGTCACCCAGCCGGCGGCGTACATGTGCGGCAGGGTCAGGCTCACCATGACCATGCCGTAGATCGAGCAGATCATGCACATGGCAAACAGGAACATGTCCGCCCGTTTTACAAAATCCCTCACATAGGGCACTATCTTTTTAATCGCTCAACACCGTCCTTCCTCTGAAAAGCCCAGGCAAGACTCTCCAAACGAAAAACATTTTATCAGAAAAGAGAAAGCTCTTTTTTTGCATTTTATCACATAATTGCTCTTTACGCAACGGCCTGATCGGTGGTATACTATTCTGCAAGTAAAAAGTTTTTGTGAATATTTCGTCTCCCGGGCCGGAAAGGGCCGCGGACGAGGCAGGGAAACCGGAGCGGCCATGGCAGTTTATCATACGAAAAGCGAACAGGAGACGGAGGAACTGGGCGCCCGCCTGGGCGCGGCGCTGCCCGGCGGAACCGTTGTGGCCTTGTACGGCGGGCTCGGCGCGGGGAAAACCGCCTTTGTCCGGGGGATGGCCCGGGGCATGGGGCTCTCCTGCCGGGTTTCCAGCCCCACCTTCACCATTGTCAATGAATACCTGGGCCCCCGGGAGCTGATCCACTTTGACATGTATCGCCTGGGCGGCGCAGAGGAGCTCTTTGAAATCGGCTGGGAGGACTATCTCAGCCGGGGCGCGGTCTGCGCCGTGGAGTGGAGCGAGAACGTGCAGGACGCTTTTTACGGGGACGAGGTCCGGGTCAGCATCCGCCGCCTGGGGGACAAAGAGCGGGAAATAAGCATCGAGGGGGCGGCGCTATGCTGATACTGGCTCTGGAATCCTCCGCGAAGGCCGCCTCGGCGGCCCTGGTGCGGGACGGGCATCTGGTGGCCCAGGCCAGCCAGTGCAGCGGCCTGACCCACAGCCGGACCCTGCTGCCCATGGCGGAGGACCTGCTAAAAAACGCGGAGCTCAAATTGGCGGACGTGGATCTGTTTGCCGTGGCCCAGGGGCCCGGCTCCTTCACCGGGGTGCGCATCGGCGTGTCTACGGTCAAGGGCCTCTCCTGGGCCTCCGGGAAGCCCTGCACAGGGGTCTCCACGCTGGAGGCCATGGCCTGGCACGGGCTGGCCGCCGGCGGGCTGGTCTGCCCGGTGATGGACGCCCGGCGGGGCCAGGTGTACAACGCCCTTTTTGAGATCCGGGACGGGCGGCCCTGCCGCCTGCGGGAGGACCGGGCCATCTCCCTGGAGGAGTTGGCGGAGGACGCCCGGCGTTTTGCCGCGCCCCTGTTCCTGGTAGGCGACGGGACGGCTCTCACCCAGGCCTATTTCAGCGCACACGGATTGGACTGCCGCGCGGCGCCGGAGAATCTGCTCTGGCAAAGCGCTTGGGGCGTGGCGATGGCCGCGCTGGATAAAAAGGCAGGCAGCGCGGACGAGCTGCTCCCTGTCTATCTCCGGCTGTCTCAGGCGGAGCGGGAGAGACAGGAGCGCTTGCAGCGCACCCAGGAGCAGAGACCGATATCATCATAAAAAAGGAGATCAAGAGCATGAGCAAGGTATACGTATTTGATCACCCCCTGATTCAGCACAAGCTGTCCGTTCTGCGGGACAAGAGAACCAGCGTCAAGGAATTTCGGGAACTGATTTCCGAGATCGCCATGCTGATGTGCTTTGAGGCCACCCGGGACCTGCCTCTGGAAGAGGTAGAGATCGAGACGCCGGTGGCCGTCGCCAAATGCCGCCGGATCGCCGGCAAGAAGCTGGCCGTTGTCCCCATTCTCCGGGCGGGCCTGGGCATGGTGGAGGGCATGATCAGCCTGATCCCCAACGTGAAGGTAGGGCATGTGGGCCTGTTCCGGGACCCTCAGACCCTGGAGCCGGTGAAGTATTACTTCAAGATGCCCCCTGACATTCAGGAGCGGGACGTGATCGTGGTGGACCCGATGCTGGCCACCGGCGGCTCCGCCTCTGCGGCCATCAGCTTCATCAAGGAGACCGGCGCGCCCCATATCAAGCTCATGAGCATCATCGGCGCCCCCGAGGGCGTGGAGCGGATGCAGGCGGACCATCCGGACGTGGACATCTATGTGGCCGCGCTGGACGACCACCTGAACGACCACGGCTATATCGTCCCCGGCCTGGGCGACGCCGGCGACCGGATCTTCGGTACCAAGTAAAAAACGTATGAAAATGCCCTCCGGCGAAATTCGCCGGAGGGCGCGTTTTTGACTGGCTTATTCTTCTGTCTCCTCTTCCTTGTCCACCAGGACCCAGGAGGCGTTGTCGCTGCTGCTGGTAAACAGATAGTTGGTCAGCACGGGGACAAAGCGGACCTGGGGATCCCCGATGGTGACGCTGCTCTCAATGTCCTTCAGGTTGAAGTTGGTATAGGTATAGGTGTCCGTGGCATAGTAGACCCGGTCGTAGAGCTTCATGAACAGCACTGCGTCCTGGCCGTTTTGCGCGTCCGGCCCCACCAGAGCCTGGGGCTTGTTGCAGTAGATGGACAGGGCCCCGTCCCGGTCGGCCAGCTCCTGGGCCACATACACTGCAAAGCCGCAGACCGCCGTCACCGGGCTGGGCGTGGTGGACATCTCCCGGCTGTAGACAAACTTCACCGCCGGCTGGTCCTCCTTCTGCTCCGGCACCGGATGCTGCACGTCCGCCAGGATCACCTCGTCAAAGCCCATGGCGTAGAGCTCCTCCGCCAGCTGGACAATATAGCCCCGCAGGTCCGCGTTATAGGGGTCCAGCCAGGTCCCCTCCTGGTCGGTGTAGTTGATGCCGTACTCCGTGCGCAGGGCCACCGTGGTGCTCCGGCTGGGATAGAGCTCGTCGATGCAGCAGCTGATCTGGGCCGCCAGATAGATCTCGTCCTTTCCCTCCGGGGGATTCTCCTTCAGATCGCGGATCAGGCCCTCCACCACCTGGGACTGTTCCGGCGTGGCGGACAGGCCGTAGCTCCGGGCGATATCCGCCTGGGAGTTCCACATGAGCAGGCCGCTGCGGGGCTTCATCTCCAGCACAAGGGCGTTGCCCCGGGACAGACGGCCGGTGTACTCCCCCAGCTTTTCCTGGGTAATGTCCGTATAGGGCACAAAGATGGCCTTGATGCCGGACAGATACCGGCCGGCCGTGGCCTGGACCCGGGAGTAGTCCGGCTCGTCAAAGGCCAGCTGGACCTCCACCGGATCAAACACCCGGACCTCCCGGCCCTGGCTGTCCACCGTCGTGTTCTCCCCGTTCTCCAGAAGCGGCAGCTCTATGGTCAGACCGTCCTTGGTGATCACGGCGTACTGCTGCAGCCCGTAAAAAGCCACCAGAAGAAGGGCAATCAGGCCCAGGGCTATGACAAAGGGGATCAGCGCGTAATTGCGCCGCTTCCGCCTTCCTTTGTAAAATTCCTGAACTCTCGCCAAGCTAACCTCCGTTCCTCCGGCCGGGCCGGTCTGCCTTTATCCCTCGATCTTGCCCACCCGGCGGGCATGGCGCTCCTCATGGGAGAAGGGCGTATCCAAAAAGGTGTCCACGATCTTCATCGCCAGGCCCTCGCCCACCACGGCGGCGCCCAGGGCCAGCACGTTGGCGTCGTTATGCAGCCGGGTCATCTCTGCGGAAAAGCAGTCCCCGCAGAGGGCCGCGCGAATGCCCGGCACCTTGTTGGCCACGATGGAGATGCCGATGCCGGTGGTGCAGATGACGATCCCCCGGTCGCACTCCCCGGAGGCCACGGCCTGGGCCGCCGCCCGGCCGAAATCGGGGTAGTCGCAGCTGTCGGCGGTATAGGTGCCGAAATCCTTATAGGCAAGGCCCCGCTTGTCCAGATGGGCCATCACGGCCTTTTTCAGGGCCAGGCCGCCGTGGTCGCTTCCTAAAGCAATCATACTTCATCTCTCCGTTCTGTTTGATCGTTTCGGCCTTTATTTTACCACGCTCTCCGCCAAGGTTCAAGTAGGAACATCCTGTCCGTGGCCCGCTTCTCGCTCTCATTCGTCCTTTTTCCCGTTTTTCCTCCCTTCTCTTCCAAAAAAAGGAGGAAGTTTGTCAAAGTTTCCCCTTTCCGCCCGTTGCGTTTCTGAAATGAATATGGTATACTGAATTATGTAAATCTCTGCAAGCAAAGGACGGTTTTTCCATGACGACGCTGCTGACTATTGTGCTGCTTCTGGTTCTTCTGGTCTGCCTGGCTGTAAATTACTACGCGGCGAGGGAATTTTACAAGGCTGCGGTCATCAAGGGCTGGGACGACAGAAAGTATTTCTGGCTGGCTTTCCTGGCGCCTATCGCCGGATATCTGCTGATCGTCGCGCTGCCGGACCGGAGCGGCGCCGGTATGTCCGCGCTGATCAGCGACGATCTGCCGGAGTTGTAAGGAGGGCGCCATGGCTGAGAGATATTCCAAGCTGTTCGCCCTGGACAGCTGCCTGTACGCTCCCGAGGTGCCCGTGCTCGTGGCGGCGGGGGTGCTGCTGAAGGACAGCTACAGCACGAACCTGCTGGCTCAGATCAAATACATAAACATCGGGCAGGAGCCGGTCTCCTCTCTCAAGGTGCTGATCAAAATGCTGGACGAGGGCGGATTACCTCTTTCCAAGCCAGTGGAGTACCAGTATCTGGACGTGAACGCCCCCCGGGACGCGGAATTCGGCCGGAATGTGGCCATTGTCCTGCCCAACCGGAACGCCCGCTCCTTCCAGGTGGAGATCACGGAAATCTGCTATGCCAGCGGAAAAAGCTGGTCCGCCGGGGAGGATACGAAATGGGTCCCCGTCAAGCGGCGGCAGACTCTGGAGGAGGCCCTTGGCGGGAAGGACATGGCCCAGCAGTACCAGGTCCGCTACGGGAACGACTGCAAATATTCCCCGCTGGAGCTGGACGTGGGGCTGTGGTACTGCACCTGCGGCACAGTCAACCAGGCCTCCGAGCAGAAGTGCCACAAATGCCGCCGGGCCCTGTCCGCCCTGAAGACAGTCAACCTGGACACCCTCCGCTCGGAGTGCGCCGAGCGGCTGAAGGTGGAGGAGGTCCAGGCCGCCGAGGAGAAGGCGGAAAGCCAGGAAAAGAACAAAAAACTCCTCACTGCCGTCGGGGTGATCGTGCCAGTGCTGCTGGTATTGATCCTTCTGCTGATCTTTGTCCCGCCCCGGATCGCCGTCATGCGGGACTATATGCAGGCCGCCGCCCTGCTCTCCGCCGGGGAGTTTGACCAGGCGGCGGAAGCCTTCACCGCCCTGGGCGACTATCGGGACAGCGCCGAGCAGGCGGAGAAGAACGTACCCTATGAGCGGGCAAAGTACATCGTCAGCCTGGCGGAAGCCGGGGAGGAGGACTCTCTCTCCTTTATCGGCAAGCGGGGCGCGGAGCTCCCGGAGGCGGAATACGGGGAGCACGCTGTCTCCGTGCTGTTCTATCAGGCCGCCCTGGAGATCTTCAACAGTCTGGGGGATTACCGGGAGAGCGCCGAGCAGGCCCGGCTCTGCCAGGACGCGATCGCCGGTTTCCGGCTGGAGAAGCTCCAGAGCGAGTATGACGCGGCCATGGCCCTGCTGGACGAGCTGAACTACAGCCAGGCCCACGACGCGTTCCTGGCCCTGGGGGATTTTAAGGACAGCGCCGATATGGCCCTGGAGGCCGCCTACCGGAAGGGCGTGGCCCTCTACGGCTTCACGGAAAAGTACAAGGTGCGCTATGTCTATGCCAGCCTCAGCGTTCAAGCCGGCGCCGTCAGCGTCTTTTCCGTGTCCACCGACCGGGCCGTTGAGATTGGCAGCGAGGCCATCGGCGAGCTCCGGGCCGCCTGCGGCAAGGACGGCTGCAACATCCTTCTGGACGAGCCCCCCACCTCCGAGCAGCAGCCCATGCTGGACAGCCTGATCGCCCTGTTTGAATTCCTGGGGAACTACAAGGACAGCGCCCAGTACATTGAAAAGCTCCAGATCGCCGGGGACTACACCCGCCCCTTCTTCCAGCTGTGCGAGAACGGGGACGTGTACGGCGCGTATGACTGGCTCATGGCCTATGAGGAGGAGTTCCCGGACCGGGACCGCTGGCTGGAGCTGCTGGAGCTCTATAAGCCCTTCTGCGACAGCTGGGTCCTCAACTCCGGCGACCCCACCCTGATCCCCATGACCGTGGGGCAGGAGGCACCTCTGCGCTACTTCAACACCGGTGTCACCGTGAGCCTGAACAACATCATTCTGCACATCCGCACTGCCGAGGACCCGGAATATGTGGTGGACCTCCACGCAGACCCGGGAGAGACCTCCTTCGTCAACGACGGAGACGGGTATAACCGCTACTACGCCAACATCTCCGTGGTGGACCGGCTGGCCTACATGAAGTACAACATTGAGGGCGGCATGACCGGCAGCTGCGACTACTCCCGGAATTAGGCAAAACCTCCGGCTAAGCCGGAGGTTTTGACTTTAGCGTTTCGCCATCATATATAATGGTTAGCGGTGTGTAAGCGTTTCGATTTACGTATTATTTTGAGAATGCCGGATGAGCGGGCGGTAAGGATATGGATTATAAGATAGCAATCTGCGATGATTCAAACGCGGATCGGGAGAGCATTGCCGCCATGGTCCGCCGGTGTGCAGAGGCGGCAGGGCGCAGAGTTCAGGTGTCGGAATTTCCGTCCGCGGAGAGCTTCCTGTTTCAATACGCCGGCGGCAGGAATTACGACATCCTCCTGCTGGACGTGGAGATGCGGGGCATTTCCGGCATCGAGCTGGCCAAGCGCGTAAGAGCGGAGCGGGGACGGGCGGAGATCGTGTTCATCACCTCCCACTTCGAGTTCATTGCCGAGGGGTACGAGGTGGACGCGCTGCACTATCTTGTCAAGCCGGTGTCGGAGGAAAAGCTGTCGGAGGTGCTGGACCGTGCGGCAGCGCGGTTGGCGGTGGAGCCGCCCTCTGTGATCCTAAGCGTCGAGGGCGCGACGGTGAAGCTGTTTGAGGCGGATATCCTATATGCGGAGGCCTTCGCCCACTACATTGAAATTCACACCCGCACGGACGTATACAGGCTCAAGGAGAATATCTCTGCTTTTAAAGAGCGGCTTTCCGGCGATTTTTACCGCGCCCACCGCTCCTACCTTATCAACCTCAAGGCTGTGGAGCGCATTTCACGGACGGGCGTAACGTTGGCGGGCGGAGCGGAGGTTCCCCTCTCCCGGGGGAAATATGACGATGTGAACCGGGCGTTCATAGAGAGGAACTGAGATGCTGAAAAGGACATATTTGAAGCTCGTAGAGTACCAGACAGAGCAGTCCAGGCGGCACCTGGAGGAGGTGCGGAGCATTCACCGGGAGATGCGGGGCTACAAGCACGACTTCCACAACCATTTGCAGACGCTGAAAAGCTATCTGGACGCCGGAGACGTGAAGCGGGCGCGGGAGTACGTCCTTGAGCTGGATAAGCAGCTCATGAACGTGGATACCCTTCTCAAAACCGGCAACGCATCCCTGGATGCCATCCTCTCCGCCAAGCTGGCCCAGGCAAAAGATGAGAACGTGGCCGTCACGGTGAAGGCCAACGTGCCGGAGTGGCTGACGGTCAGCGACCTGGAGCTGTCCATCATCGTGGGGAATCTGCTGGACAACGCCATCGAGGCCTGCCGGGCCGCACAGGGGGAGCGGTTCATCCGCCTCTTCATCGGCATGAAGGGAAAGATGCTCTACTTCTCCATGTTGAACGCCGCCGGGGGAAAGCTGAAAAAGTCCGGCGCCCTCTTTGGAAGCTCCAAATCCGGCGCCCACGGCTTCGGCCTCCGCCGGGCGGAGGCCATCATCCGCGAGCACGGCGGATGGGTCAAATACAACAGCGAGGACGGAGCCTTCACCTCGGAATTTCTGGTTCCGGCCTTGACGTGATTTTGCAATTCGTGCACCGCTGGCGACAGTTGGTGCACGAATTTACTTTTTGGGGACAGAATGTGCTACGATGGGCGTGAAAGAGGTGAAAGACCATGGAATACGAAAAGGACCCGAACAAGAAGCCGTACAAATCGGCCTTCAGCAACGCCCTCTGGAGCTTTCAGCAGATGTTCCGAAGCGCCCCGGCGGCTCTGCTCTTCCTGCTTTTGCAGCTGCCGCCGGCAGTGTTCCTGGCTTGGAGCGAGGTGCGCCTGCCGGCGTTGGTGGTCGGCGAAGTGACGGCGGGCCGGAGCTTTAATGAGGCGGCGCTGGCCGTGGGGGCCTTTCTGCTGGCGATCCTTGTGGCGACAGTGCTGCGGGATCTGTGCGGCACGGCGGCGGGGAATAAGCTTGAAATATACAGATTTCTTATGGGTTCGGAACTGTCCCGGCGGTCTGTGGGCTGCTTCTACCAGACCTTTGAGCGCAAGGAGACAAGAAACATGTACGGCAGGGCCAAGCTGGCCTTTGAGGAATGGAACGGCGTACAGCCCCTGACCGATACGCCAAAGCGCATGATGAAGCTGACGGAATATGTCCTGTGCTACGCGCTTTTTGGCGCCGTGATCTCGAACGTAAGCCCTTGGCTGGTGCTGCTTTTGACCGTGACGCCTGTGGTGAACATCCTGTGCGCCAGAGCATACAGGAAATGGGAGTACTCCACCCGCGCCGCGCGGGCCGACAACAGCACGAAGCTCAACTATATTCTGAGGACCATGGCGGACTACGATTACTGGAAGGACATCCGGATCTACACCATGGCCGGGTGGTTCAGGGATATTTACGACGGTCTCTTTAAAACGGACATGAGATGGGCCGGGAAAATGCAGATCCGGCAGTTCCTGCAAAGCGCCGCAGGCCTTTTGGTGATGCTCCTTCGCGACGGCGCGGCCTACGCTGTGCTGATAGCTCAGGTCCTTCGCGGCGAGATCGGCACAGAACAGTTCGTACTCTACTTTGCCGCCATATCCTCCTTTGCGGGCTTTGTGGGAAACATCGTGGGTGAGTGGATCGAGATGAACAACGCCAGCCTCTATGTCTGCGACTTCCGGGAATATCTGGATCTGCCGGGCGATGAAGAAACGGGCGGCGAGACGGCGGAGAGACACCTCGATCACGCCCCGGAGATCGTCTTTGACCACGTTTCCTTCCGCTACGAGGGGGCGGAGGCGGACACCATACACGACTTAAGCCTCACCATAAGACCCGGGGAAAAGCTCGCCCTTGTGGGCCTCAACGGCGCGGGCAAGACCACGCTGGTAAAGCTCCTCACCGGCCTCTACGCCCCCACCGAGGGCGAGATACGGCTGAACGGCGTGCCGGTCCCGGATTTTAAGCGGGAGGAATACTATAAATTGTTCTCCCCCGTTTTTCAGGACGCCCGTACAGGGCCTTTCTCCCTTCTGGAGTGCGTGTCCGGCGAGATCGGCGGCGGGGACCGGGAGCGGGCGGAGGCGTGCATACGCCGCGCGGGGCTGGGGGCGAAGCTGAACGGCCTTCCCCGTGGGCTTGACACCGCTTTGGATAAGCAGCTGGACCGGGAGGGCACGGAGCTTTCCGGCGGGGAGACGCAGAAGCTGATGCTGGCCCGGGCCATCTATAAAGACGCGCCGGCGCTGGTGCTGGACGAGCCCACGGCGGCGCTGGACCCCATCGCGGAGACCGGGATATATCTTCAATATAAAAAGATGACCGAGGGCAAGACGTCCCTTTTTATCTCCCACCGTCTGGCCTCCACCCGCTTTTGCGACAGGATACTGTTTCTGGAAAAGGGCAGAATCGTGGAACAGGGGACCCACGATGCGCTTATGGCGCTGGGCGGCAGGTACAGTGAGCTTTTTGAGATGCAGTCCTGCTGGTACCGGGACGACTACGAGGGAGGCGAGGCGCCATGACGCTTTCAGAGCATATACGCATTTTTAAAAGGGGCCTGGCGCTCCTGTGGGAACTGAGCCCCACAGAGACGGTTTCCCGGCTGCTCGGCGCTTTCGTGGCGGCCGTGACCCCCTATGTGTCCATCTGGTTTTCGGCGCGGCTCATTGACGCCATTGCGGAGGGCAAGAGCGCCGGGACGCTGGCGCTGTACGCCGGGCTCACGGTGGGGCTCGCTTTTGGCCTCGAGCTCCTCTCCGCGTGGCTCATGGAGCGCAGGCGCATCGGGATAGCGGAATATCTGAACAACGCGGAGCTCAGATACGCCCGGAAGGCAATGGAGATGTCCTATTCCTCCATTGAGGATCAGGAGACGGCGCTGCTGCGCGAGCGCGTGCGAATGGAGTCGCAGG
Source organism: uncultured Oscillospiraceae bacterium (assembly GCA_947626315.1). Classification (GTDB taxonomy): domain Bacteria; phylum Bacillota; class Clostridia; order Oscillospirales; family Oscillospiraceae; genus Limivicinus. The sequence goes on along the minus strand of CANQRQ010000033.1, from coordinate 9,522 downwards.
TGGGCTACAACGACTGGTACCTGAAGGACACCATGGAGAAGTCGGTCCGATATGTGACCCAGATAATCGCCAGCGTCTCTCTGACGGCGTCTTTTTTCGCCATCGGAAGCATAGCGCTCTGGATGAAGCTGGCGCTGGTCTGCGGCGTCGCGCTTTCGCTTGCCTCCGGGGTGGCGCTGAACACCCGGTCCGCAAGGCTGAAAGAGGCGTACATTGGAAAGGTGGTGGACGTCAATCTCTCGGCTGGCAAGCTCTATGAGTTCATGGACGACTACTCCGGCGGCAAGGACATACGTCTCTACACCATGGGCGAGGGTGTCATTCAAAGGGAGCTGGAGCTTCAACGTACCTGGGCGCTGGGATGGGGCAGCGTACAGATGCGCGTAAGCGCGCTGGCGGCCATGGGAAAGGCGCCTGACTGCGCGCTGCGGTTTGCGATCTACCTCCTGCTGATTTTCGCCGCCCTCCGGGGCGAGGTTTCCGTGGGTTCCATTGCCCGGTACGTGTCCTGCGTCACTCTCCTGCTGTCCGCCGCCTCCGGGCTCGTGATCACCGTGCAGCAGGCGGCGGTGAACGATGGGTACCTCAAGCGCTACTTCTCCTACTTTGACATCCCCAACGAGATGTACAAAGGCTCCCTCACTGTGGAAAAGCGGGACGACAACGAATACTTTGTGGAGTTCCGGGATGTGTCCTTCAAATATCCCCACGCGGATGCCTGGGCACTGCGGCATGTCAATTTGAAATTCAAGGTTGGCGAGAAGCTGGCCGTAGTGGGCATGAACGGGTCGGGGAAGACCACGTTCATAAAACTTCTCTGCCGCCTCTACGACCCCACGGAGGGAAAAATTTTGCTCAACGGCGTGGACATCCGCAAGTACGACTACGACGAGTATATATCTCTATTTTCCGTGGTGTTCCAGGACTTCCGGCTCTTCTCCGTCAGCCTGGGGCAGAACGTAGCCGCCAGCACAGATTACGACCAGGCCCGAGTGGAGGACTGCCTGAAACGCGCTGGGTTTGATAAGCGCAAGGCGGCCATGCCCCAGGGCCTGGACACGCCCCTCTACAAGGACTTCGACAAAGACGGCGTGGAGATCTCCGGCGGCGAGGCACAAAAGATCGCATTGGCCCGGGCCCTCTACAAGGACGCCCCCTTCATCATCTTAGACGAGCCCACCGCGGCCCTGGACCCTGTGTCGGAATACGAGGTATACAGCCGCTTCAACGCCATTGCCGGGGACAAGACCGCCGTCTATATCTCCCACCGCCTGGCCTCCTGCCGCTTTTGCGACAAGATCGCCGTCTTTAACGCCGGTCAAATCGTCCAATCCGGCCGCCACGAGGACCTGATCGCCGAGCCTGCCGGAAAATACCACGAACTTTGGACTGCCCAGGCGCAATATTATACGGCAAAATAATCAGAAAGCAGCTTTCGACCCATCCCGGTCGAAAGCTGCGCTTTTTCATCCGCTGCACTTGTTGATAATAATAGATTTCATTCATATTTGCAGAACCCCCCTTGACAACTCTCGCCTCAATTGAACCTTCCCTTGTTTTCCACGCAGCGATGATCCTTATAAAAATTTTTTATGAGATTTTCGCGGCGGTTGTTGAAAATACAGCCGCCGCAAGTTGAAGACCTTTGGTCTTCAACTTGCTATCTTCCGCACCCCTCTCGGCCCTCTCCCCCTGCATGTCTATACCTGGTTCTTCTGTTTGTCTAAAAGCTGCGGCGGCTTGACAAGAAAGCCGCCGCACTTTATACTTACTTTATAACAAACTTACTGATGATCGGGTGAACGTATGCGCAATTGGTTCAACAGACTTTTTGCCGGCCGTCAGGGGATGGACGAGCTGTCCAAGCTGCTCTTCTGGGCAGGGCTGGCCGGTCTGCTCCTGTCCGGGCTGCTGGTGCGTCTCAGCCAGGGGCTGGCCTCTCTGCTCAGCTGGCTCGGCCTGCTGGCGGTGCTTCTGGCTTTCTTCCGGGCCTTCTCCCGGCAGCTTCCGCGGCGGGACGCGGAGAACCTGGTCTATCTCCGCTGGCTGGACGGCCGCCGCCGGGCTTACGCCGCCTGGCGGGAGCGGCGTCGGCAGAGCCGGGACTTCAGGTTTTTCAAGTGCCCCGGCTGCGGCGCCATGCTCCGGGTCCCCCGGGGCAAGGGCAAGGTGCATATCAAATGCAAATGCGGCTACACGCTGTACCGGAAAACTTAAATACGCCGTAAGCGAAGGGCCTGCAGCAAAATGCAATTTTGCTGCAGCTTTTTTATTTGCAAAAAAATGCATTAGAAGATAATCGAAAGTTTATCGCAGGAAAAACACTTTCTATGTTCGTCTCCTTCGGTCACCAGCGGAAACTGAGTTTGTTCTCTTGGTGACTTTGTTCGCTTTCTTTGCCTTGCCGCAAAGAAAGCGAACCGAAAGAAAAGGCACCCGGGGATGTTTCCCCGGGACCCCTCTGGGAGCAACGTACAGCAGACCCGTTCTTAGGTCGCCCTTCATCTTTCTTGCAGGTTTACCCCGGTGCAGACACTGGCAGGTTTCGCTCCTGCGGTTGCACGCACATATATACGTGGCTCGCTGGGCACTTGTTTCCTCACATAAACTTTCGTTTATTTTCCAGAGCCTCCTTTTAACAGCCTAAAGAAGGACCCCAGACGCGGCGCGTCTGGGGTCCTTCTTGTTGTGGGGAGCTCAGCTCTCCTTCGTGTAGATCCGGCAGGTGCCGGTCTTGCCGAAGACCTCGGCGGTAATCACCACGCCGCCGTTCTTGAGGCCAACGATGGTCACATCGCAGCTGCCGTCCTCCGAATTGGGCGCAACCTGGATCACATCCGGATCGCTGCTGGACCAGTGGATCTGATCCGGGCTGACGCTGATCGTCATCGGCATGATGGCGGCGGTCAGATGCAGGGTCTCCTCCTTGGTCAGGTCCATGGTGGGCGAGTTGGCGCCGGGCGTCACATTATCGTCTCCCAGGGCGTTCAGGCCCAGGTACATGATGGTGACTGTCTCCACCGACGGCGTGGCCGTAGGCGTCGGCGTGGGCGCCGAATCAGGCGTCGGCATTTCCACATTGTCTGTTGGCGTGGCGATGGGCGCCCTGCCCGGATTCTGACTGTCTATCCCGCTCAGGCTGGTGGACACCATCACAATCACGGCCAGGATAACGGCAACGACCAGAATCAGGCCGAAAATCATCTGCCATTTCGTATTGGTTTCGGCCCGCTCGTAAGCGGCGGTGCCTTTGACGGTCCCGGGAGTAGGGCTCGGGGTGCGGCTGCTCTGGGTAACCCGGCGGGTTCCGCAGTTTGGGCAGCGGCTGCGCATAGCGGAGAAGGTCTCTCCGCAGCGGCGGCATTTCACTTCTGGAATCATGCCCATAGAAGTTCCTCCATTCTATATCAAATCGCAGGCGATTGCGAAGGACGCAATCAGACTGGCAGACTTGCCTGAATCACTCCGTTTCTGAACACGCTCTCAGCGCCGGGCCTTCCCGGCTCGATGTGTTCCGCAAGCAATGAAAATCAAACAGAAATAGGCATTCGATCTCTTATAAATAATACATCTTCTTTGCCTTTTCGTCAAGACTTGAACTGCCTGTATGCCTGTTTTTTGGCTGATTTTTAGTAAAAATTCCCCACTTGGGCCCCAGAATACCCGCTCTTTTCTCAATTTTCCGCTTTTTCCGCAGGGCGATCCGCCCCTGCCGCGCCCTGCTCCGGCTCCCAGGTGCGCCGGCTGATAATGTACCGGGGGCGCTGTTTCGTCTCCAAATAGATCTTTCCGATATACTCTCCGATGATGCCCAGGCAGATCAGCTGCACCCCGCTGACAAAGCAGACGATGCAGGTCATGCTGGCCCAGCCTGCCACCGCGCGGCCCATCAGGGCGGTGATCAGGGCCCAGAGGACGCCTATAAAGCTCACCAGCGCCACCAGCGCGCCGAACCCGGTGATCAGCCGCAGAGGCCGGACGGACAGACTGGTGATCCCGTCCACCGCCAGAGCGATCATCTTGCTCAGGGGATAGTGGCTCTCCCCCGCGATCCGCTCCGCCCGGGAATAGGTCACGCTGGTGCTCTTGAAGCCCACCAGGGGCACCAGGCCCCGGAGGAACAGGTTGACCTCTTTGAAATTTGCCAGCTCCTTCAAAACCCGGGCGCTGATCAGCCGGTAGTCCGCGTGGTTATACACCACCTCGGCCCCCATGGCAGCCAGGAATTTGTAGAATCCCTGGGCAGTGGCCCGCTTAAAAAAGCTGTCCGTCTCCCGGCTGGAACGCACGCCGTAGACCACGTCGCAGCCCTCCAGATAGGCGTCCACCATGGCGTCCATGGCGTTGATGTCGTCCTGGCCGTCGCAGTCGATGGAGATGGTGATGTCGCACAGGTCCTTGGCCTCCATCAGCCCCGCCAGCACCGCATTCTGGTGGCCCCGGTTCCGGCTCTGGCTGATGCCGATGTAGTGCTCGTCCTGACCGGCCAGCTCCTGAATGATTTCCCAGGTCCGGTCCCTGCTGCCGTCGTTGACGAACAGCACCCGGCTCCCGTCGCTGACCTTTCCGGCGGCACATAGGCTCCGGATCTTCTCCAGGAACATGGGGGCCGTGATCGGCAGCACCTCCTGCTCGTTGTAGCAGGGGATCACAATGTAAAGCTTCGGCGCCATGGCTTGCCCTCCTCAGTCCGTAAAAATATAATCGCCCAGTTCTTCCACCGTCTTAAAGATCCGGCCGCACATGTTCCGCATAAAGCGGTCGATGGGTTCAATGTCGTTGGCCCAGCGGGCGGCGGCAAAGTCCACCCCCGCCGCAGCCGCCATCTCATAGCCCGGCCGCAGGTCGTCCACGATCAGCAGCTCCTCCCGCCGGAGGGCCAGACGGCTCATGATCTCCTCCACCGGCCAGACGGAGGGCTTGCGCCGCTCCCTGGGCTGCTCCCAGCCGAAGATCAGCTCCGGCTCCGGCAGGCCGTTGGCCCGGTAATCCCGCAAAACGGTGCCGGCAAAGGAGTGGGTCACCGCGCAGAGATGCCCGCCCTGCTCCAGCTGCCGCTCCATCAGCGCCCGCATCCCCGGATAGGCAACGGGCACATGGTCCTTCACGTAGTTCTGCCAGAACAGGGTCTCCTGCTCCAGCTCCTCGTCGCTCATGCCGTACTCCCCGGTGCACATCTGGATGAAGCCCGGGTCGCAGTTTTTCAGCATATACTCCTCCAGGCCGCAGACCCGGCCCGGCCTGGTCAAGTTCAGATAGGCCTGGAAGGCTGGCTGGTGGATGGTGGCCGTGCTGTTGACCACCGTATCGTCATGGTCCAGAATCAGGCATTTGTATCGGTTTTTTCCCATGCTTCCCCCTGTCAAAAGCCAGTTACGGGCTGCCTCGTTCCAAGGCGGCCCGTTCAGGCGGATATTTTTAATAGAAGGTGGCCACGTCCTGGGCCGGGGGCTGGGCTGGCTGGGCGGACAAGCAGGTCAACACCGGCCCCCGCTTGCCGTAGGCCCGGTTGAACTTAAAGTTGACTCTGGCCGTCAGATCCAGCCAGCTGTCGTCCTTCACGCTGTCAGTCTTGTCCCACTGGCAGACCAGGGCGGCGAACTGGATATCCTGCACGCAGCAGGTCATCACATGGCGGCCCACCACGAAGCTGCCGGAGGGGAGCTTGGACCGGCGCAGGGCCCGGCACTTAAAGCGCACCGTCTTCCCCTCGTACTTTTTCGGCTCCTCAGACATATCCCGGTACCAGAGGGCATAGTCCTCGTCCCCGATCTCCACCACCGGGGCCTCCAGATCGAAGGGCAGCGGGTCCTCGATGTCGTCGTACTCCACCCGGCCGCCGGCGTACTCGTAAGCGATATCCGTCCGCCGGGAGGCGCCCCGGACGATCTTGTGGAAAGCCATCTTGTCCATGTCCCGGGTGAAGCGGTTGAACACCACCAGCTCACAGCTTTTCAGCTTGTCGTATACCAGCTGGCGCATATTGTTGTTGTAGTTGAGGAAGGTGGTGGCGTCGGCGAACATGAACTCCTGGTACACCATCCAGCCCTGGGGCATGGCGTTGTACAGAGCGTCCAGCATCCACATGCCGTTGTACTCGATCACCACCCGCTCGGCCCGGGTCTCCCGGGCGAAGCGGTTCAGGTTCTCCTCCGTCAGCTGGCTCTCGTCCTCCACCAGCCGGATCTGCACCCCGTCCTTGGCGAACTGGTCGGGGGCGTACTCCTCCTCCCCTTCCTCGCACACCAGCAGGAGCGTCCGCTCCCCGTTGCAGAAGCGCTTATCCTCCAGGGTCTCCTGGATAAACTTGGTCTTTCCCGCCTCCAGGAAGCCGGTGAACAGGTAGACGGGCAGATCTCTGTTTTCACTCAATGCCGAACAGCTCCTTCAACGCCTGCTCCTTGATCTTGGAGCCGATCACGCAGAACCGGCCGGTCACGCCGGCAGCCCCGCGGCGGATATCCACCTCGCCGGGCACATAGTCAAAGTAGATCCAGTCTCCGTCGGAGGCGTCCACAATGCCCTTGGCCCGCAGAACAGCGCCGTACTTCTCCTCGTCGTCCAGGGCGGAGAGGACCGCCCGCAGCTTCTCCTCGGTAAACTTGCGCGGGGTCTCCATGCCCCAGCTGGTGAAGATCTCGTCGGCGTGATGGTGATGATGGTGGTGATGCTCGTGCCCGTCCTCGTCGTCCTCGTCGTGATGGTGGTCGTGGCAGCAGCACTCGTCGTCCTCGTCATCGTCATGATGGTGATGGTGGTGCTCGTGCTCGTCGTCGTCATCGTCATCGTGGTCGTGATGGTGGCCGTGGCAGCAGCATTCATCCTCGTCATCATCGTCATGGTGATGGTGGTGATGCTCGTGTTCGTCCTCGTCCTCGTCGTGGTCGTGGTGATGATGGTGCTCCTGCTCCATCTCCTCCAGCTCCCGCCGCAGGCCGTTGGCCTTCATGGCCTCCAGGATCTGCTCCCCGCTGAGCTTGGCCAGGGGGGTGCTGATCAGGGCCGCCTCCGGGTTGAGCTCCTTGAGCATCTCCGCCGCCTGAAGGACCTTGTCCTCCTTGACGATATCGGTCCGGCTCAGGACGATCAGATCGGCGTTGGCCACCTGGTCGTTGAAGAACTCGCCGAAGTTGCGCATATACATGCGGCACTTGCCCGCGTCCACCACGGTGACCTTGGAGCCGATATGGGCCCCTTCCACCCGCTCCACGGCCTTGGCCACGTCGGAGAGCTTGCCCACGCCGGAGGGCTCAATCAGGATCCGGTCCGGGGCAAAATCCTCCATGACCTTCTTCAGGGCCTTGGTGAAATCCCCCACCAAAGTGCAGCAGATGCAGCCGGAGTTCATCTCGTTGATCTCCACCCCGGCGTCCTTCAAAAAGCCGCCGTCGATGGCGATCTCGCCAAACTCGTTCTCAATCAGCACCAGCTTCTCGCCCTTGTAGCCCTCTTCAATGAGCTTGCGGATCAGGGTCGTCTTGCCGGCGCCCAAAAAACCGGAAAAAATGTCGATTCCAGTCACGGTAAAAGCCTCCGTTCACAAAGTTTTTCTAAATGAGTATTATATCATTTCCATTTCTTTTTTACAATACCTTATTCCGCCTCTTCCCCTGTCTCCGAAGGGGCCGGGGTCTCGGCCGCCAGCGGGATGAACAGCAGGTTCATGTCCGTGGGGGTCTCAATGCCGGGCACCTCCGCCTCGAAGCTGTACTGCCACATGTCGGCGGCGTAGTAAAAGTCCGGATACTGTCCCGGCACAGCCACCCAGAAGCTGTAGTCGGTCAACTGGGACAGGTCATAGCCGTAATAGCCCAGATAGCGGTTAAAGTAGACGCCCGGCTCATAGCCGGCGTTCTGTACGGTCTGGCAGAAGGCCAGGGCGCATTCCGTCAGCGTCTGGGAGGACAGATCGTCCGTGCGGGCGCCGCCGCCCTCGATTTTCTCCCAGTCGTAGATCACCGGCAGCGTCACCCGGTAGCCCTCCAGCAGCTCCAGCAGGAAATCGGCCTCGTCCACCGCCTCCTGGGCGCTGATGGCCTGGGAGAAGAAGTACACGCCCACGTCCAGCCCGCTGTCCAGCGCGCCCTTGATGTTCGCTTTGAAATAGGGGTCCTCAAACAGGCCGCCCTCGGTGTAGCCCCGGTATCCGGCGCGTATGTAGGCGTAGTCCAGATCCGCCTGGCCCGCCAGCTCCCAGTTGATCTCCTCCTGGTGCTCCGACACGTCCACGCCCCGCCGGACCTGGAAATCCTGGCCGGTGTAATAGGGCTTGCCGTCGGTGATCCGAAAGTCGGCCATGCTCAGGGTGTTGACCGGCACCCCCTCCAGCGGGGTGATCCAGACCATGCCGAAGCCGTCGTCAATATAGACCTGGCCCTCGTGGGGGTCCGCCGCCTCCGGCCGGAAAAGCCAAATGAGCAGCAGCGAAATCGCCACTGAGCCAAGGATCAGGCCAAAGAGCAGGCTGAGCTTCAATTTAACGGCTGTTTTCATAGGGTTCTCCAATCTTCGTCATGCTTCGGCCGAAGCCGGCATTTATTCTAGCATAAGCCTCCCCTTTTTTCAATCGTCTCCGCCCTCTCCGGCCCAGGCTTAAGATTTTTTAAGAAACTGAAGCAGATTTTTGTTGACAAAACAGCTCTCTTTTGCTATTATAGTCAAGCCGGTTCAATGCTGGTACGGCTCATTGGACTTTGATTTGCTGGTGTAGCTCAGTCGGTAGAGCAGCTGATTTGTAATCAGCAGGTCGGGGGTTCGAGTCCGTCCACCAGCTCCAGACCAACGCCAGGCAGGCAGAACTAAATATGGGGGAATTCCCGAGTGGCCAAAGGGGACAGACTGTAAATCTGCTGGCAATGCCTTCGGTGGTTCGAATCCACCTTCCCCCACCAAAAAGTACCCATTCGAACCATTATTTGGTTCGAATGGGTACTTTTTGGTGGAAATATGTTGTGGATTCGAAGGGAGCGGTGTTAGCAAACGTGCCGGTGGCACGTTTGCCCCGCGACCCGGCCCGCTCGCAAGCGGGCGAATCCACCTGAAAAAAGCTTGCTAAAACTCCGTGGGCCACTATCTTATTTTTTCTCCCCTGAAATCGGCCCTGACCCACACAAGACCCACACGGGAAATAAACCGCTCCCCTGCCCGAAAACGGAAAAATCTGACCCACTTCTCCCGAACCAAGGAGGCCGCGGACGAAAAGAAAATCGTCCGCGGCCTCCCTAATTTGCTTTCCCGGCTTATTCTTTGGTTACTGCGCCGCAAACGGTGAGGTTTTTCTCCCGCCATGAACGCTCCCTCTAATATAAAGTTTGTGAGTACCAGTTAAGTACATTTCACAGCGCTTAAAATACTACGTTTCTTCTTCATCCCAGTAGAAGTTCCTGTCGGGCATATGAAATTTAACAGCTTAAAACTCAGTTGAGTTTTTCCGAGATGTTTCTCCTCGTAAGCGTCAAACGGAATAGGAAAGGAGCTCGCGGGATGCGAGCTCCAAGAAGTGGACGCCTGTTAAGTTGAATC
>CANQRQ010000032.1 GCA_947626315.1 uncultured Oscillospiraceae bacterium | reverse complement strand
GTGGCGCGCCACATGTTCCCCTTTATTAGGTCTTAATTTTTTCCCTCTTGCTCTACCCCAACTATTGACATAGAGCCGATAAACAGAACGGCTATGCATAGAACTGCAGGGGGAGAGGGCAGAGAGGGGGCGGGAGCCCCCTTTCAGCGTTCAATCTACGCTTAACCAAGAGCATTTTTGAATGCTCTTGGTTAAGCTCAAGTTGAAGACTCTTTGTCTTCAACTTGAACTAGAAAATGACCTTCCGCTGTGCGGAAGGCCATTTTCTAGGGGAAACCGCTTTACTGGAGGCGCTCCAGATACTCCACAATGCGGCGCACCGTGGTGAGCTCAGCGGCGTCTTCGTCAGAGATGGTGATGCCAAATACGTCCTCCAGGGACATAATCAGCTCCACAACGTCCAGAGAGTCGGCGCCCAGGTCGTCCACAACATTGGTGTCCATGGTGATAGTCTCGGGGTCCAGTTCAAACTGCTTGGCAAGAGCTGCCTGTACGTTTTCGAAAATCATGGCTTTCTCCATTCCGCCGCTGCATCCGCAACCGGCCTAGCAAATTTATCTTAACCGCCGTTTTAAACGCCGGTTAGCTGCGCATAGTGCCTGCTCAGGCCCACTCCCGGCTCTGGGGCTTGTTGCTGGGCTGCTCCGGCTTCACGTAGGAGACCACGACCCGGCGGTTGGGCTCGGTGCCGGTGGAGCTGGTGGTGACGCCCTCATAGTTCTGAAGAGCCGTGTGGATCACGTGGCGCTCGTAGGAATTCATGGGCTCCAGGGCCATGCTGCGCTTGTACTTGATGGCCTTCTCCGCCATCTTCTCCGCCAGCCGGACCAGGGACTCCTCCCGCTTGCTGCGGTAGCTCTCCGCGTCCACGCTCACATGGACGTGCTTCTCGTTGCCCCGGTTGACCACATAGTTGGTCAGGTGCTGGATGGCGTCCAGGGTCTCGCCCCGGCGGCCGATGATGGCGCCCATACCGCTGCCGGAGAGCTCCACGTTGAGCCCGCCGCCCTCCCGGGGGCTGATCTCGATCTGGGCGGCAACGCCCATATGCTCCAGCAGGCCGGTGAGGAAGGCGCGCACGGCGGCGGCATCGGCCGTCTCGTCCGCGGGCGCGGGGGCCGGGGCTGCGGGCGCCTTGGGGGCTTCCGGAGCCTTGCCGTCCTTCGGCGGCTTGGGGGCCGCCTTGGGGGCCGCGGGGGGCTTGGCCGGCACGGGCGGCTTGGGGGCCGGCTCGTCCGGCACCTCATAGCTCACCCTGATCACCGCCGGAGAGGCGCCGATGCCCAGAAAGCCGGACTTGGCGCGCTCAAGGATTTCTACGGATACATCGTCCCGGTCCAGACCCAGCTCGGCCAATGCGGCGGCAATGGCCTCATCCTCGGTGCGGGCGGACTTTTCCAAGGTTTTGATCATATTGCTTTTCTCCTGTTATTCGTCTTGACCGGCGGCAGCCTCCGGGGCCGGGACAGCGGGGACATCGTCCTCCACGGTCTCGTCGATCGCCTCGGCAAAGGCGGACTCCTCCGCCGCCGCCAGCGTGGCGGCCTCGGCGGCCTCCGGGTTGGTAAAGCGGTCCGGCACATAGGCGCGGCCCCGGGCATAGCGGCGGTTGCCCACCTGGGAGGCCGGCTTCTCCGCCTCCTTGATGCCCAGGCGCTCCCGCCGGGCGGCGCGCTCCGCCTTTTCCGCGGCGGCCTTGCGCTCGTCGCTCTTCTGCTTTTCGTTGGCCTGGATCTTCTTCTTGCTGGTGTTGGCGTTCTTCTCGGTCTTGCCCTCGGCCCGCAGGCGCTCGGTCTCCAGGCGCTTGGCCTCGATCTCCTTCTCCCGGGCACTGCGGCGGGCGATCCGCTCCGCGTCCTCCTTGTCCAGCTGCTTCTTATAGATCTTGGTCAGGATGAAGTCCCTTGCCATGCCGAAGATGCTGTTGGCGATCCAGTAGATACCCATGGCGGCGGGCATGATGAAGCAGAGCCAGATGGACATCAGCGGCATCATCAGGTTCATGCCCTTCATGGAGGCCTGGGTCTGGGCGTCCGCGGTGGGGTTGGCGGCGTTGCTGACCTTCATGCTCACCCAGGAGAGGAAGGCGGAAACAAAGGGGATCAGGAACAGGCCCAGCGCCGGCAGCCAGACGGAGGCGTCGCTCCAGTCGGTGTTCAGGAAGAAGTTCCACCGGGGCTGGTCGCCCAGGTTCAGCCCGATAAAGCTGAAGTCCAGGTCGATAAAGTTGGGGTCCAGATTGGACAGGCCCTGCTGCACCAGATCCCAGTGTTCATGGGACAGCTTGGCCAGCTCGATCTCAAAATAGGCGTTGACCCGCTCGGGCACGGTGTACAGGCCCTGGCCCACAAAAAACTCCTGCAGGCGGGTGACAAAGTCGCTGGCCACGAACATCATGCGGGTCAGAGGCTGACGGACAACGCTGTAAAGGGCGATCAGGATGGGGAAGGGGATCAGGGACCAGAGGCAGCCGGACATGGGGTTGGCGCCGGCCTCCTGATAGAGCTTCTGCATCTCCTGATTCAGCTTCTGGGGGTTCCCCTCGTGCCGCCGCTGGATCTCCTGCATTTCCGGCTGGAGACGGGAGGTGCGCATCATGGCTTTTTTGCTCTTGGCCATAAAGGGAGTCAGAATCAGGTTGACGGCCAGGGCGAAGAAAATGACGGCCAGACCGTAGTTGCCGGTGAACTCATACAGCCAAACCATGAGCCAGGCAAAGGGTCTAGTGATTGTTGCCCACATAGTAACTCCTCTATTTTTCAGTAATCAGATAGCGCTCAGGGTACAGGGTCGTAGTATTGCCGCCGGCCCTTGTAAAAGGGGTGGCAGCAGCAGACACGCCGCAGGGCCAGCCAGCCGCCCTTCAGGGCGCCGTACTTTTCAATGGCCTGGATGGCGTATCGGGAGCAGGTCGGCATAAAGCGGCAGCAGGGGGGACTGGCGGGAGAGATGTTCCGCTGATAAAAGCGGATCAGCCAGAGCAGCAGCGCTTTCATTCCGCCGCCTCCTTTACCAGGTTCAGCTCCCGGCAGGCTTTCAGAAAGGCGGCGTCCATGCGGGCATATTCCCCGTCCACACAGCGGGCCCTGGCGACGATCACCAGATCCCAGCCCTGCTTCAGCTCCGGAGAGCGCAGACGGACGATCTCCCGCAGGCGGCGGCGGACCCGGTTGCGCGTCACCGCGCCGCCCAGCTTGGTGGACACGGTGTAGCCCAGGCGGTTTTCCCCCCGCCGGTTCCGCCGGCAGTACAGCACCAGGTAGGGCGTCACGGCGCTCTTTCCCTTGGCGTAGAGCCGCTTGAAATCGCTGTTCTTTTTTAACGTGTGTCTCTCCTTCAAGGCCACACCTCAAAAGCCTAAAGGGCGGATTGCTCCGCCCTGAATTATTCCGGTATAGACCTGCTCACAGGGGCGGGGATCACTGGCTCAGACGGGCTCTGCCCTTCGCTCTCCGGCGGGCAAGAACCTTGCGGCCGTTGGCGGTCTTCATTCTCTTGCGGAAGCCGTGCTCCTTTTTGCGCTGAAGCTTTTTAGGCTGGTAGGTACGAAGCATGGGTACAACTCCTTTCAGGTAAAATACTCAACATCGGAGAAGCTCCGAAGTAGTTGACAAAAGAACTTCCTGACGGAAAACGCCGTCAGGAGGTTATTATACTCTACAAATCCGTTCGCTGTCAACCGCTTTTTTCGCTCAGGCGTCCTTCAGATTTTCGCCCCGGATATATTTCCCCAGGGGCTTGTACAGCAGCGCGCCCACCACCAGGCAGAGGATCATGTCCACCAGCATATAGCTGCCGTTATACAGGGCGGAGTAGAACCAGGGGCTGGTCATGGTCATGCCGAAGAAGCTGTCGGGCATGTATTCCGCCCAGAGTGTAGCCCCCACGATCCAGGCCACCGTGAACCGGGCCAGGCAGCCCAGGACGGTGCCGTAGAAGAGGCCGTACTTCTGCTTGTGGAACAGGCCCGCCAGGCCCAGCACGGTGAAGGCCACAATGTAATCCCCCAGGATGGACTGCCAGCCCACGAAGAAGGCCGTGTCCAGCACCAGCTGCAGCACACTGTACACAAAGCTGGCCAGCATGCCCGGGCCGAAGCCCCAGCGGACGCAGTACAGAAAGATGGGCAGCATGCCCAGCGTGATGGAGCCCCCCTGGGGCAGCTCAAAGAGCTTCAGGTAGCTGAGCACCTGGGCCATCGCCACGAAGACCGCTCCCTCACAGAGAGCCAGAAGCTTGCGTTTGGTTGAATTTTTCACGGTTTTTTCCTCCAATTTTCTCCATTTTATTTTGCAGCGCCTGCGTCAAAAAAAACGCGGGCCCAAAACGGACCCGCGGCGCGGTACGCAGTACGCTGTTTCCTACGCCGGCATTATCCGGATCAGGTTCAAAGGTCCGAAGAGTCGCTTCTCTCCGTCTCAGCCGGGAAAACCCAGCGCCCTTGTATGAGGGGGAAGCTCCCCCTGTTTGCCCTTTTATTTTACCCGCAAACGGGCGGCCTGTCAAGCCAGTTCCTTCGCCTTTTGCAGGATAAAGGACCGGAGCCAGTCCCCCGCCTCCTCGTTCTGCAGGGCAAAGTCGATGATGGCCTCCAGGTAGCCCTTCAGGTTCCCGGTGTCGTACCGGCGGCCCTCAAAGTCCACCCCGCACATGGGCTCCACATGGCAGAGCTCCTTCATGCCGTCGGTGAGCTGGATCTCGTTGTTGCGGCCGGGGGCGGTGTGCCCCAGAATGTCAAAAATGGCGGGGGTCAGCACGTAGCGGCCCAGGATGGCATAATCGGAGAGTTTTTCCGAGAGCAGGGGCTTCTCGTTCATGTCCTCGATCCGGTAGACCCGCTCCCCCAGGCGCTCCGTCAGCTTGACGGAGGAGTATTTGACGATCAGTTCGTCCGGCACCTGGTGGATGGCCACGGCGCTGCACTCGTTGGCCTCCGCCGCCTCCACCAGCTGCTTGAGCACCGGCTTGCGCCCCAGCATAATGTCGTCCCCCAGCAGCACGGCAAAGGGCTCGTCGCCCACAAAGCTCTTGGCCCGCCAGACCGCGTGGCCCAGGCCCTTGGTTTCCTTCTGGCGCAGGAAGTACACGTCCGCCATGTCCGCCACGGCCCGGACGGTCTCCGCCTCCTTCTCCTTCCCGTCCTGGAGCAGGCGGGCCTCCAGATCCGGGGAGTAGTCAAAATAGTCCTCAATGGGGGATTTGCCCCGGTTGGTGATGATGAGGATCTCCTCCACGCCGGCGGACACGGCCTCCTCCACAATGTACTGGATCACGGGCTTGTCCACCAGGGGGATCATTTCTTTGGGGATGCTCTTGGTGTTGGGCAGCAGCCTGGTTCCCAGGCCCGCCGCGGGGATAATGGCTTTCCTGACCTTCAAGGAAATCGCTCCTTTCCACGTTTATTCTATGGTTTAGACGGCGGGAGCCGCCTTTATTCATCGAGCTTATGCAGAAACTCCCGGAAAAACGCCTGCTTCGGCAGAAAGCGGATCAGCGGCAGGCCCAGCGCATAGAGGACCACGGCCTCCCCCAGGCCCACGGTAAAGGCGTTAAAGGCGTAGACGCCGGGATTTTGGAAAATCGGCAGGCCCATATAGGCCCCCGTGATCACCGCCCCCACGATGAGCGCGTTGAAAAGCACCGGCATCAGGCAGGCCAGGACGCTGTTTTTCAGGCTGTGCTCCCGCCTCCCCAGGGCGGCGGTGCAGAGCCCGGCCAGCAGGGTGGCCAGAGAGCCGAAAAGAATGTCCATCAGGTTGCCGGTGATGAGATTGGCCAGGACGCAGCCCGCGAACAGGCCCCAGACGCTGCCGGGGAGGAAAAAGGGCAGGATGCACAGCACCTCGGAGACGCGGCACTGGACCGCGCCGTAGCTGATGGGGGCCAGAAGGATGGTAGTCGCGGCATAGGCCGCGGCCAGCAAGGCGGAGACAGCCAGACGTTTCGGGTTTACTTTCATGGGTTCGGGTCGGTTCCTTTCTCTTTTGGATGGCTGCGCTCTGCGGCGGCCAGGGAGAATTCGCAGCCGCAGTAATTCTGGCGGTAGAGCCCGTACTGCCGGCTGAGCTGCTGGGAGCGCAGCTCCCCGCCCCGCTTCTTGAAGTCCGAGGGGAGCCATTTGACGCCGAAGCGCCGGCCGGTCTCCTCCCCCAGGGCATTGATCAGAGGCGCGTTTTTATGCCGGGACAGGGTCAGCGTGGTGCAGAAATAGGCAAAGCCCTCCGCCGCGGCCAGCCGCGCCGTCTCCTCCAGGCGCAGACGGATGCAGACGGTGCAGCGCCGGCCGTGCTCCGGCTCGTCCTCCAGGCCGGCGATCCGGCTGTAATAGCGCCCGGGATCCCAGGGCTCGATCCGCACCGGCACCTTCTCCCGGAGTCCGGCGGCCTCCAGAAACTGAAGCTGGGTCTCCAGCCGCCTGTCAAACTCCGCCTCCGGGTAGAGGTTGGGGTTATACCACAGCAGCGTCACCTGGAAATACCGGGTCAGAAACTCCAGCACCGAGCTGGAGCAGGGGCCGCAGCAGCTGTGCAGCAGGACCCGGGGCCGCTCCTCCCCCTGGCGGCGGATCAGCGCCTCCAGCTCTTTTTGGTAATTCACGTCCATAGCATCCGGCTCCGGCCAAACCCTCCAAATTTTTGTAGCAACCGCATTATAGCACAGCCGCGCAAAAAAAGCTATAGGTTCTTGACGGAAGGCGCAGGTTTAATGTATATTTAAGAAAGTACCGCAAAGGGGGGCTTTTCCCATGGACAACCGCACCAGCAAAGAGAATTATTACCTGGACATTGCCGACGCCGTTCTGGAACGCTCCACCTGTCTGCGCCGGAAGTACGGGGCCATCATCGTGCGCAACGACGAGATCATCTCCACCGGCTACAACGGCGCGCCCCGGGGCCGGCGCAACTGCTCAGATCTGGGGGGCTGCACCCGGGAGACCCTGAAAATTCCCTCCGGCGAGCGCTATGAGCTCTGCCGCAGCGTCCACGCAGAGGCCAACGCCATCATCTCCGCCTCCCGGCGGGACATGCTGGGGGCCACCCTGTATCTGGTGGGGCGGGACGCCGCCAGCAACCGTCTGCTCAGCGACGCCATGTCCTGCTCCATGTGCAAGCGGCAGATCATCAACGCGGGGATCGAAAAGGTGGTCATCCGCGTCAACGAGACGGAATACCGGACAATTCCCGTGAGCGACTGGATCGAAAACGACGATTCCATTTTTCCCATCCTATAAAACAGCAAAAAGAAAAGGAGGCTTTTCTCATGAGTAAAAACGTGATTTTCTGCTTTTCCGGAACCGGCAACTGCCTGGACATCGCCAAAAACATCGCCAAGGGCCTGGGGGACACGGACATTGTCCTGATGCGCAAGGCCCCGGCGGTCACCAACGTGCTGAACGCGGAGCGGGTGGGCTTCGTCTTCCCCTGTTATGCCGGCGGCCTGCCCGGCAAGGTGGAGGAGTATGTCCGCCGCATCGCCATCGGGCCGGACGCCTACAAGTTCGCCGTGTGCAGCTGCGCGGCCTATCCCGGCCTGGGCCTGAGCATCATTGACAGCATTGTGGATCTGGACTACTGGTCCGTGATCTCCCACCAGAGCGCCTGCATCTGGCTCATGCCCCACAGCATGATGATGCCCCCCCTGTCGGCGGAGAAGGCCCAGAAGCGCTCCGAGGAGCTGGCCGCCCGGGTGGCCAGCGACGTGCTGGCGGGCAAGAAGCTCTCCGGCAAGCCCTCCGCCCCGGCCTTCAACAAGATGGAGGCCTCCCTCTGGCCTGCCCTGTCCGGCAAGAAGGCCGCGCTGCTCCAGGTTTCCGACGCATGCGTCGGCTGTGGCCAGTGCGCGAAGCTCTGTCCCCGGGGGAACATCCGGCTGGAAAGCGGCAAGCCCGTCTTCGGCAAGGACTGCGTCCAGTGCCTGAGCTGCCTCCAGTTCTGCCCCGCCGAGGCGATCCACATGGGCGGTGCCACTGTCAAGCGGGAGCGCTACCGCAACGTCAACGTCTCCGCGGCCCAGCTGACGGAACAGGTCATCCATATCGACTGAGATTTATACCGTAATAAAGGACCGGCCGCTCCGAAAAAATCGGGGCGGCCGGTTTTTGTATTTGCCGGGGGCAGACTTAATCAAGGCCATACAGCCGGGTGAATTTGTCCTCCAGATAGTCCAGAAAATAGTTCGGATTCAGGCTCTCCCCGGTGATGCGCCGGATCCACTCGTCCGGGGTGGAGAGAGAGGCGATGGAGAAGACATGCCGGGTGAGCCAGTCGGTCACCCTGTACAGCTCCCCGGCCCGGACGGCGGCAAACACGTCGAATTCCTTCTCCATGGTCCGCAGGATCTGGGCGCCGTAGGCGCTGCCCAGGGCGTAGGAGGGAAAGTAGCCGTAGCTGTCTGTCCAGTGTACGTCCTGGAGGCAGCCGGAGGCGTCGTCAGGGACCTCCACCCCCAGGTACGCCTTATTTTTGGCGTTCCAGAGGGCCGGGATCTGGTCCACCGTGATCTCTCCGTTGACGAAGGCCTTTTCCAGCTCGTAGCGGATCAGCACATGCAGGGAGTAGCTCAGCTCGTCCGCCTCCGTGCGGATCAGGCCCGGGTGGACATGGTTCACCGCCTCGTACAGCTCCCGCTCGCTCACATCATCAAAGACGCCGCCGCTGAGCCGGCGGATCTCGGGATACACATAGTGGATGAAGGCCTCGCTGCGGCCGATCAGATTCTCGTAGAAGCGGGAGACGCACTCGTGCATGGCGTTGGTGGGCCGGTCGCTGCAGTGGTTTTCAAACAGTTCCCGGGGCTCGTTCTGCATGAAGACCGCGTGGCCGCCCTCGTGGAGGGTGGAGAAGATGTTGGAGATAAAGTTCTCCTCATAGTAGTGGGTGGTCACCCGCACGTCCCCGGGGCCGAAATTGGTGGTGAAAGGGTGCTCCGTGGTCATGAGCACCAGGGCGCTTTTGCGCAGGCCCTCCCGCTCCAGCAGGGCCCGGGACATGGCCTCCTGCCGGTGCACGGACACCGGCCGGGACAGGAAATCTGTCCGGATGGGCTTGCCCTCGGCCTGGATGCGCCGGATCAGCGGCACGATCCGGCCTTTCAGAGTCTCAAAAAAGGCGTCCAGCTGGGGGATGGTCAGGCCCGGCTCACTGTCGTCCAGGCAGGCGTCGTAGACGGTCGGAAAGCGCTCGTCCCGCAGGGCGATCTCCCGGCGGCGGAAGCCGATCATGGCCTCCAGGGAATCCCGGAACAGGGCGAAGCTGTTCTCCTTCTTGGCCCGGAGCCAATCGGCGTAGGCCTTGCTGCCGGCCCGGTTGTACGCGTAGGAGAAACGGGGCGTCAGGTTTTTGGTCTTCCGGTAGTCCTTGTACAGGTGCTCCACGGCCTTCTTCTGCACCGCCGTCAGCCCCTCGCTGTCTGCGTGGAGGGCGCAGACCAGCTCCGTATAGCCCTTGGCGTGGGTCAGGCTGTGCAGCCGCTTGCTCAGCAGCGCCATATCCTCCCCCGCCCGGTCCAGCCCCTCCTCCGGGGCGCAGCAGCTCTGGTCAAAGCTCACCTTGCCCAGGCAGCGGCTGTAGGCCTCGATCTCGTCTAATTTCTTATACAGCTTTTTCAACTTTTCCTGATTGGTCACAGGCTTCTTCCTTTCAAAAGAAAGGGAGCTCGTGTATGAGCTCCCTTTCGTTTTTCTTTTCAGGGTCTACGCTTACTTGCCCATGTTCATCTGGGCGGCCACCTCAGCGGCAAAGTCCTCCTGCTTCTTCTCGATGCCCTCGCCCTTCATGAAGCGCACGGCATTGACGAACTTGACGGAACCGCCCAGGGCCTTGGCGGCGGAGGCGATATACTTCTCCACGGTCATGGAGTTGTCCTTTACGAACTCCTGCTGGAGCAGGCAGTTCTCCTCGTAGAACTTGTTGAGCTTGCCGAGGACGATCTTCTCCTTGACCTGCTGGGGCTTGGAGGCCATCTTGGGGTCCTGATCCATCAGGGCCAGGGCCACCTTCTTCTCCTCCTCCAGGACCTCGGGGGTCACGTCGGCCTTGTCCCAGAAGCGGGGGTTCAGCGCGGCGATCTGCATGGCCACGTCCTTGCCGATCTCGGTGGCGTCAATGCCGTCCTCCACGGCCAGGTTCACCAGCACGCCGATCTTGCCGCCGGCGTGGACATAGGCCACGCTGGTGTTCTCCGCGAAGCGGGCAAAGCGGCGGATCTGCAGGTTCTCGCCGATGGACATGACCTTCTCAGGCAGGGTCTCGGCGATGGTGTGCTCGGAGCCGGGGTACTTGCAGGCCTTCAGGGCCTCCACGTCGGCCGGGTCGTTGGCGGCCACGGCGGCAGCGATATCCTTCACAAAGTTCACAAAGAGGTCGGACTTGGCGGCAAAGTCAGTCTCGGAGTTGACCTCGACCACCACGCCCACGCCGTCGATCACGGCGGCATAAGCCATGCCCTCAGCGGCGATGCGGCCGGCCTTCTTGGCGGCCTTGGCCAGGCCCTTCTCCCGGAGCCACTCCACGGCCTTGTCCATGTCGCCGTCGGTCTCGGTCAGGGCCTTCTTGCAGTCCATCATGCCCACGTTGGTCATCTCACGGAGCGTCTTAACATCCTGAGCGGTAAAAGCCATATTATCATTTCCTCCTGTACGTTATCTCGCACCTTTTGCCGCAGAGCGGCGAAAAAGAATTTAAATCGTTTTTGAGGCAGCTTTGCCGCCTCAAAAACACTCTGAGGCGAGCCAAGCGAGCCCTCGCGCCGACCAAACGGGGCAAAGCCCCTGCGATCAGCGCGAGTACCTCAAATGCGAGCCCAACGCAGTGGGTCGCATTTGAAATAATTTATTCCTGAGCGGCCTCTTCGGCGGTGGGGGCCTCCTCCTCGGCCTGGGCGTCCGCGCCCTGACGGCCTTCCTGCACGGCGTTGGCCATGGTGGCGGAGATCAGGCGGATGGCGCGGATGGCGTCATCGTTGCCGGGAATCACGTAATCCACCTCGTCGGGGTCGCAGTTGGTGTCCACGATGGCGACGATGGGGATGTGCAGCTTGCGGGCCTCGGCAATGGCGTTGTGCTCCTTGCGGGGGTCCACCACGAACAGAGCGCCGGGGAGCTTCTTCATGTCCTTCACGCCGCCCAGGTACTTTTCCAGCTTGGCCATCTCGCCCAGGTGCTTCATGACCTCTTTCTTGGGCAGCATGTCGAAGGTGCCGTCCTCCTGCATCTTCTTCAACTGGGCCAGACGGTCCACGCGGGTGCGCATGGTCTTGAAGTTGGTGAGCATGCCGCCCAGCCAGCGGGCGTTCACGTAGAACATGCCGACCCGGGAAGCCTCCTCCCGGACCGCGTCGGTGGCCTGCTTCTTGGTGCCTACAAAGAGAATGCTCTGGCCGTTTTCCGCCAGCTGACGGACGAAGTCATAGGCCTCCTCCATCTTCTTCACGGTCTTCTGCAGGTCAATGATGTAGATTCCGTTGCGCTCGCAGTAGATATACTCCTGCATTTTGGGGTTCCAGCGGCGGGTCTGGTGGCCGAAGTGTACGCCGGCCTCCAGCAGCTGCTTCATAGATACGACTGCCATGTTTTCTTTTCCTCCATTTTTGTTTTTTCCTCCGGGCACCTCAGCCCCGCCCCCCAGCCCGAAGGCCACTCGGGAGGGAAAGTCCGCGCCCGTGCGAAATGCCTTGATATTATATCCGAATTGTGCCCGTTTTGCAAGAGCTTTTTCCCATTTTTTCAATCTTTGCAAGCCTCATAATTAAGTTAGACAAGGCCATCCGGCCTGTCTGACTTAATTTTTTTTATACTTTTTCGTCGGGAAAGGGGGTAAAAACATGGGAATTACACTTAAAGACAGACAGATTATTGCCAAACGCTGGGCAAATGGCGATAGCGCCGCCTCGATTGCTGCAAATCTTGGATTTGCGATCGGCACGATATACGCAGAGCTGGAGCGGGGACGCAGCGGGGAGCTTGACCACAATTCCCGGCCTCGGTATGACCCGATGCAAGGGCAGGCGGTATATCAGGCCAACCTCCGAAAGAGAGGCAGACGGGCCGCAGTAAATCGCAGTAAATAAGGAGGCGTCACATGACCATTAAGCAGATCAACAACGCCTTTTGCCGGTGGGTCACACCGGGGCACATAAAGGCATCGGCACTCTGCTTTTTGAGCGTTTTTCTCCTTGGCCTGGTAGCATTTCGGGCCGAGCGCCGCAACACAGAATTTGCGCAGCTGGAAGAACGCGCCGAGACAGCCGAGCAGCTGGCAGATAAGCTATTCCGCGAGCTTCACGCGCCGGTCACATATAGTCTGGACGACGAGGCCGACCTGATGGCGCGCATGATCTACGGCTATTATGCCGCCGGCGCTCTCCGGGCGGATGAATGGGAGCTTATAGCGTGGGTGTCCATTAACCGGACCGAAAATTCCCTCTGGCCGGACGAGCTATCAGAAGTTCTCCTGCAGGATGAACAATGGCAAGGTTTTTCCGAAGGAAATCCCATTCTGCAAGATATCCGCAAGGTGGCTGAAACTGCTTTGGAAACCTGGCACAACGGCGGAGCAAGACCCGTCGGGCCGGAATTTGTCTATCTTAAACTGGAAAACGGCAAGGTTCAGTTGAGGACAGAGTTTCTTGATTCTCCCACTTGCCGGTATGTTGAGAGGTAATTATGGACAAAGAGAAAACGGCCATTGAGCGTTTGAAGCTGGCCTCCGACATGAGCATGAAAATCTACAAACAGCCGCTTATCGTGACCACCAGCGGCGGCAAAGACAGCTCTGTTTGCGTGGAGCTGGCGCGGCGGGCGGGCATCCCGATTGAGGTCATGCACAATCACACTACAGCGGACGCCCCGGAGACGGTTTATTTCATACGGAGAGAGTTCAAGCGTCTGGAGGGCTTGGGTATCAAATGCACAGTCAATTACGCGACATACAAAGGAAAACCGACCTCCATGTGGGCACTGATACCGCAAAAACTTATGCCGCCCACAAGAACCGCCCGTTATTGCTGTGAGGTGCTGAAAGAGTATGGAGGCGAGGGAAGATTTATCGTTACCGGTGTACGCTGGTACGAGAGCAAAAAACGAGAAAACACCCGTGGCGTTCTTGAAATACCGCACAGGAAAGAGAACAAAAGAATAATCCTTGTAAATGATAATGATGAAAAGCGTCGATTATTCGAGACTTGCCAGATAAAAGCAAAAAGAGTTTGTAATCCCATTGTGGACTGGACAGACAATGACGTGTGGGATTACATCAATTCCGAAAAAATACCTGTTAACCCCATTTATTTGGAGGGCTGGCGACGTGTAGGCTGTATTGGCTGCCCACTGGCTTGTTCAAAAGGAAGGATGCGAGAGTTTGCCAGATGGCCGAAATATAAACAACTTTATGTTATGGCATTTGAGCGAATGTTGAAAGAACGCGAAAAAGCAGGCGCAAAAATTGACCCGGCAATCGGCACGACAGGAGAAGAAATATACCATTGGTGGCTGGAGGACGGCGTTCTCCCCGGCCAGATGCAATTTGACGATCTTTGAAGGTAAAAAAATGCCAGCTCAAATCAACTATTTTGATGAAATCATCGTGGACAATTTCGCAGGCGGTGGCGGGGCCAGTGTTGGCATTGAGCTTGCGACCGGCCGGCCGGTAGATATTGCGATCAATCACGACCCTGCGGCTATTCTCATGCACCGGACAAATCACCCATACACCACGCATCTTCAGGCGTCTGTTTGGGATGTTGACCCGGTGGAAGTCTGCGCCGGCCGGCCCGTGGGCCTGGCCTGGTTCTCGCCAGACTGTAAGCATTTCAGCAAAGCCAAGGGCGCGGCCCTTGTAGATCGGAACATCCGGGGGCTTGCCTGGATTGTTTTACGCTGGGCCGGCACGGTCCGGCCGTGCGTCATAATCCTGGAGAACGTGGAGGAGTTCCAGACCTGGGGCCCGGTGCGCAAAGGCAAGCCCGTGAAGAAGAAGTCCGGGCAGACCTTCCGAAAGTGGCTTCGGCAGCTGCGGGATCTGGGCTATGCAGTAGTTTACCGGGAATTGGTGGCCGCGGACTACGGCGCGCCCACCACCCGCAAGCGCTTTTTCCTGGTGGCTCGCTGCGACGGGAGGCCCATTGTCTGGCCGGAGCCTACCCACGCTCCCAGAAACAGCGAGGCAGTAAGAAGCGGGCGTCTGGCGCCGTGGCGGAGTGCGGCAGAGATCATAGACTGGAGCCTCCCATGCTACTCTATTTTTGAAAGCCGGGAGACGATCAAGCAGCAATTCGGGGTCAGTGTGCAGAGGCCGCTTCGGGAGAACACCTTGCGGCGGATCATCCGGGGCGTAGACAAGTTCACTATAAAGAGCGGTGAGCCATTCATTGTGCAATGCAACCATGTAGGCGGAGACAGGGCGCAACAAACTGACAGCCCCATGCCAACCATAACCGTTCAGGCACGCTCCTCTTTATCATCACCAGCAAGCCGGCCAGAGATTGGTATTTCCTCTATGAGCTTGTAGGGGACAAATTCAAAAAGCTCGGAAAGGCCAAGGAGCCGCCGGAGCTCATTGAAAAATTCCACGTTGAGGAGAGGATGCACAGCAAATGACAGTAAGCGGAAACATCAAAATTCTTCCCCCGCTGCCGGGCCGCTGCAAAATCTGCGCTGCAAAGCATGACCCGGCACAGCCCCACGACAGGGACAGCTTGATCTACCAGAACCGTTTTTATAAAAAGCACCGGCGCTTTCCGACCTGGGAGGACGCCATGAGCCATTGTGACGAGGAGACAAAAGCCATCTTCCGGGCAAAGCTCTCCCCTGCTGCCAAGGAAACGGAAGAAAAAGCGTAATTCAGGAGGCCGACACCATGAGCCAAAGAAACTTTGTGGAGCAGTTCAATCTGTTTTTTGAGTATGCGAGACGAAATAAACTGACAAGCTACGAGCGTATGTTTTACCTCGCCTTATTCTCCTGCGCCAACGAGTGCGCGAGACAGGGAGAAAACTACGAGTGGCCCGACGATTATTTCCCCGCGAGCAACGCAGAATTGATCGGCTGGACAGGTTTTGACGAGCGAGCTATACGAAACACCCGCAACAGCCTGAAGCAAAAGGGCCTGATCGACTTTATCAAAGGCGACGGGAAAAAGCGGGATCCGGCATACTGCATTTTCTACATGAAGCGGACCGGGTACAAAATTGTACCCGATGTTCAGCCAGAGGAGCAGCGCACCGGGAGCAAAAACGCAGGCGGTACAAAATCGACCGGCGGCAAAAATGCACCCGATTCAAAAGCCCCTCATGTTACCGATTGCAAATCTGCACCCGATACTGTACCCGATGGTGTAGGTGATACTGTACCCGATGGTGTAAGCGATCATGTCTCTATCGGCTGCGAATTTGCAGGCGAACACTTTATTATAAACAAACCAAACGTAGGTACAAACGTAAACGCAAAAGCAAATTATCCGGTGGTAGTGCCGGAAGAAGATGCGCGCGAGACCTCTCCAGAGGCCGCAGAAGCGCCGAAAAGAGCGGACACGCTCAATACCGGGGCCGGCGTGCCAGACGAGCCGGAGGGCCCGGAGGAGGCCCAGGAAAGCGAAAATCCGCTTTACGACAAGGAATTTGGAAAAGTCATGTCCTTCTACATGGACCATCTGAACCCGACGCCCTCCGCGCTGTCCATAGCCGGGCTCAAGGAATACACGGCCGATCTTGGCAGCGAAGTGGTGGTCCACGCCATGCAAATTGCCCTTGACGAGCGGAAAGTCAGCTGGTCATATCTGCGGGGCATCCTCAACCGGTACAGACGGGAGGGCCTGACGTGCATTATCGCGGTGCAACAGTCGGAAATGCAGCACAGCAGCAGGAAAAGCGACCGCCCGACGCCGGCGAAGGGGCCCTATCAGCAGGGAGCGCAGAGGGACAGAACCGGATCCGGGCTCGGCCTGGTAAACATGGGCGCTGGCGCGCCGCGGGCCGGCGGGCTTGTTCCGGGCCTTGGAAAGAAAGGGTGGTGATTCCCGTGACCATTGAGGACGCAAACTATTTGCTCGGGCTTGCAGAAGCGAACTACGAGTATTATTTCAAGACAAAAACGGACCAACAGAAAATCATGCTGGTACATAGCTGGGCCTTTGGGCTCCAGGATATCCCCGCGGATATCGTGATGATGGCCTTTCTGCAGGAAATGACCGTCTGCAAGTACCTCCCCAGCGTCGCAGAAATCCGCGAGGCAGTAAAGGAGCTGCGGGCAGAGGCAAAGGACGAAGTGCTCAAACGGGCAGACTACCGGAGAATGTGCCAGATGCTCGGGGAAAAATGCCCGGAAATACAGCCGACGCGGGAAGATCACATCCGGGAGTATATCATCGAGAGCACGAACCATATGGACGGCCAAAAATCGCCTAAGTTGAGGCTGAACACGATCCTGCACGGGACAAGCGTTCCGGCTATTGGGAGCGGTCGGATGGGCTTTCTGGGAGACGATCAGGACGGACAGAGCTATCCCATGCTGGAGGGCTGCGGTTATGATTAAGCTCTCGATAACCGGCAAAGTGACAGCAAATCCGCGCTGCCGGATGAAGAAGGTCGGCACGGGAGCAATAAGCATTTGTACCTTCCCCGTGGCCGCAAAAGAGCGGGGCGGAATGACGACATGGTTTCGCGTCACTTGCACCGGCCGGCTGGCCGATATGTGCATGACGGAGCTCCAGAGAGGGGACGATGTGGCAGCCTCCGGGACGGTATCAGCGAGGCCCTACCTCGACGGAGCGGGAAAACCTGGGGCCAGCCTTGAATTACAGGCGGATGAAGTCGAAATATGGGGGCAGGCGGAGAACAAACGGGAGGGTACGGAAAATGAAAAACCTGACTGAACAGGAGCAGAAGCGCCGGCAGCAAAAAGCCTATGAGAACCGGGACGCGATCAGGCCGGGAGATTGGGCATACATGGTGTGCAGCCGGGCAGACGACAAGCGGGTGTTTTTCAGCCTGTCAAGCGGAACGCTCGTCACCAAACAGCCGGAAGAAAAGATCAAGGCCGGGGATCCGGTCAAGCTGACGTGTACGGCCGTCATAACCAAAAGCAACGGCTATGGGCCATTCGTTGATTATCAATTCCGCGTCTGCGCCACCGGCGTTACCGTGACGATCAACGGCCCTGACGCGCAGGCGCTCACCCACCAGAGGACCACAACGGCCGTTCAGAACCGGGATATACCTTTCCTGGCCGGCACCATGAGCGCATTACAGGCAATCTCCCAGACCGAGCAGCGCATAGCGCAGATGCGCGACGGAATATCGCATATCACGCAGACGATCACGGGGATGCCCGGCGGAGGCGGGGCAAAGGGCCTTGATGATCTCTTTGCCGAGCTCTCCGAGCTTGAAGATACCTTGAAGCAGGAAGGAAAGGACTACTTGCACAGGGTAAAAGAAGCTCAAAAAATCCTGGACGGCATCAGCAGCCCCAGCATGAGGACCTTTGTTGTGATGAAATATGTGATGTTCGTCCCAAACGAGGAGATCAGGAGCGGCCTGAACATGACCAGGAGGAGCTTTGAGAGGGCCGTCAAAAGCATTGAGGGCGCGGCCGATATGAAGTCTGTGCTCTGGCAAGAACGATATATAAAAAAATCCGGTTAATCAAAAAAATGTGTTGAAATGACAGGCCGGGTGTGATAAAATGCTATCATCGGAAGAAGTGGACAGAGACGGACAACAGTTTTGTTGACCGTCTCATTTTTATGCCCGGAGGCGAGAAAATGGCAATTATTCTGGAGGTTGACGCCTCTGATCTGACAGGAGAAATCGAACGCCTGAGAAGCGTCGTGACGCCCAAGCGGTTCGACCAAATCATGTACTCCATTTTTCAGCGCACCGGCGGCCACGTCCGAAAAATCCTTAAAAGCGATCTGCCGCGAGATTACTATGCAAAGCCCAGCGAAATCGGGTCCGCCGTGAAAAGCGCCCGTGTCACTTCTGGCGGCGGCCTCGGCGTCGGATGCACCATCCCCATCATCGGGCCAAAAAAGAGCATCGGCGGCGGATTCAGCGCCAGCGGCGGCGCGCACGGATGGAACAGCCTACACAGAAAATATCGCGTGAAGTCACGCATTGTAAAGGCGGGCACAAGCACGCTCCCCTCCCAAATGGGGAGTTATGGCGGGATGCCGCCTTTTCGCAATCTCGGCTCAAAGCTGGGCGGCCTGACTTTCACCCGCGCGGGAAAAAGCCGCCTGCCCATTATGAAGGTCGTTGGCATTGGTATTCCCCAGATGCCCATGAACCGGTCCCAGGAAGAAGTACAGGCCGATATTATGGCTTACATGAAAAACAGGATAGAGCACGAAATCCAGCGTGCCATCGGGGGAAGATAGATCATGGGCATATCTCTCACGAAAAAAGAACTGGCTACAGCGGCCGGCTATACCTACCGCCGGCTTTATGATATAGACAGGGATTTGCCGGAAAACAAAAAATTGTTCGTAGCGAGCGAGGACGATGAAAAGAAATTCGACCTCGCTTTTTTTATACAGCGTTGGGTAGAGTACAATGTCAACAAGGCCCCCGACCTGGAGGACCTGGACGCGGTAAAAGCCCGGCATGAGGTCGTCAAGATAGAAAAGACCGAACTGGAGGTTGCCCGGATGCGCGGGCAGCTGGTGGACGTGCAGGATGTCCGCCGGCTCTGGGGCGATATCGCAAACAGCGTCATGCAGAACATGGTCCACCTTCCAAGCCGAGTAGCCCCCATGCTGCGCATGATGGATAACCCGGAGCGGATTGCCAGCATTTGCCTCTGACCGGCTATGCCCAGACCATCACCGTGGAAGTGGTGGCCGACCGGACGGGCAGCGTCGGGAACGGGCTGCTCGCCGGCACGCAGATGGCCCTTGCGATCACAAACTCCGGCGTGAACAAGATCATCGTCGCCGGAGACGCCAGCGGCGGAAATGAGCGGGAGGACGATGAAACATACCGCGAGCGTATCAGAGTTTATAACGTCACCAGCATTACCACGGGCCCGGAGCAGCAGTATGAAGCTGTTGCAAAGAGCGTTTCCAGTGTGATCTTAGACGCCAAGGCGCTGAACCTGGGAGCGGGCAAGGTGGGCATCTACCTGATACTGTCAACAGACGTGGGATCCGCCGCGCTCCTGAAATCCGTGGAGGCCGCCCTGTCTGCGGAGAATGTGCGCCCCCTGACCGATTCCGTGAGCGTCTACAAGGCGACCGACGTTCCCTATACGCTGAACGTGGAATATTACAGCGACAACAGCAGCGCCACAAATGCCGCCGTCGCAGCGGCCGCCAACGAGTACCAGGAATGGCAGGAAAGCAGCATCGGCCGGCCCTTCAATCCTGACCGGCTGATGGCCGCCATTTATCAGGCGGGCGCTATGCGCGTGGTGTGGGGCGAGGGCAGCAACTTCAACGGGAGCGGGCCCGTGACCTATACAGAGATCGAGGGGACACAGCGCTGCAAAGGAACCATTACCCTGAAAGCCAATAAAGCGTTCTGAAAGGCGGTGCAGGGCTTTGTTCAAATTCGATGTTGAAAGATGGGTGCCGCAGTTTATCCTCCGGGATAAAAACGGGTATGCACTCTCCAGGGCGATAGAGGCCGGCGTTCAGATGATGAACGACACGGTAAAGGCCGCCTTTCGTAGCGCCTTTGATTATGACGCTATGCCGGAATGGAGGCTTGATGAATTAGCCTGGGAGACGAACTGCCTGTATGACTACAGCGCAGATGTGGAGAAAAAGCGCCGGTGGATTAGGAACTCTGTCCCCCTCTACCGGCTGTACGGGACGCCGGCGGCGATCTACCAATATTTGAGCGGGTACTTCGACGACATAGACCTTGAAGAATATTGGGAGTACGCCGGCGAGCCGTTCCACTTCCGCGTTACGGTGGAGGGCGAATGGGACCCGGCAAACGAGGCTTGGGCGCGGCACGCGATAGAAGTTGCAAAGAATGTGCGCAGCGTCCTTGACGGCCTGCGCATCGGGACAAAATGCCGTATCGGTATCTGCGCCGAGGGCCGGATGCTGGCCCGCTTCACCTATCCCCTCACCGGGGCGGAGAATTGGGCCGGCCGCTGGCCGGAGATCAACATTCTGGCCGTCCGGGACGAGAGCGGGAAAATGGCGGCGCAGGCAGAAGCGACCGGCCGGCCCCTCCCGTACCCTATGACCGGCACCAGGCCGGAGATCAACACCCTGGGCGCTATGGGAGAAGCGCGAGCGGGATTCTCCGGCGAGGCGGCCGGGCGGAAATTCGGCTACCCCCTCACCGGCAAAGAGGCGAGGACAGGAACCGTGCCAGAGATCAACACCCTGGGCGTGCTGCATGAGGCCAAAACAGCCGCCACCGCAGAGGCGACCGGCCGGCCCCTCCCGTACCCCATGGCCGGCACCAGGCCGGAGATCAACACCTTGGGCGTTCTCCAGGAGGCAAAAGCCTCCATCACCGGCGAGGCAACCGGCCGGGCCCTTCCGTACCCTATGGCCGGCACGCAGCCGGAGATCAACACCCTGGGTATTCCGGGTGAAAATGACATCCACGCCGCGCAAGCGGATGATGTATATAAACCGATCTACTACAAGATGTGCGGCGAGGACGAAATATGAAAGGAGGAAAAGCTGTGGCAGATACCTTCACGCTGGACGCCGCTTATTTGGCCGACAAGCGGAAAGATATCAAGAACGATGTCGCTTATGCCAGATATCAGGTGAAAGGCTCCTGGTATAAGGCGGATATCGAAAAGGCCGAAGTGCTCCCGGACGGGCGCGTGGAAGTGACCTTTGTGATCGACCATACCGTGAGCGGCAACATCACGGTAACCGGAATCGAGCTCTACAACCACAACGGCGTGCGCATCGGCAGTAAAACCGTCAGCATCACCAGAGCGGACGCCACCGAGGGCATTTTGTATGTTTGCCGGTTCAGTCTGTTTCAGGTGGTGCCCAACGCCGACAACACCGGCGCTTATGACGCACTTTGAGGAAAGGAGGAATGATCTGTGTCTTATAACAAGCGAATCAGATGGAAGGACCACAGTGTAGAGAGGCCCCGGACCTACACCGAAGTTTCCAACGACGACGGGAGCAAGACCTACACGCCCGCCCCCGGCGAAATCTACGTCCAGGGCACGCCGCAGAGCGCGACGAACTTCAACAAGATGGAGGAGGCCCTGCAGCACCTCAGTGTCGCCTACGATATGCTGCTGACCACTTCCCAGGCCGAGCGGCGGGGGCTGGAAAAGCGGCTCGCCGCCCTGGAATCCAAGGTTGAGAGCCTGAAAGGATAAGGAGGATAGCCCATGAACGATAACGAGTATATGAGCCCGGAAATGCCCGGCATGACCGAGGAGGAGCTTGCCACCCTGGAGAAAGAGCGGGAGGCGGCGCGGGAGGCCGAGCTTGCCCCCTATAAGGCGGCAGCACAGCAGCGCAAGGACAGCGCGGCCATTATCGCGGAGCATGACGATCTTTTGGCCGATATGCTCTTTGAGCTGACTATGAACGAAATGGAGGTGTAAACCATGGCTTACAACCTGATGAAGCGCATCATTGAGCGGGGCGACTACGACAAGGCCGCCACGATGGACAAGCTGGACGCTTTTCTCGCGGCCGACCGGATTACTTCCGAGCAGTACAAAGAGCTTGTGGAGATGATGGGCAAGTGAGGATCCCCGTTTTCCTCGCCGCAGGAATCGCGGATATGCTCTACAACAAAATTCTTTCTGATATGGAGGTATATACCATGACTTACAAGCTGATGAAGCGGATCATTGAGAAGGGCAAGTACGACAAGGAGAGCACTATGCAGAAGCTCGACGTGTTCCTGATGGCCGACCGGATTTCCGTGGAGGAGTACCAGGAGCTTACCGAGATGATGGAGGGCCCCGACAATGTTTAATTCCCCCCTGGAGTTCCTGGCCCAGAAGTACGGCAACGTCGTGAAGTACGACGCGGACGGCAACCCGTCGATCTTCGTCAAGTTTATGAAGATGAAGTCCTCCGACCTGGTTACCGGCCTGCCGGACCATACCCACCCGGCCTTTATCATCAACGGCGTGGAGCAGGATTATATCCTGCTGGGCAAGTATAAGGCCGGCGCGGTCTCCGAGGCCGCGGACAGTGCCCTCGTCAGCGCGCCCAACATCCGCCCGATCAGAAGCCTCGGGGCGGACCAGATTTTGGAGCGGATCCGCAAGGGCGGCAACGGCATTTCCGGTATGACCGTGGCCGATTACGGTTTTATCAAGCTCCTGGCGCAGAAAAACGGCTGGAAACCCCGCGGAAATACCCTTTGGGGCCAGTCTCACAGCGACGGGACCAACTGGGCGGTTGGTCAGAGCGTTGCGAAGGACAACGAGCGGGCCTTTGAGGGCTATATCTACAAATGCCTGATCGCGCATAGCACCGTCGCGGAGCTGCGGCCCGATCTCGCGCCCTCCCACTGGCTCAAAGGCCGGTACATCGGCGGCATCTCCAGCGACGATGCCAGAGACGCGAACACCCAGACCGGATATCGGACGCTGAACGGCAGCGGCCCCCTGGACTGGTATCTGGGAGAGGACGCCGGCAACCTGGCTGATATCATCGGGAGCTCTCTGGAGCAGCAGTACGGCTACAGAATCGTGGACTGTGAGCTCCAGATCCTGGAGAACAACAACGCGGCCGCGCCGGACGCCGATCTCTCCGACAAATCCGCCGCGTGGAAAGCCATCCTGCCCAACAAATCCAACGACAGCTATACCCTGGTAGCCCCCGGCACCGTCGGGACCCTGCACTGGAATTTCAAGGACACCAAGATCACCCTTGATACTCAGTGTGACGATTTTTCCATTGGTCCTAAAGGCCAGAGCTTCACGACTATAGCCGTGAACGCGGAGCATCTGCCCTTTGTCCCCAGCATCGTCAAGGAGCTCGGCCTTGTGCCCACCGGCCCCGAGGACAAGACCGAGGGGTATTATTGGGTGAACTTCGCCAAGGGCGAGTTTTTCCCGCGTCGTGGCGGCGGCTACTCCGGCGGCGCGAGCGCCGGCCTGGGCTATGTCTACTCGGGCGATGCCCGCGGGCATGCGGGCGCGGGCTATGGCGGCCGCTCGCGCTCCTTACCCTGAATCCCTGGCCCCTGGAATCTGGGGCCCTGGCGGGGCTGCGCGGTAGCGCGGCCCCACACTTAATCCTGTTCTGAAGGTGAAAATATGCCGTCTGATAAATTCTCCGCCTCCAATCCCGGCCCGACGTGCCAAAAAATCGAGGATATGATCTTCTACGCAAACGGGCTGATCGACCGGTGGCCGCCCTACTACAAGTACACCCTGGGCGAGAATATCCAGAATGAAATGATCTTGATGCTCCGGCTGGCGACAAAGGCCCGGCTCCGGTACATGAACAAATCCACGCTGTCGGACCTGGACACGGCCAAGGAGGTTTTGAGCTCGTTCGTGCGTCTGGCAAATCGGACGGTTTTCACCGACAAGAGCGGATCCCAAAAGCGTCTACTCCGTGACCACAGTTTCGGCGTCTGGTCCGGCTATATCGAGGAGATAGGCCGATTGATCGGCGGCTGGATGAACGCTGTCAGTGGCCGGCGGAATAGCGATAAAGGGGACGCGCCGTGATTTGGACGGCTCGCACAGCTCCCAAGCGTTCTTTAACGCTTCCCGCGTCGTGGCGGCAACTACAACAACGGCACGAACGCCGGCCTGGGCTATGTCAACTCGAACAATGCCCGCGGGAATGCGAACACGAACTATGGCGGCCGCTCGCGCTCCCACATCCTTCAAAAGAGCCGGAAGATTACGAATCTACGGGCATATCTCTGTTGGGAGGGGCGCGCCTCCTTGGTGTGAAAGCGCCTAAAAAAGAATCCTGCACGGTCCCGGAAAGAATATCCCGGCGCAAAGACCGTGCCGGAATCGCCGTGAAGGGCCCGGAAGGGCATAAGGCTCGGCCTGTCAGCAGTTTTATTACAGGCTATGCTGATCGGAAACGTCACGCACGGCCGCACAGATTGGGGGGACTTTTTGGAAGGGCTGCAAAATCTGAAAGACCGCATCTGTGCTTTTGATAACCTTATGGGTGCCTATAGGGATGCAGCCAGGGACAAACGATATCGGAGCGAGGTCATATCATTCAGCCTAAAGCTCGGTGAAAATCTGCGGGAAATTCAAAAGCAACTCCTGGAAATGACCTACAAGGTGGGAAAATACCGGGAATTTTACGTCAGATATCCGAAGCCGCGGCTGGTCATGGCTCTGTGTTTCCGGGACCGCGTTGTGCAGTGGGCCATTTACAGGCAGATCAACCCATATCTGGACAAAAGATATATTGAGCATAGCTACGGGTGCCGCAAGGAAAAAGGAACCCTTGCGGCGGCGGAATGTCTGCAAAACTGGCAGCAGCTTATTTCCAGGAAACCGGATGCCGGCGAATGGTATTTAGTCAAGGGGGATGTCTCCAGACTGTGTCAAAAGACATCAGCCCGGGAAGCCCCCAAACCCCGATTTTTATGCTCACGCAAAAAAATGTCCGGC
>CANQRQ010000031.1 GCA_947626315.1 uncultured Oscillospiraceae bacterium | reverse complement strand
GGGGCTTGCTTTGCTATGCCTTTTTCCTGGCCTGTTCTACGTTTTGCGCTCGTTAATTGTTTTCACAGTAAAACCTCCGTGTTTTTTTAACGGGCCCTATCCTACACCCTGTTTGTATCGTTTCGGTCAATTTTTTGTATCGTTTTTGTATCTTTCTTAAAAATTCTTATTTTGGGCCCTCGCTTATAAATAAGCCGTTTGTCCCCATTGGTCGCAGACTGGGAGAAAAAATTTTTAAAACGGCTTTTATTCAGCCCATGGGGGGTGTGGACATCTTAACATGCAGGAGAAAACTTGTAAAGAAGCGGGAATAATTTTAAGAAATTCAAAAGAAAATTTTAAGAAATTGAAAATAATGCTTGCATTTTGCACCAATACAGTCTATAATCACAGCATCAACTGAATAGGGGCTGGCCGAGGCCCGCGGAATCCCGGGGGGAGACCGCAGGCGGACAGCGCTCTGGAGAAGCCCGCGCATGCCGCGGGTGCCGAAGGTGCAAACACATTTTGTGCGAAACTCTCAGGCAAAAGGACAGAGGCGGAACGGGGAGACCCGGTTTTCCGCATGTTTTTTGGGAGAGGCACAAGTGGGCCGCTCCCGTTTTGTTTTGGTGGAAAGCGAGGATAAAAAATGGAAAACGTCATTGCCGTAATTGAGAAAGTGAACGACGCAGTCAACAGCTTCGCCTGGGGCCCCATTATGCTGGCCCTGCTGGTGGGCACCGGCGTCTATCTGACCGTGCGCACCGGCTGCATCCAGGTGCGGCATTTCGGCTACATTATGAAAAACACCATCGGCACCCTGTTTAAAAAGAGGGAGAAGGATGCCGGCAACAATCTGACCCCCTTCCAGGCGGTGTCCACCGCCCTGGCCGGCACCGTGGGCACCGGCAACATCGCCGGCGTCACCGGGGCGCTGTTCGTGGGCGGCGCGGGCGCGGCCTTCTGGATGTGGGTCTCCGCCTTCTTCGGCATGTGCACCAAGTACGCCGAGATCGCGCTGGCGATGAAGTACCGGGAAGTGGGGGAGGACGGCGTATACCGGGGCGGCCCCATGTACTACATCCGCAACGGCCTGGGCCAGAACTGGAAGTGGCTGGCCGCGATCTTTGCCGTCCTGGGCGGCCTGGCCTCCTTCGGCATCGGCAACATCGCCCAGTCCAGTGAGATTGCCGGCGCCATCGTCTCCCTCAGCGGCGCGGGCGCCGAGGCGGCCCCCACGGTGAGCCTGATCGCCGGAATCGTGCTGGCGGTGCTGGTGGCCGTGGTGGTCCTGGGCGGCGTCAAGCGCATCGGCCAGGTCACCTCCTACCTGGTGCCCTTCATGTCCGTGTTCTATATCCTGGCCGGGATCCTGGTCATCGTACTGCGCATCGGGCAGGTGCCCGCCGCCTTTGTCACGATCTTCAAGAGCGCCTTCAGCTTCAAGGCCGTGGGCGGCGGCATCTTCGGCTACGCCATTATGCTGGCCATCCGCCAGGGCTTTGCCCGGGGCGTCTTTTCCAACGAGGCGGGCCTTGGCTCCGCGCCCATCGCCCACGCCACCTCCTCTACGGAGGAGCCGGTGGAGCAGGCCATCTGGGGCGTCTTTGAAGTCTTTATCGACACCATCATCATCTGCACCATCACCTGCCTGACCGTGGTCCTGTCCGGCGTGGACCTGAGCGAAGCGTCCCTCGCCGTATACGCCTCCAAGGGCGCGGCGGCGGTGGCGGCCTTCAACTCCATCCTGCCCGGCAGCCTGGGCGGCATTGTGATCCAGATCAGCCTGCTGTTCTTCGCCCTGTCCACCATCCTCAGCTGGAGCTATTACGGGGAGCGCTGCTGGGGCTATCTGACCAAGGACAACAAGACGGTGAAGCTGGTCTACAAGCTGATCTTCATCTGCGTCTGCGTGGTGGGCGCTACCGGCTCCGGCGAGCTGATGTGGGACATCTCCGACACCCTCAACGGCCTGATGGCGATCCCCAACCTGGTGGCGCTGCTGGCCCTGTCCGGCGTGGTGGCGAAGCTGACGAAGGACTATTTCGGCAAGCTGAAGAAATAAGAAGGTAAAAAAGAAAGCGGCCCCCGCGGGTTTTATACCGCGAGGGCCGTTTGGCATGTGATTCTGGGAAAATATCAGGCGGTCAGGCTGTCCAGAAGGGTCCGGGAGTAGAGAAACTCGTAGCGGCAGCCGGAGGCGCAGCTGCTGTCCACGGAGGGCTCCTGGTCCAGGCCCAGCAGTTCGCCGGACTCGGCGGAGACATAGGCCTCGTACTTCATCCAATCGGTGCGGAAAACCAGGCGGTAGAACGCGTCCTCTCTCTCCAGAGAGAGAAAACGGGTGTCGGCGGGGCTCAGGTCCAGCTGGGTCAAAACGGCCTGCACGGCGTCCAGATAAGAGAGAGTTTTATAAATAAGTTTCATGATGGTTCGTTCCTTTCTTTTTTGTTTTGTGAGTTCAGCATACCAGGCAATTATTAGAAAGAACTTAAATAAAAAAATATTTATGCCGCCGGGGCGCAAAATTTTTCAGCCGGTTGCTTTTGCTCCGGTTTTTGGTATAATGAAATCAAGAGAACAAAAGGCTGGTCCGAAGCGGGGCGGCGAAGGGAAAAAAGGAGGGAAACCCATGGAGCCTATCACCAAAGCGAGTTTATCCCAGGAGCAGAGCCAGCGGGAACTGCAGGGGCTGGAGACCGCTCTCCAGGCGGCCCGCGAGAGCGCCGTCCTGCTGAAGAACGACGGCGCCCTGCCCTTCCGGGGGAAGCGGATCGCCGCTTTCGGGGCGGGGGTGTCCCGCACCATCAAAGGCGGCACCGGCTCCGGCGAGGTGAACGAGAGGCACAGCGTCAGCATTCTGGAGGGCCTGGAGGCCCGGGGCTTTGAGGTGATGACCAAGGCCTGGATCCGGGATTTTGAGCAGACCTATGAGAAGGCCGCCGCAGAATATGAGAAAAAGCGGAGCCGGGCGCTCCTGAACCCGGCCACCGCCGCCAGCGCCTTCTTCTCCGGCTTTCAGATGCCCGAGGGCCGGGCCGTGAGCAGGAAGGACATCGCGGACAGCTGCACGGAAAACTGCGTCTATGTCCTCAGCCGGCAGGCCGGCGAGGGGGGCGACCGGCGTCTGGAGAAGGGGGACTATTACCTGACGGACGGGGAGCGGAAGAACATCCGCTTCTGCGCCCAAAACTACAAGCATTTTGTCCTGATCGTCAACTGCGGCTCACCGGTGGACCTGTCCGTTCTGGACGAGGAGGAGCAGATCGGCGCCGTCCTCTTCATCGGGCAGCCGGGCTCCCAGGGCGGGCTGGCCGTGGCGGACCTCCTGTCCGGGGCGGCGTCGCCCGCCGGAAAGCTGGCGGACAGCTGGGCCCGGGCCTATACAGACCTGCCCTATGCCCGGGAGTACGCCGGCCTGAACGGAAACCTGGAGAACGAGTATTACAAAGAGGGCATCTTCGTGGGCTACCGCTTTTTTGACAGCTTCGGCGTGGAGCCCCGGTATCCCTTCGGCTTCGGCCTGGGGTACACAAGCTTCCGCATGGGCAAGGCGGCGCTTACTCTCCAGGGCAGCCGGGCGGAGCTGAAGCTGAAGGTCCGCAACGCCGGGCGGAAGTACGCCGGCCGGGAGACGGTGCAGGTCTATGTGACGGCGCCGGAAGGGAAGCTGAACAAGGAATACCAGCGGCTGGCCGCCTTTGGCAAGACGGAGCTGCTGCCCCCGGGCAAGAGCCAGGAGCTGAACCTGTCCTTCGATCTGCGGAAGCTGGCCAGCTACCGCTTTGACGACGCCTCCTTTGTCCTGGAGCCGGGGGATTATATCGTCCGGGTGGGGAACTCCTCCCGGAACACGGTCCCCGCCGGGCTGCTGCGCCTGGAGCGGGAGGCGGTGGTCTCCCGGCATGCGCATGTCTGCTCCCTGCGAAATCCCTTCCTGGAGCTGAGAGCGCCGGCACGGCCCGGGGAGAGCCTGAGCCCCAAGCTGCCGGTGCTGACGGTGGACCCGGAAGCGATCCAGCCGGAGACCTATGATTATACCTCGACGGGGCCCGCCGTGAGCCAGCGGGCCAGGGACTTCGTGGACGGGCTCAGCGTCCGGGAGATGGCGGAGCTGGTGGTAGGCGTGGGCGTGTCCGGCGGCGAGCGGCGCTTTGACCTGCCCGGCGCGGTGGGCTGCACAAGCTCCGCCTTCTGGGACCGGGGGCTGGCCAACATCGCCCTGTGCGACGGTCCGGCGGGCCTGCGGATCCAGCAGCGCTCCGCCCGGGGGGCGGACGGGAAGATCCGGGCGCTGGAGCCACCCTTTTCCGCCTATAAGGCCCTGCCCCAGGCCGTCAAAAAACGGATCCTGGGCGACCCGGAGAAGGACACCGCCCTCTACCAGTTCGCCACCGCCTTCCCGACCGCCTCCGCCCTGGCCCAGACCTGGGACACGGAGCTGCTGGGCCAGGTGGGCCGGGCGGTCTATGAGGAGATGAAGGAGTACGGCTGCAGCTTCTGGCTGGCCCCGGCGGTGAATATCCACCGCAACCCCCTCTGCGGGCGGAATTTTGAGTATTTCTCCGAGGACCCCTTCCTCTGCGGCAGCCTGGCCGCGGCTCTGACAAGGGGCGTCCAGCAGGAGGAGGGCTATTACGTGACGGTCAAGCACCTGGCCTGCAACAACCAGGAGGCCAACCGGGGCCGCGTGAGCAGCAACCTCAACGAACGGACCCTGCGGGAGATCTATCTCCCCGCCTTCGAGGCCGCCGTCCGGGAGGGCGGCGCTAAGGGGATCATGACCTCCTATAACCGGGTCAACGGCGTCTATTCCCCTGCAAGCTACGATCTGTGCACCAAGATCCTGCGGAACGAGTGGGGCTTTACGGGCCTGGTCATGACGGACTGGTACTCTACGCTCCCCTTCAAAAACGGGGCGGCCCTGGCCATCAAGGCAGGCAACGACCTGATCATGCCCGGCGGCCCCTACTCTAAGCTGGAGATCGTCCTGGGGGTCAGGAGCGGGCTGCTCAAGGAGGAGGAGCTGCGGCTCTGCTGCGGCCGGGTGGTCCAGGCGATCCTGGACAGCGCCATTCAAAAGGAATATATCGAAAAATAAACACCAACAACACCAACAAAAAGCCCCTCGGCACGGAAGATGTACCGAGGGACTTTTTACTATAGGAATATTCTGTTAACTTAATTATGTCAACTGATCTTCAGCTCTTCCCAAAGGCTGGTCATATAGTCCAGGGCGTCCTGGTCCAGATTCCGGTAGGCGTACTGGTTGTACAGCTCGGAGAAGTTGTCGATCCCCGGATAGAGGATGTCCACGGTCTCCTCGCCCAGGTCCTCCAGGTAGCCCTCGTCATTGTAGACCAGGGAGTTGGGGGAGGCATAGTAGGTGTACTCCGCGTTGGCGATGGCGGGCTCGGCGGAGAGCATATAGTTGATGAAGATCTCCGCCAGCTCCTTGTTCTGGCAGCAGCTGGGCACGCACATGGCGTCCACATAGTAGTTGGTGCGGGGGGGATAGTAGAAGCGCAGGTCCACATCCTCCGCCTGGTT
Organism: uncultured Oscillospiraceae bacterium; assembly: GCA_947626315.1. Classification (GTDB taxonomy): domain Bacteria; phylum Bacillota; class Clostridia; order Oscillospirales; family Oscillospiraceae; genus Limivicinus. Next base: position 21,224 of record CANQRQ010000031.1, on the reverse strand, counting down.
GTCCAGCATGGTGAAATAGTCCCCGGCGTAGTAGGCGCCCACGGCGGCCTCCCCGCTCTCCATCATGTTGAAGATCTCGTCCATGACCCAGCTCTTGATCAGGGGGGCCTGGGTCTTCAGCTCCGCCAGGGCCTGGTCCCAGAGGGCCTTGTCCGTGTCGTTCACGTCCAGGCCCAGCTTGTACTGGGCGGTGCCGAAGGCGTCCCGGGGGTTGTTGAACTGGACGATGTTGCCGGCGTATTTCTCGTTCCACATGAGATCCCAGTCCCCGGCGTCGGCCTCGTCCACAATGTTGGCGTTGTAGATGACGCCCACGACTCCGTAGGCGTAGGGCACGGAGTACTGGTCCTCCGGGTCATAGTACAAGCCCCGGAAGCTCTCGTCGATATACTGATAGTTGGGGATATTCGAGAAATCCAGGGGCAGCAGCATGTCCTCGGCGATCATCCGCTGGATCATATAGTCGGAGGGGATGATCACGTCATAGCTGACGGCGCCGGCGTCCAGCTTGTTGTACATGTCCTCGTTGCTGGCGTAGGTGTCATAGTTCACGTGGACCTTCTCCCCGTAGGTCTCCTCGTACCAGCTCTCAAACTCCCGGACGGTGTAGAAGCTGTCCTCGGAGCCGTCGGAGATATACTCCCCCCAGTTGTACACGTTCAGGGTCAGGGTTTCGGAAGAGGAGCCGCAGCCGCTCAGCGCCAGGGCGCAGAACAGCGCGGACAGGACAAGGACAGAGACAAGCTTTTTCATAACAGGTACCTCCAAAAATCAGTTTAGGGCTGCGCTCTTCTGCCGCTCCGCCTCCAGGATCTGGCTGTCGTCCCGGTCAGACAGATTGGAGATCAGAAGCAGGGCGAGAATGACAAAGAAAATAATGGTGGCCAGGGCGTACATCTTGGGCGTGACGGTCTTTTTCGTCATGTTGTAGATGCGGATGGGCAGGGTCTGAAAGCCGTTGCCGGCGGTAAAGTAGCTGATCACGAAATCGTCCAGGGAGAGGGTAAAGGCCATGATCAGCCCGGTGACGATGCCGGGCAGGATCTCCGGGACCTCCACCTTGAAAAAGGCCTTCAGCGGCGTGCAGCCCAGGTCCATGGCCGCCTCCGGCAGGGACCGGTCCATCTGCCGGAGCTTGGGCAGCACCTGCAGGATCACATAGGGCAGGCAGAAAGTGACGTGGGCGATCAGCATGGTCCAGAAGCTGAGGCTGGTGGCGGCGCCGAAGAGCCGGCCCACGAACACGAACATCAGCATCAGGGAGATACCGGTGATAATGTCGGGGTTGATCATGGGGATGTTGGTCACCGTGTCCATGGCCGCCCGGAGGACCCGGCTGCGCAGCCGGTCAATGCCCACGGCGGCAGCGGTGCCCATGATGGTGGAGAGCAGAGCGGCGCTGAGGGCCAGGAGGAGGGTATTGCGCACGGAGTTCAGCGTCTCGTAATCCCGGAGCAGTTCCTTGTACCAGTACAGGGAGAAGCCGGAGAAGACCGAGAGGCTCTTGGCCTCGTTGAAGGAGAAGACCAGCAGAATGGCGATGGGGGCAAAGAGGAACAGCAGGATCAGGGCCGTGTACACTTTGGCGGCAGGCTTCATGAAATCTTCCTCCTTTCCCTCAAACCGCGGCGCGCCGGTTGGCAAAGCGCTGCATAAAGGCCATGCAGGCCAGCAGAACGATCATCAGAATAAAGGCGATGGCGGCGGCAAAATGCAGGTTGTTGGCGGCGTACTGGCTCTCAATGGCGTCGCCGATCAGGTAGAATTTGCCGTTGCCCAGCTTCTGGGAGATGTAAAAGGTGCTGATGGAGGGGATGAGCACCATGATGATGCCGGACACCACGCCTGGCAGGCTCAGCGGGAAAATGACCCGGCGCAGCACCCCCAGGCCGCCGCAGCCCAGATCCCGGGCGGCCTCCAGGAGCTTGACGTCCATCTTGGCCATCACCGAATAGATGGGCAGGATCATATAGGGAAAGTAGTCGTACACCATGCCGATCACCACCGCCGCCTCGGTGCCGATGATGTGGACCGGGCCCAGGCCGAAGAAGCCCAGGAAGCCGTTTAAGATGCCGGTGTCCTGGAGAATGGTCATCCAGGCGTAGGTGCGGATCAGGAAGTTCATCCACATGGGGATCATGATCAGGGTGATCATGACCTTTTGGGTCCGGTCCGAGGCCCGGGCGATGATATAGGCCGCCGGGTAGCCCATGAGCAGACAGATGGCGGTGGAGATCACGGCCAGCTTCAGGGAGCGGCCGAAGATCAGCAGATAGGTGTGCACCTCCCGGTCCAGCCCGTCCGCCCCGCTGACCTTGGAGGTAGCAGTGAAAAAGCGGGTCACATTGCCCAGGGTGAAATGAAAGCTGTTGTCCGTAAAGGCATAGTAGGCCACAAACAGCAGCGGCACCACGATAAACAGCACCGCCCAGACAGAGTAGGGCGCCAGACACAGGCTCTCCAGCACCCTGGCGCGGCGGAGAGAACGTTTTTCCTTCATTCGCCGGACTCGCTTTCCGCGTTGGACAGCTCGTCCAGTTCGTTGGAGAAGGAGGAATAGTCCCCGAACATGCCGGAGTACTCCGACTTCTTCATGATGTGGATGGCGTCCGGTTCGATATAGAGCCCGGTGTGCTCGTCCACGTCCACAAAATCGGTGCTCTGGATCATCCATTTAAAGCCGCCGATGTCCACAATGATCTCATAGTGGACCCCCAGGAAGTTCACCGAAGTGACCACGCCGGTGAGCTGCCCCTTCCCCAGGGGCACAATGTCCACGTCCTCCGGCCTCACCACCACGTCCACCTGCTCATTCTCCCCGAAGCCGGCGTCCACGCAGTCAAACACCTGGCCGGAGAAGGAGACCTTCCGGTCCCGGAGCATGACCCCGTCCAAAATGTTGCTCTCGCCGATGAAGTCCGCCACAAAGGCGTTGGTGGGCTCGTTGTAAATGTCGATAGGGGTGCCGATCTGCTGGATGCGGCCCTCGGACATGACCACCACCGTGTCCGACATGGAGAGGGCCTCCTCCTGGTCATGGGTCACGAACACAAAGGTGATGCCCGTGGCCTTCTGGATCTTCTTCAGCTCCTGCTGCATGTCCTTGCGGAGCTTCAGGTCCAGCGCCGCCAGCGGCTCGTCCAGCAGCAGGACCTTCGGCCGGCTGATCAGGGCCCGGGCAATGGCCACCCGCTGCTGCTGGCCGCCGGAGAGGCTGGTGACGCTGCGGTTTTCAAAGCCGTTGAGGGCCACCAGGGAGAGCATCTCCCGGACCTTCTCGTTGATCTCCGACTTGGGGCAGCGCTTCTCCCGCAGGGCAAAGGCCACGTTTTCAAACACGTTCAGGTGGGGAAACAGCGCGTAGCGCTGGAAGACGGTGTTCACGTTCCGCTTGTAGGGGGGCACGTCGTTGATCCGCTCCCCCATGAAGACGATGTCCCCCTTGTCCGGCGTCTCAAAACCGCCGATCAGGCGCAGAGTGGTGGTTTTCCCGCAGCCGGAGGGACCCAGAAGCGTCAAAAACTCGTTGTCGTAGATATCCAGGTTGATGTTGTCCAGCACCACCTCTCCGTCAAAGGATTTGGTGATGTTTTTCAGCTCAATGATCTTCTTCATACCCAGTCTCCCCAACAAAAAATGACGTATGCCTGCAGCATACGTCACCTGGAAAACATCACGGCGCGGCGCACTCACGCCGCCGCCTGATCCCAATGGGTTTAGAGTCTATACAGCAAAGAAAGATTACTTTTACTACTCTTATTGACCATTTCACAAGTTTGTATGCTATGAAGCACTGGTTTATAGTTACCAACTTATAAAACTTGAGCTTTTAACTCAATCAATAAGGCAACAGAAGTTGCCACCGCACCGGCGGTTTATCGGCATTCGACCCGGCTGTCCGTGTGGCCTTGGCTGCGAAAGCAGCGGTCGCATCTTGCTTTGGATATAGAAGGGCAATCCAATTGAGACGACTTATTCTAACAAGATTCTCCAGGGATGTCAAGGGGAAAAATCGCGGGAAAAGGGGATTTTTTTGCACGTCTGGAAGGGAAAAAAGAGGGCCCCGCCCCCCTGAAAAGAAAAAGCCGCCGACAAAGGTCCTTTGCCGACGGACAAGTTCGTTTAGTTTCCGATCCAGGCCCTGGTCTCCGTCCGGAGCCAGTCGGCCCATTCCTCGATGCCTTCGCCGGTCCGGGCGGAGATGGGGATGATCTTCATCTTAGGGTTGAGCCTGTATACATAGCGCTTGCAGGCCTCCAGATCAAAGTCAAAATAGGGGAGCACGTCGATCTTGTTGATCAGCAGCACGTCGCAGATGGAGAACATCAGCGGGTACTTGAGGGGCTTGTCGTCCCCCTCGGGGACGGAGAGGATCATGGCGTTTTTCACGGACCCGGTGTCAAACTCCGCGGGGCAGACCAGGTTGCCCACGTTCTCCAGAATGGCCAGGTTCACGTCGGCCAGGCCCAGACCCTCCAGGCCCTGGCGGGTCATGCCCGCGTCCAGATGGCACATGCCGCCGGTGTGCAGCTGAATGACCTTGGCCCCGGTCTTTTCAATGGCGGCGGCGTCCACGTCCGAGTCGATATCCGCCTCCATGACGCCGATCTGAAACTCGTCCTTCAGCGCGGCGATGGTGCGCTTTAGGGTGCTGGTCTTGCCGGAGCCGGGGGAGGACATCAGATTCAGAAGAAAGATCCGGTCTTTCTTCAGCTGCTCCCGCAGAAGATCCGCCTCCCGGTCGTTGCTCTCAAACACGCTTTTCTTGATTTCCAGAATTCTGAACCCGTCCATAGTCTTATTCCTCCCTATATTACTCCCCTAAATCCTCCAGGGGAACGTTGATCAGATTTCCGCCGGAGCTGCCGGTCACCTTGGGCAGCACGCCGTCCCAAATATCGTAGAAGCGGTTTCGCAAAATCTCGTCGGTGAGGGACTCGGCCAGGCGCCGGTTGGCCTCCGCTTCCGCCTCCGCCTCGATCAGCCGGGCGTCCGCCTCTGCCTGGGCCTCGATACGGACCACCGCCGCCTGAGCCTCGGCCTCGATCTTGGCCCGCTCCGCCTCGGTCTCCGCCCGGAGCTTGTTCTGCTGGGCTACCTGCTTTTCCTCCACGGCGGTGGTAAAGGCGTCCGTAAAGTCCATATCCTCGATGGAGGTGCTCACCAGCTCGATGTTGAAGGCCTTCAGCTTCTCCGCCAGCTCCACCTCAATGGCGCTGGCCAGGCTGGAGCGCTGGCCCACCAGATTTTCCGCCGTGTACTGGGCGGTGATGACCTTGGTGGACTCGGTGATGCAGGGGACGATCACCGTGTTGTAGTACTCCGTGCCGATGCTGCGGTAAATGTTTTGGGCATTGGCCTGGTTGATCTGATAGTTCACCGTGTAGACCATGGTGACCTCCTGGATATCCGAGGAGAAACAGGACAGGTCTACCGTCTGCTTTTGGATGCGGTTGTCCATCATCACCACCCGCTGCCAGGGCAGCTTGAAATGCACGCCGGAATCAAAGGTGTAGTCCTCCACCGAGCCGAAGGTGGTCACCACGCCGGTGTGCCCGGTGGGGACGGTGGTCACGCAGGACATGCCGACGATCACGGCGATGATCAGAATTACCAAAACGGTGACGGAAAGGCCAATCTTACGGCCCGCGCCGCTGCGGGGCTGGTTTCCAGTGGGCATAGCGTCTCTTCCTTTCAGAATTTTATCTTTTCTCTATTCTAGCACGCTTCGGGGAAAAATACAAGCCGCTGCCGCGCCCGCTCAGTTCAGCAGGGCCACGGCGGCGCGGAGCTCCGCCTCCAGCGCGTCCCGGTTTTGAAAAAAGTCTGCGTCCGGCATGGGAAAATGAGGCTCGCCGGCTTCGGCCAGGTCCAGCAGCACTGCCTCCAGCGGGCTGGCCGGCTCCAGACCGGCGAAGTCCGCCGGGGGCACCAGACCCCCGTCCAGGGCGGTCCGGGCCAGACGCTCCGGCGTGCAGAGCCAGGCCAGAAAGGCGGCGGGGGAGCGGAGGCTGCGGCCCTCCCGGGCCGTCACCGCCAGGCCGATCCCCTCCGCCAGATAGACCTCTCCCGCCTCCAGCCGGGGCAGCGGGGAGACGCTCAGCCCGCCGGCACCGGAAGCGGCCAGGGAGGAGGAGCGGACCGCGGCCCAGGGCAGATACCCGGCCTCCAGCAGGGCCGCAGGCGGCGTGTCAAAGGCGGCCAGGCCGCCGGTATAGGCGGCTCCCGCGAGCAGATTGTAGGCGCGGACATAGTCCGGGTTGGAGATATCCAGCTGACGCAGGCCGTGGAGCTCAGAGCCCAGGGAGAGAAGCATACTGTAGAGAAGGCCGGAAAAGGATTCCGCCGTCAGGCAGGGCAGGCCGGTCTCTTCCCCCCGGGCGGCCGCCTGCTCCAGCAGCGCCTCCAGACCGGCGGGGGCAGCGTCCGCCCCTTCGCCGTTCGCGGCAAAGAGCTGGGTGTCAAAGCCCAGCGGGAAAAAGCAGCGGCCCACGCAGGGGGAATAGCGCCCCAGGAGCGCCGGGTAATCCGGCGTCCGGGGGCCCAGGGAGGCGGCCGCGTCCCGCAGGCTCCCCGCCTCATAGAGGGCGAAGGCCCGCTCATGGGAGCAGAGCAGCAGATCAGGCCGGGCCGCGTCAAAGGCGGCGGCCAGGCTCTCCTCGTCCGGGAAGGAGCGGAGCAGGACCGGAGACGCGCCGTCTCCCAGCTGGCCGTTGTAGCTCTCCGCCAGGGCCTCCAGCGTCCCCGCCAGAGGCGTGCCCTCCGTGTACCAGAGGGAGACGGCGTCGGCAGGCGGGCCCTCCCGCTTCTGCCCGCAGGCGCAGAGCGTCAGGCAGAGCGCGGCCAGAAGCAGGGCCGCCCAAAGCTTCCGTCCTCTCATCATCCGCCCTCCTTTTTGCCCGCAGGATGTTTTCTGCTTCTTTTATAGCACGGCCGGAGGAAATTGGCAAGCCGCTTGCCGGACTTGACGGGCCGGTGTATACTGAAATTCACAAATTGTTGATCAAAAGGGGAAGATCGGAATGAAGCTGGAAGCGGTCTTGTTTGATATGGACGGGACGGTGCTGGATACCCTGGAGGATCTGTACAACGCGGTGAACCACAGCCTGGCCCGGTTCCAGCTGCCCCCGGTCAGCCGGGAGCGGGTGCGGGCCAATCTGGGCAACGGGGCCGCCCATCTGATCGAGGGCTGCCTGCCCCCGGCCCGCACGCCGGAACTGGCGGAGCGGGTTCTGGCCGACTACAAGCCCTGGTACGCCGCCCACTGCCGGATCTACACCCGGCCTTATCCGGGGATCCCGGAGCTGATGCGGCGGCTGAAAGCGGCGGGGATCCGGCTGGCCGTGGTGTCCAACAAGCCGGACGGTGCGGTGCGGGAGCTGGCGGAGGAGCATTTTCCCGGCCTGCTGGAGGCGGCTGTGGGGGAGCGGGAAGGCGTCCGCCGGAAGCCGGACCCCTCCTCGGTGCTGACGGCGGCGGAGCAGCTGGGGGCGGCCCGGGAGAGCTGCGTCTATGTGGGGGATTCCGAGGTGGACATCCGCACGGCGAAAAACGCGGGGCTTCCCTGCGTTTCCGTCACCTGGGGCTTTCGGACGGAGGAGGAGCTCCTGGCCGCCGGGGCGGAGCGCCTGGCCCACAGCGCGGCGGAATTGGAAAATCTTTTAATGAACATGCCCTGAAAAAACCTCTGGCTTCAGAAAAGCCAGAGGTTTTTTCAGGCAATTTATTATGTAAAAACATTCTTTAGCGATCCTTCTTGACAATTTCTTGCGCATAAGGTTACCATCCTTTTAGGCGACGGAAGTCGAACCCAAGTTCGCTTCACAGGGGCTCTTTCCGGCGCTTTTTGATTTGTCGTCCTTGACTTGCGACAGCAAGCCTTCGTCCTCCGCATCAAAAATCACTCGGAAATATCTCCCTGTGAAGTGCGGAGCAGTTTCTGGCGAGCAGATTTTTTCTCAGGCTAGGAAAAGCCCGCAGGAAATACTTTGTGTATTTTCAAGGGTTTTGACGCCGCATGAGGGAAAATCTGCCGTCAGAAACCGACTCGGGTTCGACTCCCGTCGCCTTTATTTCAGCTAATTTGGCCAGAGGCAATTTATAGCGGTTTGCTTTTGATCTGGGCCCAGCGGCGGGGATATTTGGCGGGCGTGGGGGAGACCTTGCGCACCAGAACGGCGCTGTGGACGATGTCCGTCCCGGGGACGGTATAGCGGACCACATCCTCGATCTTCCCGCCCAGAAGGGCGGCGGCCCGCCGGGCCTCCCGGACCTCCTCCTCCGGCTCCGGCCCCTTCATGGCGATGAAGAGCCCGCCGGGCTTCACAAAGGGCAGGCACAGCTCGCACAGCAGGTTCAGCCGGGCGACGGCCCGGCTGACGGCCAGATCAAAGCTCTCCCGCAGCCCACCGGGGGCCTCCTCGGCCCGGGCGTGGAGGCAGCTGACCTGCTTCAGGCCCAGCTTACCGCAGAGCTCCCGCAAAAAGCGGACGCGCTTTTCCAGGCTGTCCAGCAGCGTGAGCTCCAGCTCCGGCCGGGCGATCAGCAGAGGCAGGCCGGGAAAGCCCGCGCCGCTGCCCACGTCGATCACCCGCTTGCCCTGGAAGCGCTCCAGGCACAGCAGCGCGGCGCAGTCCAGAAAATGCAGGCGGGCTACGTCCGCCTCCCCGGAGATGGAGGTCAGGTTCATGACCTGGTTGACCTCCTCCAGATATTCATAATAAACCCGATAGCGGGCCAGAGCTTCGCCGCTCAGCGGCAGGCCCAGCTCCTCAAAGCCCGATCGGAGAAGCTCTTCAAGCATGGCCTTCTCCTGTACAATCAGCCGGTATAAAAATGGTGCAGACCGATGACAACGGTGGGCGTCAGTTCCTCTTCAAACCAGGGGCTGACGCCCTTATCCGGATTGACGAAAAACAGGCTGTCCCCCACCGTGTTGTAGCCCTCCAGGCAGAGGCAGGCGGCAATGGTGGGCAGCTCCTCCGGCGTGTCCAGCACACCGCCGGTCTCGATGGGCTCAAACTGGATGGTGTACTGCCGGTCGTAGATCACGTCGTAGATGGTGCTGGGAAAGCGGTCGCTGGCTACCCGGTTGAGCACCACGTTCCCCACGCCGATCATCCCCGCCAGGGGCTCCCGCTTGGACTCGGCGTTGATGATGCGGGAGAGCCAGAACAGGTCTTCCTCCGGGAAATGCAGAGTATAATAGTCCTCCCCGCCCTCCGGGAAGTGGACGCCATCCCCGGCGATCTCCACCTGCATGGGCTCCTCACTGCGGATCAGCGCGCTGACGCCCAGGATCCGCTCCACCGCGTCGGCAGGCAGGTACACCCGCCCGTCCGCCACGAAAAAGCCGGAGGGCGTATAGAGATAGCGGCCGTTGGCCTGCATATATTCCTGCCCGGTGACGGCGTAGAGTTCCAGCCCGTCCCCGGTCAGCAGCAGCCCGTCTTCGCTGACGGTGGCGCGGAGCTCTTCCCCGAAAAAGCCGCTGACCGCCTCCGGGGAGAGGTAGAGCGCGCCCTCCACCAGATAGCCCCGGTCGGTAAGCAGCCCGTCAAAATACACCTCTACCGGCGGGTAGGGGGGCAGCTCCCGGGGGGTGGGGGGACTGGGCAAGGCCGCAGAAACAGCCGGAGCGGCCGGCCCGCTCTCCTCCGGCTCCGCGCTTCCGGCGCAGCCGGAGAGCAGCAGAAGCAGCAGCCCCAGGGCCAGCAGACGGCCAAGGGCGGCAGAACGCCGGAAAAACACAATCAGTCCCCGGCGGCGAGGCAGGCCTTCAGCGCCTGAGCCAGCTGGTCCGGGCAGGAGCTGCGTTTATTGCCGCAGCGGATGCCCTCCATGCGGCGGATGGCCTCTTCCACGTCCATCCCCACCACCAGGGCGGAGATGCCCTGGAGATTGCCGCTGCAGCCGCCCAGAACGGACACGCTCTTCACCTTGCCGTCCTCCGTCTCCACTTCCATCAGCTGGGAGCAAACGCCCTTCGGGCGATAGGTAAGCTTCATTTTTTTCTTCTCCTTTCGCAGGCTTTTACATCTCCACTATAGCACGTCCGGGCCGGATTTGCAAGGCCGAGCGGAACGGCGGGGAACGGGGACAAATAATCCCCAGCCGGGGCGCATATGTATGGGATGGGAGGCGGAAACCGGAGGCGGCGCCTCCCTATGAAGCCAGGGGGAACCATACGAAGGGAGGCGCGGGGATGGGTCCTGCGAGACGACTCGCGGCGCTGGGGCTTACGGCGGTCTGCCTGTATCTGCTCTGGGGCGCCGGCGCGGCAAAGGAATTGAGCGGCTATGTGGCCCGGAGCGTTGAGGCCGGGCGGATGAAGAACGTCACCGTCAGCGGCGGGGAGGAGCTGCCCGCTGTCAAAGAAACAGAGGCGCCGGAAGTGGCCGTCGCAGCGGCGGCGGAGACAGAGAAACCGGCGGAGGAAGAGCCGGTGGCCATGGAGGAGCTGCTGGAGGCCCAGCCGGCCGCTGCCGTGATGGACAGCGGCGGCAGCGAGGGCATCCTGCCCACCACCATCGAGGGCGGGCTCAGCATCAAGAACGAGACCCGCTATGTGGTGGACGTGGGCCAGATCCTGCTGCAGGGGCCCTCCGTGACCCTGCCGGAGGGGGAGCCCCAGATCCTGATCATGCACACCCACGGCAGCGAGGCCTATACCCAGGCGGGGCTGGACCGCTATGAGCCCAACGACGCCAACCGCACCGCCGACACAGCCTTCAACATCATCCGGGTGGGGGACGAACTGGCCAGCCTGCTGGAGGCGGGGGGACTGAACGTGCTCCACGACCGGGAGATCTATGACTATCCCAGCTACACCGGCTCCTATACCCGCTCGGGGGAGGCGGTGGAGGCCTATCTGGAGCAGTACCCCAGCCTGGCGGTGGTCATCGACCTGCACCGGGACGCCCTGGGCTCTGACGACGTGATCTACAAGACCATGGCGGAGGAGGAGGGGGTCTGCGCCAGCCAGGTCATGATCCTGGTGGGCAGCGACGACAGCGGCCTGGAGCACCCCAACTGGCGCTCCAACCTGGCCCTGGCCCTCTATCTCCAGCAGGCGGTGGACGTGAAGCACCCCACCCTGATGCGCCCGGTCTCCCTGGTGCGGGAGCGGTACAACCAGCATCTCACCGGCGGGTCCATGATCGTCGAGGTAGGCAGCAGCGGCAACACCCTCCAGGAGGCCCTGGCCGCCATCCGCCTTTTCGCGGACGCGGCGGCCCCCGCCCTGGCCCAGCTGGTGGTCCCGGCGGAAGAACCGGCAGAAGAGTAAAAATACCTCTTTACAAATCGAAAAAGATCGTGTATAATAAAATCAATATTAAGAATTGTTATTGATTTTATGGAAGAGAATGGATAACAGACGGAAGACCAGCAAAAAGCGCGAGGCCGTGCTGGCGGCTCTCCGGGCGGTGGAGGACCACCCCACTGCCGAGACGCTGTATATGCGCCTGAAGCCGGACTATCCGGAGCTGAGCCTGGGGACGGTGTACCGCAACCTCTCGGTGCTGCTGGAGGAGGGCCTGGCCGCCACTGTGGCCACAGTAGACGGGCAGCTGCGCTATGACGGGCGCACGGAGCCCCATGCCCACTTTATCTGCCGCCGCTGCCGGCGGGTGCTGGATCTGGAGCTGCCGGACACAGTCACCCCTATGTACAGGGCGATCCGGGAAGAGCTGGGCTGCGCCCCGGAGGGGCATTCGCTGAATGTCAGCGGCCTGTGCGCCGCCTGCCGGTCCGCCGGCCGGGCCGGAAACTGAGGTTTTTATTGCCGATGCAATGAAAATAAATACTCTTACTAAAAGAAATTTCAGGAGGAAACAACAATGAAAAAATGGGTTTGCCCCGTATGCGGTTATGTCCATGAGGGCGACACGCCCCCCGAGTTCTGCCCCCAGTGCAAGGTCCCCGGCTCCAAGTTCACCGAGCAGAAGAGCGAGATGACCTGGGCTGCCGAGCATGTGGTAGGCGTCGGCAAGCAGTTCGGCGCCGACGTGCCCGAGGAGGTCAAGGCGGAGATCATCGCCGGCCTGAAGGCCAACTTTGAAGGCGAGTGCACCGAGGTCGGCATGTACCTGGCTATGGCCCGGGTCGCCCACCGGGAGGGCTATCCCGAGATCGGCATGTACTGGGAGAAGGCCGGCCTGGAGGAGGCCGAGCACGCCGCCAAGTTCGCCGAGCTGCTGGGCGAGGTCGTCACCGACAGCACCAAGAAGAACCTGCAGCTGCGCGTCGAGGCCGAGAACGGCGCCACCGCCGGCAAGACCGAGCTTGCCAAGCTTGCCAAGAAGTACAACCTGGACGCCATTCATGACACTGTCCATGAGATGGCCCGGGACGAGGCCCGCCACGGCAAGGCCTTCAAAGGCCTGCTGGAGCGCTACTTCGGCTGAGCCGGACGCGGAACACAGAGGAGGGACGGCCAGATGAAATATGTCTGCAATCTCTGCGGCTGGGTCTACGACGAAGAGGAGACCGGGGTCAAATGGGAAGACCTGCCGGAGGATTTCGCCTGCGAGCTCTGCGGCGCCGGTAAGGACGAGTTCAGCCCTGCGGAGTAATACATAACAGCCAAGCATCTAAGCCCCGGACGGGTATTCCGTCCGGGGCTTTTCCGCGCCTGCGCCGCTGCCTTTGCCAAAGCTTGCACAAAGGGGAAAGAAGTGGTATACTCCATTATATAGTATGCTTTACGCCGGGGCCCCCGGCGCAAAAAATGAAAAAATGAGCAGGAGGAAATATGGAGCAGAAGATTCTCAGAGGCTATGCCAGGTTGATCGCCCGTTCCGGCGTCAACATTGTCCCAGGGCAGGAGGTAACGATCGCCTCCCCGGTGGAGCAGACGGATTTTGTGGAGATGCTGGTGGAGGAGTGCTACCTGGCCGGAGCCGGGGAAGTGCGGGTGGACTGGATGTTCCAGCCGCTGACCAAGTTGCACTATCAGTATCAGAGCCTGGAGAATCTGAGCCGTGTGAAAAAATGGCAGGAGGAGAAGTACCGGTATATAGCGGAGGCCCGCCCGGCCCGTATCCATCTGACCGCTGAGGACCCGGACGGCCTGTCGGGGATCGATCAGGCCAAATACGCCCAGGCCCAGCAGGCGGTCTACAAGGTGCTGCGCCCCTACCGGAAGGCCATGGAGAACAGCGCCCAGTGGTGCGTGGCGGCGATGCCCGGCCTCAAATGGGCCCGGAAGGTGTTCCCCGGCCTGCCGGACGAGGAGGCGGTGGAAAAGCTCTGGGCGGCGATCCTGCACTGCTCCCGGGCCGACGGGCCGGACCCGGTGGCCGCCTGGGTGGAGCACAGCGCCAACATCCACCGGCGCTGTCAGTGGCTCAACTCCCTGCAACTGCGGCGTCTGAACTATAAGAGCGCGGCCACGGGGACGGATTTCACCGTGGGTCTGATCCCGGATATGCTCTTTTGCGGCGGCGCGGAGCGGGCCGCCATTCAGGGGGTGGACTATAACCCCAATATTCCCTCCGAAGAGGTGTTTACCACGCCCAGGATGGGGGAGGCGGAGGGCGTCGTGTTCTCTACCAGGCCCCTGTCCTACCGGGGGGTCCTGATCGACGATTTCTCCATCCGCTTTGAAAACGGCCGGGTCAGAGAAGTCCATGCGGGGCGGAACGAAGAGGCCCTGCGGCTCATGACCCAGATGGACGAGGGAGCCGGGATGCTGGGCGAGTGCGCCCTGGTGCCCTGGCAGAGCCCCATCCGGGAGAGCGGCGTTTTGTTCTACAACACCCTGTTTGACGAGAACGCGGCCTGCCACCTGGCCCTGGGCCGGGGCTACTCCAGCTGCATGAAGGACTTTGAGAAGTACAGCGAGAAGGACTTCGCCGCCCTGGGCGTGAACGACTCGATGATCCACGAGGACTTCATGATCGGCTCGGAGGACCTGGACATCACAGGCGTCACCGCGGAGGGGAAAGAAATACCGATCTTTAGAAACGGCGGCTGGGCGGAGCTCTGAGCCGCGGAGGCTTTGCGGCCCGCCGGGAAGCGTACAAAGGAGGAACGGATATGAACGGGAAGAGCGCGAACAAGGACAGAGTGAAGTTTTATGTGGAGAATCACAGCTTCTGGACCCAGGGGGCGGTGCTGCTGATGTTGCTGTCGGCGGCTTTTCGCCTGATCGGCTGCTGGAGGCTTTGGGGCGATCCCGCCTTTGCCGCCACGCAGATCGCCCTGCCGCTGCTCTGCAACCTCCTGTTTGCCCTCTGCCTGATGCTGCTGGGCAAGCGGTTCTTCGGCGCCACCGTGCTACCGGTGCTGCTGGGCGTGGTGTTCTTCATCATCCGCTCTGCCGGCTTTGACAGCTGGCTGCACACGGTTTTGTGCATCCTCCTGTATCTGCTGGTGGCGGTGCTGTATACGGCCACGGCCTTCGGCGTTATCCGCACGAAATGGCTGCTGGTGCCCCTGTTCGCCCTGCCCTTCCTGTACCACATCTTTGTGGAGGACCTGGCCGCGCTGCAGAGCGAGGAGCTGAGCTTTGCCGCCGGGATGCAGGAGATGTCGGTGCTGTGCGTGATGCTGTCTCTGCTGTTTACCGCCTTCGCCATGAAGAAGAAGCAGCCGGAGAAGCCGGTGGAGCTGCCCAAAATCAAGGACCCGAAGGTGCTGCCCCCTGAAAAGCCCGCCGCGGCGGACGCGCCCGCCGGAGAAACCGGCGCGAAGCCCACGGCGGAGAAGACGAAATGAAAAGGGCCCGCTTCAAAGGCTCTCACGCGGCAGACGCGGCGGAGAAAGAGCCGCGCCCCAAAAAGGCGGAGAAGAAGGCCGCGTTCGGCCCCTTTTCCGCTCTGGGGAAGAGGAACGAGCCGGACCGGGCAAAAAGCCCCGTCCGCTGGAAAATGGTGACCGCCATTTTCCTGGTGGCGGTGCTCATTATCGCGGTGGCGGCGGTGCTGATCGACGATCTGGACGCCAGAGACTATGACCGGCTGCTGGAACAGGCGCTGGACAGCATGGAGGGGCAGGACTATGACAGCGCCCTGAGCTATCTGCGCCGGGCGGAGGAGCTCAGCCACAGCGAGGAGTGCCTGATGCTCATGGCCGACTGTTATGAGGCCCAGGACCAGCTGGAGCTGGCCCTGGAGCAGCTGCGCCAGCTGGACACCACCGACCCCTCCATTGACCAGCGCATTCAGGACATTGAGCGCCGCCGGCTCCAGCGGCTGGCCGCGGAGTATGTGAACCTGGCGGGCATGCGGGTCCCCCGGGAGATTTCCAGCCTGGTGCTGGACGGGCTGCAGGTGACCGGCGAGGACCTGGAGACCCTGAGCGGCCTGCACAGACTGAGCGAGCTGTCCCTGGCTGGGACGGGCTTAAGCGACGTCTCTCCTCTGACAAAGCTGGGCGGGCTGATCAGCCTGAACCTGAGCGGCAACAGCGTGGAGGACCTGAGCCCTCTGACCGCCCTCACCGGGCTGCGGACGCTCTATCTGGACGAAAATCCGGTAACGGACCTGAGCCCGCTCAGCGAGCTGAAGGGGCTTGCTTTCCTCAGCGTGCGGGGCCTGCAGTTCGGCACGGGGGAGCTGGAGGCGCTCTCCGCCGCCCTGCCCAACTGCGCCATCCACAGCGACGCCGACCAGAAGGAGCTGTCAGACATCACCATCGGAGGACTCAGCTTCCGCTCGGACGTGGCGGAGCTGAACCTGAGCGGCAAGGGCATCCGGGATATCAGCGTGCTGCAGAGCTGCAAAAATCTCCGGCAGCTGAACCTGAGCGGCAACGAGATCGCGGACCTGAGCGCCATTATGAACCTGCCGTCTTTGGAGCGGCTGGATATTTCGGACAATCGGATCAGCGATCTGCGCCCCCTGATCGGAATGAATACGCTCCGGGCGGTGAACGCCTCGAATAATCAGATCACGGACACGGCCTCCGCCGGGGCCATGGCCGGGCTGACGGAGCTGCGCCTGTCCAACAACCCGATCGCGGATTTTTCCGGTCTGGAGAAGCTGCAGAATCTGCGGATCCTGAGCCTGAAGGAGACGGGCTTGGGGCCGGAGGATCTGAGCACCCTGGAGAATCTGGGCTCCCTCCGGATCCTGGAGCTGGACGACAACCCCGATCTCACCGGCGAGGCGGTGGACAGCCTGCAGCACATCCTGGGCGGCTGCGTGATCAGCCATTCCCAGCTGGTGTACTCCGCTGAGATCGGAGGCCTTACCGTCCCCGGGGACGTGGAGGAGCTGGATCTGTCGGAGAGCGGCATTGCGGATCTGGCGCCGATGACCAACCTGTACAATCTTGTCACCCTGGATCTGAGCGGCAACGGCCTCAGCAATATCTATATTTTCCAGTACACCCGCAGCCGCCTGACCTTGGTGAATCTGGACCTGTCGGACAACCAGGTGCAGGATATCACGCCCATCGCCTCCCTGACCGCCCTGGAAAACCTGGATCTGTCCAACAACCGGGTGGATGTTTTGACCCCGCTGAAGGAGATGAAGAAGCTGAAGAGTCTGAACCTCAGCGGAAATCCTCTGAGCGAGGAGCAGATCAGCGAGCTGCGGGCGGCCCTGCCGGACTGCGCCGTGCTCTTCAACTGAAAACAGCTGGAAAATTTTTGTTTTGAATTAACAAAAAGGACTTCAATTTGCTCCAAAACTGTGCTACAATAGTGACAAGAGGACGGACAAGCCGTCTGTCAGCCGTCATGAGCCATAAGAAAGGAGCTGGAACAATGAAGTTCACTTTTACCGAAAAACGGATGGATTCTTCCGAGGATCTGCGCGCCTACGCAATCAAGAAGATCAGCAAGCTGGACAGGCTCTTCAAAAACGAGGCGGAGGCCTATGTCACCTTCAGCATCGAGCGGGGCCGTTTCCTGGCTGAGATCACCATCCACAGTAACGGCCTCTTCTACAGAGCGAGCGAACTGACCAACGACATGTATGCCTCTGTGGACTCCGGCGTGGCCGCCATCGAGCGGCAAATCCGCCGGAACAAGACCCGGCTTGAAAAGCGCCTGCGGGAGGGCGCGGTGCCGGCGGCGCCGGCCTTCACGCCCGCCGACGACGAGGGGGACGAGGAGTTCAAGATCGTGCGCAGCAAGCGCTTCTCTATCAAGCCCATGTCCGCCGAAGAGGCGATCCTGCAGATGAATCTGCTGGGCCACGAGTTCTTCGTGTTCAAAAATATGGACGCGGAGGACGCGTTCTCAGTGGTATATAAACGCCGCCAGGGAGGCTACGGCCTGATCTGTGACGACGGGCTGGATAACGACTAAGCGGCCATGCCCCCAGAGAAAAGCTCCGCTTTTCTCTGGGGGCCGCCCCTTTATGAGGCGGATCATCTCCAAAAAAGCCTTTATTTTCTGCCCGCCTTTGGTATAATATCCGTAAACGGATATTATGATTTGATGCCGTTTTTCTCGCCGCTTTCGCGGCAACCGAAAAACATGGCAAAATTATACCATCCCCGCTTCGCGGTTATGGTATAATAAAAACAAAAAACAAATACGGTAAGAAACCGGGGAGGTTAAAAAATGAAGCAGTATTTTGAAATAGTCGATGTGATGGGCCGGGAGATCCTGGATTCCCGGGGCAACCCCACCGTGGAGGTGGAGGTGACGCTGGACGACGGCACCATCGGCCGGGCAGCGGTGCCCTCCGGCGCGTCCACGGGCATGTATGAGGCCTGCGAGCTCCGGGACGGGGACAAGAGCCGCTATAACGGCAAGGGCGTGCAGGTGGCGGTGGAGAACGTCAACGGAGAGATCGCCGAGGCGCTGCTGGGCCTGAACGTGCTGGACCAGACCTCCATTGACAGGATGCTCATCGAGATCGACGGCACCCCCAACAAGACCCGTCTGGGCGCCAACGCCATTCTGGGCGCGTCTCTGGCCTGCGCCAAGGCGGGCGCGGCGGCCACAGGGCAGAGCCTGTACAGCTATATCGGCGGCGTCAACGCCAAGACCCTGCCGGTGCCCATGATGAACGTGCTCAACGGCGGCGCCCACGCCACCGGCTCCAATGTGGACATCCAGGAGTTTATGATCATGCCCGTAGGGGCGGAGAGCTTCAAGGAGGCCCTGCGCATGTGCGCGGAGGTGTTCCATGCTCTGAAAAAGGTGGTCCCCGCCTCCGGCGTGGGGGACGAGGGCGGCTATGCCCCCAATCTGGACAGCGACGAGGACGCGCTGAAAGCCCTGGTGGCCGCGATGGAAAAGGCGGGCTACAAGCCGGGGGAGGACTTCATGATCGCCATCGACGGCGCCGTGTCCGACTGGTACAAGGAGGACGGCTGCTATCATCTGCCCAAGCGGGGCACCGTCATGACCAGTGAGCAGATGGTGGACATGTGGGAGGACTTCGTGAACAAGTATCCTATCATCTCCATTGAGGACGGCATGGGCGAGAACGACTGGGAGGGCTGGCAGAGCATGACCCGGCGCCTGGGCGGCCGGATCCAGATCGTGGGGGACGACCTGTTCGTCACCAACACGGAGCGGATCAAAAAGGGCATCGCCCTGAAGGCCGCCAACGCCGTGCTGATCAAGCTCAACCAGATCGGCACCCTCACCGAGACCCTGGACGCCATCCAGATGGCCCACCGGGCCGGCTGGACCGCCGTGGTGTCCCACCGCTCCGGCGAGACGGAGGATACCACCATCGCCGATATCTCCGTTGCGGTCAACGCCGGGCAGATCAAGACCGGCGCCCCCTCCCGCACCGACCGGGTGGCCAAATACAACCAGCTGCTGCGCATCGAGGAGGAGCTCTTCGACGTGGCGGAGTACCCGGGCCGGGATGCCTTCTTCTCCATCCACTGAAAGCAACTGCGTTCCCAATAGAATAAGCCAGGAAAAAAACCGCCCGAAGGCGGTTTTTTTCGTGTGAGACTGTCAAAAAACATCAACCTACGCAGGAAAGTGAGAAGGTAGCGGGGGAGCACGAGGGGGCAAAGGCCCGCCTCGTGTTTCAATCACCGCCAGCAAAATGCCCGGTTTACCGGGCTTTTGCCGAGCGTAGCGAGTTTTTTCAGAAGGGCAAAGCCCTTCTGAAAAAAGTGGCGGCTAAAGCGTGCAAAAAAGTCCCAAAGGACTTTTTTGACACGCTGCCAGGAAAAAAACCGCCCGAAGGCGGTTTTTTTCGTGTATAAGATCTGCCTTTGCAGGCAAAAATAGGCTTGCAAACCTATTTCATGCAAACGGAGGTCAAAAGTATGAACAGCAGCAGCTCCGGCAGAAGGCTGGAGGGATTTTTTACAGGGAAGGGCTTCTACATAGTCCTTTTCCTGTGCGCCGCCGTGATCGGCGTCTCCGCCTGGATGATGGCGGCAGGAAATGAGACTATGGCAGAAGATATCGGCTCCCAGAACGGGACCCGGCTGGAAAACAAGCGGGTGGAGACGGTGATCGTCACCCCGCCTGTCCGGGAGAAGACCGCGACGGCCGCCCAGGACGAGCCCCAGCAGGTCCAGGCGCCTGCGCTGGCGGAGCTGGAACCGGCCGAGGCGGAGGAGAGCCTGGCCGAGGCGGTGCAGAGCGGAAATGCGGCGGAAGCGGCGGCGTCCGTCTATGTGTGGCCGGTCAGCGGTGAGCTGGAGCGCCCATACAGCAGCGAAGAGCTGAGCTACGATGTGACCATGCGGGACTGGCGCACCCACGGAGGCGTGGATATCCTCGCCCCGCTGGGGGAGACAGTGAACGCGGCCCATGAGGGCACGGTGGAGAGCATCGTCCAGGATGACCTGTACGGCACGGTCGTCACCGTGAGCCACGGGGACGGGGTGAGGACCGTCTACGCCAATCTGGCGGAGCTGCCCGCCGTCAGCGCGGGCGACTGGGTCGAGGCGGGCCAGGTGATCGGCTCGGTGGGCACCACCGCGCTCTGCGAGATCGGCCAGGGCACCCACCTGCATTTTGCCGTGACGGTAGACGGGGAGGGCGTTGATCCCCTGAACTATCTGCCGGCCTGAAAAGATTTGTTATGAAAAAGCCAGGGCTTCGGAAAAATCCGGAGCTCTGGCCTTTCATGCTGTTCATCCTGCGAAGCAGGATTTCACCCGTCCGAAGGACGGATTTCATTGCGAAACCCCAATGCAAAGCATTGGGGTTTCGCATGGTAGCGGCACCTGGATTCGAACCGGGGACACTGCGGGTATGAACCGCATGCTCTAGCCAACTGAGCTATGCCGCCATGCAGGCGCAGCCTTTGACAACAATCTGAATTTTAGCAGACCGGGAGCCAGTTGTCAACAGTATTTTTTCCAATTCCCACCGATTTTTTTCAAACAAACTGAAAATTTCTCTTGAAATCTGTGAGAGGATGTGTTATCATAAGCAAGCTACGGAGGGTTAGCTCAGCTGGTTAGAGCGTCCGCCTCACACGCGGAAGGTCGACGGTTCGAGTCCGCCACTCTCCACCATGAGGGCGCAGCATCTGTGCTGCGCCCTAAGTTGGCCCGTTGGTCAAGTGGTTAAGACACCGCCCTTTCACGGCGGTAACATGGGTTCGAGTCCCGTACGGGTCACCAAAAATACTCCCCCGGCATGCGCCGGGGGAGTATTTTTGATAAATCGGGACTCGAAGGGAGCGGTGTTTTCGGGGCCCCATGAAAGCCCAGCGCAGCGGGTTTCATGGGGAAAGGAAAAGACCTCTGACCGACGTTTATGGCCGCATTTATGCGGTCATATCGTCTTCAGAGGTCTTTTGACGCCGACCCGGTCCGCCCGCAGGCGGGGAGTCCCGTACGGGTCACTAATTGCCTCCAACCGAAAGATTACCACCCCATTGGGGCAACAAAAACGAATATTACCCTCTGTCTCTCCACCAAGATTTCTTAAATCACCGCCCGCTCGAACGGCTTCTATAATGGGAAAGGCTTTAAGTATACACTTTTGGCAAAAATCCGTGGGGCAACCGTATTTACAAACATATGTATCACCAATCTCGTGTTCGCTACGGCAGTCAATATAGCCCTCGTTATTCTCTTTCCCATCTACAACGGTAATGACAAACGAAACATTGTTCTCCATAGGCAAAACAATCAGGATTCAATCATCCCATAATGTACCAGCGCCGCCCTGGTCGCGGCCTCTTTCTGGCGGGCATTGGGGCTGCTTGACATTGGTTTGGCCAGCAGCGCCACGGCTTCAACTGTACCTTCTATGTCCCAACTCAACATATCCACTTGCTGACCATTGAAAAACACGGGAAAGCGGAACTCTATCCGTTTCAGGAACCGCC
>CANQRQ010000030.1 GCA_947626315.1 uncultured Oscillospiraceae bacterium | reverse complement strand
TCTCCCGGCGGCATGGCGGACGGAACGCGGATACAGGAACGGGATATAGAGAATGTTTCCTCCACCCGGCGCAATCCGATTCTGGCAGACATTTTTGGGCGGCTGGGATATATGGAACGTCAGGGCAGCGGTTTTAAGAAAATAACAGATGCCTATCATGCCGCCCACAACTTCCGTGCGGAGTTGGAGCCGGTTTTCTATTCGGACGTTGCCTCATTTCAGGTCACACTGTATAACCTGAATTATGGGGTAAACGAAAAATGGATTGTTGAAGACGAAAAGGTGGCGTTTGGGCAAAATAAAGTGGCGTTTGAAGCGAAAAAAGTAGCGTTTGAACGCTCCATTTCCAAGATAAAAATCAATACGCCGACCAAAGACAAGGTGCTTGCCCTTTTTGACTGTTTTGAATATGAGAGAGCTTTCAGCCGTTCTGACCTTATTCAAATGTTTGATATGGCACCATCCTCCGCAGGTAAAGTAATCAGCAGACTAAAAGAAATGGGGTTAATCAAAGCAGTTTCCGGACTTGGCAAGGGAAAATATAAATTTGTAAACCAGCAGGAAACCAACATCTGACGATAGAAGAAAGCCCCAAAGGGGTGACAAAATCCCGCACCCCGGCAACAAAACCGGAAGTACGGGGATTTCGGCATCCTGTTTGACAACGGCACTATGGAGATCCGGGCTATGGCCCTGGTGTTTGTCAACAACCATTTTCTGTTCTCGGAGCTGGATGAGGAGCAGTTGGCAGAGCCAGACTGGTATATTCAGAAGTGCCGTCCCCGGCCGGGCAGGGATTTTATCGTCACCGCTAGGGGCCTGCTGACGCAGGAGATCCGGGCGGATCTGGAGGCGCTGCGCGGCTTCCGCTTCGCCGGACACCCGGATATAGAGATCTCTCCCCGCCGTCTCGAACTGCTCAGTGAGATCGTTGATCGTCAAATCGAGGCGATTTTAGTATAGAGCCTTCTCAAATTTGACAACTTTCAATCGGGACAAACGAAAAAGCCACGCAGTAGACCTTTTTGATCTGCTGGGTGACTTTCTCGTTTTGCTGTTCTGCCATTCAACTATAACCCTGAATCACCATATCAATATAATGGTTGAGAAGTATAGTATTGCCGAAAGGTTATTCAGTTTTTCTCTTCAGCCAACCATCAGTTCATAACATAACCGATTTTATTCACGCCGATAACTCCACGGCGAAGTACAGTGATGTCTATGGTTTCATACGCTGACTTGCCAATATTTACGGTAGATGTCTGCGTTCTCGGAATATCAATTCTCTCCACCTGTGTCCGTGGGATAGGTATGGTTTCCACTCCGAGTTCATTGAGAACCTCATCGGGCAATTCATAATTCTGCTCAACAAGGCCAAAACAGGTAAAGCCTGTATCCACGCAGAAAGATATGAGTTTCTTTTTTCCTATGTTGTAAATGACACAGAACGAGGTACCAATTAAACTGCCAAGAAGGTATCCCACCACGGGAAGTTCAAATCCAAGAGCCTGTCCAATGATGCCACCAACATGTGCGCCGAGTAGATAACCGCCCGAAATAACAACAGTATCCACGAAAGCTACTCCCATTTGCTGCGTGCTCATCTTTCCGGCAGCAACAAGAATACTGTTCTTTACCGTCTGCATTACAATGGCAACGACTGTTCCGAGGACAGTAGGATTTATGCCTTTAAATGCTTCTCCAAGAACTCCCTTTTCGCACATTATCAGTAGAGAAGAAGATATCGAGCCGCGAAGAAAGCTCTCTGCCCCTGCGGAGATTCCCTTGCTTCCCATTCTTTTAATTTGCTGGATGTCTATTTCCCCATGCTTAATGAGGAAATCAACGGCTTTGTATATTTCGGGAGCAAGTTGGAATGCAACAGTAATTGCCGCAGTAGTGTACCCAGCTTTCAACGCCTGTTTCAGCATATATTCCGTATTGATTGCATTTTCCGCAGTTAAGCTGTGATCCCCCGCTTTAAACTGCTGATTCTTGCTTTCGCGGGCAATATCCTCAAGTTCTTTTCTCGATGCGCTTTTAGAACTAATGCCTTCATCGTTCTTTATTGTATCCGTTAGCTTGGATTCGGTTTCAGCATAAGCTTCGGAAACAGCGGAACGAATCTGCTGATTTCTCACTGCCTCACGATGAGCGGTCGTTTTGGCATCGGAAAGTTGGTCGGAAGGGATGAGCCTGCCTTGATTGTAGTAGCTTGCGCGTTCTGAATTCTGGGTGAGTCTTGCTTGCGCCTTTGCGGTTTTTTCTGCTGTAGCGTAGGACTTCGCACTATAAGCCTCCCCGGAGGCTAATTGGATATCAATAGAGTCTTTTGAAGTGCTGTGGAGAACAGAAGCACGGTCTGATGAATCAGCTGCAATCGCATCAACATTAAATGTCCCGGCTGCCCATTCCTCAAGCATATAACCTTGGAGTTGCCCAATTCCAAGGTTTCTGTACGGGTGGTTATTTATATTATCTTCAAGCTGTTTGATTGCCGCTTCAACTGCGTTAACATATTCCATTCCCATGTGGGCAGCAATATCAGCACCCATTACCTCTGTGGCAAAGTCCCAACCCTGCTGCATTTCAGTTTTTGCCTGCATAGGCCGTTACCTCACATGTTCATAAATTTCTCAAGTCCATCACTGTATAGTTTGACCACTCCATAGAATAGCATTTGTTGTTTCATAAGCGTCTTATTTCTAAAAACCTCCTCAGTCTTTGAAGCGACACGTTCGTTAGCTTTCTCAAAGACATCCACACTCTTTGAGAATGCTTTTTTGACACCTTTAAAGATATCTCCCTTTTGATGCTTTTTCTTATCAGTTACAGCAGTTTCAGCATCCGTATTTTCGGGAACATCTTCTGTGGCTGACTCGATTGTTGCATCGGATTCATGGTCTATATCTGCGGTAGCTATGCTTTTCTTCGTTGCCTTGAGGGAATCTGGCACTGGAAGTACAGAGAGCTTTTCCAAAAATGCATCGTAGTCCTCACGGGTGGTAAGCGCCTTAGGATCAGCATATACAATCGCCTGATTACCAGCCCAACCAAACCTAACACCATATTCATCAAATTTCACATCGATAACTGGAATTAGTTTATCTGTGCCTTTTATCTCTCCAATAAAGAGGATTTTTCCTTGGATGTTTCCGGCTTTCTTGTTACCTAACCACACCTTTTCCGTCCAAGAGACAATGTTGATAGAGTCATCTCTAATCCCGACAATATTTTGCTCGTTGTCATCATGTGTTTCAACCATCTTCCTCAGTTGATTCATCAGCATCTCATCCTTGTAAACTACGATGAGAGTTTTCTTTGCTTCAAACATACACTTTCTCCTTGATTTTATGGTTATTTGGCATTTTCCTCAGCTGCTTATATATTGTCACCCGTGATTTCTCTAACTTAAATTTCTTTTTAACTCTTTCCCTGCATTTTCATATAATCATTATAATTGAAACCAAGCAGACGAGCAACTTTTTTCTGAAAGATTTTTAGAAAAGAACTTATTATTTGAATTCCCTTGTAACTGTCCGAAATCCAAGTTATAGTTAAGACACATTTAACCGCCACGCCAGAGCATACCGCAGCCGCAGGCAGAGAGCAGCCCGCTCTAAAGCTGTCTTTCTTTCCTCTCGAAATCTTCCCCTGACCACAAGCGCGACCATAACCTCATTTGGAGCACATGGAGACACCGGAGTTAAGAGCTGCGGAGAGTACACGGAACGGAACAAAAAGCATTAAAAACGGCTGTTTCTTAGCTAAAAAAGTTTTCTTTACTTGTTTGGGATCACGAGGCCGCGAGTTCAAGTCTCGCCACTCGGACCAAAAATCCGTCAAAATCGCTGATTTTGACGGATTTTTCATGCTTAAAAATACTTTGGAGCGGGCAGCAGCATTAGCCCGCTGCTCGTCTGCTTCTTTTTGTTTAAGCGAGGTCATTTTGGGAAGCAGAAATACTGGGCTGCGTGGAGCTGAGTATCCTCGCCAGCATGGACTGTGAAATATTGATACTCTACCGCATAGCCTAAAGCCTGTTATCCCAGTTGCTTTTTTGCTGACCTTCTTTTCAGGTTAATCGTAGTACACATAATATCCTATTTCTCTTTTCCCCAGCCAGAAGTCTCATTGCCACCAGCCGAAAGAATGGTGGTCGATTTATATGCTTTCTGGTTGAATACAGTGGCATCAAACAAAGTGGAGTATACGGCCATTGCATATATTGAGCACGTTTGTCCACTAACATTTTTGGTCTTGTCTGGTGTTGCGTGAGCAGAGGTAACATACCGGGTCGTCCCGCTCTTGACAGGTTGACTATTCATTTTGGCACTGACTTTATGCTTATGTTCTTTATCTGAAAACAAATTAATGTCGCCATTAAGGATTTGGTTGAGCGTTTCTTGAAGTTCTGGAGTAAGCGCATACGTATCAGCTTGTGGATCCTTAACAATTTTGCTGTTCTTTATTGTGGCCGCACTTGCCTCAAGCGGAGGCAATAACCCCAACAGCATCACGGCGCACAGCGCCAGGCAAAGAAGCTGCTTAAAAAATTTATTCGCACCCGCCTTAAATCGTTTCATCTTTTTAGCCTCTCTTTCCCATTTTTACGCTTTGCCTAAAGAGCAGAAATTCATTTCTATTACAAAAAGTAAAATGACTTGTGTCAATAGCGTGACGCTATTTTTACAAGGTTTATGAACTGTAACAGACCACGCATAATATTCAGAGAGGTGGTTTCTGTGAAAGCGGAATATAAGGGCCTGTATGAAAAATTCGGGCTCAATGTGGTCTATTACCGGAAGAGGAAAAAGCTGACCCAGCTTCAATTGGCGGAACTGGTGGATATTGACAGAAGCCATATCAGCGCCATTGAGTTGGGCAATGTCGGGGTGTCTTTTGATGTGATCTTCAAACTCTGTGAGGTGCTGGAGGTATCGCCAAAGGATCTGTTTGATTTTAGAGATTGAAAAAAGAGCAACGGAAAACTTGGCGCAAGTAATCTGCGCGTTTCGGAGACGGTTTACAGCTGACAGCCGTCATCATACCTCCGTGCGTGTGTTCAGTCCTATACGTAAAGATTATATCATATTGACGTGAGCCTTTCAATGTTTTGGCGGTTCTGGCGCTGTTTGGCAGGAAGGTGCCCTCCCCCGGCCGGGCAGCGCTGGAATGCCGGGCGCGGGCGAATAACGGGCAGCGCGGCCGAGGCCGGGCTGCCCTCCTTTTTCGCCGGGGCGGCTCCCGAAGCAATCTTTCCATAAAAGCGCCGGAAAATGTCCCAAAAAGCCGGAAAACGCCATTTTTGCCTTGCCTTTTTCTCCGTGAAATGTTATGCTATAAGTATCCATTACGGAAAATAATACAGGAGAGGTGAGACACATGCCCTACGATTTTGACGAGATCATTGACCGGCAGCATACCAACGCGTTGAACACGGACGGTTTCCGGGGTTACATCTTTCATGCGGGCCCGGAGAAGCAGTTTCCCTTCAAGGACGAGGAGTTCGTCCGGATGTGGGTGGCAGACATGGAATTTGCCACGGCGCCGGAGATCCGCCAGGCGATCAAGGACCGGCTGGACCGGCGCATCCTCGGCTACAGCGCCATGTTTACGGATGACTACTACAAGGCCTTCTCCGCCTGGTGCCGGGCGCACTATGACTGGAGCTTCCCCCAGGAGCAGCTGGTCTTCTCCCCCGGCATCATCCCCGCCCTCTACCAGCTGGTGGAGCTGCTGGTGGGCGAGGGAGAGAAGCTGATCACCCCCACCCCGGCCTACGGCTACTTCCAGCACGCGGCAGATTACGGGAAAGTGGAGCTGGTGCCCTCTCCCCTGAAGCGGGACGGCAGCGGCGTCTTCCGCATGGACCTGGAGGATTTTGAGCGCAGATGCGCCGATCCCAAGGCCAAGCTGGTGGTCTGGTGCAACCCGCACAACCCCACGGGCCGGGTCTGGTCGGAGGAGGAGCAGCGGGCCGTGGCGGCCATTATAGAGAAATACCGCCTCTGGGTGATTTCTGACGAGATCCACTGCGACCTGCTGCGCCAGGGCCAGCGGCATATCCCCCTGGCCAAGCTGATGCCCGACTATCCCCGGCTTATCACCTGCATGTCCGCCAGCAAGACCTTCAACATGGCGGGGCTCATGTTCTCCAACGTCATCATCCGGGACGAGGCCACCCGCCGGGCTTTCCAGGACCGGGACAAGATCGCGGGCTTTCTCAATCCCCTGTCTGTGGCGGCCCACCAGGCGGCCTACGAGAAGGGCGGGCCCTGGCTGGAGGAGCTGAAGGCTTATCTGGACGGCAATTTCCGTTTCCTCCGGGACTTTCTGGACGAATACCTGCCGGAGGCCGTCTTCTCCCCGCCGGAGGCCACCTATCTGGCCTGGGTCAACATGGCCCCCTGCCTGCCGGACGTGGAGGACCTGCCGGACTTCTTCGCCAACAAGGCGGGGGTCCTGCTGGAGGGCGGGGACGATCTGTTCGTTGGCAACGCCCAGGGCTATGTCCGGCTGAACCTGGCCATGCCCCGCAGCATCGTGCGCACCGGCATGGAGCGCATCCGGGACGCGATCCTGGCCCACCGCCAGGAGAAGTAACGCTATATCAAAAAACGCCTCTGCACATAGAACCGGCGCAGCTCACAGGCTGCGCCGGTTCTATGTATATGATATTTACTTTTGTGGATTTCTCCGCTGCGTATAGAAACCTGGAAAAAGGAGAAACCAAGCGGGCCGCTTGATCGGCAACGGGGATTTACGATTTTGGGAAACAGTAAGATAATCCAGTGCAGCCACGCTTGCCTTTTTCGTGGGGTTTCTGCACCTTTTATTCATCTGAAAATATAATCTCAATTTCACCAGATATTATTTTTGGCGAATTTTTAGATGTAATTATGTAAGGGATAGACTTGAAAGGCGCTTTAACAAATATTACTGAAGGAAACGCTATTGTGGTATTGTGTTTTATATAATCAATTTTAAGCTTTAGAACATATTCGTTGCCCTCATCGAAGCAGGAATAACAGAATACATCGGCAAGTTCACTTTCAAAATCGTCACTATAATCGGGGGTATATCCCGGAAAAACAGAAGGCGTAGAAACCCGAGGAGAGAATCGTCTGCTAGTTACAATAGATGAATCGTAATCCGAGTACGTTGATGTGCTACAGATACCAAAAAGTTCACTCATATTGCAATCATTCAGCAGATAACCCATCTCATCATTATTAAACTGCGGAAACTCATTTATTAGTAACAAACTATCCTTTGGAATTCTGAGAGAAATTTCTATATCCTCATCAATGTCTGTACCGCAGTTTTGAAGGGCAAGCTTCAAACATTTATTGTGCAAAAAAGCGTTTTCCACAGGCATCCATTCAAATAGCTTTGAAATCGTTTTCAAAAGTTTTTTAATGGTGCCGTATTTTTCTTTTTCTGCATCAGTTCCATTAAGCGAATAGCCGCCCATTATACCTGTTGGTATACTACTCTGCGATAGGTTTCCAAGGGTGAAAAAATCTTCGGTAATGTTGATACCTAATTGATCTGCTACGGTATATATAAGCTTTTTCTCACTTTCACTAACCTCTACAGGCTTATTAAATTCTATGGTAAATTTAGATATTCTATCCGGAAGTTCGTCACGCTTTTCTAATTTTCGAGCAGAAATATCATCAAATAGAGCACGAATCTTCTCCAAATACTTACTCACTGTCATTTCAGTATTTGGAACGAAACTAATTATTGGTGCTTTATCACAGATGTGTTGGGTTTGGTCAATGCCGACAATCTTCAATTCAGAATGACGCTCTCCCTTAACTTCTGCCACTCTTTTTTCACTTAAAAAATGCTGAGATAAATGGGCAAAAAACAGCGTTTTGAATTCTTCGTCCGATGAATATGTAAAGTAGACACCTCGATCTATGTATTTATTTCGGAACGCCTGTACCTTCTTATAGCTTTCTTCATTCATTTGAGTGGGAGAAAGCGGCTTGTCTGAGAAATACATAAATACTTGTTTACCGGAAGAAAGCATAATTTCCACTTCTTCCTCTGTGCCAGAGCCATATTCATCAGTGGGGGTCCCAAAGCGTGTCCATAAAATAGCGACTGCTGCATCACAATCATTTACGAATTGCTTATTTAACAACGCCTGGGGTTTTCCACCGGACTGAGCATAGGAGTTTTTACGCCAATGCTTTGTCCGAATACTTATTCCCAAAGTATCAGAAAACTGAGTATTAAACTGTGATACTGCGTCCTCAATTATATTGATCTCATTTGTAATATCTCCTGGGCACGAAATAAGAAGATCATATTGGACTATATTTTTAGGCATATATTCACCTCAAATTCTATCTCCATACGGTAGAGATTTGATATAGTTTTCCATAAAATTATAGTTAATGGAACCATCGTTGTTTATTGGCAACTTAATAATCATATCATTCAAATGAGCACAGCAATTATACCCATAACTAAATCGAAAGGATTGCTGGTTGATTACGGTGACAATAAATAATAGAGATGCTGTAGATATATTTTTATCTTTGCATTCTAGGCCCTTAGCTCTTGTTCCAATATAAAAATCTTTTGGTTGAACAAAAGCTTTGAAGGCACCCCTATCAGCTATGCTTATAGAACAGGTGTGATTAAATAATTTTCTGTTTGGTATAAAGGATGAATAAAAAGCTATATTGTTATTACTACTGCTATTGCTGGCGACAGGATAATCTCCTTCATCAATTTCAGAAAGGATAAGGTCACCGCCTGTATGTACATTAAACAGGTCGCTTATTTTGCATT
The DNA here is from genome assembly GCA_947626315.1 of uncultured Oscillospiraceae bacterium. Lineage (GTDB taxonomy): Bacteria > Bacillota > Clostridia > Oscillospirales > Oscillospiraceae > Limivicinus. Next base: position 18,549 of record CANQRQ010000030.1, on the reverse strand, counting down.
CTTTCCATTTTTCAATACCAAGTGTATATGATTTGCACCTCCCCCGGTTAGCAGTGGTCAATGGCTTATAGTTTAGAGTTTTAATATATTGTTCCATGAATTTCCAATCGGGTTCGCCGATTTCTGTCTGAGGTAGCTTAATAAGCATATCATTAATATGTGTTTTCCACTTTCTTCCAAAAGAGTATTTTGGCCGTTCTTGAGAGATAATCGTAGCCAAAAATAATCCTGTATACTGATTGAGATGGCTGTCATTATAGCAAAGCATCAAGTTAACTGTTCCTAAAAAATCGGATTCCATATAATTTGCTAAACCGACAGATCCTTGACCATCACATATAAGAACTACACAATTTCCGTCACTTTTTAGTTCGTTATTTGCAGCACACCATGCCATGACACCATTATCATCTTTTTTCGCGCCTAAATAGGGAATGTCAGTTCCTTCTTCCAACTGATATGCTTGCGATACTTTGCCCGGTTCAATTCTTGTAAAAACATCAGAAAGGTAAAAATCTTTCCATTTATTAATATCAAGATTCATAAATATGTCCCTCCTTCACAAGATAGGCGAGATAATCATTTATCGTTTGTTGAAAATCTTGCTCCGTCAACTTCGTATAATCGGTTTTCATATAGGCTTCACATAGCCACTCATCATCACCGTTGACTTTATGTACAGCTGAAAAACCATCAACCGTGCGGCGATTTCGGTATAGTTCAATCCACTCTTTTTCAATTTCAATCCAACGGCTTTTTCCGGTAGTTAGATCAACCTGTTCCACCCGTCCGAGATTCTTTTTCTTCTTAAAGCCGTCTTCTTTGTAATATCCAAAGAATGTATCAGGATTGGAAATATCCTTGTGTTTTGTTCCAATCTTAAAAACCATACAGCAAGCAGAAGCGCTTGCACCCGGATAGAAAATCTCATTGGGAAGTGTAAACACGGCATCAAGGGTATTCTCCTTAAGAATTTCCCTTTTTAGTCGGGCAATTTCACCACTAGTACCAATAGCACAAGCAACAGGAAGTAGTACCGCCAGTTTTGCCTGATGGTTAATTGAATTAAGTGTGTCGGCGATGTATTTTACAAAGTATAAGCCTTTTGACGGATCTTCTTTTTTATCCCTGCCCCAAGTACTTACATAACTTGCAGGCAGATGAATACGCTGTCCATTATACGGGGGATTCATCAGAATAACATTTGGCTCTGCTTCTTTAATCCAGTCTGCCAGCGCAAAGCAACTGCCTTGTCTTATATTTGAGTTTCCATCAGAGTGAATCAACATATTGGTTGTGGCAAGACCATAAATATTTTCGTCAAATTCAATACCGAAAATCTGATGCTTTTTTACTTCTTCCTGTTCGGCAGCTGTTGCACAGTCATCTAATGCTTGCGTCATTGCCCTAACCAAGAAGGAACCGCTACCGCAGCAAGGATCAAGTACGACGGAATGTTTGTTTACTCCTGTGATCTTTGCCATAAAATCTGTAATATGGTCAGGCGTGAAGGCCTGATTCTTATCTGACTTACCAACGTATTTATTGAAGGTAACGAAGAAAAGATTCAGCAAATCCTGCCCGGAAGTGCTTTTGTCATTGATAAAGGGTAAAATATTATCCTCGATAAATTTTAATATTTCCCTAAAAGCAGCAATAGTAAGTTGTCTGACATACTGATCACCTAGAACATTTCTGTTGAGCAAGGCCAGCTTTTCAGCTTTGTTTATATCTGAATTGAGCAGGTCTTCCAAGACCTCTTTGATTCGGGTTCTGATCTGCGCGGCGGTCAATGAAGGTGTTGAATAGTCAAGGCCGTTCTTCAAAGCAAGAAGGCAGGTTCCTACAAACTGACTGCGCAGCTTCTCAGGGATACTATGGCGGTGCAGCAGTTCATTGAGTTTGTAAGTGTTCTGCATCACCTTTTCTTTATCGTTGATCTTCGATGTATAAAAGTCAACGTATTCATCCATTGTGCGAAGCGCTGTCTCTTTCGCCATCAGATCACTGTCAGAGATAACACCGCGCCAGACTTTCACATTGTCATTATTAGTATTAGCAAGTATTGCTACAACCTTATTTCCGGTGAGGGCCTTTTCATATTCAACATATGCAGATAACTGTTCTTCATCCGCTACAGTAAAATTCTGCTTTGTTTCAATAAGGACAGAAACATTATCTTTTACGAAACGAATATCCAACTTTTCAAATCTGCGGCCTGCGCTATTCTGAATAGGAACAAAAGTCAGCGAAGCGGCGGAAAAAGCCTTCGGGTAACTGTATTCATCATTTTCTATATTACTTGTTAGATACTCTCTGCCAACCGTTGAAATCATATCTGCTCTTATCATAATTTAGCTCCTTCTTTTTTTATTCCATTTTCCGTTTATTGCAGGCCAACAATCTGAATACTCAGCAACCTGTACTGCCTCCGTATACGGCCCCGCCAAAAACGCTTTTATTTTCTTGAGCACCATACCAAAATCATCGGTCTTTGTGTCAATCTTTCGGCAGAAGGCTTTCCACTTCTTCTGCATTTCTGTATCTCTGCCGAAATTCATGACCTGCTCAAACTGCTCCGCTGTGAACTGGTGTCCCCGGTTTTCAAAGGTTTTTCTCATTACCTCGGTGAGCGTCGCCCCGTCAAAATCAAACTTTTGCGCCAGATAGTAGATATCATAGTAATTTTTCAGCCGTGCCAGCACGGATGCAGCAACATCAGCCACTCAGCAGCACCTCCATCACATTCATCACTTTTGTGTAGAGCTTCATTCTTTTCGCATACACGGCCAAATTGGCGAGATTTTTTCGGTCATCTGCGGCATAGGCATTCAGCGCCTTGTTGAAGGTCTCATTATCCAGCTTCGTCCGATATTTGAAGCAGTCACAAACGGTGCGTTCCCGGTCATATACGGGAAGTTCCACGCCGTTGAAGCTTTCAACGGTTTTCCCGATTGAAAAATATTCCTTTTGAATGTAGTAGGCTCTGACCGGGAATTCTCCGATTCTGCCGACGGCCCGGGACGCCGTTCTTGGCACGGCGACCGACCAGGCGCGGGGCGCGAAATCGCTGTATCCGTAATGAAACAGGGCAGACTCCACGCACACGATTCCCTGCGGCAACAGTTCGTGGAGCAGCTGTTCCTCTGTAATTTGGTCACTGCCCGGAAGCTGATAAACCCCACGCCGAACCCGCTTGAGAAAGCTTTCCTTGCACAGCGCCGCTACATCATATTTTTTCATACCTGCCGCAGCAAAGTCGGCGGTTTTGGCGATTCCGCCGTTATCTTTGAGCACTTTTTGTGCAAGTTCTTTTTTATCCAAACGGGCACCAACTTTCTGCATGCTGTTTTATAAATTTGTCTGCATTTATTATAGTCCAGAAAAGGCTCTCCCGCAACAGCTAAATACAAATTTTTATACTGTTTTTTCGCCTGTGGATGCGAAACTTTCTCTACAGCAAAGCAGCAAAGAAGCCGCCCGGGGCGGCTTCTTTGCTGCTTTGTTCTTTCTCGTTTTACTGTTTCGCGATGGGGAAATAGACCTCCGTCTCCCAGTCCTCCGGGGCCAGGCTGTCAAACTGATTCTTCAGATACAGCTCAAAGGGCGCGCCCGCGATCCGATAGCCGTTTTCCAGGATCCATGACACGATGGCCCCGTAGGCCTCCGACAGGGTGGAATACCCGCCGTGGTGCACCGTCATGGCGCACAGGCAGGCCTCCATCACCGTGTCCGCCTTTTCCCGCTCCCGGATGCCGATAAACAGCTCGATATCGGAGGATTCGCTGTTGAACTCCTCGTCATAGTACCGGGCGCCGTTGAGGCCGGTAGGGGTCACCCGCTCCCTGGGCACCCGCTCAAAGAGCGCCCCGTAATACTTGCCGAACTCGTCCACCCCCATTTTGGCCCGGTTTGTGAGCACGTGCATGACCGGGGAATTTTTGACCTCGATCACATAACTCTTCTGAACCGTCATAATATCACCTGTCCTTTCAAATACAGAAATGTGTGTCTGAAGCTCGTTCAGGATCGTGGCCATCTCCCGCTGTTCCAGCTTCAGTTTTTCCTTCTGCCGCCGCAGAAGGAGCCGCAGCTCCCGCTCATCCGAAAGGGCCAATATGCGCTGGATCTCCTCCAGGGAAAAGCCGTAGCGCTTCAGGCGCTGGATATAGTTCATGGTGTCGATCTGCTCCGGCAGATAGTACCGGTACCCGGTCAGCGGGTCGACCCTGGCCGGGGTGAGAAGCCCCAGCCGGTCATAGTGGTGCAGGGTCTTTACACTCACCTGGCATATCTTTGAAAACTCGCCGATCTGCAGCATATTTTGCCCTCCTTCGGATTTGTTTGATTCGAATCTGTGGACAGTGTAGCATCTGCCCCAAGGGGAGAGTCAAGCCCCTTTTTCGCAAAAATTTCTCCGGGGCCCGCGGGCCCCGGAGACGTTGTTTTTTTATTGAATATAGTCCGCCGTATCGGTGGGCTTGCCCCGGCGGGCCAGGGAGGCCTCCGCCAGCCGCTTTACGATATAGTAGAGCGTAGCGAAGAGCGGGACGCCCACCAGCATGCCGGCAAAGCCCAGGAGCTTTCCGAACACCAGCATGGCCACCGTCACATAGAGGGCGGACAGGCCGGTGGAGTCCCCCAGGATGCGCGGCCCAATGATGTTGCCGTCCACCTGCTGCAAAATCACGATAAACACCAGGAACACCAGGCACTTGGCCGGGGACACCAGCAGCAGCAGAAAGGCGCTGGGAATGGCGCCGATGAAGGGGCCGAACATGGGGATGATGTTGGTGACGCCCACGATCACGCTGATGACCAGGGCGTAGGGCATCCGCATCAGGGCAAGGCACACAAAGCAGATGATCCCCACGATCAGGGAATCCACCAGCTTGCCCCGGATAAAGCCGCTGAAAATCAGGTTCGTCTGATGGGCCGCGTCCAGCACCGCGCTGTTGAAGCGCTCATTGCGGCTGAGGGCGAAGAACAGCTTCCGGCACTGGGCCAGATACCGCTCCCGGTCCAGCAGCAGATAGATGGTCACGATGACGGACACCACGAAGTTGATCAGCGCGGAACCGACGGAGAGGACGCTGTTGGCCACCGCCGTGACCGTGGAGAGCATATGGGTCTTGATCCAGTCCGCCAGATAGGTCTCCGCGGAGCTGAGCATCTGCAGCACGCTGGCGGCCGCCTCGTCGTCCGTCTCCAGATAGGCGGAGAGCCGGTCCAGCTGGGTCCGGAGCATCTCCGGCAGATCGGCGACCAGCCCGCTCACGCTCTCGGCCAGCTGCGGCAGCAGCAGCACGCAGAACAGGACCAGCACCGCAAAGGCCAGAAGCAGGGTCAGCAGCGTGGAGAGCAGCCGGGCGAAGCGCTTGATTTTCCCTTTCCGGAGCAGGCGCTCCAGGGCCTTCGCCGCCGGGCACAGCAGATAGGCCAGCACGATCCCGATGAGCACCGGCTGCAGGGCGGACAGGATCAGGCCGAAAAAGGCCCGGATCGACTGGATACGCAGCAGCAGGAAGGCGAAAGCCACCGCCGCGGCCAGGGAGACGAAAACCGTCAGCCCCAGGTTCAGATAAAAGTGTTTTTTGTTTTCCATAAAATTTCCTCCGCCCGATCATTCTTTTTAGGCGACGGGAGCCGCCTCTAGCACAGCGGGGTAAAGATACGCAAAATGCCGTCCATGAGCCAGTGGCCGAAGCCCATCTCGATGTTGTCAAAGCTCCGCTCCAGGCACTTGTCCTGGGTGGCCAGGAAATCGGCCTTCAGGCTGTCCAGCAGGGAGGCGCGGTAGAACAGGGAGTTGTTCTCAAAGTGGAGGAACAGGCTGCGGTAGTCCAGGTTCACGGTGCCCACCGTGCCCACCACGCCGTCCACCAGGCAGGCCTTGGCGTGGACAAAGCCGGGGGTGTACTCGTAGACCTTCACGCCGGCCTCCAGCAGCACGGAGTAGAAGCTGCGGCTCATGCGGTAGACCAGCTTTTTGTCCGGGATGCCCGGCAGGATGATCCGCACATCCACGCCCCGGCGGGCCGCCCGCACAAAGGCGTCCAGCAGCGCGTCCCCGGGCATCAGATAAGGGGTGTAAAACCAGGCGTAGTCCTTGGCCTGGCTCAGCAGGTCCACAAACAGCTCGTTGCTCACTGCGTCTCTGCCCAGGGGCGAGTCGTAATAGCTGAGCACCAGGCCGTCGCCGGCCGCCGCCGGCTGCGGATCGAAGGCGGGCCGGGCCAGGCATTCCTCCGGGACCGGGTCGCCGGCAAAGGCGTTCCAGAAGGCGGCGAACATGCGGGTGTAATTCTCCACCGCCGGGCCCTCCAGCCTAAAGCCGATGTCCTTCCAGTGGCCGAAGCGCTCGATGTGGTTGATGTACTCGTCGGCCAGGTTCACGCCGCCGCTGAAGGCCACCTTGCCGTCAATGATCAGCATTTTCCTATGGTCCCGGCAGTTCAGGGTCCCCTTGATGAACACCAGCGGGTTGAAGGCCGCGCAGCGGATCCCCTGCCTGCGCAGCGCCTCCGCCTTGTTCCAGGAGTAGGTCCCGATGCTGCCCAAATCGTCATAGAGCACCCGCACGTCCACACCCTGGGCAGCCTTCCGGGCCATGATCTCCGTCATGGAATCCCACATGAGGCCGTTCTGCACGATGAAGTACTCCACGAAGATGAACTTCTCCGCCTTCTCCAGCTCCTGCAGCATCACGGGGAACATGTCGTCCCCCAGGGGATAGTAGTCCGCCCGCCGGTTGACCTGGGGCAGGAAGCCGGTCATGCCCTGCACGGTGCGGAAGGTCTGGGCCAGGCGCTTGTCCTCCCGCTCCAGCGCCTCATACAGGGGGGCCGAATCGTCCTCCCGGGGCGGCAGGGGCCTGGCCTCCGCCAGTTTTTTTTGCAGCGGGCGGGTGGTGCGCTTGTTGCCGAAGAGCAGATACAGCAGCGCGCCGGGCAGAGGAAAGGTCAAAATCAGCAGCAGCCAGATGATCTTATAGGTCCCCTCGTCCCGCTTAGTGATCAGATACAGCACAAAGATAAACGCCAGGATGGACAAAACGGCGTTGATGACCGCGGCCCAGGGGGCCAGCCAGCCCAGCAGAACGTACAGCCACAGGGCCTGCAGCAAAACTGCCGGGAGCACCACCAAAACGCGAAGGATGATCGGTTTCATAGCTCTCTTCTCCTTATACCCGGCCGGAGGCAGACAGCCCGGCTGACTTTGAAAACAATTATAGCCTCCGATGGATAATCTTGTCAATATACAGCCGAGCGTCCGCACAGCCTTTTTGCTATGGCATTTGAGGAAAAGCTGTGTTATAATAAAGAGCCAAAAATTCCTCTTTCCGGCCCCGCAGGGGGATCGAGAAGAGGAGCTGTATAAAGGAGAGAACGCTATGCCCATCGGATTTCGCGCTTTTCTGGATTTTGAACGCCCCAGCCCGGAGCTGGTGGCCGCCTTTGAGGGGATCCCCAGCAGCAACATCGGGGACTGTGTAAAAAAGATGAACTGCATGTTCGGCGGCATCCGCAGCTGGAACAACAAGACCCTGCTGGGGACGGCTTTTACGGTCAAGTGCCCCTCCGGGGACAATCTGGCCGCGCAGATGGCTCTGGATTACGCCAAACCCGGCGATATCGTTGTGGTGGACGGGGCCGGCTATACCGACCGGGCCCTGGTGGGGGGCATGATGCTGGCCTATGCGGAGATGCGGCATCTGGGCGGCTTCGTGGTCAACGGCGCCGTGCGGGACCTGGACGACATCCGCTCCAGCAAGCTTCCGGTTTTCGCCAAGGCGGTAACGCCGCTGGGCCCCTACCGGGAGGGCCCCGGGGAGATCAACGTGCCGGTGTGCTGCGGCGGGCAGGTCGTCATGCCCGGCGATATCCTGGTGGGCGACAACGACGGGGTCGTCGTGATCCCGCGGCTGGAGGCGGAGGCCATGCTGGCCGCGGCCCGGAAGCAGCTGGCCGGGGAGCAGGACGATCTGGAGCGGATGCGCGCCGGCGTCTATGAGGAGCAGGAGCACAAGGAGACCTTTACCGGCCTGTTCCTGCGCCACGGCGGCTCCATCGAGGCATAAAAACATAAGACAAAGGAGAGAGAACCATGAAAGTACTGATGCTCAACGGCAGCCCCAAGAAAAACGGCAACACGGCGGCGGCCCTGCGGGAGATGGAGAAGGTTTTTGCCCGGGAGGGGATCGAAGTGACGACCGTCCAGGTGGGCAGTCAGGCCGTCCGCGGCTGCATGGCCTGCAATTCCTGCGCCCGGACGGGAAAATGCGTCATCGACGATCTGGTCAACCAGGTCGCCGCCCTTTTTGAGGCCAGCGACGGCCTGGTGCTGGCCAGCCCCGTGTACTACGCCTCTGCCAACGCCACCTTGATCGCCCTGCTGGACCGGCTCTTTTACAGCACCCCCTTCGACAAGACCATGAAGGTGGGGGCCAGCGTGGTGGCGGCCCGCCGGGGCGGCCTGTCCGCCGCCTTTGACGAGCTGAATAAGTATTTCACCATCTCCGGCATGCCGGTGGCCTCCAGCCAGTACTGGAACAGCATCCACGGCCTTACTCCCGGCGAGGCGGAGCAGGACCCGGAGGGCCTCCAGACCATGCGCACTCTGGCCCGGAACATGGCCTTCCTCATGAAGAGCATCGCCCTGGGCAGGGAAAAATACGGGCTGCCGGAGAAGGAGGAGCCCTGTTTTACCAACTTTATCCGCTGATGGTCTTCCAAGCGCTTTTTCAGACTGTAAGTAAACAGAAGAACCGTGTATTGAACTACAGGGGGAGAGGGCAGAGAGGGGGCGGGAGCCCCCTTTCAGCGTTCAATCTACACTTATCCAAGAGCATGCTTGAATGCTCTTGGATAAGTTTTCAAGGGGAAGACAGTTTGTCTTCCCCTTGAAAGCGCCGGGCCGCTTCTCTATGCATCCCCGCCGCCCCGGGAGGGGAGCTTCTCCTGAACCTTTCTGGCGGCAATCAGCGCGGCTTTTTTCAAATACCGGCACATGCCTTTAAAATAGGGACTTCTCCAGAAGATCAGCAGGCCGACCAGGCCAGGCAGCACCGCCCAGATCAGCGCGCGCAGCGCCAGGCCCGAAACGGACACCGGCAGGTTCCCGGTGAGCGCCCATACGACGGCCATTTCCGCCAGCAAGGGCAGCAGCAGCAGGCAATGCCGGGTGAAATGCTTCCGCAGGGACTGCCCGAAGAAGCCCCTGACCACGAAGCGGCTCCGCCCGTAGGTGATGGGCAGGAAGGCCGCCAGCGTCCCGATCTGTACGCCGGTGACGCCCCAGAGCTGCACCAGCGCCACAGAGACGACGATATTCAGCACCGCGGACAGGAGCATACAGTTCCGGTCCTGGGCGTAGTCCCCGAACACACTGCGGTATTTATAGGCCATCTCCCCCATCGCATCGACAAAAATAAAAAGCGAAAAAGCGGCGACGAAGGACATGGGCAGCAGGTACTCCTTCCCCAGCCAGAGCTGGATCGCCGGCTGGAAAAAGGTCAAAAAGCCCATGGAGATATAGCTGGCAAAGAAGAAGCCAAACACGTCCAGGATCCGAAACTGCTCCCACAGCTCCTCCTTGCTCCGCTTGCTGTAGACCAGGTTGCCCAGCGTCGCCTGCACAGGGCTCAGGAGATTGTAAAACAGGAGCTGCAGCACGCCCTGCTGCAGCATATAATAGTTCCCGTACAGGCCTACGGTGCGCACGCCGCAGAAAGCGGAGATCACAATGCTGTCGGTCCCGCTGTATACCGCGCTGCCGATCTTGTGCGCAAGGAAGTTCCTCACATCCGCGAACATGTTTCTGCGGCGGATATCCTCCAGGGTGACCTTGTACTTTTTCTTAAGATAGGGATAATCCCGGTCGCTGCTGCGGGCAATCAGCCAGTTGCTGGACAGATTCCCCAAAATCTGAATGCTCAGGTAGACCAGGTAATTTCGGAACAGGGCCAGCGCGCCAATCTGGATCAGCTGCACAGCCAGCGTGCGGTACAACTCGATCTGGATACACTTGTACTCTTTCTGGTTGGCGTAATAGACGGCCCGGCGGTAGGAGAGGAAATACGTGGCCACCACCGCGCCCAGCTGCATGAAGTACACCAGATAGAGATATCCCCGGCTGGCGGTGGCGTCCCGGGCCACGGAGGGGACGGCGAAGGCGCAGAGCAGCCCCAGCGCCAGCACCACCGCCGCGATCAGCCGGTATATCCATTTATACAGGTACATGAGCTTGCCGATCTCTTCCTTGTTGTCCTCGGCAAACTCCTTATAGAGATGGAAGGTGATGATCCCGTTGATGCCCAACTCCGTCACAGACAGGAGGGTGAAAATATTGCCGAACAGGCTCTGATAGCCCAAAAACTCCACGTCCAGGAAATGGACGAAGACTCTGCGCCCTATAAACTGAAGCAGCAGCGTCAGGATCTCGGCGGCAACCGATATAACGCTGTTTTTAAGGGTTTTTTCCGTGTTCATAGGCAGCGGTTCTGCGGGCCTTGTCGAATTTCTTTTTGTAGCTCTTCTTCCATTTTTTTGCTTCTCTTGTGTCCTCGGCCTGAATGCCTTTGTTGACGATCACGCAGTCCTTGTACGCTTTATCCAGGGCAATATTGATATACTGCGCCGCGAAAACCACCTGGGAAAGCCCTCCGATCAGCCCGTCGCAGCAGGCCAGGGCGTATACGTCCCGCAGGACCTCCAGGCCCAGCTTATAGCGATGAAGCGGGCGGCTGCTCTCCACGTCAAAGGGGTTCACCTTGCCGGTGCTGCGCAGCACGTCGGAGAAGTATACCAGTTGATCCTCCGGGATTTCCCGCCGGAAGAGCTCCAGTGCCTCCAAATCGTCCGTCGCCAGGAACACCTGTTCATATCTGCCGGAGGCCAGGAGCTTTTTCGCCTCCGCAAGGTACTCCTCCGGCGTTACGAAAACCGGGTGTTTGTTCGCCTGCAGCTTGAAATCCGTTCCCCGCACCTGGACGCCCAGGGTCCGCTTGCCGTTCAGGACCGCGCCTATCTCCTTCTCCATATAGGCCCGGGTAGTCTGGTTCAGATGAAAATATTTTTTGTAAAGGGAGGCAAGCAGCTCCAGAGAAGCTTTTCCCATCTGATATCCGGAGGTTTTAAACGCATCCGCAACCTTTCCGGTATGGCAAAACGCGACATTTTTATAGGTTTTCAGCTCCGCATAGGGGATTCCCGACACCGGCTCATAGTAGTATTCAAACGCATTCTCGGTAAGCGGCTCCATCTCCGGGTCATAGTATACGAGCCCCTTTCCCCAAAAGATCACCGGGACAAAGCCAAACTGTTCCGCATAGGACAGGAAATTGAGTTCCTCCCGCACGCTGGCAAAGAAGCCTGCGGGAGACGGGAGCGGTTCCCCATAGGAGTTGGCGTAGATCGAGTTGCAGAAAAGGATTTTTCCCGGGCAGCGGTCTCCCGGATGCTCCACCAAAAAGGCCGAGTCCCCGGCGTTTCTCTCATAATATCCAGCCAGCAGTCTGTACAGGGTGTTCGTGGAAAAATCGTGCGCCGTTCTCGCCGCGACATAGACCTTTCTGTTCTTTGTAATAAGCTCGCGAAAATTCATCGTCTTACTCTTTTCTCCATACCATCTTATTGACCACGCCGGTGTAGCTCTGGATCAGCCGCACCACTTTGCCGCTGACGTTTTCATCCTGATAGTCCGGCACCGGGAGGCCGTCGTCACCGGCTGCCCGCAGCCGGACCGCCAGCTCCACCGCCTGCAGCAGGCCGTCCCCCTCGATCCCCGCCAGGACAAAGCAGCCCTTGTCCAGGGCCTCCGGCCGCTCGGTGCTGGTCCGGATGCACACCGCCGGGAAGGGTCTGCCGATGCCGGTAAAGAAGCTGCTCTCCTCCGGCAGGGTCCCGCTGTCGGACACCACGCAGAAGGCGTTGCTCTGCAGGCAGTTATAGTCCAGAAAGCCCAGAGGCTCATGCCGGACCACCCGCCGGTCCAGCGGAAAACCGCTCTCCTCCAGCCGTTTCCGGCTGCGGGGGTGGCAGGAATACAGGATCGGCAGGTCATACCGCTCCGCCAGCCGGTTGACCGCCGTGAAAAGACTGCGGAAATTCTTTTCCGTGTCGATGTTCTCCTCCCGGTGGGCGGAGAGGAGGATATAGCGCCCCTTCTCCAGGCCCAGGCGGGCGTGGATGTCGCTGGCCTCGATCCGGGCCAGGTTCCGGCGCAGCACCTCCGCCATGGGAGAGCCGGTCACATAGGTCCGCTCCTTGGGCAGGCCGTTTTCCGCCAGGTAGCGCCGGGCGTGCTCCGAATAGCACAGGTTCACGTCCGAGATGATGTCCACGATCCGCCGGTTGGTCTCCTCCGGCAGGCACTCGTCCTTGCAGCGGTTCCCCGCCTCCATATGGAAAATGGGGATGTGCAGCCGCTTGGCCCCGATGGCGGACAGGCAGGAGTTGGTGTCGCCCAAAATCAGCAGCGCGTCCGGCTGCAGACGGACCATCAGCTCATAGCTTTTGGCAATGATGTTCCCGATGGTCTCGCCCAGGTCCTTTCCCACCGCGTCCAGATAGACGTCCGGCTCCTCCAGCTCCAGATCCCGGAAGAAGATGCCGTTCAGGTTGTAGTCATAGTTCTGCCCCGTGTGGGCCAGCACCGTGTCGAAATACAGCCGGCACTTCCGGATCACCTCCGACAGCCGGATGATCTCCGGCCGCGTCCCCACAATGATCAGCAGTTTCAGTCTGCGGTCGCTCATAGCGTTCTTATCCCTCCGCCTCCTGCCATTTCTTCTGAAATTTTTCCGCCGTCTCCACAGGCAGTCACACTTCCTCCGCGTAGGTATCCGGCCGGGCCGGGTCAAAGGGCTCGCTGGCCCACATAAGCGTCACCAGGTTCTCCGTATCGCTCAGGTTGACAAGGCTGTGGGTATAGCCCGGCAGCATGTGCACCGCCTGGAGCTTCTCCCCGCTGACCTCAAACTCCAGCACCTCAGCGGAACCGATCCTCCGCTCCCGGATCAGGCCGCGGCCGGACACCACCATGAAGAATTCCCATTTGCTCTGGTGCCAGTGCTGCCCCTTGGTCACCCCCGGCCGGGAGATGTTGACGGAGAACTGCCCGCAGCTTTCCGTCTTCAGCAGCTCCGTAAAGGAGCCCCGCCCGTCGGCGTGGGTTTTCAGGGGAAAGGCCACCTTTTCCCGGGGCAGATAGCTCAGATAGGCGGCATACAGCTTCTTTTCAAAGGAGCCCGCCGGGATCTCCGGCATCAGCAGAGTCTCCGGCTGGGCCCGGAAGCGCTCCAGCAGGGCCGCGATCCGGCCCAGGGTGACCTTATGGGTTATGGGGGCATAGCAGTAAGGTCCCTTTTCATCGGGTACCGGCGTCAGCCCCGCATAGCGGCAGCGGTGGGGCCGCCCCTCCAGGGCGTCCAGCAGCTCCTCCATCAGATCGTCGATATACAGCAGCTCCAGCTCCGTGTCCGGGTCGTCCACCCGGATGGGCAGGCCGTTGGCCATGTTATAACAGAAGGTGGCCACCGCGCTGTTGTAGTTCGGGCGGCACCATTTGCCGAACAGATTGGGGAAGCGGTACACCAGCACCTGCGCCCCGGTCTCCTCCCCGTAGCGGAAGAACAGCTCCTCCCCCGCCAGCTTGGACCGGCCGTAGGCTGAGCCGGCATAGCGTCCTAGGAGGCTGGCCTGGACGGAGCTGGCCAGCAGCACCGGGCAGGGGTTTTGCTGCCGGCGCAGCGTGTCCAGCAGGGTCTGGGCAAAACCGAAATTGCCCTCCATAAACTCCCCCGGCTCCTTGGGGCGGTTCACCCCCGCCAGGTTGAAGACAAAGTCCGCCCGGGCGCAGGCCCGCTCCAGCTCTTCCGGGGTGGAGGCGCGGGTGTATTCGTCGATCTCGTCGATCTGCAGGCCCGGCCGGGTCCGGTCTTTCCCGTCCCGCAGATTTTTCAGCGCCTCGGTCAGGTTCCGGCCCACAAAGCCCCCGGCTCCGGTGATCAGTACGTTCATCGCCGTTCCTCAGGCCTGTACTTCGGCCAGCTGCTCCCGGATATAGGCCAGGGCCAGCAGCTTTTCCTTCACCTGCTCCACGTTCAGGCGCAGGGTGTTGTTGGAGTTGAACTCCGTCAGCGTGTTCCGCTCCCGGTCGCCCACGTCCATGTATTTGTCATAGTTCAGCCCCCGCTTGTCGCAGGGGACCCGGTAGAAGCTGCCCAGGTCGATGGCGTGGGCGCACTCCTCGTTGGTCAGCAGGGTCTCGTACATCTTCTCGCCGTGGCGGATGCCGATGGTTTTGATGGCGGCCTTGTCCGCCCCGAACAGCTCGCACACCGCCTCCGCCTGGGTGCGGATGGTGCAGGCGGGGGCCTTCTGAACCAGAATGTCCCCGTTGATGCCGTGCTCAAAGGCAAAGAGCACCAGGTCCACCGCCTCGTCCAGGCTCATGATGAAGCGGGTCATGTCCGGGTTGGTGATGGTGATCGGGTCCCCGGCCTTGATCTGCTCGATCCACAGGGGGATGACGCTGCCCCGGGAGCACATCACGTTGCCGTAGCGGGTGCAGCAGATCTTGGTGGTCCGGGTGGTCCGGGATTTGGCCACAATGACCTTCTCCATCATGGCCTTGCTGGTGCCCATGGCGTTGACCGGGTAGGCCGCCTTATCCGTGGACAGGCAGATCACCGTTTTCACGCCCTCCTCAATGGCGGCGGTGAGCACGTTGTCCGTGCCCAGCACGTTGGTCTTCACCGCCTCGATGGGGAAAAACTCGCAGCTGGGCACCTGCTTGAGGGCCGCGGCGTGGAAGATGTAGTCCACCCCGTGCATGGCGTTTTTCACCGAGGAAAGGTCCCGCACGTCGCCGATGTAAAACTGCAGCTTGTCCGCGATGCCCGGGAGCTTAGCCTGGAACTCGTGGCGCATGTCGTCCTGCTTTTTTTCGTCCCGGGAGAAAATGCGGATCTCCCCCACGTCGGTGGCCAAAAAGCGGTTCAGCACCGCGTTGCCAAAAGACCCGGTCCCCCCGGTGATCAAAAGCGTCGCGTTAGTAAAAAGGCCCATAGCTGCCTCCTCTGTTTTTTATCCGTTTAATCCAGCTCTCTGATGATTTTAGCGGGGCCCCCCCCCATAAGCAGGTTGTTGTCCACATCGTGGATAACACAGGCGCAGCCCGCGATCACGCACCCGCTTCCGATATTCGTATTATTCAAAACAGTAGCTCTTCCGCCTATCCAGGTGCCGCTGCCGACAGTCTGATGAAAAGTAAGGCCTTCTCCGGCCCGCCTGTCCCGGCTGCCGATCCTGTGGCCGCCTGTCTGGAACGTGACCTCGGGAGCCACATCGCAGTTGTCTCCGATCCTGACGCTGCCGTTTCCGTTGATCTTTAAATTCTTTCCGATCCAGCAGTTCTTGCCGACGCTTAAGTGACCGGTGCACTCGATCGGCCCCACCACCTTGGTGCCCTCTCCGATCTTGTAGCCGATTTTATTGAGCAGCCTTCTCTTTATTTCAAAACACTTTGTCCCTACAAAAACATGATTGACAAGGAAAAGCACTGTCCGCCTCTTTATGCTTTTCAGATGCAGGATCTCCGCTATTCTTCCCATTCTCTTTCTCCTTTTACTCCGCCGGGCTGCAAACGCCCTCGTCAAAGGGCCGGGGCTGCTTTTCCCCTCTCAAAACGGCTTCAGCCAGTACCAGAAACCGCTCCGCCGCGTTTTCCGGGTTCCACTGCCCGGCCACCGTCTCATAGGCCCGGCGGCCCAGCCCGGCTGCCTTTTCCGGCCGGTCCAGCAGGCCGCGCACCTTTTCAAAAAGCGCCTCCGTATCGCCGTCCTCGTAGATCAGCCCGTTCTCTCCGTCCCGGAGCAAAAACGGAACGGAGCCGATGGCCCGGCTGGCAACTGCCGCGCAGCCGCTGTTCATGGCCTCGTTCATCACCGCGCCCCAGCCCTCGTTCCGGTCAGAAGTAAAGAGGTAGATTTGGCTCTTTTCCATTTCCCGGCGCAGCTGCTCCTGGGGCAGCGGCCCTGTCAGCAGGACCCGGCCCTCCAGGCCCCAGTCTCTGACCAGACCGGCCGCGCGCTCAAGGAGCTCCCCGGACCCGGCCATTTTCATGGTAAAGTCATAACCGGCCTCCTTCAGTCTCCTGGCCGTCAGGACTGGGACTTCCGGGTGCTTCCAATCCAGAAAGCGCCCGGCCCAGAGGATCGACGCCGGCCGCTTGTCCGCCAGCAGCCGCTCCGGGTCCGCGTGCTCTATGAACTCCGGGAAATAGCCCCACTTGTAGCAGCGGCCCTTAAACAGGCCGAATTTGGCGTAATCGCCGGCGGTGTAGGCGCTGGCGCACAGCATATAGACCGGCTTGCCCGGCGGATTTCTCCAGTGCCATTTCAGCAGCCGGGGCAGGTATTTCCCCGGCTCCGGGCCCTGCTTCAGCGGCCGCTCCGAATAGCGGAACAGCGGCTTTCCGCTTCTGATCCGCTGCCGGAGCAGGCTCTCCGGCGCGGAACCGGCGATCACCATATCCGCCTCCCCGATCAGCTTTTCCGCCCTCTCCAGGCCTCCCGGCTCATAGCTTTTCACCACGTAGGGGACGTCCTGATAGGCCGTCCAGCCGCCGTTGGCCCGGTCCGCTTCCATCGGCTCGGTCTCGAGGAAGCTGTACTTCTCCCCCAAGCGCTTATAAAACGCGTCTGACAGGAATTTTTGATGGTGATTGAAATAATTGGAGGCAAAAACAACCTTCATGATACCTCACGTGCCTCTTGGTAAAGCCGTACATACTCTTCAAACAGCTTGTCCTGATCGAAGCCATTGGCCCGTTCAAGGCAGGCCTTTTCGGAAAAGGGCTTCGTTTCGCAGATCCTTCTGATTTCCGCTTCCAGGGCGTCTACATCGCCGCAGTCCACCACGGCGCCGCAGCTTTCGTCTATGCATTCCGGACTTCCGCCGGTGCGGAAGGTCAACACAGGGGTGCCGCAGGCCAAAGCTTCTATATTGACCATCCCCAAAGCCTCATCTCTTGTCGGGTTCACCAGCACATCTGCAGCGGTATAGATTTCCGCCAGCTCCCGTTGGTTCTGGGTGCGATGGATAGAAATGATATTTGAGGGGAGCTCCCGTTCGTTTTTCTCATTTGTCCCCACCAGCACGATCTGATACTTTTCCGGGTCCAGCCGGCGGGCCAGCTCCACAAACACATCCAGCCCCTTGCGCTTTTCCCAGACCTGGGCCACGCCCAGCAGCAGATATTTCATCCTTTATCCTCCGCCTTTGTATACAGATCCGCGTACCTTTCAAACTGCGCGTCCGCGGCAAAGCGTTCCGCCCGCCGGAGGCAGTTTTCCGCCGGATAAGGTCTCCCGGCCGCCAGCCGGAGGATCTCCGCCTCCAGGGCGTCCACATCCTCCCGCTCCACCACGGCGCCGCAGCTGCCGTCGATCGTCTCCGGGCTGCCGCCGGTGCGGAAGGTCAATACCGGGGTGCCGCAGGCCAGCGCCTCCATGTTCACCGTGGGATAGGTCTCCTCCCGGGAAGCGTTCAGCAGCAGATCCGCCGCGGTATAGATTTCCGCCAGCTCCCGCTGGTCCCGGGTCCGGTGGATGGATAAAATGCCTGCGGGCAGGGTCCGGTCGATCCGGCCGTCGGTCCCCACCAGCGCGATCCGGAATCTTTCCGGGTCCAGCCGCCGGGCCAGCTCCACAAACACGTCCAGCCCCTTGTAAAAGCCCCAGTCATAGGCTGCGCCCAGGATCAGGAATACCCCCCCCGGGGTATCTATTCCGTGCTTGGTGCGGAAATCGCTGGGGGTCGGCTTAAAGACGGACAGATCGATCCCGTTGCGGATCACCTGAACCGGGTAGTCCTTCAAAAAAGATTCCTTCACCAGATCCGCCATCCACTGGGAGGGCGTGACGATGGTCAGATCCAGACCGGAAAAAAGCGCCTTCTTCCGGGCATAGATCTGCCGGCTCCGGTCGAAAAACCAGCTGAAATCCTTTCGGGAGGGGCAGTGCCCGCAGCCGCTTTTCCATTTCTCGCAGCCGGAGGTGGAAAAATACATGCATCCGCCGGTAAAGGCCCAGCAGTCGTGAAAGGTCCAGAACAGCCGGATCCGCTTCTCCTTCAGATAGCGAAAGAGCATGGGCAGGTTGCAGTCGTTTTCATGGATGTTGTGCAGGTGCACAATGTCCGGCTGAAGCCGCTCCAGCTCCCGGATCAGGTTCCGGGTGATCAGCCGGGAATTAAAGCCCGGGTTGCCGAAGAGCCGGGCCTTCAGGGTCTGGAGTCTCCGGTGCCAGTTGTTGGCAAAGCGGATGCCCAGCGGGTAGGCGCTCTCTCCGGCGCTGTACAGGATGTAGTTCTCTATGCCCCGCTGTGTCAGCAGTTCGCTTACGGCCACGCAGATTTTCCCCGTGCTCCCCGTACCGCACACCGCGTTGATCTGCACAATCGTCATTGGAATTACCATGCCGGAGCGGCACCGGCACAAATAGGGATGAAAACAGATGCCGCAAAATTATCTGTTTTCCTGTAT
>CANQRQ010000029.1 GCA_947626315.1 uncultured Oscillospiraceae bacterium | reverse complement strand
ACAGTTTGATTTTTAACCGATCCTGTACGGCGGTTGCCGTTCATTTCATGGTTACTGTTTTACGAACACTGCCCATTGCCGGGGGGATTTTTTGCTTATGGGTTTTTGCCGCCCTACACGGTGGCTTTGGTCCTGGCCTGCTCATCGGCCAGCTGTTCCTCCAGCTCCCGCTGGCGCTTCTTCTGCTTCTGGATGTGGACGATCAGCACCACCACCATGACCGCCAAAACGATCAGGGCCAGGAGGTCCCAAATGCAGAAGCCGAATGTGGTGTGAAAATAGGTGTGCATACTGCGTTTCTCCTTTTTGTGTCCTGTCAGGTCAGATTACGGCGGACCTGAAACTCTTCCTGCTGTCTCTTCTTTCTGTCGTAGGTGTAGAACAGCTCCACGGCCAGCGCGCCCAGGAGGAGCAGCAGGTGCAGGACACAGCAGTTTTCCACGGGGCTGCCGGCCAGCGGCGTGCCGTCCTCGCTGATGTCTACGGTGTTGTTCTCCGTCAGCGTGTAGCCGTCCGGGCCGTTGCCCAGAGGCGTGTCGTCCTCATTGATCACGGCCAGGGCCGGGTTGATGGTCAAGGTCGCGGGCACATAGGTCACGGTGTAGTTGCCCTGAGCCTCGGCGCCGAAGGCGATAATGTCATACTCGCCCACGTCCTCGCCCTCGGTCCGGATCAGGTTGTAGTTGATCAGGCCGGCGGGCTCATTGTTCACCATGCCCATCACCGTGGCGGTGAGGGCCGGGTCGTCCTCGCCGGCGGTCTTCTCCGCGTCGTCGGCCAGGACGAAGACCTGCGCCGGGTCGATGGTCAGATTGGCGGGCACATAGGTCACGGCGTAGTTGCCCTGGACTTCCGCGCCTGTGGCAGTGATGGCGTAGGCGCCCACGTTCTCGCCCGCCGCGCGGGCCAGGGTGTAGTTGATCAGGGTGGCGGGCTCATTGTTCACCAGGCCGGTGACCGCCGCCGTCAGGGCCGGGTCAGCTCCGCCGTAGACCTTCGCCGCCGGGTTGACGGTGACGGTGGCCGGGGCGGGATCGATGGTCAGGGAAGCGGCTCTGTAGTCGACACTGAACTGCTTGCTCACGTCGTTGCCCCCGGCATCCTTCACTACAGGCGTGCCGGCAACTTCCACGGGATACGTGCCCGCGTCCGTCGCCGTGACGGAGGTGGTCACGCCCTCAACGGTAAAGGGTACGCCGTTGACGGTGAATTCGGTCTCCGTGAAGCCGCCCGCGGTATGGGGGCCGCCGTCATAGGTGGCGGCGCCGCCGTTGGGCTGCATGGTGATCTGGAACGGGGTAGTGCGGTCTGTAACGGTCAGATCGCCATAGACTTGCTTAATTTCGTAGTTCTCAGCCTTCGTTCCTTCGTTCAGCGCATAGGTGAAGGTGTTTTCACCCTTCCCTGTTCCGGGCAGGGTCCGGCTGCCGGTAAAGGTGTAAGTGGCGCCCTGTCCCTCGACAAAGCCGTACTCCTCCTCCCCGTCCTCGATAACGGTTTTATCCGTCACCTCGGTGGTCTCGTCGCCGGTCAGCGGGGTGCCGTCATATTCCTTTGTCAGGTTCTCGCTGGTCAGGGTCACAGGCCGCGGGGTGATGATCAGCAGGGGGCCTTCGACAGTCCCGTCCTCCAGGAGGGCGACGGTGGCGATTTCGCTCTCCCCGCCGGCCGCGGCCGCCTCTACCTGGTAGTTTTTCGTGACGTCATCAATTGTATTGCCTTCTCCGTCTGTTGCTGTCACAGACCAGACGAGCTCATCCATGCCGTATTCACCCACGTCTGTGCCGGAGATGGAGGCTACGAGCTCATGCCCACGGCTGCTCAGGTCATCTTGCATCTGCCAATCCGAGAAGGTCAGATAATTCGGAGTATCGATCGTCTGTTTTTCTCCGTTGTACACCCTTTCGAAAACGCCGCCAATTCTGATCGTATACGGCGTGATCTTGTAGGTCCGGGTCGTTTTGCCGCTGTAGTTGCCGGTCAGGGTGACCGTTACGGTGACTTCGCCCACGTTGGTGGTGTCGCCGCTGAAGCTCAGCTCATAGTCTGTGCCCTCGTTGAGCACCGTTTCGCCGTCGGTCACAGCCGGCTTCTGCTTCTGCTCCCCGCCGTTGTAGGTCACGTTGCCAAGGTCTCCCACCTTCACCGGGCTGGCCGGATCGTCCAGGTTTTCGATCTTTTGCGGTTCGATGGTATACGTATAGGAAACGCTGTCCTTGTAGTTGCCCGTGCCTTTGATGGTGACGGTGATCTCGCCGACGTCGGTAAAGTTCTCCGTGCTATACTCAACGGTGTAGTCCGTGTCGGAGTTCAGTTTGTCTTTACCGGACAGCTCCGGAATCCATTTTTGCTCCGTGCCGGTATAGGTCACAGATTTCCATTCATTGGTGACGGTGACATCCCGATAGTCGGCCGTGTTTTCCGGGTCAATGCTCTGGGGCTTGATGGTCAGGGTGCCGTCAACAAAGGTCACCTCATAGTTGCCCTGCGCTTTGTCTCCCGTCGCCGTGATGGCATACTCGCCTACGTTATTCTTCTCGGCATCAGCGCGGCTCAGCTCGTACTTGATCAGGTCTGCGCTCTCATTGTTCACCAGGCCGTCAACCGTGGCGGTGAAATTCTCCGGGTCGGGGTCGCCGTAAACCTTCTCCGCGTTGTTGGCCGTGACGGTGACCGGGGCGGGGTTGACGGTCAGGGTGCCCAGCTCTTTATGAATGGAGTAGTTACTCGATTGGGCCGCCGTCCAAATTATCTCAGCCTTGTTCTTGACCTCGCCCGCTCCTGTGATTGTACCAAGGACCAGAACTGTGGCGGTCTCCCCGTTCACCAGGCCGGTAATCGTCGCCCCATCTTTTTTAGTCAGCGGCTTGCCGTCATAGGTCTTGCTGGCGTTGCCCGTGGTGACGGTGAGCGTGGCGCGGGTGATGTCATATGTAGCTTTCGCGGTGCCGCTGTAGTTGCCCTTGAAGCTGACCGTTACGGTGACTGTGCCCACGTCCTTGGTATTCTCGCTGTAGCTCAGATCATAGTCTGTGCCCTCTTTGAGCTCCGTTTCGCCGTCCTTCACGACCGGCTTCTGCGCCTGGCTCTGGCCGTTGTAGGTTACGTCTTTCAGCTCTTCCACCGTCAGGCCGTTCGGATTCTCCGAATCAAACCCTTTCTTGTTGATGGTGAAGTCGCCGGGTACATACTTGACGGTATAGTTGGTCGGATTTACCTCGCTGCTGGGAACAAGCACATCGTTGTATGTGCCTTGCGCTTCATCATTGCCCTTGCGGGCGACAGAGATCTGTCCGGCTCCAAAGACGTTTTCCTCGGTTTCGCCGTTCTTCAGGCCCTCTACCGTGTATTTAAACTCCGGATCGGGGTCGCCGAAGGTCTTCGCCGCATTCACGGCTGTGACGGTGAGCTCGGCCTTTTCGATAATCAGCGTTCCTACTTCGGAAATAACCTGTACGTCATTGAAGCTTTCGCCGATGGCCTTCACGGTATCGGCAGTCAGATTCATATCATATGTGTCGGCATTCTTACCGGAAGCCTTGGCAGTTTCGTCCACGGTCAGCTCAATGCCAAGCTCTTTCAGGGCGGCAAGTGCCTCTTTCCCGTTCTCCCAGGTTTTCGTCTCGCTGCCGTCCACGCTCATGGTGACCGTGTATTCCAAGGCCGTCTGCGTGTCGCCGTTATAGGTCTTTGTCACTTCCTTGCCGGTGACGGTGATCTCCACGGTCTGGTTTTTGTCCGCAGTGCCGTCCTTGTTGGCGTCTGTGAGGTAGTGGACCTGAATCACGCCGCTGTTGTCTTTGGGTACCTGAATGCTGTACTCTCCGGCTTGCAGCATATAGTTGACGCCGTTCACCGTGACCGGATTTTTGAGCTCCACCTTTACCGTCTCGCCAAACTTGCCGGACAGCTCCGTAGGCGCGCCTTCAGGAGCCTCGCCCTGTTCTCCGTCATAGTAGTACTCGACTGTGACATTGCCAGTGTATTTGGTTTCGGGAATCTCCTTTGATGTCCAGCTGCCGGTGAGGGTGATATCCTTGTCGCCGGTCGTTACCGTCTTGACGGTCCCGTCAGCTTCCTTACCTTTCACATACCAGCCGGCAAAGGTCCAGCGGACTTTGGGATTGCCGTAGTCGTCCAGGTCTGTTTCGACCGTCGTGCCGTAAGCGGTATCTACGGCGACCACTTCGTTCCAGGCAACAGTCTGTTGTTCGGGGAGTACCTTTTCACTTGGTGCCGGAGAACCTTCTTCAAGCTTATAGGTGATTGTGTGGTTCTTCGGCAGGACGTCCGCGGTACCGGTGTAGGTCACGGTATAGTTGTCCGTGACGTCGTTCTCGCCGTCTTTAATGGTCAGCTTGCCGGTTACACCGGTAATGTCCTCGTTTAAGGCGGCTTTGGAAGTATTCACATTGCCCGTGGCGCCTTCCAGGATCGCTTTGTGGTCGTCCACCAGGCCCTCGACGGCTTCCAGCTCAACCTTGATCGGGCTTTCATCGCCCACATGGACCGTGTCCGCCGCCTTGACCGTGACGGTGATGGGCCGCTTGGCAATGATCAGCTGGCCGTCCTCGACCGTGACGGTGCCGATTTCATACTTTTTTTCGTCAGTCTTATTTTTTAAGGTAACAGCAAAGTCGCCTTCCTGCAGGCCCATCTGATATGTACGGGCATCCGTGCCGCTCACACTGGGCGTGCCCTTATTATAAGTGACGGTGACGAGATCATTGTCCAGCGCTTTGCCGTCCGTGCCGGTCACAACATAGGTGTAGTTGCTGACGGCATAAGGGTTGCCGTCATAGGTAAGCTCTTCCTTGTCGCCGGTGATGGTAACGTTTAGCTGCTTCTTTTTGACCTGGACATTGATGTTCGACAATACGTTGTCCGTAGAAACGCCCCTACCATTCGCCGCCTTTGTTGTAATGGTAAAATTACCTTTCTCTCGGTCCGCTTCTGTGAATGTGTAGCTGAAGGTGAAGTAGAGGGTTTCGCCTTTGTGCAGACCTGATAATACACCAGAAGCATCATAGTCAAATAGCCCATATTCAAAGCACCAACCGTGCCAGTTTCCGTCGTTGTCGTTATAGATCTTCCAATTAAAGTCTGCATAGCCTATATCGGTTCTGGAAGAGCTTACCTTTGTCATCTCGCCGTTTAAGCCGCTGACCGTCAGATAAATCTGCTCCATGGATAATAGCTTTCGGTGGTTTTTGACCTCAAAGGTGACCTCAATCGTGTCCCCGACCTCGTAAAACTCCTTTTTCGGAGAAACAGATGTGTTTAATTCCAAGTTGCCGGACTGCGCAATCGGCATAATGCCATAGTCCTCCGCAATGGGCGCCGCCTCCGGGGCGGGCTCCTCCGGGGCCTCCTCCGCAGCGGCGGCCCGGGCGTAGAGCACCAGGTCCTTTTCCGCCTTCAGGGCCGTAAAATCAGCAGGCTGACTGTACCCCGGGTCCAGATACCAGCCGTCCAGCACGCTGCCCTCGGGCAGGGCCAGGATGGCCAGCTCCTCCGCCGTAGGCTCCGTCACCGCCGCGCCGGCGGCCAACTCCCGGGCAAACTCCGTCACCGCGCTCTCGGGGGCTTCCTCCCCCTCCGCCGCGGCGGTAACGGTCAGCCGGAAGACGACCTTATAGACCGGGGGCTCCGCCGTCTCATCCCCGGCGGGCAGGGCTTCCCCATCAGCCTGGGCCTCCGGCTCCTCCGCCGTCTCCGGTTCCGCCGTCTTCTCTTCCGCGGGGGCGGGCTGCTCCGGGGCGGCCTCCTGGCTCAGCTCCGGCTCCTCCGGCCGGACGGCCTCCGCAAACGCGGTCAAATTCACGGTGCTCATCAGCATCAGCACCGCCAAAAAACCGGCCAAAGTTCGCTTCAAAGTCTTCAAAGCGTCGATCTCCTTTCTGTTTCCGCCGGGCCGGGGCCCGGCAGGCTGTCGTCTCGCGATAAACGCGCCTTTTTTTCCTTCTACTACCTAAGACGGCAGGAAAAGGAAAAACGGCTCATATAATCATAAAAATTTTTATACGATTATGCGGAACAGCCCGGGCGCTCCCCGCGCTGCTCCAATTCTCTATTATAATGAGTACCGCGCCAATGATTCTTTGCATCATTGGCTGCCAAACTTGTCGTTTGGCAGCGAAAACAATCGAACTCTCGATTGTTTTCGCTATCGATAATCATTATAGAGAAAATCGTCCAGCTTTTCAAGGCTTTTTGCCGCCTTTCCGGAAAAATTATGATCATTTTGCGAAGAAAATTTGAAAAATCTTTCGGCTCGCCGGGCAGGTGTTTTTACTGCCGGGCTTTTTCATGGGCTCTTCTATAAAATTTAAAAAGCCGCCATTTGAAAAATGGCAGCTTTTTAGAAGATTTTCTCTTATTTCCCGCGCATGACGGCTTTCATCCGCTGGCTGTGGTCCAGGATGCTCTTGCGCAGGCGCAGGTTCTTCGGCGTGACCTCCAGCAGCTCGTCGTCCGCCAGGAACTCCAGGCACTGCTCCAGGCTCAGCTGCTTCGGGGGCACCAGGCGCAGGGCCTCGTCGGACCCGGCGGCCCGGGTGTTGGTCAGGTGCTTGGTGCGGCAGACGTTCACAGGCACGTCCCCGGGCTTGTTGCACACGCCCACCACCATGCCCGCGTAGACCTTGGCGCCGGGGCTGATGAACATGGCCCCCCGCTCCTGGGCGTTCCAGATGCCGTAGGCCACGGCCTCCCCCGTCTCGAAGGAGATCAGGGAGCCGGTGCTGCGCCGGGCGATCTCCCCCTTAAAGGGCTCGTACCGGTCAAAGACGGAGGCCAGGATGCCCTCCCCCTTGGTGTCGGTGAGGAACTCGCTCCGGTAGCCGAAGAGGCCCCGGGAGGGGACCAGGTACTCCAGCTTCATGCGGCTGCCCACTGGGGTCATCTCCACGAACTCCCCCTTCCGGGCGCCCAGCTTCTCCATGACGGAGCCCATATAGTCCTGGGGCACGTCCACCACCACCCGCTCCACGGGCTCGCAGCGCCTGCCGTCGATCTCCTGGTAGAGCACCCGGGGCGGGGTCACCTGGAACTCGTAGCCCTCCCGGCGCATGGTCTCGATCAGGATGGAAAGGCTCATCTCTCCCCGGCCCGCCACGTTGAAGCTGTCCGTGCTGTCGGGCACGTCGCTGACCTTCAGGGACACGTCTTTCAGCGTCTCCCGGATCAGCCGCTCCCGGATCTGGCGGGAGGTGACATACTTGCCCTCCCGGCCGGCAAAGGGACTGTCGTTGACGGTGAAGGTCATGGCCATGGTGGGGGCGCTGATCTTCACGAAGGGCAGCGGCTCCGCGCAGCCGCGGGCGCAGATGGTGTCCCCGATGGTGACCTCCCCGATGCCGCTCATGGCGATGATGTTGCCGGCGGAGGCCTCGGTCACCGGCAGGCGGTCCAGGCCCTCAAACTGGTAGAGGGAGACGGCCTTGGCCTTCAGGCTGGGGGCGTCCGGGCTGTGATAGTTGCAGACCTCGATCTCCTGGTTCTGCCGGACAACGCCCCGCTCGATGCGGCCGATGGCGATCCGGCCCACGTACTCGTTGTAGTCGATGCTGCTGACCAGCATCTGGAAGGGGGCCTCCGTGTCCATGGCTGGCTCCGGGATGTACTCCAGGATCGTCTCAAACAGGGGCTTCAGGTCCGTGCCCACGGTGTCCGGCGAGTAGCTGGCGGTGCCCTGGCGGCCGGAGCAGAAGAGCATGGGGGAGTCCAGCTGCTCGTCCGTGGCGTTCAGGTCCATGAGCAGCTCCAGGACCTCGTCCACCACCTCGTGGACCCGCTGGTCCGGCCGGTCGATCTTGTTGACCACCACGATCACCCGGTGGCCCAGCTCCAGCGCCCGGCTCAGCACAAAGCGGGTCTGGGGCATGGGGCCCTCCGCCGCGTCCACCAGCAGGAGGACGCCGTTGACCATCTTTAAGATCCGCTCCACCTCGCCGCCAAAGTCCGCGTGGCCTGGGGTGTCCACAATGTTGATCTTCGTGTCCCCGTACCAGACGGCGGTGTTCTTGGCCATGATGGTGATGCCCCGCTCCCGCTCCAGGTCGTTGGAGTCCATCACCCGCTCCACTACCTCCTGGTTCTCCCGGTATACGCCGGACTGGCGCAGCATCTCGTCCACCAGGGTGGTCTTGCCGTGGTCCACGTGGGCGATGATCGCCACATTTCTCAGCTTGTCCATTCTCTCAGCTCCCGAAATCAGTTTTCACACAAAATGAGATTTTAACACCGCCGGGAGGAAAAAGCAACTGTCAAGTTGAAGACATTTTGTCTTCAACTTGACAGCTTATCCAAGAGCATTCAAAAATGCTCTTGGATAAGTGTAGATTGAACGCTGAAAGGGGGCTCCCGCCCCCTCTCTGCCCTCTCCCCCTGCATGTTTATACATGGTTCTTCTATTTGTCTACAGTCTGATTATTTCTATGGATTCTATGGAAAAGCCTCGCTTTGTGTGGTACAATACAGAAAACTGACCTGAAAGGATAAGTCCATGAGCGACAACTTTTTTGCCTACATATCCCGCATGCGGTACATCAGCCGCTGGAGCCTGATGCGAAACGCCATGCCCGAGAACGTCCAGGAGCACAGCCACAGCACCGCCGTGATCGCCCACGCCCTGGGCGTCATCCGCCGGGATGTGTTCGGCCAGCCCTGCGACCCCAACGAGTGCGCCGCCGTGGCGCTGTATCACGACTGCTCCGAAATCCTCACCGGGGACCTGCCCACGCCCATCAAATACTATAACCCGGAGATCCGGCAGGCCTACCGGCAGGTGGAGCGGCAGGCCTGTGAGCGGCTGCTGGACACCCTGCCGGAGGCGCTGCGCCCCGCCTTCGGCCCCCTGCTGGCCGGGGAGACCCAGGAGCGGCTCCACGAGCTGGTGAAGGCGGCGGACAAGCTCTCCGCCTACATCAAGTGTATCGAGGAGCGGCGGGCCGGGAACGACGAGTTCCTCTCCGCGGAAAAGCAGACCCGGCAATGGTTGGAGGCCAGCCCGCTGCCGGAGGTGGGGTATTTTATGGAGCACTTTATCCCCGCTTTTGAGCTGACCCTGGACGAACTGGGGACTTTGGGGTGAGAAGATGGAACAGAGCAAACTGGACCGGATCAACGAGTTGGCCCGGCTGAAAAAGCAGCGGGTTCTGACAGAGGCCGAGGCCGCCGAGCAGGCCGCCCTGCGGCAGGAGTACCTGGCCGAGTGGCGGGCGGGGGCCCGGGCGGTTTTGGAGAATACCTATGTGGTGACCCCCGACGGGAAGAAGCACAAACTGCCCCGCCGGGATGGAGGGCAGCGGAAATGACCGCGCTGTCTCTGGGGATCATCGGCGGGGCCGACGGGCCCACCGCCGTCTTTGTGTCCGGGCCGGCCGGCGGCCTGCCGCTGGCCGGGCTGCTGCTCCTGGCCGCGGCCCTCGTCCTCTGGCTGCTGCTCCGGAGGAAGAGGAAAAAGTAAAGGCAAAAGCACCGGCTCGCGCCGGTGCTTTTGCCTTTACTTTCTGTTTTTGGCCGCGTAGCGGAACATCCACAACACGATCAGCAGCAGCGCCGCGATCACCGCGACGCCCAGCACCGCGTTGATCAGCCCGCCGACCAGGCCCAGCAGCCCCGCCGCCAGCTTCACCACCAGGACCACCAGGGCGATGACCAGCGCCGCTGCCACCAGAATACCGATGAGTTTTCCCGTCTTCATAGGTTCTTCTCCTTATCCGATCTCCGGCCCCAGCCGCGCCAGCACGTCCCGGAAATAGGCCGGCAGGGGGGCCTCCAGCTCCATCCGCTCCCCGGTCCGGGGGTGGATAAATTTCAGATACCGGGCGTGGAGGCACTGGCCCTCCAGTCCCTTCTCCGGCGAGGGGGCGCCGTAGGTGTAATCCCCCAGCAGCGGGTGGCCTATCGCGGCCATGTGCACCCGGATCTGGTGGGTGCGTCCGGTCTCCAGGCGGCAGGCGATATGGGTATAGCCCTGGTAGCGGGCCAGGACCTGCCAGTGGGTCACCGCCTCCCGGCCGTCCCGGACGTCCGCCGCCATGCGCTTGCGGTCCGTGGGGTGGCGGCCGATAGGCCGGTCGACGGTGCCGCTGTCCGGGCCCATCCGGCCCCGGACCACCGCCTCATACCGGCGGGACAGGCTCCGGTCCGCCAGCTGGGCGGACAGGCGCTGGTGGGCAAAGTCGTTCTTGGCCACGATCAGCAGGCCGGAGGTGTCTTTGTCGATGCGGTGGACGATGCCGGGCCGCTTCTCCCCGCCGATGCCGGAGAGACTGGCCCCGCAGTGGTACAGCAGGGCGTTGACAAGGGTCCCGTCCGGGTGGCCCGGCGCCGGGTGCACCACCATGCCCCGGGCCTTGTTCACCACCAGCAGGTCCCCGTCCTCATAGGCCAGGTCCAGCGGGAGGTCCTGGGGCGTCAGCTCCGCCTCCTCCGCCCGGGGCAGCGCGAGCCAGACCCGGTCCCCGGCGGAGCAGACATAGTTCTTTTTGACCGCCGCCCCGTTCACCAGGACCAGGCCCCGGACCAGCAGGCGCTGGGCGGCGCTGCGGGTCAGCTCCGGCCTTTCGCGGGCAAGGAGAGCGTCGATCCGCTCGCCGCTCTCCTTGACTGTAAATATAAGGATCTCTTCGTCCATGTTCTGTCCTCCGCGCCTGGGGGCGCGAAGCCCGCCTCACTTGAATTCGGCCAAAATATCGTCCAGATCGAATTCCGTGTCGCTGCTCTTCTTGGGCGCGGCCTGGGGCGCAGGCTGGGGCGCCGGTCGGGCAGGCTGCTGCGCCGGCGGGGCCTGCCGTACCGGACGGGCCTGCTGAGGTGCGGACTGCCGCGCCGGTCGGGCAGGCTGCTGCTGGGCCTGCTCCCTCTGGGCGGGGGCGGCATAGGGCCCGGTCTGATTGCCAGCTTTGGCGTTGGCCTTCTCCCACTCGGCAAAGGGGTCGGAGGCGTCATAGGCCGGGGCGCGCTGAGGCTGAGGCTGGGGCTGAGGCTCCGCCTGCTGCCGGGCGGCCCGGTTGGCCTTGTACTGCTCGTACTCGTCCTCGTACTTGGCCTTCCGGCCCTTGCGCCCGCTCTTTTTGGGCTTGGGCTCCTTGGGTTCCTTTACCTTCTTCTCCCGGCGCGGCCGGTCCTCCTCCTCGTCGTCCTCCTCGGCAAACTCATCGTCGTAGCCGGTATCCCGTTTTCCGAAGATGATGGCCAGCACAAACAGCAGGCAGAAAACGGTGATAAAGACATCCGCCAGATTGAACACCGGGAAATTGAAAAGCTCGATCTTGAACATGTCCTGCACGTAGCCGTTGATCACCCGGTCGATGCAGTTGGAGAGGCCGCCCGCCGTCATCAGCACGATGCTCCAGCGGCCCAGACGGCCGGAAATGAAGTTCGTCGCCAGCGCCAGGATCACCGCCACGGTGAACACGCCCGTCAGGATAATAAAGTAGATCCTGGCTCCGCCGCCGCTTAAAAAGCCAAAGGCGGCGCCGTCGTTCTGGACATTCACAAGGCTGAGAATGCCGGAAATCAGGGGTTCACCGGGAGAAGTCCTGGAGAAGTTGGAGCTCACCCAGTACTTCATCCACTGGTCGGCGATAATGACCAGCATAGAAACGATCGCATACAGCATATCTTTCTCCTATCTGCCGCGGGAGAGTCTGCGCGGCGCGCTTATAGTCCGCTCCGTTTCCGCTCCGGCAGCGCCGGGGCCCGGGGCTTAAAGCTTCTCGACAACCCTGGCGCAGCGGGGGCAGAGGCCGGTTCCGGCCTGGGGCTGCTCCGAGTGCATCCAGCAGCGGGGGCACTTCTCGCCGGGCGCTTCGGTCACGGAGATCCGGAGACCCGGATTCCCGCTGCCCTGGCCGGTGACGGCGCCGGGGGCCGGGGCCCCGTCCTCCTCCACCAGGCACTTGGAGACGATGAAGAGCTCCGCCAGATTCATGTGGGAGACGCTGCCCAGCAGCTCCCGGGCGGCCTCGTCCTCCGCCTTCAGGCTCACGGCGGCCTCCAGAGACTTGCCGATGCGCTTGGAGGCGCGGGCCTGCTCCAGAACGCCGTTGACGTCGTTGCGCAGAGAGATCAGCTTGTCCCAGCCGGCCAGCTGCTCCGGGCTGAGGGCATAGGCGGTGAAGGGCTTGTTCATCTGGTTCAAAAGCACGTTGCGGGTGTCGTCCCCGGCCCGGTGGGG
Organism: uncultured Oscillospiraceae bacterium; assembly: GCA_947626315.1. GTDB lineage: Bacteria > Bacillota > Clostridia > Oscillospirales > Oscillospiraceae > Limivicinus. Next base: position 17,363 of record CANQRQ010000029.1, on the reverse strand, counting down.
CATGGCCTGCCAGATCTCGTCGCAGGTGAAGGCCAGAATGGGGGCGAACATCCTGGTCATGCTGTCCAGAATCAGGTACAGAGCCGTCTGGGCGCTGCGGCGCGCCAGGCCGTCCTTCTCCTCGCAGTAGAGCCGGTCCTTGATAATGTCCAGATAGAAGCTGGACAGCTCCACCACGCAGAAATCGTTCAGCTCGTGGGAGACCACATGGAACTCGTAGCCCTGGTAGGCCTCCTCCACCTTCTCGATCAGCTGGTTGAGCTTGGTGACGGCCCAGCGGTCCAGCTCCAGCATGTCCTCCGGCGCCACCAGGGCGTCGGCGTCAAAGCCGGTCAGGTTGCCCAGGCAGTACCGGGCGGTGTTGCGGAACTTCAGATAGTTCTGGCTGAGCTGCTTGAAGATCTCCCGGGAGCAGCGCACGTCCACATGGTAGTCCGCGCTGCCGGCCCAGAGCCGGACGATGTCCGCGCCGAACTCCTCGATCAGCTCCTGGGGATCGATGCCGTTGCCCAGGGACTTGTGCATGGCTTTGCCCTCGCCGTCCACGGTCCAGCCGTGGGTCAGGCATTCTTTATAGGGCGCGCCCTGGCCCAGGGCGCCCACGGCCACCAGCAGGGAGGACTGGAACCAGCCTCTGTACTGGTCGCCGCCCTCCATGTACATGTCCGCCGGCCAGAAGCCCTGGTCCCGGAGCATGGCGGCATAGTGGGTGGAGCCGGAGTCAAACCAGCCGTCCAGGGTGTCCGTCTCCTTGGTGAAGCGGGCACCGCCGCAGTGGGGGCACTTGAAGCCCTGGGGCAGCAGCTCTTCCGCCTCCATCTCGAACCAGGCGTTGCTCCCCTTCTCGCCGAAGATGGCGGCCACGCTGTCGATGCTCTCGTCGGTGCAGACGGGCTTGCCGCAGTCCTCGCAGTAGAACACGGGGATGGGCAGACCCCAGCGGCGCTGACGGGAGATGCACCAGTCGCTCCGCTCCCGGATCATGGCGCCCATGCGCTCCTTGCCCCAGGCGGGCAGCCAGCGCACATTCTCGCAGGCCTGGATCGCTTCGTTTTTAAAGGAATCCACCGAGCAGAACCACTGAGGCGTGGCCCGGAAGATGATGGGGCTCTTGCAGCGCCAGCAGTGGGGGTAGCTGTGGACGATGTCTTCGGAGGCGAAGAGCGCACCGCTCTCTTTCATGTCCGCCAGAATGATAGGGTTGGACTCCTCTGTGCCCAGCCCGGCGTACTTGCCGGCATAGTCGGTGTGGCGGCCCTGGTCGTCCACGGGCACCACCATGTCCATGCCGTAGCGCATGCAGGTCACATAGTCGTCCGCGCCGAAGCCGGGGGCCGTGTGGACGCAGCCGGTGCCGGAGTCCATGGTCACATAGTCGGCCAGGAGCAGGCGGGAGGTCTTGTCCAGGAAGGGGTGCCTGGCCAGCATGTTCTCAAAGAAGCTGCCCGGATGGCACTCCAGGATCTCGTAGCTGTCAAAGCCGCCGATGCCCATGACCTTGTCCGTCAGGGCCTCGGCCATGATATAGCTCTCCCCGTTGGGGGCCTTCACGATGGCGTAGCTCTCGTCCGGGTGCAGGGCGATGGCCAGGTTGCCGGGCAGGGTCCAGATGGTGGTGGTCCAGATGACGAAGCTGAGCTTCGCCTTGTCCAGATGGGACAGCTTGCCCAGGTCGTCCTCCATGGGGAATTTCACATAGACCGTGGTGCAGGGATCGTCCTGATACTCGATCTCCGCCTCGGCCAGGGCCGTCTCGTCCTTGGCGCACCAGTACACAGGCTTCAGGCCCTTATAGATATGGCCGTTCTTGTACATCCGGCCGAAGATCCGCACCTCGTCCGCCTCAAAGCCCTTGTTCATAGTCAGGTAGGGATGCTCCCAGTCCCCCACCACGCCCAGGCGCTTAAAGCTGTCCATCTGCCGGTGGACGTATTTCATGGCAAAGTCCCGGCAGGCGCTGCGGAAGTCCGCCACGGACATGGTCTTGCGGTTGAGCTTGTTCTGCTTGATGATGGCGCTCTCAATGGGCATACCGTGGTTGTCCCAGCCGGGGATGTAGGGGGTGTAGTAGCCCCGCATGGCCTTGGACCGGGTAATAAAGTCCTTGATGCACTTGTTCATGGCGGTGCCCATATGGATATCCCCGTTGGAGAAGGGAGGCCCGTCATGAAGGTTGAAGCGAGGCTTTCCCTCGTTCTTCTTCAAAAGCTCGTTATAGAGGTCCTGCGCCTGCCAGCTTTTCAGCATCTCAGGCTCCCGCTTGGGCAGGCCCGCCCGCATGGGGAAATCGGTTTTCGGCAGATTCAGGGTGGCGTTAAAATCCTGTGACATAGTCGGCTCCTAATAGAAGATTAATGGTCTTTTGCTTGATTAACAAATATAACGCTAATTTGCCGGTTTGTCAATTTTTTGGTGGAAAAAGTTCTAAACGGGGCTTGCCCTGAAGCACCGCCCCGTTTAAACCTCAGATCATGCCTGCTCTTTCCGGAAGCAGCGCGCCGTGTGCGCCGTCACACGGACCGGAACCGCCGGGGCGCGCGGCGACAGAGCCGCCGCCTTTCGCGGTGCGTCAAAAGCCGCTTCTCTCAGAAGGAGAAGGGCTGGGTATTGTCAAAGCTGCGGGCGGGCGCGGCGGGCGCTTCCTTCACCGGGCCCAGGTCGATCTTCACCTGGGGCTCCGGCTGGGCCTTGGCCACGGAGCTCTCGATGCTGCGCACCGTCTCGTCCACGGAGGGGGCGGCCGCCTCGGCCGGCGCCTGGGGGATAAGCCCGCTGCTGATAGCGTCAATGTTCTTCAGCTGGGTGTTGCAGAGACTGCGGATGTTCTCAAAGAACTTGGAGGTCAGCGCCTTGGCGTCGGCCAGGCGGCGCTCCTGCAGAGCGGTCTCCTCCTCGATGGAGCCCACGCGGGCCTTGACCTGCCGCTCCGCGTCGGCCAGCATGGCGTTGGCCCTCTGACGGGCTTCGGACTCAATCTGCACAGCCAACTTCTGGGCGGACATGATCGCCAGGTTCAGCGCCTCCTCATTGGCGCGGTACTCCTCGATCTTGTCCACCAGGACCTTCATCTTGCTTTTGAGAACGGCGTTCTCCTTCTGGGCGGCGGTCACGTCGTCCGCCAGCTCCTCCAGAAAATCGTCCACCGCGGCCATGTCATAGCCGTTGAACTTGGTTCTCTCGAAAGTCTTTTCCCGGATATCCTGAGCGGTAATCATATGTTTATCCACCTTTCAAAGATTGTTTCTGTCTCTTTTTTAGAAGTACTGCCCGTCACTCTCGGGCTGTTCGCTTTGGGTACCCAATATATCTACATTCTGGGGAGTGACAAAGTAAGTTTTGGCCGATACAGGGGTTATTTTTCCCTGCATGGCGTAGGTTATGCCGGACAAAAAGTCCAGCAGGCGGCGGGCCATATCGGTGGGCAGGCCCTCCAGGGTCATGACCACGGAGCGGCCCTGGGTCAGGTGGCTGACCAGCTCCCCCGCCTCGTCAAAGGATTTGGGGTTGAAGAGGATCACCTGCTGCTCGCTGCCGCCGAAGTTGACCACCCGTTCCCGCTGCGCCTTGGGCTTGGCCGCCCTCTTGGCGCTCAGGCTGCCGAACAGGCCGCCCTCGCCCAGCCCCTTGAGCTTCTGCGGGCTCTTGCGCTCCGCCGGCTCCGGCGCGGAGGCGGGTTCCTCGCCGAAGGTCTGCTCAAACTGGATCTGAGCCTGACTGGGCTGTGCCGGTTGTCTCAAGCTGCTGTCCGAGCCCTCAAAAAAATCGTCCTCATCGTCATACGGCTGCGTAAGCTTCCGCAGTTCATCCATGAAACCCATGGTTTAGCCTCCAGTGTTCACCGCCGGGGCCGGACCCGCCGGCCGCGGCTTATTGGTAGGACCGCGGCCCAAAGATCGCCGTGCCTACGCGGACCATGTTGGCGCCGAAGGCTATCGCCTCTTCATAATCGCCGGACATGCCCATGGACAGAAAATCCATGTGTACATTATCGTATTTTTTTTCTCCATTGTCAATAAAAAGCTTTTCCATTTCCGCAAAATATGGTCGATTTTCTTCCGGGGCCCGGCAAACGGGGGGGATCGCCATCAATCCACGCACCCGAAGATTGGAAAATTCTCCCGCCGCTTCCAGAATTCCGGGCAGCTCCTCCGGCGCGAAACCGGATTTGGAGGGCTCGGCGCCGATGTTGATCTCCAGCAGGATGTCCTGGCACAGCCCCTTGTTCTCTGCGGCGCGCTGGAGCGCCTGCATCAGGGCCAGGCTGTCCACCCCGTGGATCAGCTCCGCCAGCCCCACCACCTGTTTGACCTTATTTTTCTGCAGATGGCCGATAAAATGCAGCGGGACCCCCTCATAGGCCCCCTGGGCCTGCTTTTCCAGCATCTCCTGGACCCGGTTTTCCCCGCAGATATCCACCCCTGCGGCGACGGCCTGGCGGACCCGGTCCGCGTCGTTGGTCTTGGTGGCGGCCACCAGGAGAATCTCCTCCGGCCTCCGCCCGGCGGCCAGGGCTGCGGCGGCGATCTTTTCCCGCACCAGCTTCACATTTTCCGCAATGCTCATCTCTCTGTCCTCTCTTTCCCGTCCTGTTTTTCTCGGAAAATCTCCGCCCCTCTCCGGGGCGCGTCAGCCCGGCAGCAGCACCCGGCTCCCCTCCCGTAGGGCGTCTTCACGCCGGGAGGCGGCGGCGATACACCGGCCCTCTGTTCTGTATAAAATCTCCACCGGCTTCTTTTCCGTCCCGCCGGCAGAGAGGGTATAGACGTAGTCGCTCCCGTCCCCGTCGGTGAGGACGGCCTCCTCCGGCAGCTCCAGCCCGCTGTACTCCGCCAGGATCAGCCTGGCCCCGGTCCGGCGCAGGCTCAGATAGTCCCGGCCTCCCTGGGTCAGCCGGAAGAGCAGCACCCGCCGCCCCTCCTCCGCCCGGCTGAGGGCGATCAGCCGGGCCGGCACCCGCTCCTCCAGGCCCTCAAAGCAGAGGGTGCAGGGCCCCCGGTCCGCCGCCGTCTCCTCCGGGGCCAGGGCGGCGTAGTACCAGGCGTAGTCCGTCACCAGCCGCCCGGCGCCGGTCCGCTCCGGTTCCCGCGCCAGCAGCGCCTGCAGCCCGGCGGGGCTCAGGTCCTCCAGCAGCTCCGGCGTCAGGTCCTCCAGGCCGTCCGCGTCCGCGAAAAAGACCGCCGGGCCCGCCGCTTCCCCCGCCAGAGCGGCGGCCGCGGCGGCGCTGAGCCGCTGCCCGTCCGCCGCGGAGGGCGGGACGCCGGGGGAGCGGAGCGGCCGCTCCCGCCGCACGGCCAGGCCCTCCAGCTCCACGCAGTCCAGGGCGGAGGCCCGGCGGACCACCGCCGTCCTGGTCCGGGGGCTCAGATCCCCCAGCAGGCCCGCCCCCGTATAGGCGCAGACCGCCAGGAACAGCGCCGCCGCCACACAGCGCACGAAGCGGGATTCGCCGGCAGCCTTATGTATCCCCGTCAAGGTTCAGGGGCCTCGCGGGCACAATGGTGGAAATCGCGTGCTTGTAGATCAGCTGCTGCTTCCCCTCGCTGTCCAGCACCACGGTGAAGCCGTCAAAGCCCTTGACGATGCCGTGCATCTGGAAGCCGTTCATCAGAAACATGGTGACGCTCAGCCGTTCCCGCCGTACCTGATTGAGAAAGAGATCCTGGAGATTCTGCGCTTTCTGCATTTTTCTGCAACTCCTTTTTCTTTAAAGCGGCTTCTCTCCCGCCGCTTTATCATAGTATCCGCCCCAGGCCGCGGCCTGAAAGCCGGTACTTTATGATAGTACGCGGCGGGGAGAAAAACCTGTCGAAAGCAGTCGGCAGTTTCTCGCAAAACGCTTTCTCTATTCCGTCATAATTCGCTCGCCGGCCCGGCGCTCCAGCTCCCGGCCGATCCGCTCCAGCGCAGCAGGGAAATCCGGCTCCTCCGGCCAGTCGATCCGCAGGGCGTCCTCCCAGCGTCTGAACCAGGTCAGCTGCCGCTTGGCGTAGCGGCGGCTGTTCTGCTTGATCAGGGCCAGGGCCTCCTCCCGGCTGATCTGTCCCTCCAGGGCCAGAACGGCCTCCTTATAGCCGATGGCCTGCATGGCGGTGCTGTCCGGGGAGAGCCCCCCCTCCAGCAGCCCCGCCACCTCCTCAAAGAGCCCGGCGGCCTCCATGGCGTCCACCCGGCTGTCGATCCGCCGGTAAAGCGCCGCCCGGTCGGCAAAGTTCAGCACCAGGCGCAGCGCCTCATACCGGGGCGGGGCCAGGCGGGTCTGCCGGTCATGCTCGGTGGCGGTGACGCCGGTGAGCTGATAGATCTCCAGCGCCCGGACGATCCGGCGCTTGTCCGCCGGGTGGAGCCGGGCCGCCCGCTCCGGGTCCGTCTGGCGGAGCCGGTCCAGCATCGCCTGGCCGCCCAGGGCCTCGTACTCCGCCGAGAGCCGCTCCCGCAGGGCGGCGTCCTCCTGCCGGGGGGCAAAGCTCCGCCCGGTGAGCAGCGAGTCCAGGTAGAGCCCGGTCCCGCCCACCAGAAGGGGGAGCTTCCCCCGGTCCAGAATGTCCCGGCAGCAGGCGCCGGCCTCCCGCACATAGCGGGCCGCGGAGTAGTCCTCCCAGGGCTCGGCCACGTCCAGCATATGGTGGGGGACCAGGGCGCGCTCCTCCGCCGTGGCCTTGGCAGTGCCGATGTCCATGCCCCGGTAGACCTGCATGGAGTCGGCGGAGACGATCTCCCCGCCCAGGCGCAGGGCCAGCTCAATCCCCAGCCGGGTCTTCCCCGTGGCCGTGGGCCCGGCGATCACAATGACTTTTTCCGCCATGGAATCCCTCTCCGCTCCGTCCGTTTTCGTCACACGATCCGTTTGAACTGCCGGTCCAGCTCCTTCCGGGTCCAGACCACCGACACGGGCCGGCCGTGGGGGCAGTATTTCACCCGGCCGGAGAGCACCTCCTCCACCAGCCGTTCCAGCTCCGGCCCCTGGGTGTCCCAGCCGGCCTTGATGGCCGCCTTGCAGGCCACGGTGTGGAGGATCTCGTCCCGGGCGCTCCCGGCGTCCGGGGCCGCGCCCCGGCGGAGCTTTTCACAGATCTCCTCCACGGCGGCGGCCGCCTCCCCCGGGTCCAGCTCTCCGGGCACCGCCCGGACAATGTATTCCCGCTCGCCAAAGGGCTCAATCTCAAAGCCCAGCTCCGCCAGCGCTTCCCCGTTGGCCTCCAGCGCCGCTCCGTCCGCCGGGTCCAGGCGCAGAGTCACCGGGCTCAGCAGGGTCTGGGAGGCGATCTCCCGCTTCTGGCTCTTGAGCCGGTCGAAAATCATGCGCTCATGGGCGGCGTGCTTGTCGATCAAAATCAGCTCCTCGCCCCGCTCGACGAGAATGTAGGTTTTCATCGCCTCCCCCACGATCTTGTGGTCGGGAGGGGGCGGACTTTCAACATTTTGAACAGGCTTTTCAACAATTTTCTCTGCCGCCGCCGGGGCCGGGGCTGTCGAAGCCGGTCGTTTCGGCGCGAAAGCGGGCGAAACGGGGCTCTTTGGCAGCTCCAGCCGGGTCTGATAAGACACCTCCGGACTCTTCAGGGCAAAGCCGCTCTGCCGGGCCGGGGCGGGGGCCGTTCCGGCCCGGCCGCCGGCGGGCACCGCGTACCCGTTCTGCCGGAAGTCCCGGGCGCTCATGCTCCGGTAAAAATCCGCCTTCGGCTGCACCGCCTGGCGGACCGGGCCGGGTTTTGCCGCCGGGGCGGGGGAGCCCTCCGTCTCCAGGGCGTATTTCGCCGCCTGGTAGACCAGGTCAAACACCCGCCGCTCCTGGGAGAACTTGACCTCCGTCTTTGCCGGGTGCACATTCACGTCCACGCTGCCCGGGCTCAGCTCCAGATACAGCACACAGGCGGGGTAGCGGCCCGTCAGCAGCGTGTTTTTATAGGCCTGCTCCAGGGCCGCCTGGAGCAGGGTGGATTTGATCGGCCGGCCGTTGCAGAAGAAATACTGGGCGGACCGGTTCCCCCGCCCAGCGGCAGGGGAGGACACGAAGCCGGAGAGCTTCATCCCCTCGTCCTCGCTGTGGCAGGAGAGCAGCGACGCGGCCTGCTCCCGGCCCAGGAGGGTGTAAACGCAGGAGTCCTGCCGGCCGTCCCCGGGGGAGAAAAACTCCTCCTTCCCGTCCCGGATGAAGCGGACGGAGATCTCCGGCCGCCCCAGGGCGGAGCGCAGCCCGGTCTGGACGCAGGCGGCGGCCTCGGCCCGGTCGGATTTCAGAAATTTCAGCCGGGCGGGGGTGTTGAAAAACAGATCCCGCACCGTCAGGGTGCTGCCCTCCGGGCAGCCCGCCGGGCCCATCTCCCCGATGTCCCCGGCGCTCAGAGTCACCAGGGTGCCCTCGCCGCTGCCCTTCAGGCGGGTCCGCAGCTCCACGTGGGACACGGCGGAGATGGCGGCCAGCGCCTCGCCCCGAAAGCCCATGGTGCCGATGGCCTCCAGGCCCCGCTCATCTTTGAGCTTGGAGGTGGCGTGGCGCAGGAAGGCCACCCCCGCGTCTTCCGGGGCCATGCCGCAGCCGTCGTCGGTGACGCGGATATAGGTGGCGCCGCCGCCCCGGATCTCCACGGTGACGTTTGCCGCCCCCGCGTCAAAGGCGTTTTCCATCAGCTCCTTGATCACCGAGGCGGGCCGCTCCACCACCTCTCCGGCGGCGATCATATCCGCCACGTGGGGAGCCAGGATATTGATAACGGACATAGACGTTCCCCTCTGCTCTCTCGCTGGAAATAGCCGGCGCTTCTCCGGCTCTGCGGAGTTCATTATACAGGATTTCTGTTGAAACTTCCACACAAATTGTGTTAATATTAAGAGAAATCGTTTTTTAGCGAAATTCCTTTTCGTTAAGAGAAATCGTTTTTCCAAAAGGAACGGAAGCATGAAGATTGAAAAGAAACTGATCGACCCCGCCCAGGTCCGCCGGCAGGAGGAGCTCTGCCTGGAGGCGGCCGCCCTGCTCCGGGAGCGGACGGAGCGTCCCCTGGCCCTGGTGGACACCTACGGCTGCCAGCAGAACGAGGCGGACAGCGAGAAGCTGCGGGGTTTTCTGGCGGAGATGGGCTGCGCCTTTACGGAGGACGAGTTTGCGGCGGATATCATCGTGGTGAACACCTGCGCCGTCCGGGAGCATGCGGAGATGCGGGTCCTGGGCAACGTGGGCGCCCTGAACCACACCAAGAAGGCCAAGCCCAGCCAGATCATCGCCCTCTGCGGCTGCATGGTGCAGCAGCCCCACATGGCGCAGAAGGTCAAGGCCTCCTACCCGGTGGTGGACTTGGTCTTCGGCCCCCACGAGCTCTGGCGCTTCCCGGAGCTGCTGCTACGGGTCCTCACCGGGCACAAGCGGGTCTTTGCCACGGAACAGAGCGACGGGGTCCTGGCGGAGGGGCTGCCCTCCGTGCGGGACGGGAAGGTAAAGGCCTGGCTCTCCATCATGTACGGCTGCAACAACTTCTGCAGCTACTGCGTGGTGCCCTATGTCCGGGGCCGGGAGCGCTCCCGCCGCCCGGAGGACGTGGTGCGGGAGGCGGAGGCCCTTGTGGCCGCGGGTTATAAGGACATCACCCTGCTGGGCCAGAACGTGAACTCCTACGGGAAGGATTTGGACTGCGGCGTGAATTTTGCCCAGCTGATCCGGCGCATCAATGACATCCCCGGGGATTTTCTCATCCGCTTCATGACCAGCCACCCCAAGGACGCCACCGAGGAGCTGTTTCAGACCATGGCCGCCTGCGAAAAGTGCGCCCACCAGCTGCACCTGCCGGTCCAGGCGGGGAACGACCGGATCTTAAAGGTCATGAACCGGAACTACACCGCTGCCCAGTATCTGGAAAAGGTGGCCCTGGCCCGCCGGTACATGCCGGACCTGGTGCTCACCACCGATATCATCGTAGGCTTTCCCGGCGAGACGGAGGAGGAGTTTGAGGACACCATCCGCCTCTGCGAGGCCGTGCGTTACGACGCCATGTTTACCTTTATTTATTCCAAGCGGGTGGGCACCCCCGCCGCTTCCATGCCTGATCCCTACACCCGGGCCGACAAACAGCGGCATTTTGACCGGCTGACGGAGGTCTCCAACCGGATCTCCGCCGAGAAGCACCGGGAATACGAGGGCCGGACCCTCCGGGTCCTGGTGGACGGGGAGACCGGCCGGACGCCCTATAACCTGTCCAGCCGCACCAACGGCGGGCGGCTGGTGCATCTGCAGGGCGAGCCCGCTCTGATCGGGCAGTTTGTCCGCGTGAAGATAACCGGCGGCAACACCTGGGCGCTGTACGGCGAGGCGCTGTAAGGAAACGGAGAGAAAGAAATGGCTGAACTGACCCCCATGAAGCGGCAGTACAACGAGATCAAGGCGCAGTATGCGGACTGCCTCCTGTTTTTCCGCCTGGGCGATTTTTATGAGATGTTCGACGAGGACGCCAAGCTGGCCTCCCGGGAGCTGGACCTGGCCCTGACCACCCGGGACCGGACCGTGGAGGACCCGGAGGAGCGCACCCCCATGTGCGGCATCCCCTATCACAGCGCCGAGGCCTACATCGCCCGGCTCATCGCCAAGGGTTACAAGGTGGCCATCTGCGAACAGATGGAGGACCCGGCCCTGGCCAAGGGCATCGTGAAGCGGGACGTGATCCGGGTGATCACCCCCGGCACCGTCACTGAGACCTCTATGCTGGAGGAGGGGCGCAGCAACTATATCTGCGCCGTGTACCTGAACAACGGCCGGGGCGGCGCCGCCTTCTGCGACGTGTCCACCGGCGAGTTCTGCTGCGCGGATTTTGAGACGGACGCCCTGTCCCATCTGCTCAACGAGCTGGGCCGCTTCGCGCCCCGGGAGGCGGTTTTGTCCGCCGGGGCCGCCCAGGAGGAGGCTATCGGGGCGTTTCTGGCCAAGCGGCTGGGCGCCATGCTGGAGCCGGGCCGGGACCTGTTTGAGTTCCTCCCCGCCTCTGTCCGCCTCTGCCGGCAGTTTGGCTTTGAGGACCTGGACCAGGGCGGCCTGGGGGACTGCAATTCCGCCGTCTGCGCCGCCGGGGCCCTGCTGGCCTACATAGAGGAGACCCAGAAATTTGACCTGAGCCACATCAACCACCTGGACCTCTTTTCCGGCGGCCGCTATATGGAGCTGGACTGGGCCGCCCGCCGGAGCCTGGAGCTGACCGAATCCCTGCGCAGTGGGGAAAAGCGGGGCTCCCTGCTCTGGGTGCTGGACAAGACCAAAACGCCTATGGGCGGCCGGCTGCTCCGCTCCTGGGTGGAGCGGCCGCTCCTGTCGGCGGTGGCCATCAAGCGCCGGCTGGCGGCGGTGAACGACCTGTACCGGGACCATGTGAAGCGGGGCGAGCTGATGCTGGCTCTGCGGGAGATCGGCGACATGCGCCGCCTGGCGGGCCGGGCGGTATACGGCACGGCCGGCGGGCGGGATCTGCGCTCCCTGGCCAACTGCGCCGCCGCGCTGCCCCGGCTCAAGGAGCTGCTGGAGGGCTTCTCCTCTCTCGCTCTGCGGGAGATCGGCGGCATGGACGCCCTGGAGGACCTGCGCTTTGAGATCGACCGGGCCATCTGCGACGAGCCCCCCTTTTCCATCCGGGAGGGCGGCATTCTCCGCCCGGGCTACTCCGAGGAGCTGGACCGGCTCCGCAGCGTCCGGGATAACGGGGCCCAGATGGTGGCGGACCTGGAGGCCCGGGAGCGCCAGCGCACCGGTATCAAAAAGCTCAAGGTGGGCTTCAACAAGGTCTTCGGCTATTATATCGATGTGCCCCGCTCCGCGGGGCTGGAGACCATCCCGGAGGACTATATCCGCAAGCAGACCCTGGTCTCCAACGAGCGTTACTTCACCCAGGAGCTCAAGGAGCTGGAGAACACCCTGCTCACCGCCCGGGAGCGGATCAACGACATCGAGTACGACTACTTCTGCCAGCTGCGGGACCGGGTGGCCGCCCAGGTGAACCGGATCCAGGCCAGCGCCGACGCGGTGGCCCGGCTGGACGTGTTCTGCTCCCTGGCCGAGGTGGCCGTCCGCAACAACTATACCATGCCCGAGGTGGACGCCTCCCGGGAGCTGCGCATCGTGCAGGGCCGGCACCCGGTGGTGGAGCAGACCCTGAAGGACGTGCTCTTCGTCCCCAACGACAGCTTTTTGAACGACAGCTCGGACCGGGTAGCCATCATCACCGGGCCCAATATGGCCGGCAAATCCACCTATATGCGCCAGACCGCTCTGATCGTCCTCATGGCCCAGATCGGCTCCTTTGTCCCCGCCAAGGACGCCACCATCGGCATCGTGGACCGGGTCTTCACCCGTATCGGCGCTTCGGACGACCTGGCCTCCGGTCAGTCCACCTTCATGGTGGAGATGAACGAGATGGCGGACATTCTGCGCCACGCCACCGCCTCCTCCCTGCTGATCCTGGACGAGATCGGCCGGGGCACCTCCACCTTTGACGGCATGGCCATTGCCCGGGCGGTGCTGGAGTTCTGCGCGGACAAGCGCCGCCTGGGGGCCAAGACCATGTTCGCCACCCACTACCACGAGCTCTCCTCCCTGGAGGGGGAGCTGGAGGGCGTGCGCAACTACAACATCACCGCCAAAAAGCAGGGGGGCAGCCTGGTCTTCCTGCGGAAGATCGTCCCCGGCGCGGCGGATGACAGCTACGGCATCGAGGTGGCCAAGCTGGCCGGGCTGCCGGACCAGGTGATCGCCAAGGCCAAGGGCTACCTGAAGGAGCTGGAGCGCTCCGGCGCCGCCCCCGCCGCCCCCCAGACGCCGGAGCGGGAGCAGCTGAGCCTGTCCGACCTGGGCGCAGACGAGGTGCGGGAGCTGCTGGAAAAGACCGACATAAACACTCTCACGCCGATCGAAGCTTTGAACCTGCTGTACACCCTCAAGCAGAAGGTGAGCCCCCTATGAGAAAGCCCCCTCCCCCCTTTACCAGCCGCCAGACCCGCCGGGAGGCCGTCGCCGCCCTGGCCTACCTGCCGGTGCATATCGTGCTGCTGCCTCTGCTGATGAGCGCCCTGCTGTTCCGGCTCTTTCCCCGGCTCAGCGACGGGGATTTCAACCTGCTCTATTACGGCATCGGCGCGGTCTACATGCTCCTTTTCCAGCTGCGCTTCCTCCGGCGGGAGTTTGACACCCTGTGCGACCGGCCGGTAAACTGCTTGGCGGAGGTCCTGAGCGGCTACGGGCTCATGCTGGGCCTGAACCTGCTGATCAACGGGCTGCTGTCCCTCTTCCCGGCGGATAACCCCAACAATGCCGCCGTGATCGGCATGGCGGATACCCAGCTGGGGACCGTGTCCGCCATGGCGGTCTTCCTGGCCCCCATTGTGGAGGAGCTGATGTTCCGGGCGGGGATCTTCGGCCTGCTCCGCCGGCGGAGCAGGTTTTGGGCCTATGCCGCCAGCATGCTGCTCTTCTCCCTCTACCATGTGTGGAGCTTTGCCCTGCTGGACCCCCGGCAGCTGATCTACGTAGTGCAGTATTTTCCCGCCTCCTACGTCCTCTGCCGTTGCTACGAGCGTTCGGACACGGTCTGGGGCTCGATTTTCCTGCACATGCTCATCAACGGCATATCCCTGTTCCTGATTTCGTCTCTGGGGGAATATCTGTGTCTGCTTTTGTGATCCGTCCCATCGCCCATATGCGCAGCGACTTTTCGGAGAAATTCGGCATTCCCCGGCAGGCGGGGATCGTGGAGGAGCTGGAAAGCCTGGTGGTCTTCGAGCCGGCCTACCGGAACCCGGACGCTCTGCGGGGCATCGAGGGCTTCAGCCACCTCTGGCTGATCTGGCAGTTTTCAAAAGCGCTGCGGGAGGACTGGTCCCCCACCGTGCGCCCGCCCCGGCTGGGCGGGAACGCCCGGGTCGGCGTCTTTGCCAGCCGCTCCCCCTTCCGGCCCAACGGCCTGGGCCTGTCCTGCGTGCGCCTGCTGGAGCTGCGGCAGGACCGGGAGTTGGGGCCGGTGCTCCGGGTGGCCGGGGCCGACCTGCTGGACGGCACCCCTATTTTTGATATCAAGCCCTATCTGCCCTATGCCGACTGCCGCCCGGAGGCCCGCTCCGGCTTTGCCCCGGACCCGGGGGCCCGGCTGGCGGTCCGTTTCGCCCCCGGCCAGGCGGAGAAGGTCCCGCCGGAGAAGCTGGCCGCTCTGACCGGCGTCCTGGCCAACGATCCCCGGCCCCGGTATCAGGAGGACCCGGTGCGGGTCTACGGTTTCGATTTCGCCGGCCTGGCCGTCCGCTTCCGGGTGGAAAACGGGACCGTTTGGGTCCTGCAGATAGAAAAATCGGAAGAAAAAGCATCCCCGGCTCAGGAATGAGCCGGAGATGCTTTTTTTCCAGGCTTTGTTTCTTATTAATAGTTCTGGCTGTGGACCTCGAAATAGCTCTGGGGGTGGTTGCAGACGGGGCAGACCTCGGGGGCCTTGGTGCCCACCACCAGATGCCCGCAGTTGCGGCACTCCCAGACCTGCACGCCGCTCTTTTCAAAGACCTGCGCAGTCTGCACATTGTTCAGCAGCGCCCGGTAGCGCTCCTCGTGGGCCTTCTCGATGGCGGCGACGCCCCGGAATTTGGCGGCCAGCTCGGGGAAGCCCTCCTCCTCGGCCTCTTTGGCCATCCGGTCGTACATATCGGTCCACTCGAAGTTCTCGCCCTCCGCGGCGGCGGTGAGATTGGCGGCAGTGTCGCCCAGTTCGCCCAGCTCCTTGAACCAGAGCTTGGCGTGCTCCTTCTCGTTGTCCGCCGTCTTCAGGAACAGGGCCGCGATCTGCTCGTAGCCCGCCTTCTTCGCGGTGGAGGCAAAATAGGTGTACTTGTTCCGGGCCTGGGATTCCCCGGCGAAAGCCTCCCATAGATTCTTCTCAGTCTTGGTGCCCGCGTATTTATTGGCCATTTTTATATTCTCCTTTCCATTGTCTGGACGCTGATGCGCTGCTTACATGATAGCTTATCCATATTTTAAAGTCAACAATCATTTTCCCGGAACAAAAGCGCCGTCAGGGGCTCCAGGCCCTCCCGGTCGGCCTGGCTGAACGCGGCGGGCAGGGTGCTGTCCATGTCCAGCACGCCCCAGATGCTCCCGTCCGGCCGCCGCAGGGGGACGACGATCTCCGAGCGGCTGGCGCAGTCGCAGGCGATGTGCCCGGGGAAGCAGGAGACCTCCTCCACCACCTGGGTCCGGCCCTCCTTCCAGGCGGTGCCGCAGACGCCCAGGCCATAGCCGATCCGGCTGACGGCGGGCTTGCCCTGGTAGGGCCCCAGCACCAGCTCCTCCCCCTTCACCAGATAAAAGCCCGCCCAGTTGGCCTGGGGGAAGGCCTGGGCCAGCACCCCCGAGGCGTTGGCCAGCACGGCGGTCCGGTCCGTTTCGCCGCCGCAGTAGAGGGTCAGCTGCTCCCGGAGCAGGGCGTAAAAGGCCCCCTTCTCCCGGGGATAGCTCACGTCAAGATAGCTCATGCGTCCTCCTCTATCATGCTCTCCATGTAGTCCAGCCAGAAGCTCCCGCCGCCGTAGGTCTGCCAGAGCGCCCAGCAGGGGTCGGCCTTGGCCGCCGCCCCGTCCAGCTCGCCGGTGAAATAGGCCCGGTTCAGCTTCACGGCGTAGTCCAGCATCGCTTCCGCCTCTCCCTCCGGGACCTCCAACGCCGCCATCGCCGCCTCCAGCTTGAGACGGCTGCAGGCGTCAAAGCGCTCCGCCGCCTCTTCCTGCAGAAGAGGCAGACTCTCCGTCCGGTAGGAGACCCGGCGCGCCCCGTCCAGCTCCAGCAGGGCGTAACGCAGCGGCGTGACGCTCAGGGCTTCGGTGCAGTAGTCGGTGAAGCCGTCCTCCTCCGCTCTGTGGAGAAAATGGGAGTGGCCGCTCAGGTTCGTCCGGACCCCGCCCTCCCGGAGAAGGGCCAGGACCTCCTGCCAGTTACCGATCACATAGCCCTTGTTCAGCGCCTGGCTCTGGGGGAACACATTCTGATGGGTCACGGAGAGCACCTGGGCTCCGGCCTCCCGGGCCTCCTTCAGTTGCTGCACTGCCCAGAGCAGCGTCTCCGGCAGGATCTTGCCCCTGGAGCCCGCCGCGTTGGCGTCCAAAAACAGCAGGCGCAGGTCCTCCGCCGCCTCATAGACATAGCTGAAGGAGGCCTCGTCCGCGGCCAGCGCCCGGTCCGGGCCGAAGGCGGCGCAGAGCTCCCGGAAATCCCCCTGGGAGATATTGGTGGTCAGATAGGCGGTGTCCCCCTCATAGCGGCAGGCGAAGAGAGAGCCGATGTCGTGGTTCCCCGGCAGCAGCAGCACCGGCACGCCGCCGTCCTGGACCCGTTGGAGCTTCTCCGCCAGATCGACCAGGCTCTGCCGCTCCCCGTTCAAGGTCAGGTCCCCGGTCAGGATCAGCGCGTCCGGCTTCAGCTCCAGCGCCCGGTCCGCCAGCACGTCCGTCACCTGGTCCATGTACTCCACCAGCTTGCCGTCCCCGCGCTCCACCGCCTGCATGAAGAAGGCGCCTCCGTCGGTGAGGGCGGGGGAGAGATAGTGCAGATCGGTCGCGACCATCAGCGTCAGCGGTTCGCCGGCCGCCGCCGGGCCCGGCAGCCGGGCCGGCGCCTGTCCCAGCGCCACGGCCAGCAGGCCCCCCAGCAGCAGGGCCGCGCAGAGCAGAGTGATCCATCCTCTCTTTTTCACGGCGCTCCCTCCGTCAGCGTTTTTTCCAGGCCCACCAGCTCCACGTCCGGCAGGCCGTTAAAGCGGCAGAGGACGCTGCCAACCTCCCGGTAGCCCAGACGCCGGTACAGCGCCAGAGCCCGGAAATTGCCGCTGCTGGTGTCCATGCGCAGGAAGGGGCAGCCGCGCCGGCGGGCCTCGCCCTCGTAGAAGCGGACAAAGCTTGTCCCCAGGCCCCTGCCGGCGGCCCCGGTGGAGACGGCCAGGGTGTGCAGCACCAGCACCTGCTCCGGCGGTGCCTCCGCCGCCCAGGCAAGGCGGGCATAGGCCGGGTCCTGGGTCTGGTTGATCCGGGCCGCGGCCAGGATGCGCCCGGTCTCCTCCAGCACGTAGAGCTCCCCTGCCGCCAGGGCCGCCTCCGCATCCCGCCGGGTGGGATAGCTTCCCCGCCGCCAGGCGGTGGGCAGGCGGCCCTGCTCGGTGGCGGTGTGGATTTCGTTGTAGATCTCCTCGACCCGGTCCAGGTCCTCGGAAACCGCTTTTCGGATCACGGACGGCGCCCCCTGTCTCTCTTGTTATAGACATGATTGTATCACATTGGACACGGTTTGACAATCGGGTAGGAGGCCCCTGACGGGGCCGACCTCCCACACCACCGTGTGTACGGTTCCGTACACGGCGGCTCAATCG
>CANQRQ010000028.1 GCA_947626315.1 uncultured Oscillospiraceae bacterium | reverse complement strand
GTCTCCCCCGACAGCCTTTGATTGAACCCTTCTCTCCCCGTTCACTGAACCAGGGCAGGCAAAAAAGCCAGGCCGGCAGGCGCTGCTCCGGCGCGGAGCCGGAGCAGCGCCTCTGCGGGTTCCGGTCTTGCCGCTGTCTCTGCCAACCGCTTGCGCCTCGCTTTTTATTACAAAATAAATAAGTTGCCGCATAAAAATGGTAAAAAAGAGAAGAGAAGGTACCCAGCTCCAGAACAGCAGGGTAATCATAGCACAAAACAGGGGCTTATGCAAGAGCAAATACAGAGAAAAGGGCAGGAAAAACACCGCAGGGTCTGAAAAAGCCTGTAAAAATATTCCTCCGCAGCAAGCTGCAGAGGAATTTACGCGGCAACTTATTTATTCTGTATATGCGGCCACGGCGAAGCAGCTCTGAAACGGCGCTTTTCTCAGTTCAGCTCCCGCTCGGTGACGCAGTCGTTTTTCAGCGTGCCCACCAGAAACTGCAGGGCGTCCACCACATGGGGGCGGATATCCCCGCCGATCAGCACAAGCATGATGTCGTCCCCCACGGCCAGCTCTCCCTCGTTGAGCCAGACCCGGACATAATAGACGCCCTCCATCTGCCGGGCCGCCCGGATGGCCCGCTCCGTTTTTTCCCGGTCATAGCCGAAAAGCATCCCTGTAACGGGCTTCGTGCCAGTCTCCCCCTGCCGGACCTTTGCTTTGGCCGTCCGGCGCACGGTTCCATTGTGCACAAGGTACATTCCGCAGTCCGCTGCCGAGGGGTCCGCCTTAGCCTCCCGCAGCCACTGGTCCACAGATGGCGCTGTCTTTCCCATTCTGTTTCCTCCTGTCGTCCTTTATTGGCGCAATGCTCCTTATAATCATTATAATCCACGCCGGCGCTGTCATCAAATACTTGTTTTTTATGCGCTGTTTCTATTATAATAGACAAAAGGGAATATGCAAGCCCATTCAAGGATATTTGCGAAGGAGGAACGGAGCATGAGCAAAAGGATCATTGCGGTGAACGCCGGGCCGAGGAAGGGCTGGAACACGGATACGCTGCTCACGGAGGCTGCCAGGGGAGCGGCGTCCGCAGGCGCGGAGGTGGAGCGCTTTGACCTGTTCCGGCTGGAAAAGTACACAGGCTGCATCTCCTGCTTTGGGTGCAAGAGGGAACAGAACAAGGGCCGCTGCATGTGCCGGGACGGCCTGACTCCGGTCCTGGACGCTGTCCGCAAGGCGGACGGGCTGATCATCGGCTCCCCGGTCTATCTGGGAGAGCTGACCGCGTCCTTTCGCGCGCTCTATGAGCGGCTGGTCTTTCAAAACCTCACCTATAACGCAGAGACCCCCTGCTGCAGCCAGCGTCCGGTCCCCGTGCTGCTGATCGCGACGAGCAACGCGCCGGACACGGCCTACCTGGATCTGCTCCAAAGCTACCGGCAGACCCTGCGCCGTTTTGTGGGGCCCGCGGAGGTCTTTGTCAGCGGGAACACCCTCCAGCTGAAGGACTACAGCAAGACGGACTGGCCATGGTCCCTGTTCGACCCGGAGGCCAAGCAGCGGCGGCATGAGACGGTATTCCCCCAGGAATGCAGGAAAGCCTTTGAGCTGGGGGCTGCCATGGCAAAGCAGGCATAAGGAGGAAACGGGCACCTGTTCACCAGCTCCACAGAACAGCTTTTTGCTGAACCGATGGAGGGCTGATCGTGCCGGATGCTCAATACGCCGCCAAATGCAAAAAGGCTGGAAATCATTCCCTTGCTGGCACTTGGGCAGCATAGCAAGAATGTCATATACTTCCAGATTGGCTCTTGATCTGCCGTGCTTCAGGAAACGAGCTGCAGCTTGCCAGGACCGGAACACATGCAGATTAATTTGGCAAACAGAAAAGCAAAAAGCTTTCCATTCTCAGGAAGTAAATTCAGTTTTCTTTCGGTTATTGATAGCAGAGCCGCTTACAATTACCGGCCGAAAGGAGAATTTTTATGAAACTCAACACAGAAAGATGGCAGACCTATCAACAGATCAGAGCTCAGCTTGAAAAGCTTCAGACCTTAAGCAGCGCTGTTCTGCAAATCAGAGCCGCAGATGAACCATATCCCTATGACAAAAACGCAAGTATTACAATTGCCGTTTCCAGACTGTCCGCTTTTACCGCTGCCGCCGCTGCGATTCTGGCAGACGCTGTCAAAATGTCGGACGGTTTTCTCATTAACGGAACGGGAAAGAATGCTGTTCAGCTCAGCTTCCTTGTCGAAAACATCTGGGACAGCTTTATAGATGACCTGGACGATAAAGACGACTCGGACAAGTAAAAAAGGCGGGAACTCCGTTCCTGCTCCTCTTTCTTGGTCCGAGTGGGGCGATTCGAGTCAAAACCTCCGGCTAAGCCGGAGGCTTGAGTGGGCCCTATAAGGGCCCAATACTGGCAGGCGTCTCAAGGCACTGAAAATATTTTCTCTCGCATGAGATGCACTGCCGCCCCTAAAGGGGCAAATACTCGTTCATTTTTAGATTCAACGTCCCAATACTGCGCCTATTTGTCAATTAGAATCCCTCTCTATTGCAGATTTGTGGTCGGCAAACCTTTTCTGTTCTATTGAGGGATTCTTTTTGTTACTTTACTCCTCGCTAAAGCTATTTCTTGTCCCCCGGCAGAGCCGGGGGTTGCCTTTGCTACTCGCAACGCCCGGCCGGCCGGCGGCGGTTAACGCCGCCTTCCGGCCCTGCGGCCGGATTTGAATTGCAAGAGGCCGGGCGTTCTCCATACGCAAATTAAGAAAGAGAAGCGGGAACTCCGTTCCTGCTTCTTTTCCTTGGTCCGAGTGGGGCGATTCGAACGCCCGGCCTCTTGAACCCCATTCACGCCTTTTCCCTGGAATTATGCGAAAAACTTTGATTACATATGAAACCCATATGAAGCCGAACCAAAAAGCCACCCTATGAGGGCGGCTTTTTGGTTCTCCCCTACTCCTCCAGCTCAGGGAGCCCGGCGACGCTGGTCAGCAGGGACAGGATGCCGGCCAGCAGCGCGGAGCTGCCCACCAGCGCCCAGGAGACGTCCCCCATGGCCGCGCTGGTGCCGATGGTCGCCACGGCCGTCTGGGCCACCGTCTTGATCGCCCGGATGCCTGCGGCCTTGATCCACTTCTTGAAGTACTCCATTTCTTTCTCCTCCTGTAAATTTAATTAATTGTCACGCAGCTCTAAGCTGTTGACTTCCTTCATGACCCGCTCGGCGGAGCCGTTGCCGCCCAGCTCATGGTAGGGCACATAGAGATAGTCGTGCAGATTCTCGTATTCGTCCCTGGTGATATACTGCCGCCGCACGTAGGACATGCCCAGATAGCAGATCCGGTCATGCGCCAGACCAACCAGCAGCCGCGTCCGGGCATCCTTCTTGTCCCGCCGGCTCTGGATGTACGCCCAGAAGCCGGACGAGGCCAGCACCGCCGCCAGAATCGTGCAAAAGGTCTTCAGCCATTCAGCCATATTCCCGCCTCCTTTCTACCCACAAATAAGCCGGCCCCAGGTATTGACGCCTACAACACCGTCATCTTCCAGGCCGTGCAGCTGCTGGAAGCGCAGGACGGCATTTTTGGTGTTTGGCCCGAATTCCCCGTCCGCGCCGTCCGGGCCGCAGGAATAGCCCCGGCCGATCAGCAGCAGCTGGGCCGCCTTCACCGCCTCGCCGATGCTGCCGGAATAGAGCTCCGGCAGCTCCACCGTGCAGCCGCTCCCGCTCTGGCCCCCGGGCTTGTCCGCGTAAGGATCGGCCTCTGCTGCCGTCGCGCTGCCGCCGGTGTCCGGATCGGACACATCGCCCACGATCCCCCAGTCCGGCCTCCCGTACCCGGCGATATTGGACGCCCCCAGGGCATAGCTCCGCTCAAAAACCCCGTCCGATGTGTTGCCCTCGACGGTATGTACCTTCCCGCCGCTGACCTCCGTCACCAGGCCCGTGTGGCTGCTGCTGCCCACACTGCCGAAGAAGATCTGATCTCCCGGCTGGGGACCGCTCCGGTAAAACTGCCCGCGCTGGCTGTAGTAGGCCAGGGAGTAGGTGCAGCCCGCCCCGGCGCTCCGGTCCGGCTGGCACAGGAGCTTCTTCGCCGTCGCCGCCCCGAAGGCCTGCACAAAGCACCAGTCCACAAAAACGTCGCACCAGGCGTAGCCGTTCTTGGGGCCGTTATAGAAGCTGCTCTCCCTGTCCAGGTCTCTTGCGTACTTGGTCCAGTTGCCCGCGCCCGCGTTGGTGGACTTATCGTCCAGGCTGCTGTTGCTGCTCTTCTCCCGGTAGCCCAGCTCCCCGCGGGCGACCGCGATCACTTTCTCTGCCGCTGTCATATGTCTGTCTCCTCCTACTTGCAAATATAAATCAGTGTTGCGTTAAGTTCTGTGCCGCCGCTGGCCTTTGCTCGCGGGCAAAGTAACACCTTGCCCTCTGCTGTGACCCGCCACAGCGGCTCCGTACTCACGTTGTCAACCGAGGTGCCCCCTATAAGGTCTAACACCGGGCTTGCCGCTCCCGGTAACCTGGACGCTACCTCTTTGTCTCCGAACCACAGCGGATCATACGCCTCCGCAGTTGGCGTGATATCTATGTGGGCGATGACGATATGACCCCATCTGACCCATGTACCTTGCTCTTTCGATGTGTATGTGGTGTTGCTGGTAACGGTCCCACTTGTGATGGTCAGGCCTAAGCTGGTCGCTGTTGGGATAGCCACGCTCACATCTTTGCTTCCGTCATAAGAGGTCGTGACGGCACCGGTAAACTTCAGAGCCTGGGGGGGGTCAGTGCCGCGGGATTGTCCGTCAGGTCATTGTAGCTGCCGGACAGGGCTACCTTTTGCAGCAGGCCCCGCAGGGGGGCAGTCTCTCGTTCACCGCCCGCGCCCCCTCTCAGGAGCGCCCGCCGCCGGGCTACGCCGTCTCTCTACAGGTGCATAGCGTCATATCATAACTCCTTCCTTGTTGACAAACGCGCATATGTACGCTATAATGTACATATAATACTTCAGGGGGGTGAACCCATGACCAATACCAACATCACCGCCTTTCGGAAAAACGTGTTCGGCTTTGTGGATCAGGCCGTCACCTATGGCGAGGTGGTCAACGTCACAACCAAAAACGGGAACGCCGTTATTCTCAGCGAGCAGGATTACAACGGCATGCTGGAGACGCTTCATTTGACCTCCATCCCCGGCATGGCGGACAGTATCAAGGCCGCTGCCGCTGAACCGCTGGAGGACTGCGTCCCCTATGATCCCCAGGAGGCCTGGTGATGTACCGCATTGTTTTCTCAAAGCAGGCCATGAAGGACCGCCGTCTGATCGCTCAGGCCGGGCTGGAACGCCGGACCAAAGCGCTGCTTGCTGTCATCGCTGAGGACCCTTTCCGCTCTCCGCCGCCCTATGAGAAGCTGGTGGGAGATCTGTCCGGCTTTTACTCCCGGCGCATCAACCGCCAGCACCGGCTTGTTTATGCAGTCTATCCGGATGAACAGACCGTCAAGATCCTCCGCATGTGGACCCATTACGAATAATCGCCCGCCGCCCCTATCCGGGGCGGCTTTTTTCGCCCTCTGTTATCTCCCGGACCTCTTCCTCTGTCAGCCGTCCAGCAGCCACCAGGGCCTCCAGACGGGACTTATCCCACAGCCGGGGGTAATACTTCTTTGCCATCTCAAAAACGCTCATGACCAGCCCTCCATTGCCAGAATAAAGTCCACATCCGCCCTCACCTGCTCCATCTCCGTGGGCGGTGCAGAAGGAATCGCCGCCCGGTCCGCTTCGATCTCCTCCAACCTCCGTGGAAGTACGGCAGCGCCGTCCCACTTGTACAGGGGGATTCCGTCCTCCGTCCACAGCGGCGGGTTTTCTTCGGTCAGCTGCCCGTCCACGGTGAGCCGCAGCTGATAGCCGCCCCGCTCGTTAAAGCATACCGCGCCGTCCGTGGGCTTGACCCGCAGGGAGCCATCCGACCAGGCGTCCACGATAGCCCCGTCATCGCGGGTCTTAAGATAGTGCTTGTTGTAATACTCGTAGTCCATATGTACCTCCCTACAGGTTGGCGTCAAGAAGCATATCATCGGCAATATCCATCACAGCGTTATGGGCCGTCCCAATGCTATTATCAGACAATGTTATTTGCGCGGAAACGCCGCTTCCAGTAACAGTGCCAGATTTTGAAATTGTTCCTTTAATTTGTTTTGTAGACCAGCAAGACACGGAATCGTTGCCGCCGACACTTATTGTGGGGTTAGCCCTCATCGGCACGGGCGTTTGGATAAAAACAACTGCTTTGGTCGCGTCTGAACCAAATGTTCTCGCCGGGGAAATCACGCCTGATTTTACTAAATACTGATACCTCTGACACTTCGCCAGCTCCTGCCCATAGTCCGGCACCTCGTTCAGCACCCACGTGTCTCCTTCTTTGTGCGCCAGGGTCTGAACGGAGCCCTCTTCGAGCTTGACGGCCTGTAGCTTGTGCTCATCGTTGTTATTTAGCCAAATCTGGACAATCGGAAAATTCTCGTTTGCTAAATTTCCTAATGCCAGCTGGATATTCCCGTATTTTCCATATCCTGTCGTTATTTGAGGATCGCCCTTTTTGGGGAAAACTCCAGTCAATATATATAAAGTGTTATCTCCAAGCGCAGAGAAGGTCACAGTCTTCCCCGCAGGCGCACTGTCTACTTCTAACCTCTGTGCAAGATATCCGTTGGCTTTGTTGCTCTGTAGTGAGAATTTGATTCCGTCATCCTGTATTTTTGTTTGGACCCGGCCGTTGAACCATCGGTCGAATGTATATGTATTAGTCAGGTACTCCGTCTGCCCCCTCTGGTTTATAGGAAACTGTCCGCCACCCTGCTGGCTCCCGCCACCCACAAAGTACCAGTTGTCCAGCAAATTCCGGTTACAGTGCTGGCTCCCGACGAACTCACCCGTGATGGGGCTGTACTGCTCGCAGATGGCGTATTGCTCTGCGTAGTCCGGGATTTCGTTGAGGACCCACACGCCGTTTTCCAGTTGGGCGAGGGTCTGGGTGTCGCCGAGTTCGAGCTTCGCGGCAACGAACTTTATATTGCTCCCCGCAAGAGTTTGTAAAACAAAAACAAACCGGTTATTCCAACGAAGCTGAACACGATACTTATTGGCAAGAAGGTTACTTGCAATAAGAGTGTTTGTTGATGGCTTCTCGCCCGGTACTGTTCCAGTAGCGGTAAGAAGTTCTCCCTGCTCACTGATTGCGGTAACTGTCATCGCCCTACCCGCTAATTTTTCGTATCCATAAGTGTCTAAAAATTGCTCAAATGCGCCATCAGTTCCGCTGTTAATAAGTACGCCCCCGTCCACGATGGACAGCGTTTGATTCACGTTATCGAGAATCCATCCATCAATGGTGTATACATTAGAACCGCCAGCATACTCCTTCAACCCGTTCCTGTTCACCGGGTTTCCGAAATACCAGTTATGCAACAGATTCGGGTTGCTGTGCCGCGGGCCGCCTTCGCCCCGCGCCGGATTCAATCTCTCATTCGCCATCTCATTTCACCTCCGTCAGCACGAGGCTGAAGTCCTTCGCCGGTTTCTCCTCGCTGTACAGCGTCACCACATCCGCCCCTGGCCGCAGATACCGCCACTGGCCCGCGGATACCAGGTCGCCCCCGGCAAAGCTGATGCAGCCGATCTCCGTCTCCTCGGTCATGCCCTCGGCCTGGACCTCCGCCTTGTACCCGGCAGAGATCCCCGCCCATGTGTCCGTTCCGGACACCCACTCAGAAGCGCCTATTGAGACAGTCCAGGTGCGGACTGTTGGAATCTCTACTGTTTTCTCCTCACTGCCGTCCCAGGAGACGGTTTCCGCGCCGTTTAGGGTCAGCGGGTGATTTACTTTGTCCGCAGCTGCTGCGGTGCCTGTGCAGCTGCCTGAGCTGCCTGTTACGGAGGTCTGCTCGGGGTGTACGTGATCGCCCCTGGCGAATGCTGTCGCTTCGCCCGGCGAAGCTTCACCGGGAGCATTGGGCACAGTGTTGCTCGCCTGAGGCATGTCTTTTTTATTAGCCTTGTCGTCCAGCGCTTCCTCCAGGCCCGATACCGCGGTTGCCAAGGCCTGCGTCAGCGTAGAGCCCATTTGGGTGAGTTCATTTTCGCTCGCCTTGGACTGGATTTCTTCCACATACTCTTCCGTAAAGTCGAAAGTGCTCAGACCTTTACCCTCTTCTTTGTCGACCTTTTGCTTAAGCCCTTCGACGAGCTCCAGTAGCGCATCGCACTGGCGGACCAGCTCGTTCTGGATATCATTCAGGTTTTCCGCCGTGATGATCGTCGTCCCGTCCTCATACTGGACGGGCACAAAAGTATTTTCCATTTTACAAACCTCCTCCTTTTAGCCGCGCGTCTATGTCTGCCATCCACTGCTTCAGGTCCACGCCGTCCAAATTCAGGGCCCGGCAAATGAAGGTCCACTCAGGGTTAAGCTCCACCGCTTCGCTCACCTCGGCCACCTTGCCCAGGCCCAGCCCCTTGCCGCCCTTGAGTATATCCAGCGCCACGCCTGCGGTGGACAGGCGCAGCGTCCGCACCGTCGTGGCAAAGTCGTCCTTCAGCTCTATGGATATGTCGAAGCTGCTCTCTGTGCTGGCCTCCACCGTCAGGGATCCGTTCTGCGTGTACGCTGTCAGCGATGGCTTACTCTGGCCCTGGGGCTGGTTTATGGTGAGCTGCCGGCTGTTTTTGCCTTCCACCGGCGCCACCTGTATGCTCCAGTCGATGCGGCAGTAGCCGCCGGAATCGTTAGCCGAGCCGTCCTGATTCGCCCGGTGGATCGAAAACTCGGTGAGCTTCGGCTGGTACCAGTCCGCAATATCCACGCTCAGGCTCGCAGAAGCCGTCAGGCCGCGGCTGTCCGTCAGGGTTATCTCTACTGTCTTATACTCCATAGAGGCCAGCGTGGCCGTTGTGAAGCTTGTGTCGCTGAAGAACTGCCCATTCGCCTGCACGCTCAGCGATCTTACTGTCGCCCCGTACTTTAGGACCGGAGTAACTTCCCCGTGCAGCATCGATTGTCCGAGCACATACTTGCCGTACTTTGTCTTGTTCTCTGTCGGGTCGCTCAACACAGCGCTCACTGCCGGCTCGGCGTCCGCCTCCTTCAGCTTGAAGTAGATAGAGGACGCACTGGACCCGATCTCTTCACCGTCGAGGTACGTATAAAAAGAGCACGATAAAGAGTATCTAAAAGATGTTCTAAGGTGAGATAAAACGTCAGTCTCAACCCATGAAACAAGTATCGTTGCACTGTCTGAGGAAAAGGACCGGCTTTGCGTGTATGAAGAGCCGAGATTATAAGTAAGCTTAAAAGTATACCCTTCTCTGTAATTGTGGATATCGAAAAGTGCAGATGTTTTTTCGCCAATGTTTACTGATATGCTGTCCACATATCCCGTACATGGAACAGGCACTTCTCCAGTGATCGTGTGCCCCGTGTACCCTGGGATAACGAACTCGGCTTTAAAGCTCGCCTTCGTTCCAACTGCGCTCACCGTATACCATGTTGAACTGGTATCCCCATTTGTATGACTTTGGAGAGAAGAGTTATAAGACAGTGACTGCTTCGCGATAAGTGAATTATTGATATATAGATTCACATAAGCTGAATATATCGAGGATAGGTGAAGAATTATATAAAATTTATATTGAAGTTCCCCGCTCGGTTGCTGCTGATAGTACACGCGCACATAGCCGGAACGATGCAGCTCATAAGGACCTATATCCCAGTATTCTGTAAAATCCTTGCGGTGCTCTTCTGCCATATCATTCACCCACCCACATAAGGCTCAAATTTCCGGAGCTTCGCGGCTGCCATATGAAATCGCCCTCCCGCAGGCTGCCGCCCACGGGGATCTCCAGCTGCTTGGGCGTCCGCTGCTTGTCCTGGTTCCAGTAGCTGGTGGCCTCGCCGTTGAAGCAGGCCGCTATCTCCTGGGGGGAAATCCGGAAGTCCATCGGGCTGTCTGTCGCGCCCACCACCACAACGCCGTTGATGTACCGTATAAAGTACGTAATAGTGTTGTACCGCTCGTTTGCGTCCTTGGTCACCTGGGACATGGCGACGGTCAGCTCTTCCTTCGTCAGCTCCACGCTGGAGCTGAGGGCCGCAAGGGCGTCCTGGCTCTCCTCCTTGGTAGAGAAAGTGCTGTCCGTGTCCTCCCTGGTGTAATAGTTGTCCCCCAGATCCTCCCGGAGGCTCTGCAGGCTGCCGTTTACCAGCTCCGTCAATCTGTCGTACTGCGCGGCGCCCTCTTCCTTGGAGAGATACCCCTCCTGCACACCCAGGCGTATAGCCTCGGCTGTCTGCTCGATGTAGCTTCGCAGCTGCGTGTCGGCCTGCAGGGCCTTCCTCAGCGCGTTCGCCGCCTCGGAGGGCACCGTGTACTCGTGATCCACCTCCGCCTCGTAAGGGGCGGCGATATCCGCCGTGATATGCGGGCTGATGGACCACTCTGCTGTCACGATCTGCCGGGCTGTTCCGTCGATGATCACCGTGTCACCCAACTCTGTAGCCGGATCCAGCCGGGCTCCGGCTGCAGTAAATGGTCTGTAGACATAACCGCGCACGCTCCTAAGGCTCAGCAGAGCCGCACGGTCGTCCGAGAAGTCGCATATCCCTCTCAGCACATACCCATCGTCTGTGCCGGCTGCCGCCGTGCTGCCCGCCTCTGTCTGCAGCTCCACGCCGGTGATGCCCGGCAAGCTTTCTCCGGTGTCCAATTTGGACACCGCCCGGCCCAGCTGCACCGCCTGGCTGTCTCCGCCGCCTGTGCCCGCGCTCACGCCCACCACGGACACGCCCGCAACGGCGATGCCTGCTATGGCCGCGCTGCCCGTGCTGGCGGAGGCCAGCGGCACAATCCGCAGCAGCCCCTCCGGCGTCATCTGCAGGCTTCCCCCGTGGGCCGCCGCTATCATGGACCAGGCCTGGCGCGCCGTGCTCAGCGTATTGAGCCCTACAAAAGCCACCGTGTCGTCCAGTTCCGTCCGCGGATCCAGATCTATCCCTGTGGCCTCCTGCAGCAGCGCTCCGGCAGCCTTGGCCGTTATGGGCCACGCCGCCGGGGGCTCCTTTATCTTGTCTGTCCAGGGCTGCTCCAGGAGGAGCATGCCGTCGAAGGCGGTCACGGTCAGGTCGTCGCCCGCCGCCGAGCGCTCATCCGTGTAGTAGCGCCCCATGCTGAGCCATTCTGATCTCCGCTCCCCGTCCTCGCTGCACAGCCGCACCCGCACGTTGAAGTCCGCCATGCGCGGCCAGTTCGCCGTCTGCTCCCGCAGCACCAGGCTGCAGCGGGCAGCCTGGTTCCCGCCGATCTGGGGCCCGTCTCCCTCGAAGAGCGCCTGGTCTATGGACAGGCTCACCAGCCTGTCCATGCCGTACACCGTGCCGCCCCGTTCTACCTGCACCTCGTATACACTGCCTGCCTCGGCCCGCAGCGTCTTGTACAACTCGGATGTCTGCCGCATGGCTACACCTCCGTTAGGGTGAAGGATATGTCGGACCAGCACAGCTTGCCGTTATACACGCCCCACACCGTGCCCTCTATCTCAGTGCCGTAAAAGGTCCGCGTCACTGTGCCCAGCAGCAGATCCGGATATGTCACCGAGACATAGACCTTATTCAATGCCAGGGCCAGCTTCCTGGCCCTGGTATCCGGCAGCCGGCTCAGGCAGCTCACCGTCAGCGTCCGCTTCTCGCCCAGCTTGTCCCGGTGCATTACCGTATCCATCGTCCTTCCGGCATTTTCGCTGTCCAGGTCTGTCTTCTTGTATTTGAGACCGGTACATGCCTTTATGCAGTCCGTAAAGTCGACGCCGTCGACAACAAATAGCTTTACTGCCATAAGCGCCTCCTTATACTCCGGCGTACCCCGCGGCTCTGGCCTGCTGCTGCATGCTCCGCTTCACCGTTTTGCCCAGCTTATAGCCGTCCACCATGAAGTACTTGTCCTCCTGCACCGCCCGCAGGATCTCCCGCAGCAGGGCCAGCATCGCCCCGTTGCCGGATTCCTCGCGCACGATATCCCGCAGCAGCTCCTCCGGTGCCTCGATGTTCATGCCCCTGGTCTGGTCGCCCAGTATAGCGGCAAACTCCCGATTGGGAGGGATAACCGCGCCTGCGGCCAGCCTCGGCAGCTGCACGCTGGCCGTAATGCTGGGGATATTAAAGCCCAAATGATTTCCGCCTATCAGCGGGACCCATGCGGGGACTGTAAAGCTGATTTTGTTCAGCGCGCCGATGATCGAATTTGCTGCCGATATAGCGCCGTTGGCCAGCCCCTCGAAAAAGCTCAAGATGCTGTTGACGATCGCCTTAAATTTGTTTTTTATCGGCTCCGCCACCGAGCTGGAGAAAAAGCTGGAAGCCTGGCCCCACGCCGAGCGGATGCCGCTCCAGGCTTGCGTGCCATACTGCTTGATGCTCTCCCATGCTGCCTTGCCGGCCTTGCCGATGTTTTCCATATCCCGGGACAGATCTTCCTTCGCGCTGGCCCAGTTCGATTTCAAAGCTGCCGATGTCTCTTTGCACGAGTCCTTTAAGGATGTCCATGCCCGGCCGCCCCAGTCGATAAACGGCTTCCACACGCTCGTATTGAACCAATCAGCGATATTCGCCCAATCCCGGGACAGCTCTTCCTTTGCGCCCTTCCAGTCGGCTTTAAAAGCTTCCGCTGTATCCTTGCATGAGTTCCTGAAGGATGTCCATGCCTGACTGCCCCAGTCAATGAAGCCGGCCCAGGCCTTCTTGACGCTGTCAGCCGCTTTCTGCGCAAAGGCCGTTATACCATCCCAGTTCTCTCTGACCAACAACACAAAGGACGCTATTGCTGCCACAGCAGCAGCTACTGCCGCCGCAATGCTGGCCGGCACGCCCAGAATAACAGCCGCCACGCCCGCTATAGCGATGCCCAATGTCATCAGCACAGCTTTTATCGCTGTTACCCCCTCGTTGAACATGGACACGAAATTCGTCACCGCCAGCGTGATGCCGCCGAACAGTCCGGCCACGCCCGCCAGGGTCGAGGCGGGGCCGAACACCTCGCTCATAGCCGCTTGCAGCGTTTTGCTGCCTCCGCTGACCTCGGCTATGACCTTGGCGAACTTCTGCATGGGGTCCAGGTTTTTCGCGTTCGTCTGGAAAACATGCTCCAGGGCTTCGCTCAGGCTTCCGGCGCCGCTCCTTGTGATGAGCATGACCTCACTCAGCTTTCCGAAAAGGTTCACGCCCGTCTCCAGGTTCTTCACGTTGCCTATAAAGTTGGCCAGCTGTACGCCGGCGGCAATAGTTTTTACCGTTAGTATTGCCGTGCCTATGCTCAGCAGTGCCGATTCAATTGGCGACAGCTGTGATAAGAACTCGCCAAAGCCCATCTTCCCGGATATGAGATCTGCCAGGTCTCCGAGCATATCTGAGATTTGCTTCAGCGCGCTTATGAAGATTTCCCCGGTCCATGCAGCGATTTTTTCCAGGAAGTTCTCCCATAGCCATGTAGCGATCGGTTTGAAAGCCTCCACTACCTCATTTACGAGCCTTACAGCGTTGGCGAGCCCCTCAAAGAAAACCGGCAAAGCCTCGTTGACCGTCCATGTGCCGAGCTTTACAAGGACCTCATCCCACAGCCAACTGAGCCCCTGCCCGATGTTCTCCACGACAGGGGCCACGGCCGCCTTCAGCTTGTCGAAGGCGTCCTTGAGCGGAGTAAGATCCAGCCCGGACTTGAAATCTGCCCAGGCGGCCTTTACCTTCTCCAGGATCTTCTGCAGCCAGCCAAAGCCCTCTCCGGCCTCCTGTACGGCTGTGTCCGTCTCCACGATGCCGGTGCCGGCAGAGCTTCCGCCGCTGGTGCCGGCGCTTCCGGCTGCGGCGCTGTCTGCCGCTGTGCTGGCTGCCTTGCTCTTGTCCGCCAGCACATGCAGCGTGTCGAAGTCCGCCGTGGACAGGCTCTTCTCCGCCGCCTTCCCCGCGTTGGTGGTGGACTTGGCCAGGTCGTCCATGCCGTCTGCCGCCTCCTCGGCGGCCTCGGCGGTCCCGGCCGGCACATAGCTCCACTCCTTCCCGGCGGCCTTGCCGCCGAAGACGTTGGCTATGCTCTGGGCCACCTTGTTGGCCAGCGTGGCCACGTCGGCCAGGATCTTGGCCATCGTGTTCAGCAGGGGCATGAAGGCCGTGCCGATCGTGCGCACGGCCTTCCCGAAGTTCTCTTTGATGTCGCCCAGGGTGTTGCTCAGCTGCTGCATCCGGCCCGTGGGGGTGGCGGCCAGGGCGGCGTTCATCCCGCCCACGCTCTGCTCCACCACCTGGGCCAGCATCGCGGCCCGCTCAGACTCTGTGCCGTACTTCAGCACCGCCTCCTGGGCCTCGTCGAAGTAATAGCCGTACCGGCTCAGGCCGCTCACGTTGCCCTCCATGACCTTGCCCAGCATGGTGGCTATACTGGTCGTCGCCTCGGCTGTCGCGTTGTAGCCGTACTGCTGGACCGCCATGTCGTTCATCACGGGGATAAGCGTCTTCAGGCTGTCCGTCAGGCTCAGGTAGGTGGCCAGCTCCTGGGCCCCCGCCAGCTGCACCTCGTCGCCTATGATGCCCAGCCCCTGCTGGGCGGCGGTGAGATCCAGGATGCTCTGGATCTCGTCATTGGAGGCGCCCATGGTGTTGCGCATCACCCTGGCCAGGCGCATTTCACCCTCTGCCTGGGTGTCGTAAGCCTCTGCCGCATCCTTGGCGGCGCTCCTCAGCGCGGCCAGGGACAGGCCCACGCCCAGCGCGGAAAAAGCCTTTTTGAGCCCTCCTACAGCCGTGCTCATTGCCTGGCAGGACTTGGATACGCTCTGCTGCATGCCCTTCATGGAGCTGGCCGCCTTCTTGCTCTGCTTCGTGATAGCTGAGAAGTCTGCGCCCGCGCGCACCATCAGGTTTTTTACTACACCTGCCATATCGTCTCCTTAATCCTCACGTCCGCCCATTGCCATATTCAGCACCCGCACCTGGGCGTACATCTCTTCGTCCGTCATCTCTTCCTTGGCTCCGGGCCTGTCTGGAAAGACGTGCTCAAAGGTCGGAGCGTTTTTTGCCCAAACCATCGCGCGGATCAGCGCCGCCAGGGCGTATATCCGCGCATGGTCCTCGTACATTTCGTCCTCCAGCCGCTGTACATAGTCGTCGGCGTAGATCTTCAGCTCCGCCGGCGTCATGTACTCCCAGTCTCTCACCGATATGCCCAGCCGGGCGGCAAGGCTCAGGCTGTCCCGCCAGTCCCAGCCGCTATCGGAGGGTTTTCTCCGTCATTGCCGTCCTCTGTCGGCGGGGGAAAAGCGGCCTCAGCCGCCTCGCCCACCTTGGTGAAGACCTCGCTGATATCCGCCTCGTCCAGCCAGTCGTCCAGCTGCTCCCGGCTCACCGTGCTGTCCTGCGTCAGCAGCATGCAGTGCAGGAGCAGCACCAGGTTGTCGTACCGGTCCAGGGTCTCCCCAAAGCGGGACATGGAAGCGCGCGTCCGCGCCGTGAAGGCCTGCAGTGCCTTATGGCCCAGCCGCAGGGTCCACTCGCGCCCGCCCAGGGTCAGAGTCACTACCGGGTTGTTCTCACTGTTTTTCATGGTTCTGCCTCCTGTCACTCCGCGCTGGCCGCCAGCTCAGGCTTGCCGGTCACGGCCAGGGACAGCTCAAAGGTGATGCCGTTGCCCACGTCCGCGCCGGTGGAAAAGCGTGTCACCGCGGCCTGGAGCTTCCACTCCTTGCCGATCTTTTTGGGAAACTTGATAACCGCGGGCACGGTATCCCCGCTGTTGAGCAGCGTCATGCACTCCTCCTGGCCCGCGTCGGTGCCGTCCAGGAAGCCGCTGCAGGTCACGTCCCCGGCCTCCTTGAAGCCGGGCTCCTTCTCCCGGTACCCGCTCTCGTTGCCCAGGTCCGTCATGTCGATCGTCTCGGCGGAGATATCCACGCCGTTGATGGAGGTGAGTCCGCCCACCTTCTTGCTGTTGATCGTGAGCGTAGTGCCCACAGAGTTGGATTTTGCCATAGTTCTATCCTCCTGTATTAATTAGGTGCCGGGGCCGGTGTCCATTTCGGACACACGGCTCCGGCGATCTGGCTTTAGCCTAAATGGTCCGTCTTATGATGCTGTTTATCAGCTTCAGCTGATTGAGCACAGGCCGCAGGCCCGTAGGCAGCGCCGTCTCGTTCCCCACGGCGTCCCTGTGGTCGTAGTAGTGCAGCGTCAGCGACCACAGCGCCAGGGTGTACAGATCTCCGGGCTGCCCGGTCTCCGGCGCGGGGATGCCCGCATTGCTCAGGTACTCAGCCGCCGCTGCCATCAGCCGCCGCACGGTGCTCTTGTCATCCTCGCTGGCATAGTCCAGCTTCATGAAGTCCATGCACTCCCGCAGGGCGGCCTCCTCAGCTTCGAGCGCCTCTGCCGCCAGTATGGCCGCTGACTTTCTGCCCATTAATCGCCCGCCTGCTTCTTGCCCACCACAAAGCCGTGGTGGACCGTCACGTTGCCGCCCACGGCCACGTCGCCCAGGATCGTGTGCATACGTTCCACGGCCTTGACCTCGTCGGAAACGCGCACCTCATAGCCGCCGAAGAGGCCCAGCGTGTAGTTGAGCAGGCTGCCGTAGATCAGATCCAGCTCGCTCAAGTCCGGCACGATCGTGTAAGGAATCACCACGCCGCCGTCGGTGATGGTGCCCTGGTTGCCGTTGCCGGTAGGGGCGATAGTGTAGAGCCGGCGCTTTTCGTTGGTGCCGCGCAGCTGGCCGATAGCCTTCAGATCCTGCTTGCGTAGCAGCAGACTGGCCGCGCCGCCCATCTCGGTGTCCGCGCCGTAGGCGAAGTACAGCTCGTCCAGGGTGTTCTCGTCGATAGCGGCAATCTCCTGCGTGACGCAGATATCCTCGGCGGCCTTGTTTTTGGCCCCCTTGATGCCGTACATGATGGGGGACCCGTCCCCGTCGCCGTTGACGATCAGCGCCGCCACCTTGCGCCTCAGGGCCCTCAGGGCCATGGCCTGGACCTTGGCGTAATAGTCAGCCGGGCTCAGCTTGGAGATGTTGCGGTCCACGTAGGAAGTGGTCGTCACCTCATAGGGCCGGATCTGGGCGACAGCAAAGACAGGATCGGTGCTGTCGCTCCTGGCCTTGCCGCTCTGCTTGGTGATATCCGCGCCTGCGGCCTCCGTCTCAGACACTACATAGGGCGCCTCATAGGCGCTCATGCCTGTCAGGTCCTCCACCGTCACCTGCTCCAGGATGCCGGAGATAGCGGAATCGCCGCCTTTGATGTCGCTTCCGGCTCCCGTGGGCTGCACGATGGTGCCCGTGATGGTCACGGAGTTGCGCAGGCCGCGCATCACCTCCGCGGTGGAGAAATTAACGGTCTGGCCCTTCATCAGGCACGCGCCCCTCTCCTCCGCCATGTCCCTGGCCTCGGCGCCGCTGGGCGCATCCTCCAGGAGCTTCTTCTCCTTCTCCTCCAGGAAGGCCTTGACGGTGGCGATCTCGCCGTTCAGGTTGGCCACCTTCTCCATCTGGCTGTTGTACTCGGTGTTGTTGCCGGCGTTCAGCGCGGCCTCAGCCGCGTTGAGCGCGGCGCTGCGGTCGCTGGCCAGCTGAATGAGTTTCCTTTTCATGTGCTCCTCCAAAAATAAAATATTATTTATATCAGCGGCCGTGCCGCGGATATGCTTATTTGTGCCCGCCCCGTATCATGGCCAGGCCCAGGGCCACCAGGGAGGCTCCTGCCGCTATCATCCCTGCGGGGATGTAGATGCACCCCACGCCGAAGGAAAACACGGCCAGGCCCAAAATGACGCACACAGTGGCCATTAACCGCCGCCTCCTCTCGTCTCGGCCCGCTTGGCGCTCAGCTCTGCCCACTGTGCCAGCGGCACATAGTTGAGGCTCGCGTACCTGTCGTCGCCGCCGTCCACGTCCGGCATGTCCTCCAGGGCCAGTATGTCGTTGACCGAAAAGGCGCCTGTCTCCCTCATGGTCCGGTACCACTCCGCGCGGCTCCGGAAGTCGCCCCGCAGTTCGGCCATCATGTTGCCCCGGATCTGCAGGCCCTGCTCCGCCTCTCTGGGCGTCAGCAGCTTATAGGTGAGCTCCTGCTCCCATTGGGTGGTGATCGGGTGCAGCGTGCCCACAACGTACTCGATGGAATTTTGTTCGTTGCTGTCATAGCTCTGCTTGCCCGCCTGCAGCTTGTAGAGAGGGACGCCAAAAAACCGGGCGATGTCCTGGACGCTCAGGTCGCTCTGCTCCACGAACTGCATATCCCGGTTGCTTGCGCTCAGCGGTTTGTAGTCCAGGCCCATGTCCAGCACGGCGATCCTTCCGGCGTTGGAGGGGCCGGAGTGCACTTTCTCCCACTCGGACCGCACCAGGTCCTTTTTGCTGACCTCCTTTTCGCTGCCGTCGGCCTGCTTCACCTTCAGCGTGCCGGCAAGGTCGCTCTCCGTCTTCAGCACGCCGCTGGGCTGGCCGCCGTTTGTGTAGTAGCTGGTCATATACTCCTGGGAGGCCCTTGCGCCCCGGATCACCTCCGAGGCCCGCTCCAGGTAGCTGATCCCGGAGTATCCGTTGCGGGAAAAGGCCATCATGTGCAGCACGTCCATCCGCCCGCATACGATCGTCTCGCCGGTGTACGGGTGCTGGATGGTGTACCGCTGGCTGCCGTTGCTGTCCAAGCTGACGGTGTACCGGCCCTTGGGGATAGGGATGTACTCCAGCGGCCGCAGGGTCGACGGGTCCCGTCTGATCCAGGCTATCCCGTTGCCGTTTATCCGCTCTGCCTCCAGCTGTTTTTTCGCCGCGAAGGCCGTCTGCCACTGATTCGGCCTCGCGCCCAGCAGCTCGCACAGCGGATGGTCGCTCAGCTTCTGCCGGCTCCTGCTGTCATAGATGAAAAAGGGCATTTTCCCCATACTGTCGCTGAGGATCTCTATGCAGCGGTTCACTGTGCTCAGGCGCATCGCGGCGTCCGCATCGGTGCGTATGGTGCCGCTGTCGGCGAGCCCCAGGCGCTGGACCGTCACCGCGTTCTTTACCGGCGCCGCGCCCATTATGGACGCCAGGCCTCTCTCCAGCGCGTTCACATCCGTGCCCTCTCTATCGCGAGCCTGGCCTTCATGCGCCAGTCGTCCTGCCCGCCTGCCGGGCCGTTGGCGTCCTCTGCCGGTGCCCCGGCCACCGGGTGCCCCTCGGCGGGCTTTGCCCCATCGCGCACAGCCTGCTCATACCTGGCCATGAGCTCCTGTATGCTCTCTCCCCCGGCGCTGTTCTGCACGCCGCCGCGCGTCCCGCTGCCCAGCAGCATTGCGCTCATGTCCTCCGGCACGTCCAGCAGCCCGTCGGCCAGGCCCAGCGCAATGGCCTCCTGAGCCGGGAGCCATGTGGACTGGGTCATCAGGTCCTCCAGCTTTTTCCGGCTCGTCTTGCCCCCGCATTTGAGCTGATAGCCGTTGAGTATGCCGGCCTTGATGCTATCCAGAAACTGGCTCAGCTCACGCGCCCGCGAGTTGTTTATGTAATCATCGTCCCAGGTGTAAGGGTCGTGTATCATCATCTGGGCCACGGGGCTTGCCAGCACCCTGTCGCAGGCTGAGGTCAGTGTAGTGGCCGCGCTTGCCGCCCTGGCTATGATGTGGGCCTCTGTGGGCCGTCCCGAGCCCCGCACGATGCCGTACATCTCAAAACCTGCAAAGACATCGCCGCCCGGGCTGTTTATCTCCAGCACCAGCGTCTCGCCCTCCGGCAGGGCCTCCAGCGCCTGGCGAAGCTGCCCCGGCGCGATGTAGTCGATGTGGAAAAACTCATAGAGCCATGCGTAATCGTCCGGTATGATGTCTCCGT
This sequence comes from uncultured Oscillospiraceae bacterium, assembly GCA_947626315.1. Classification (GTDB taxonomy): domain Bacteria; phylum Bacillota; class Clostridia; order Oscillospirales; family Oscillospiraceae; genus Limivicinus. The sequence goes on along the minus strand of CANQRQ010000028.1, from coordinate 9,766 downwards.
AAAGCTTGACCGTCATTATCCTTCGCTCCCTTCGTACTGGTAGTCTATGTCCACTGCGTATGTCCGCAGATAGAGTGCCGTCTCATCGTCGAAGTCGTCAGCCTGGTTTTGCACGACCTTCACATACTCTATCAGCAGCGTATTACCGCCGTCCTCCGTGCTGAGACTCCGCCCCTGCAGCGTGTCCAGCGCCGCTGTCACCATTTCGCCCAGGTCGGCGAGCTCCTCATAGCTGCACGCCACCAGAAAAATGTCAAAGCCGCAGTGCAGCATCTCCGTGGGGCCGTCCAGCGTTATGGTCCGGCTCTCGCCGGTCTTCCGGTATACCGCGAAAGGAGGCGGCGCGTTCTTTCTCGCCAGCAGCGGCCAGATACGCTGCCCCAGCTGTTCTATGCCTTCCAGCGCACTTACAAGCATCCTCTCAGGCTTTAATTCTGTTCCCATACCTTTGTCGCCTCCTTTATGAGGGTGTCCGCTATCGTGTTCGAGGCGGATGGTGCGGCTGCCTCGGCGCCCTTCTTCATATAGTGCAAGCCTTCCACCTTTTTGCTTTCATAGCCTGATACGATAACCTTGACTCTCTTACGATGCCGCCGTATTGAATCATACTGTTTGTCACTCAATCTTGAAAAAACATGTTCTTCTCGACCGCCGCCTTTTTTCTTCGTGAGAAAACCATACTCTACTGAATTTGGATAATATCCATGGCTCAAATGTTTTCCCCCGTAAATCCCCGGGTTTTTTATCGGCTTTTGAAAAATGTCATTCTTTTTAGGGTCGAATGTGAGTTGATAAACTTTCTTCCCACTAAGCCGGTGTTTTTCCCCCTTGCGGTACAGCCCTTTTTTTAATTCTCCCGTCGGGCCAGTAGGTATACCTTTTTTCACTGTGCGTCTTACAACGGTAAGCCCTTTTGAGGCCGCTTTTGTCGCGGCTTTTTGTGGAACGCCGCCCATCACTTTCATTGTTTTTTCAAATTTTTTAAGGTCGCTCGTGTCAAAATCAAGATCCTTGCTCATTTCACCAGCTCCATTACCTTTATCAGCATCCACTGCCGCCCACCCTGCAGGTCGATGGGCGGAGCCATTATGCGGTATACCCGGTCCCTGCACCTGACCCTCATCTCGGCAAGCACATCTTCCCGGTACCGTATCTTGATGTTGTGCGTCACCTCTGATTGGCTCTGCTCCGCCCGGTAAAATTCGCCGGCGCTGATTGTCTGCACCCTGGCCCACACGGTGAAGGCGTCCTCCCAGTTGCTGTCGTCTCTGTACTGCAGGTCCCCGAGGGCGTCCCTCTCACCTATGAACCGCTGGAAAGTCACCCGGTCCCGCAGCTCGCCCGCGTCGTCCGTCATGTGCCGCTCCTTTCCGCGTCCGTTTTGGACACATCACATGCTCCAGTTGCCCTGGGCCAGCCGGTCTGACAGTGTGGGCGCGTTCCGCCGCAGCAGCGCCAGCGCCAGCGCGTTCATGGTCGCGGCCACAGGGTCAATGCGCTCAGTGTCGTCCTTATGCTTTTTGCTAAGCTTGATATCGCCGTAATTGTTTTGGATCTCCACCGCGTTTGCCAGGCACCACAGGGCCAGCGGCGAGTATTCAATAAAGAGCTTGCCCGCCAGCAGCAGCTCCCTGAAGCCCTTGACAGCCAGGTTCTGCCCCGCGCAGGTCTGTGAGATCTCCACACACCAGTCCTCATCGTGTACCCGCTCGTTCATTGCTATGGCAAGGTCAGTGGCGTTATGGCCGTCATAGCCCACCTTGCACACCTTCCATCCGTGCGCCTTTTGCCCTACCTCTATCCACCTGTCCACATAGCTGTTGTCGGTCACCTCGCCCGGTGTCAATGTGCAGTAGCCGTCCCGGGCCCATGCCCTGTACTCTATCCTGTCGCTGTGCTCGTGCCGTGTGGCGGCGCCCTCCGGCAGGAAACCGTGCATCTTTATGCCCACCGTGCCATCATCCATCAGAAATACCGCGCCCACGCCGGACAGGTCCACCCGCTTGCCCAGGTCAAAGCCCGTATAACACTCCCGGCCGTCTGTCAGAGCAGCGAATTTCTCAGGCGTCACCATGCACTCCCGGACCTTTTTCATGCAGTTTTCGTCCAGATACCGGTTTATGGCGCCCGTCTGCCACACGCACATGCGGCGGGTCAGGAACATTCTGATTTTCGTGGGATCATTCGAGCCGTATGCCGAGGTGTACTCCTGGTTTATCTCCCGCAGCAGGACCCGGCTGTACTCGTTTGGGTACCGCAGACAGGGATTTGCCATGCACCACAGGCTCTTATCGTGTACGTCGGCGCCCTCCGGCAGCTCACGTATCATGACAAAGTAGTTGTCGTCTCTCGTCAGCCCGTCCAGGATCCGCTTGGCGTACTCCTCTTCTCTGTAGCAGGGCTTGCTCTGGGCGTCGTCGCCGGCGGTCGTTATCACGTCCAAAAGCGGCTGCGCCCGCTTGCCGAAGCTGTTTTTGCCCAGGTCGTAGATGGTGGACGTAGCGTGCGCGTGGTATTCGTCCACCACAAAGTAGCTGGGCGCGCCCGAGTCCTTGTTTTTGGTGTCCTTGGACAGGGCCCTCATATAGCCGCCCAGGGTCTTGTGCCGCACAGGGTTGGCCTTGGGTATGATCAGCTTTCGCTCTATGGCAGGGGATGCCCTGGCAATCTCCTTGGCGTCGCCGAAGACGCGCATTGCCTGCCCTTTGTCCACTGCCGCGCACTCCACCTCCGGCGCCACCTCATAGCGTATCTGCTCCGGGTGATACGGCGGGTATATCGCGTCGGCGCACATGTGGTATAAGCACTGCCCGGACTTCTCTGTCGATTTAAAATTGCCTCTTGACCTTTTGTTGTAGGTCACCGAAAAACGGCGCTCGCCGGTCTCCGCGTGGACCCAGCCGTATACGCAGCCCAAGTCAAATACCTGCCACGGCTGCAGCTTTATGGGCTGCCCGGCCTCCACGCCTCGCACCTGTATGCACACGTCATACCAGCGGATTATCCGATCTGCCCTTGTGGTATCAAAAACATAGGGAAAACCCGGGTCACCCACCCTCTTCAGGTCGTCCAGGTGCCTTTGGCATGCCTTTATCTCGTAGGGGCAACACATGTCGCGCAGCCGGCCGTAAACGACCTGCTTTGCGTACACGCTCACCGGGTGGTGCAGCCCGCTTTTCACTCTTTCGCTCATAGCTGTGCTCACGGGGCAAAGAGATCTCCGTATTCATCCTGCTCCTGCTGCTCAGCTATGCGCCTGGCCAGCCTCGCGCGGCCGTCCGGCGTCAGGCCCAGCTTCGTGGCATAGGTCAGGATCCCGTTCTCCAGGCTCTGAAGCTCCGCGCTCACCGCTGCCATGGTCTTAAGCTCAAAGGCCGAGCCGCCCTGCTCCCGTTGCCGTTTCCGGAGGGCCTGGTATTCGTCCTGCAGTTCCCTCCACCTGGCGAGCTTCGCGCAGTACAGACCGAGCGTGTCACAATCCAGCACATCCAGGATGTCATAGCCCTGCATATCCTTCATGACCTGGTCCCAAATCTGGCGCTCCACCGTCTTGGCCTTGATATATCTGGGTGGCTTTTTCGGCAGACGTGTCGGCATAGCCTGCGCCTCGGCCTCCCGCCTGGCGGCCAGTTCGCTCTGGGTCAGATGCTTGGCCATGTTAGCCACCGTCTTCGTGTTTGCAGGCATGTCTTCCGCCTCCCTTCTGACTGCCCATTTCCCTCGGCAGCTGCTGTCTGCCCTGGCATCTCAGGCCTTGCCCGGGGCCTTCCTGACCCCTCTCGACCCTTCTCGGGATTATCCGTCCCCCGATCGGGGAAATTTTTTCGCGTTCGAGGCGACACGGGGTATCCAGGGCGCCCCTCCGGGATTTTCTACCCCCAGGGGGAGGGTCATGACCATATCCGCGCGCGGGCGCGGCCGCTCGCCGTATGCGTCACGCGCATGGACGCCCGCCGGCGCGGGCGAAGCTTCCGCGGCGTGGAAGCGGTCAGATCCGTCCGAATTCCCTCCGGTCCTGGGCCTGTTCCAGCGCCGTCTTGCGGTCGTGATGGTACTTACACAGGCTCTGGTGGTTCGCCCGGTCGATGAACAGCGCCCAGTCCCCGCGGTGCGGCCTGATGTGGTCCACCACAGTGGCCCGGGTCCGTATGCCCTGCCGGGCGCACTCGCGGCAGAACGGCTCGCGCAGCAGCTGCGCAGGCCGCAGCTTATCGGTCCAGATCGGCAGGTTGTACATGCCGTGGTACTCCGCGCTGACGCGCCGTCTATGCTGCGGTCGGTGCTTCGGGCACCAGCCCTCTCTTGTGAGCTCCGGGCAGCCCGGGTGCCGGCAGGGCCGCAGCGGCGCGTTTGCCATGTCCTTCGCCTCCATAGCCGGAACAAAAAGAGCCGGAGCCAGCAACCTCGCTCATGGCGAAGGATTACTGGCTCCGGCTCTCAAAGCTCTGGCCCTGCTTTATCGTGATGTAGATCGTGCGTTTACAGTCCCGGCAGTAGACGCCGACCCTCTCGGCGTTTTCGGTGGGGTCGAAGCGCTTCAGCCGTTTGTTGCGGTGACAGACGGGGCACTCAACCCATCCGTCTCTCACTGTCAACATTTTACCATGACCCTCGAGATATTGCAACCCTTTGAACCCCCTTTGTCCTAAAGATAATACATATTTCAAGGCAGAAAAATTTATAAAAAGCTCAGCAGCGGCGCCTGCGCCGGCGTTTGACCCGGACCCTGGCCGGCTGCTCCCATCCGGGCGCCAGGTACTTGATCACCCGGTAAGCGGCGAACTCGGTCCGCTGGGCCACGTCCAGCAGCACGGTGCTGCCCTCGGGCGGCCAGATGTCGGCGTCGTCCTCCACCCGGAAGGTTTCGGTCTCCGGGTGGAGGGCGTTGCGGGTGTACGACCAGGAGCGCAGCCCGGGCTTTTCCCGGTCTTCCTTGGCCATGTACCTGGCCAGAGATCCCCAGTTCTTTTCCTTATCCACCCGCAGCGGCTGGATCTCGATGTCTCTGCCGTAGGACCAGCACTGCCGGATCACATCATAGTCCTCGCCGGTGGAGTTGACCACCAGATGGTGGTGATAGCGCCCGTCCCCGTGCCGGTTCTCAGTCGCCCAGAACATGACCGCCTTCTTCCCGGCGGCCGCCCGCGCTTTGGTCAGCTTTGCCCGGAATGACTTGAGCCTGGTCAGGGCCTGCTTGCGTGTATCCGGCAGCCGGTCGTCGGAGTAGGTGAGCGTAACCACCAGAGCGCTGCCCGGCGTGGGGAAGTTGGCCGCCAGCATCAGTTCTAATTTCTGATAGCTGTATGTCCGGTTCATGCGGGCCTGGGCTTCGCTGCTGGCCTTGCGCTTGGCGGCTCTGGCCCTGGGCCCGTCGCTCCGCGAACAGCGCGGGTACAATGCCTCGATCACCATCGGCCCCGCCTGAATAATCTTTTTAGTTTTAGCCATGGTCTGCCTCCTTGTTTCAGCAGACCTCGGCCCTCCAGGCTCTCGTCCTCTTTAAGCTGTTTGTTGTTATGAATCATGATAGTCTCGCCGGCGGGAAAAGGTAAGTCTTCTTCGCCGCGATTTTTTCGGCGGCGGCTGCAGCGGCCCCGCGTCATAGCACAGGTATATATGCCCGCCGGCACGGATCCGCCCGGCCTTAACCCTCTCCAGCACGGCCCAGGCGCCCAGGGCCAGCCCGCCGATAAAGGCGGCCAGCACCGTCAGGACCACCAGGGCATATAGGATCGCCGCCGTCATGTGCCGCCTCCCGTGTCCGGATCGGACACAACTTCTGACCCTTCGCCCAGGTCGGACAGCATGAGCTTTTCCAACGCCGCCGCGGCCTCTGCCTTCGTCAGAAAGACTTTGGCCCCAAAGTCTGACAGACTCAGCAGGCTGAAACTCTCAATAGAGATGCTGCCCTGGCCCCAAACATAATGGATCCGGTACACCTTGGTGCCCGGCGCGCAGGGCAGCTCTACCAGCCGTCCCGTCTCCTTCTTTGTCAGCAGCGCGTCCAGCTCCGGCAGCTCCGCCCGCAGGCGCCCGGCGCCGTCGAAGAGTACGTCCTCGTAGCGCTTGCAGCGGTCCCGCATATGTACGGCCTGAGTTGCAAAGGTATAGGCCAGAGCTACCGGACAGCCCAGATCGTCGATAGTGCAGTCTGTTATAAGGGCGTCTATCTCCTCGGGCGGAGGAGTCTTCCGTGGGGAGGCTGTGTTGCCGCAGCCGTATTGTACGCACAGTCTCCGGCAGTAGTCTGTAAGGGGCACGTCCTCCCGCTCACCGTCGGAGCGTATGTGCGCCCATCCGCCCTTGCCATAGACAAAGTTGAGCATGGTGGAAAAGTTGTCCCGCGGTTCGTCTGTGGTAAGCCGGTCCATTAGTCCCCCTCCTCTCTGACGATTTCCAGCCCCAGCATTTTGGCGACCTTCACCGGATGCCGCCTCATATAGATATGGCAGCCACAGCCCTCACCGTTATTCCATCCGGCAAGTGGGCAAGAAAAGCAAACTTTTTTGTCAAGCTTTTCTGGGCATACCAGATCGTGGGCCGCGTCCTCGATGCTCTTATATACCTTCCGAAAGAACATCCCCATAATGCCTCCCTCCTAATTTCTCTTTGCCTTCGCCCTGCTCAGGCACCACTCGGCCAGGCACTTCTCGCAGACCGGCTTTGTGATGAGCTTCCGGCGGCACAGTTCCCGGCTCTCATGCCGGCACAGCCCGGCCGCCTCCATGACCCGGGCCGCCACCTCCAGGGCCAGCAGCTCCAGGTTCTCAGGCGGCTCGGCGGCCTTGTCCTCCAGCCCGCAGCGCTCCGGGTCGTTTTGGCAGGGCCCGGCGGGCTGTGTGCAGCCGGCCTCCCGGAGCTCGCAGTCGGCGCAGCAGACCCTGTCTCCGTAGACGGAGCAGCTGAACTGCACGCACTTCCGGCCGTCACGAAAGGTCAGCATCTCCCGCCTCCGGGCGCTTTGCCGTCTCCATCATATAGGCCAGCCCGGTAATCATCCCCAACATAAAGGGGTCCTCCGTCTGGATCCGGGCCCCGCAGAAGGGGCAGATATCCCCGGTCTTGTAGATCTTGATCCGCTCGCTCAGCATGATCTGCCTCCTTTTTGTCCGCCTCTGTCGACCGGGACCGACACCATCGTAGCCGAGCAGCCCCGCACCAGCACCTTCTCCAGACTTTTCAGCGGCCCCATCCGCTCATAGAGCCCGGGCCGGGCCAGCTCCAGCGCCGCCAGGATCATCGGCCAGTCGCCCATATAGGCGGAGTTGAAAAGGGCCATCAGTTGGGCCGAGTAAAAGTTCAGCCCCTGATCCAGCACGGCTTTAGCCTTTTTGCTGTCCCCGGCCCTGGCCGCCTGCAGCCAGAGATCCGTATAACAGACCTTATTCATGCCCTTCTCCTTTTCCGTCGTCCTCCTCCGGCAGCTTGACCCAGGCGATGCACTCCGCGTCTATCCGGGCATAGGTGCCGAGGAAGCGCCAGCTGCCGTCTCCGGTGTCATACTTCGCAATGTTGCGGATCACCGCCCCGCCGCAGTCGAAGCGGGCGGCATAGAGCCCGCCCTCTTTCGGCGTCCCCGTCTGCCACCGGTCCGGCGCGGCGGCCCCGGTGTTGACCTCCGGCACATCGGTCCTACAGAGCAGATAGTCCAGGGAGCAGCCCAGAGCGTCCGCCCGGGCTATGAGGCTGTGCATATCAAACCGGGTCAAAAACGGGTAAAGCGGTGTGCCTGTGTCGGGCTTCGTATCTGTGCAGCTCCCGTCTTTTAGCGGCTCGACCTGCTCTTTTTTGACTTGCCAACTGTAAACGAACGCGCCCGGGGGAAGCCCCAGCTTTTCCTTCAACTGCTCATCTGTCAGCCCCGCCCGGTCCATGGCCTGACCCCAGCGAAACCAGAGGCGCTCGATCTCCCGGATCGCGAGCTCGTCTTCGTTTGCCTTCTCGTGCTTTTCCATCTGCTTTTGAGCCTTGGCCTCCGCCTTCTTTTTCTTCACCAGTTCCGCCAGCATAGGGCAGGAATAGGGGCAGGTCAAAAGCTCTATACAGTCTGTGCAGCACTTCCTGTTCGGGCAGGGGGCGGAGTTCCAGCGGTAGCGGTCAAGGCAGATCCGGTCCAGCATCTTTTCCCGGTTGACGCAGGGCAGGCCCTTCATGGTCCCCCGGCGGCAGACGCGCATATCGACCTCTCGGATCTTCTCTGCAAAGTCGTTCACGCGCCACTCCATGAGGGATTGCAGCGGTACGTCGATATGTCCCACGATATCCCGCTGCATCGCCTCCGGCTGCTGGGCCAGGGCGTAGGCCACCGCCTCATTGAGCTCGGCCTTCTCCCAGGCTTTTTTCAGCTCCGGGATCAGCTTCTCCCGGATGACCTTCAGCCTCGCCAGCTTGGTCTTGCTCACCTTGCAGGCCTCGGCCACGTGGTCCCGCATCCGGCCGGGGAACTCCATGCCCTGCTCCTTCAGCTCGTACAGCAGCGCCTCCACCCGCTCGGCCTGCCGGGAGATGTCCGCGCTGGACATCTTCCGCGTGTCCATGTTGGCGTAAATGAGCCGCAGCTCCTGGAGGGCCGGGCTGCCGCCCTTCTCCCGGATACAGGGCACATAGCGCCACTTCTCCGGGTCGTCTTTGGCCAGGCGCAGCAGCGCCTCCCGCCGCCGGTGCCCGGAGACCACCACATAGCGCCCCGGCGTCTCTTCGCTCTCCCGCACGGTCAGGGGCTGCTGGAGGCCTAAAAGCTCGATGTTGGCCGCCAGCTCCTCGATGCCGTCCAGGGCGTAGAAGTTCCGCGGGTCCGGGTCCAGGCGCTCCAGCTCCAGGTACTCCAGCTGCTTCCGCCCGGGCGCGGCCCCGGTGTCCAGTTTGGACACATCGCCCAGCACCGCCGCCAGATCAAAGCCTTTCTTCTCAGCCACGGCCCGGCACCTCCTTCAAAAGCTCCCGCACAAAGCGCCGGTAGTCCACGCAGGCGGCGCTCTTGGGGCTGGAGACGGTCAGCGGTTCCTGTTTAAAGGTCATGTCGTCCACCTTGGCCGTCCGCCGGATGTGGGGATAGACCGGCAGCCCGGAAGAGCGCAGCTGCTCTTCCGCCTCCTTCACCTGCTCGCTCTTGTACCACATGGTAGGCAGCAGCCCGCCCAGGCGCAGCGCCGGGTTGATCCGCCGCATGTTTTCGATCTGCCGCATCAGGTTCCCCATGCCGCGGAGGGAAAAGGCGTCCAGCTTGATCGGGATGATCACCTCGTCGGCGGCAATCAAGGCCGCGGCGCTGGCCCCGTTGAAGGACGGCGGGCAGTCGATCAGCATAAAGTCGTACAGGCTCCCCACATAGGCCGCCAGTTCCTTCAGGCAGCCGGTATAGAGCCGGCCGTCCTCCGCCTTGGTCAGGTCCAGATCCATCAGCGTGTCGTCCGCCGGCAGCAGATCCACGCCCTTGAGGCTGCTGCGCATGATGCAGCTTTTCCCCAGGCCGCCGCCGTCCGGCTGGCCCCGCAGCAGATCCGCCAGGGTCCCCGCCGGCGCCGCGTCCATGCCCAGAAACTCGCTGGTGTTGGCCTGACTGTCCGCGTCCGCCACAAGCACCCGCATCCCGTAGTCCCCGGCCAGTATGGCCGCGGTGTTGACGGTGGTGGCCGTCTTCGCCACCCCGCCCTTGAGATTGAGAAATGCGATCACTCTCACGTAAAAGCTCCTCCTACTACAATATATTTGGTCGTAAGCTTGACCGCCAGTCAAGGATACGTCCATCTCGTTGCTTAAGCTGTTA
>CANQRQ010000027.1 GCA_947626315.1 uncultured Oscillospiraceae bacterium | reverse complement strand
TATTCTCTCCCTTTCGTTGCCTTTTGCTCTATTGTACTACGACAAGCTCCCTTCGCATAGTGTTTTGACACAATCTCTCTCCAAATACTTCTACCGGGTAGACCATGAAAAAGTGATCTCCGCCTACTCGGAAATCTCCGGGGAGCGGTGGTTTGTGTGGCTCATGTCCACGATCATCAATAACCCGGATGTGCCCTTCGGCCTGCCGCCGGGCGTGAAGCCTGACGATTGCCCGAGAAGTCAACGGCTTTTCGACGTGGGGATGCCGATAGGCAATCTGACGAGCCAGGAGACGGCGAACCTATTTCTGGACAGGCTGGACAAGTTCTGTAAACACACCCTGCGGATGCACTACTATGTCAGATATATGGACGACTTCTGCTTCTATGTAAAGGGCAAGGAAAACGCCAGGGCAGCCTTTGAAGCTGTCTCTCTGTTCCTGCGGGAAGAATTGCTCCTGGAGATCAGTCCCAAGAGCCGCATCCAAAAGGCAACGGACCCCGTGGAGTTCGTCGGCTATCTGCTGACGCCGCACGGAATCCGCATGAGGAAAAAGACCACATCTCACATCAAGCGGTGCCTGCGGTATATGATGGCCGCCTACGCCACCGGCGCGGCGACCTATGAGCAGGCAATCGCCTCCGGCGTCTGCTATATGGGGATGTGCTGCAAGTGCAACGGCTACAATCTGCTGCGCTGGATAGAAGAAAACTATGTGCTGCAAAGGAGAGAACCGATGCACGAAACGAGCGGGCCGCCGGAAGGGCGGCATTTCTATTCCATACAAGAGAATGGGAGCGGGACGGTTGACGTGTATTTGAGGGGCTATGACGGCCCCGACGGTGCGCCGATGCTGCCCGCCGGCTGCGATACCGTGCTCTATGTTGTGCGCGGCGTCGTCCCGTTTGACGGTTTGGAGGAGGACATACGGGCGCGCTATGACGCATGGTGCCAGAGCGCGGAGCTCGTCTGCCTGTAAAAATCCAGAATGGAGGAGGTGAGATCATTGGAGAATGTGACCCCGGAGCAGTTTTCAACATTCCTGTATGTGCTTTTCTTGCTTTTTGCGGCCCTCCTGACCATTGACAAGGTGATCGAGATGGGCAAGAAGTGGAAAGGACCCAGCAGAGACGTGGAAAGAAAACTCGCCAATGACCGGGCGAAGTTGGACGAGCACGACGACGCCATTAAGGTACTCAAAGATGGAAACCGCGTCGCCTGTAATGCCCTTTTAGCCCTGCTTGACCATGCCCTGCATAACGGCAATTCTGACCAAATGCAGGAGGCACACGATGATATCATTGCCTATTTGACCGGCAAGAAGTGAAAACGCGCCCTGGCGCTTTTCAAAAACCGCTGCGCGCCGGAGACGGAGGCAACCGCGCCGCGGAAACAAACTATCAAAAAAGGAGCGTACAACATGAAAAAGTACAACATTCTTGATACCCTTATGGTCCTGATCCTGGTTCTGGTCCTGGCCGTGGCCCTGACCGGCTGCGGCAACGTGGCGGCCGGCGACATCCTTTCCGACCCCACCGTGACCGTCGGCGGGCTGACGCCGGGGCAGATCGTGGCGGACTTGATCGCCGCCGCCCTGAAACTGCTGCTCTTAGTTGTGCTCTGGCTGGCCGCAAGGATTCTGCTGCCCTTCCTGAAAAACACCGTAATCCCCTTCCTGGAGGAAAAGCATCTCATGGGCATTGTTCGGATCCTCACCAGGTCCGCCGAAAAGCAGGGGGAAACCGGGGCTATTGATAAGTCCCAGAAGCGCGACTTTGTGATTAAATGGCTGAAAAAGAAAAATATCCAGATCACGCCTTTTGTGGAGAACATGATCGAGGCCGCCGTTGAGGAGCTGGATAAAATGGGCGACCAGGTGCTTAATCTGCTGGATGATGATACCATCGGGGAGGTTCTGGCGGACGTCTCCCTCGGCGGCGGGGCCGTCCCTCCGTGCAGCACGGGCACAACGCCGCCGGAAGTCGAACACAGTTTGCGGTAATGCCCAAGACAATGCCAGGTCCCGGATTTTCGGGACCTGGTTTTTTTCCGGCGCTGCATAATTTAACATATCACAAGGGAGTGAAAACTGAATGAAATTCGTGCAGCCCATCAGGGATTTGGAAACACTGGATAAATGCTACGAGATCGCGCGGGAGCATGACAGGACCAGAAAGAGCGGGGAAGTCTGCTGGGAGCTGATGCTTTTAATCGGCCTGAATACCAGCCTGCGGGTCAGCGATTTTATCAGATTCAAGGTTTCAGACCTCCGCGGCCGGGACTATGCTCAAATCCAGGCCAAAAAGACCGGGAAAGAGGCGCGAATCCTGATAAATCCCAATGCCCGCCGGGAGATCAACCGGCTCCTGGCCGGCCGCCGGCCAGACGAGTATATCTTCCAGAGCCGGGAGAAAGACCCGATCACCCACAAGCGAAAGCCCATCACGCGGCAGCGCTGCTACCAGATCATGAATAAGATCGCGCGGGAGGCCGGCATCGAGGAAAGAATCGGCTGTCACACCCTGCGAAAGACCTTCGGGTATCACTACTATAAAATGACGGGCGATATTGTCAGCCTGCAGAGGATCCTCGGGCACAGTTTCCAGCGGGAAACTCTGATCTATATAGGCATCATCCAGGAGAACATTGACGAGAGCTTAATGAAACTGAATATGTTGACCGGCCGCCGCCGGCCGGCCAGCGCATAGCTCCCCCGGATTACGAGTCCCCGGCCACGCGCCGGGGGCTCTTTTCTTTTGCTCTTTTCCCCTTTTGTGGGCGCTCTGTTTGTCATATTGAGGCATGGTAAAATAGAACTACGGCAGTTTTCAAAAAATCCAGCAGCCGCAAGAAAAAACGGCCCAAACGGGATTTAACACAACATCCTATTATGACTAATCCAGCACCGGAGCGGGCCGCCCTTTTTTCCACATCCGGCGGCCATAAATGCAGCCGCCCGGAGCGGGCCACGCAGAACAAAAAAGAGCCCGCAGGACGCGCCTGCAGGCTCTGTGTGTTTACTTCTTCCGGGAGCGGGTTTCCTTATCCTCGAACGCCTCAAAGACGGACGGGACGCGCTGTGTGATTACTACGCGGGGCGCTTCGGGCGGTTTCTTTTCCTCTTCCCCGGCATCCTTCCCGCCGGCCGCCTCGTGGACCACGGCCGCCAGCACCGGCAAAAGGAAAATAGCCAGGGGGATAAGATAAAGCAGATAATAGCGCGGCATGGGCTCCTCCTTCACTTACCATTCCGGGCGATATCCTCACGCACAAGGCGCTTGAGATAGCCCGCCAAATTCGGCACCGCATCCAGCTTTTCCAATATGTCGGCATCCGTTCTAAGGTTCAGCTTGAAGCGGATCCGCCGGGTGTTCTCTTTGTCCCACTCGCCGCGATACTGATTGCGCGCCTTTCGCGCTTCTTCTTCGGTCATGGTGTCGGCCTCCTTTCGGCGTATAAATTATATATCGGTGTCCCCCGAAAGTCAATGTACCGGGTGAAATGATTTCGCGGCGTTGCTGGGCAAAATGATTTCGCGGCGTTACATGGTTTCGGCTTCAGGCTCCAGGATCCCCAAAAAGGCATGATCTCCGTCACTGAACATGACGCGCCACACGCTGTACTGATATGCCCCCTCGATCTGCTCTCCCTGCAGGGGGTAGGGCTCGACGCTGTGGACGGTCAGGCGTCCCCAGGCGTCCTCGACTTCCGGGAGCTCCGGCACAATCTGGCAGGGCTCCAGGTCCCGGCCCTGGGTCACGATCAAGAAGGTGTTGCCGGCAAAGCCGGTCCGCGCGGTGTCGTTCTTTTCCATTGATGTTTCCTCCTCAAAACTTACTTTTGCAGTATATTTCCGCAGCTTCGTCTACAGTCAAATAATCATCCATGGCTGCTCTCATGGCGCGCACCAATTCGGCGGTCTGCGCACGGTCGAGGCCCACGCGCCGGGCCGCGTCGATTGCGTAGCCAAGGCACGCATCGTTGCTCCAAACTTCCGTGGCCTGGCTGATGAAGTCAAAAAACGCCCTGTCGGGGCAGCGCCCCTTAAACTGATCTATGGTCATAAAAACATCCTTTCTGCCCGCGCACAAGGCCCGCGGGCGGGCTTTTGAAATAATTGCGGCGGCCGGGGCATAGTGAACGGCCGCCGTTTGACCGTTTCGGCTTATGCTCCTATCGCTTTTTTCATCGCCTCCCATCGTGAAATGTTTTCGGCCGCGTATTCTCCCAGGTCGTCGAGGTATTTTTTATCAATGGCAATAAAGGCATCGAGTACCTTTACCGCCTGCGGAGAAGTCAAGCACGACTGATTGACCGGAAAGCCAAGGAATGACCCAAAATCACGGCAAAGGCCGAAAGAATACAGTCCATCCAAATCGCTTTTTACAAGAGTAAACTTGCCATCATCATACAGAACAGAAAAATCTTCAAATGCTGTTCTGTTCTTGAAATACCAACGGCGCTTCATAACTGCATTGTCCATCTTTTTTCTCCTCATCGTGTATTATTTGAGCATATCCAGGGTATTGCTTAATTCTCGGATGCACCCCCTCCAATACCAAAGGTTTTCAGCGGCTCCGGGGGCCGCACCGGGATAATCAGGCCAGTTAAATCCGTTCTCCCAGGGGATTTCCCCGTTGACCATAGCCAGGGCCTTTTTATATCCGTTCAGTCTGGCCGTCAGGCATCTTCTAAGATCGGCTCTTTGCATATACCTTCCCTCCTGAATAATTCTTCTTGAATCTGCTCCCATCTGTCGGTTGCTTTTTCAAGCGGAATCAGGTCCTCCCGCGTTGGCGGCGCGGGGCGGATCCGGGTCGCCAGCCTGTAATAATCTGCATAGGCGGCGGCCTCCATCTTAATAAGCTGCTCGGTGCTGTATTCTGAAAAATCCATTAAAGCCCTCCTTCAAAATGATTTCGCGGCGTTGCCGCTGGGCGGGTTACTTCTATCCCGGCACCCGTGGGCCGGCTCTCGTCAACCGTGGGATTTCTTCACGGCTCTGTATTACACCGAATAAAGCTGTCTGCATAGTCGCAAATCGCCGTCGGGTGAATACCATCCCGAATATTGGCCCGGTCAATTAGGCCCTCTGTATGCGGCCAGCAACTAAGCACGTCGCGCGCCCAATCCAAATTCCAGTTATCAAGGCGCTCCCGGCGCTCATACAGTGTCGCGGCCAGCACCACCGCCGTTACCGCCCTTCCGTGTTTCGCGGCCAGCCTATTGAAGTCCTCCCGAATCGTGGTCACGCTCATTTCCTTTGCCGCGCTGCACACCTTATTCACGAACGCAAAATATCCGTCTCGATCTTGCAATCTTGCCGGGGCAGCTTTGCGAATTTCCCGCGCCAAAGTTTTGTCCACCATGAAAATATCCTCCGTTCAAAATGATTTCGCGGCGTTGCCGCTGGGCGGGTTACTTCTATCCCGGCACCCGTGGGCCGGCGGGGGGGTTATGCCTGGGCTCTCTCGGTGATCTCCGCGTATGCCGCTTGCCCCCTCATGGGGGATCCGTCGGCGTATGTCATATGCGGCTGCAGAAACTCAAAAGTAAAGTTCTTCGGGCCGCCCCGGACAAAACGGACCTTTCCCCACCTGGGAATAATAATCAGATCGCCTTTTTTCAAATTCTCTTTGCTGAATGTGACGCCTCCCAGACTGTCAAGGATATCTTGATAAAAGCCAAGTTTATCAAGCTCGGCCTCCAGACGCTCGGCCCAATTTTCAAGGCTCTCGGCGGCGGCCTCCAGGCTGATCGGCTCGCCGCGCCAGTTCTTTAATTCCTCGCCGGCCTCCAGGCGGTCAAGCGTGCGCTTCTGCTGGTCGTAGCTCTTTTTCAGGCTCCGGGCGTTGCTCTCGCACTCATTGATACGGCGCATCACAAAGCCCTTGTCCTGCAGCTCCTTCCCGGCCGCCGTTTTTCTGGCCGTCTCTGCCCGTTCCCGCCAGTATTCACTCTTGCGAAACTCGGCAAAGCCGCATTCATAGGCGGCAAACATCCGTTCCCGCCGGCGGGCAAAGGCACGGCCGGCGGCCGTGTTAATATTTGGCTGCGTGAAAAAGGCGGTGTCTCCCCGGCGGGAGTTGATCGGGGCCTGAAGCTGCTCCCCGGTCCTCTCTGCGATATCCGCGCGGCCCTCGTAACGGTCCGCCCGGCGTTCTGCGCGCTGCTGCTTGCGCTCCATCTGCTCGGCAAAGCTCATGCGGTCGCCCTCTTTCCCGGCGTCCTCCAGGCCAAGGGATTCCGCGATTTTCTGAGCTTTCCAGGTGTTCGGCTCTTTGGCCCGGCTTATCCAGCATCCCGAATTTCTGCCCCATAAAAAGGCGCTTTTGATCTCGGATTTCTGCGCGTCGGACAGCCCTGCATAGGTGGCTTTATCAAAATGCAGCTCCAGTTTTCCGGTTTCCCGATTGCGAACAAAATAGTTTTCCATGGTGTTAACTCCTCTCAAAATGATTTTTGCGGCGTTGCCGCTGGGCGGGTTACTTCTATCCCGGCACCCGTGGGCCGGCCGGCTTTACAGCCGGGACAAAAAATCTTCCGGGGAAATAGGCGGCTCCATGATTGCAGGGGCGGCGGCTGAAATGATTTCGGCGCGTTGATCTTCCGCCGGTTTCTTCCTGGGGCGGCCTCTCTTGCGCTTTTCGGCCGGGGCCGGGGCCGGCTGCTCCTCCGCGGCGGCGGGCTTCTCCTGGCTCCTGGCCGCCTTTGCCGCGGCCTTTTTCTCCTCCGCGGCCTTTTTCGCGTCCTCCCGTCTCCTGGCTTCGGCCCTGGCCCTGGCCTCATAAAGAAACAGGCGGGCAAAAGGTATCACAAACAAGAGGACAAGAGGGGGAATGTAAAGCAAATAATAGCGTTCCATGATTTTCCCTTTCTGCCCGCGTACAAGGCCCGCGGGCGGGCGGTTGAAATGTTCAGGCGGCGTACTGCTCTATGAAAAGCTCCGGGGAATAGGTGGGGACAGCATTATATACAATGCGTTTCCCGTCAATCCGGCGGATTTGGAACGCGGATCCGGGGATGGTGGCCGCGGCCAGATCAACAAATTCTTTCAGCTTTTCAAGCTGGTGCTCCCGGAAACGCGGCGCATAAAATTTGCCAAGTTTGTATTTCCCGCCGGCCGGGTCTGCCAGTGAAAAACTCTTGTCGCCAGGCAGCCGGGCATAGATGAAATACTTAAATTCTCCGCTGATCGGCGCGGGCTCTGAAACGGTTTCCGGGCGTTCGGCCGGCGCTGCAGGCTCCTGGGCGGGCTTGCTTTCGGCCTGTTCCCTGGCTTCTTTCACGCGCTTAATTTTTTGCGCATTATGCACCGGGCAGAGGCAGGCGCTCCCTTTTTCGTGGACGACGAAAACGGGCTTTTGCAGCCGGCCAAGCGGATCCGGGTCCATGTACCATTTCCCGCCGGGGAAAAGCCGCAAAACCTCCTGAATGTAAAACGGGTTCATGTCCGGCTTATCTTCTCCAAGATCAAAGGCGGTGTATTTGTGGATGTTTGCGGGCTTGCGCGGGTCGTGCTCGCTGATAAATGCTTTCACGGCGTCCATGTCGGGGGCGTCGATCTCCACGACGGCGCCGGCCTGCAGAGGCTTAAAAACAAGGTCCAGGTTCATAGGCTGCAGCTTGTCCGTGTCCAGCTCGGGCATATCCGGCAGAGGCTCCGCCAGGCGATAGGCCCGGAATCCGTCACAAAAGCACTGATTTCCGGCCTTGTCTTTCCAAGAGCCGTGCAGAATGGGGCGCGGTCCCTTTTTGGCCTCTTTCAAAATTCGCTTGCATACCGCGGCGGCGGTTTTCTTGCTGTATTTTTCGTTCATGGTGTTGGCTCCTCTCAAAAATGATTTTTTGGCGTTGCGCCTGGGCGGGTTATTTCTACCCCGGCACCCGTGGGCCGGAATGTTTCCGCGGCGTCAGGCGCAAACGGTCTGAAGCTCGACGGAAAGAGCTTGCGCGGCCCGGTATGCCTTAAAAGTCAGTTTCTTGTTCCAGCTGTTCATAACAGCGGAGAAGTAGAAGCCGGCTTTTTCTACCGCGGCGCGGGCGGCGTCGCTGGGCGCGGCGTCGAAAATAACGCGGGTCCGGCCGGTTTCCCCGTCAAAGAGGATCCGCCAGCCTTTGCCCTCTATGATCTGGCCGATGAATGTTTTTTCCGGGACCGGGCCGCGGGTCTGTTTCCCGTCGGCCGGCTGCTCTGCTTTGGCCGGCGCTGCAGGCTGCTCGGCGGGCTTTTCCGGGGCCGGGGCGGTGATCGGCGCGGGCTCTGAAATGGTTTCGGAGCGTTCGCCGGCGGTTTTTACAGCCTTTGCAGCGGCCAGGGCCGCGGAGTAATACGGGTGATCGGGGTTGAAGCGGATCCGGGTTTTCTCGCCGTTGTCCTGCTGGACAAACACCAAGACGGAGCCGGACGGCGTGACGCTGTAGCCGGCCGGGAAGCTCTTTCCCTTGCAAGTCATGGAATCAAAAGTAAAAATAAAATCGTTCATTGTGTTGGCTCCTCTCAAAAATATTTTTTTGGCGTTGCGCCTGGGCGGGTTATTTCTACCCCGGCACCCGTGGGCCGGAATGTTTCCGCGGCGTCAAATCTCGGCGGGCTCGGCCTGGCCCATTATCAGGTTTACAGCCTTTTCCGCGCGGCCGGCGGCGCTGATAATAAGCCGTTTGTCGTTTTTCAGCACCCGGAGCCAGCTCTGGATGTAGGCGGCGGAGTTTTTGAAGCTCGCCGGCGTCTCTATGCCAAGGCTGTGAAGAATTGCGGCCGCGCCGATCTCTGCAATTAGCTCCTCTTTGCTGTAGGATTCGGAGCCAAACGCGGCAGCGCCGGCGCTCTCGGAAAAGCGATTCAGGCGGCGGGCGTGGCCTGTGCTGTGCGTGGCTTCGTGGAAAGCCGTGCTGTAGTATTCGGCGGCGTCGTCGAACTGCTCCAGAATGGGAAGATGTATCAAATCAAGGCCAGGGCTGTAATATGCTTCGTCCGTGATTAACTGCTCCAGGCGGATCTTCTCACGCTGGATGTACCCGGAAAAAACCGCTTCGGCGGCGTCTATCGGGTCAACCGTTTCGCCGGCGTCGTCGTTCCATTTCGGGGCGATTCCGTCGCAATCGTCGATATGGAACACCTGAAAATACCGGAGCACCGGCAAGCCCTCTACCACCTGGTTCCCGTCGGCATCCAAAACCGGCCGGCCGGCGTCGTCCACCTTGCCGCGCTGCATGACTTTCCAGAACACCACGCAAGAGGCTTTCGCGCCCTTTTTCACGCTCCCGCCCTCTTGCTTGATCTGGTTCCATGTGGCATACTCGCCAGGCCGCCGGAGAATCATCTGGTTAAGCAGCGAATAGGGGCGGCCGGTTGCGTGGGAGATCGCGCCGGACCGCTTGCCGGTCCAGGGCTTGCGCCAGGGAATAATTCCCTGCTCCAGCTGCTCAATAATCCGGTTAGAAATTTCGGTGTATAAGTCTTTCATGGTGTTGGCTCCTCTCAAAAATGATTTTTTGGCGTTGCGCCTGGGCGGGTTACTTCTACCCCGGCACCCGTGGGCCGGCGGGGGTTTACCAAGATTTCACGCCGCGGGCGAAAAGCTCCGCAAAACATGACAGCTCCACCCGATCTTCTTCAGCGGCGTTCACCGGGTCCGATTTCCTGCAGTCCCGGCGATATGCACGCCGGCCCCGGATCCAGTACAGAATCTCGATGATTTCGTCTGTGCTCATGTTCTCGATCTTGTCCATGTTTTTTCTCCTTTCGGCTTTGTGGTGTTGGCCTTTTCAGGCTGGGCCGGTTATTTCTATCCCGCCGCCGGCGGGGCGGGCTGCCTGTTGGTGTCGTCGCGCTGGCCGGCGCTCTTGCTGGGGCTGCCTGTTGGTGTCGTCGCGCCGGCGTTGTGCGCTCCTGCCAGGGCCACGGCCCCGGTTTTTCTCGTTCCGATGTGTCAGCCCGTGCGGGTGGGCGGGTCCTCATGTGCTGTTGTCAAGGTGCCGGCGGGCTGCGATCCGCTCTGCGTGGCTGGCTTCTTTCCCTCTTGCGCTTACCGTCTTGGCCCGGTGTGCGGCCTGTTGTCGGGTTTCCCGGCGGCTTGTCCTTGCGGTCCGTGGGCCGCTTGGCTTTGTCTGTCGGGGGCCCCTGACGATTGTGAGTTTAACACGGGGGCCCCCGATTGTCAAGCCCTTTTTGCGAAAAATTTTTTCGGGGCGGCTGTTATTCCCCTTTAGGGGAATAAAAAATTTTTTCTTCCCCCGCCGGCCGCCTGGCGGCGTCCTGCTGGGCCCTCTGGCCGGCGGCCTTTGAGCTTGGCCCCGATGATATCAGGCGCGTGAAAGCGCGTCAAGAGGCCGAAAACCTTTCACATTTCCCCCTTTAGGGGGGAATATGTGAACTTTTTTTGCACAAATTTCTCGCGCCGTTTTTGTCGATTCTGCCAGCTCTGTCACCCGCTGGGGGATAATGGGGGGATTATATATACATCCCGGATAGACTGACAAAGCGCGCCGGCGCTGTCTGACTTTGCGCGCGGGATATTTCCGCGGGGCCATTTTGCCAGCGCCGGCAAAATGGGCCGGGGCGGTGATCGGCGCGGGCTCTATGCCGCGCCGGATCTGTCAGCGGTGGACGCTCCGCGGCTGCTGCCCGGCGGGGTAAAAAGCGGCCCGTTCGTCAATTTCGACAAACGGGGGGACTATAGGGGGGATATAATATAAATCTCCGGTAGACGTAACCGCGCGCATAAAAACCTCGCCAAAATTTTTCCGCGGCCTTTTTCCGGCTCTTTCGCGCCGGCTTTTGGTGATCTTCACGATACCGGCCCCGGCCCCCGGCGGGGGATGATCGCCGGGGCGGATGCCTGGCCCCGGTCCCCGGCCGGCGTGCTGCTGCTTGGTGGCGTCTCCCGGCGGGGTGATCGCTGGGGCGGATGCCCGGCCCTGGTCCCCGGCCGGCGCGCTGCTGCATGGCCCCGGCCCCGGCGGGAGTGATCGCCGGGGCGGATGCCTGGCCCCCGGTCCCCGGCCGGCACTGCTCCGCTGCACGGTCCCGGAATAGCTGCCGGAATGAACGCCGGGAAATAAAAGGGCCGGGAGAAAATGCCGCCGGTGATCTTGTCCCCCTGGCCGGCGACGACGACGCCGGCGGCCGCGCTGCCTGCCTGGGCTCTCCGCGCCTGGCGCGCTGCGTCTGTCATGCTGGGGCGCTACGCCCGCGCCCGCGCGCCCGATGGTAGCAACGCTTTGCGTTGCTCTTTATCGCGCGTCATGCGCATACGCTACCCACGCACACACGCACGCATACACAGCCACACACGCGCGTCACGCTCCAGGGTCACCTTCACGCGCGCGACGCGCCCGCCCGCCGGCGCGCGATTATGTTTCGCGCCCGCGCGCGGAAATAGGTACTGCGCGCGCGTCATGTCTCCCTTGCGGGCGCTGTGAGCCCGCCATATCGTTAGTTTTTTGAATTTTTTTATGAATTTCATTCACGCGCCTGGCCCCTGGCCCGCGCACGCGCACGCGCGCGCGAATATAAAGAAGCCGGGGCCGATCTTTTGCGGCTCCGGCTTTTTCGGCGGCAGTGAAATTTTGCCGATCTGAAATTTCATCTTTGCGCCTGCGTTCCCTTCCACGAAATTTCAGGGCGCTCCAGGCAACTTTTCCTTGCTTTTTCATCATCTATGCGGTACAATAGGCTTGCAAATCGGTTGAGTGGTGTTGGCTAATTTGCAGCCCGTCCGGGGTAAAATCCGGGCGGGCTTTCCTTATCTCTCGCAGTATTTTATAAACTCCTCCGGGGTCAGCTCTTGGTCCTCGATCTTATCTCCCTTCCCCATGTTGCAGCGCTCGCAGAGCGTCCGAAGGTTGCCCAGCTCGGTCTTTCCGCCCTTGGACACCGGGACTATATGATCGACGTGCAGCCTATACCCGTCTTTTGCGGTGGCCCCGCATATCTGGCAGCGGAATTTGTCCCGGCGCAGAACATCATAGCGGAGGGAATCGGTCATGAGCCGGCGCTGCTCGGCAACAAAGCTCTTGTGCGCGGAGGTTGCAGCTGCTTTCTCCTCCAGGAGCTTTTTTGTCCGGCAGATGTAGTCCTCGCAGCCGGCTATATCGCGCCTGTGCATCCGGTCCTTATATTGGGCAAGGTTTTCTTCCATAGTTTCAAGGCGGCTCCTGATGGTTTCCGGGTATGAGCCTGGCGACAAGCTCCCGTACAATTCTCTAAAGCCGTCCAATAGAGCTTCACCGATGTTTCCACCCTGCCCCTTCCGCACGGTCTTTCCGCCCTCTGTTTGGAAACGTATTGTTACCTTGCCGGTGCCATAATGTGCATTGTAGGCCAGAGCAACGAGGGCGACCACCAGCAAGAGAAGCACCAGAAAGAAAAACATATCTGCCCGCTCCCTTTTAGTCATGTTTGGGATAATTATAGGCCGGAAATCATGCTAATGTCAACATAGTATTATCCATCTTTGGGATAAATGGAGGCATATGCGTGAAGCTATATAAGTACAAAGACGATAGGAGCAACGTGTCCGGCCAGGCAATACGGGAATTGCGGGAGGCGGCGGGGCTATCTCAAGAGCAATTAGCGGCAAAAATCCAACTCGCCGGCCTCAACCTTACACAAAAGGCGATCAGCAGAATTGAAACAGGAGATCGTGTTGTACCGGATTATGAATTGCTTTATATATCAGAGGCGCTTAAGGTGCCAATATGCCAGTTACTCGATCAAGAGAAACAATAATGGGGGCGGGAAACCGCCTTTTTCTTTTTATAGGGGCTTGACACTATACGGCAAAAGAAGTATAATCCGCAAAAAGAGGGGGGGGGATATCATGGACACCAGAGGGCCAAGTGACAGGCCGTGCAAACTCCAAACTGTCAGAATTGCCGCCGGCTTATCTCAATCCCAATTATCCAGGCAAGCCGGTATATCTGTACGGATGCTACAGGAATACGAGAGCAGGGCGCGCGACATAAACGGGGCAAAGCTGGCAACGATTCTGAAACTATGCAACACACTGAACTGCCGGTTGGATGATATTTTAT
Organism: uncultured Oscillospiraceae bacterium; assembly: GCA_947626315.1. Classification (GTDB taxonomy): domain Bacteria; phylum Bacillota; class Clostridia; order Oscillospirales; family Oscillospiraceae; genus Limivicinus. The sequence continues at coordinate 17,538 of CANQRQ010000027.1, read as the reverse complement.
CTGATCGGGAAACTCTCGAACATCTGAATTTATACACAAAGAGAACCGGGGGCGGCTGATTCCGCTCCCGGTTTCTGGTGGTACACAATGACAATAGGAGGGCAGACTGAAAAGGGATGGCAGAACGGAAGAAAAACCAGCATCTACGCTGGGAGGACCGGTTGAAGCTGCAAGGAGCTCTAAGGACCGGCGCAAAGCCGGCCGAAATTGCCAAAATGCTGGGATGCTGCCGCGCGACCGTTTATAACGAGATCCGCCGGGGCCTGTGCGTACAGCAGCATGACGCAGAATTTGTAACGGAGTATTGTGCTGATGTGGCCGAACGGAAATACCAGGAAAATTTGAGAGCCAAAGGCCCAGACCTGAAGCTCGGTCATGATTATGCTTTCGCTGATTTTGTGGAGAAGAAGATCATAGAGGAGCGATATTCCCCAGGGGCCACGCTTGGCTATATCAAAGAGCATGATCTTCACTTCGACACCAGCATTTGCGAGAACACCTTGTATAACTACATCTACCGCGGAGACGTTTTCTTCAATCTCACAAGGGACCATCTGCTTTACAAAGGGAAAAACCGCAAGGACCACAAAGGAAAAGCGGGCCGGGCCAGGCTCCCCAAAGGAGAAAGCATCGAAAACCGGCCTGTTGAAGTTAAGAGCAGGGCGACGTTTGGACATTGGGAGATGGACAGCATCATGGGGCCCGTACACAGCAAAGCCGCCCTCGTCGTACTGACGGAGCGGCTTACCAGGTACGGATTTGTCTTTTTGGTCCCAGACCACACGATGGCGAGCGTGATAAAGGTCTTAGATCGGCTGGAAAGAAAGCTCGGGAAAGACTTCCGGCGGGTCTTTCAAACTATCACCGTAGATAACGGCAGCGAGTTCCAGGATTGCGCCGGCATGGAACGATCTATACGCCGACGGAGCCCCCGAACAACAGTCTACTACTGCCACCCGTACAGCGCTTCCGAACGAGGCTCCAACGAGAACATGAATAGAATCCTCCGGCGCTTCTTCCCGAAAGGAACAAATTTTGATAAAGTCACACAAACACAAGTGGCCGATGCAGAGGCTTGGATGAACAGTTATCCGCGGGCCCTTTTGGGCTGGCGATCAGCCGTTGATCTTTTCTCCGAGTTCTTGGCGGCGTAAAACTCAATAGCTATTTCGCGCCGGGGCCATGCCGCGCCGGTGTTCTTCTCATACTCTTTTTCACAAAGTCAGGCCCCGGAGACGGCGAAAAAAGTCACGATCTAATGTCATTTGCTGCATTTACGGGAATGTAGCAAAAAATTTTTTCAAGTTATTCTAATTTATTCTTGACATTTTTTCATTTTTTCAATCTTTTTTCCAGGTCCTCCCCGGTAGGATGCGCTTGACAGCAGGCGCGGGGCCGGGTTACAATCGGAGAGACAATACCTGAAGGAGGGACGCGCCGTGATCCGCCAGATTGTGTTTGACCTGGGCCAGGTGCTGATTTATTTTGACAAGGACCGCTTCATCCGCCGGCTGAACCTGCCGGAAGAGGACGGACGGCTGCTGATGAACGAGGTTTTCCTCTCGCTGGAGTGGGCCCAGCTGGACCGGGGCAGCATCGACGACCGGGGGGCCTATGAGACCATTCGCCGGCGCCTGCCGCAGCGGCTCCACCCGGCGGCCTGGGAGCTGATCTCCCGCTGGGACCAGCCGCTGCTGCCGGTGCCGGGCATGGCGGAGCTGGTCCGGGAGCTGAAGGAGGCGGGGTACGGGCTGTACCTGCTCTCCAACGCCAGCCTCCGGATGCCGGCGTACTGGCCCCGGGTGCCCGGCAATGAATTTTTTGACGGGGTGCTGCTCTCCTGCCAGGTGCGCTATGTCAAGCCCGAGCAGGAGATCTTCCGTCTGCTGTTTGAGCGCTTTGGCCTGAAGCCGGAGGAGTGCTTCTTCGTGGACGACGCGCCGCTGAACATAGAGGCCGCTTTCTGCGCCGGGATGGCCGGGGCCGTGTTTCACGGAGACGCGGAGGACCTGCGGACGAACCTCCGCCGGGCCGGGATTCAGATTTGATCTTATACACAAATACAGGGAGCTGGAAATTTCTCCGGCTCCCTGTATGTTTATTCCGCCTTTAATGCCATATCTAATGCGGCGCGGAGGCTGTTTTTGATGGCCGCGTAGTCCTGGGCGGGGTCGGCCTCGTAGAGCTTTCGCTCCCCCAGGAACAGGCTGGGCACATAGTAATAGTCGTAGCGCCCGGCCAGTTCCGGCTCCCGGCTCTCCTCGATCCAGTCCAGGGGCACCTTTCCGTAGGCGGCATTCTCCTCCTTCAGCTCCTCCAGGGCCCGTTTGGCCTTGACGCAGTAGGGACAGCCGGTCAGATAAAACAGGGTCACAGGCTGCATAGGTTTTCCTCCTTTGTCTCTTTATATTTTACAGGCTGGGCAGCTCCACGCAGAAGCGGTTGCGCCCGTCCTCGCTCTCGGCCCAGATCTTTCCCCCGTGGCCGGCCACGATGCTCTCGGCAATGGCCAGGCCCAGGCCGTAGCTGTGGTTCATGCCCCGGGCCTTGTCCGCCCGGTAGAAGCGCTTGAAGATGTTCTTCAGATCCTCCTTGGAGATCTCCTCCCCCCGGCTGGTCACGGTCAGCAGGCAGTGGGCGGTGCCCCGGCGCTTCAGCCGCAGCTCAACCGTGGAGCCGGGCTCGGCGTATTTCAGGGCGTTGTCCAGCAGGATCTCCTCCGTCTGCCGCAGGTGGGGCTCGCTGCCCCGGACCCGGATACCCGGCTCGATCTCCGTCTCCAGACCCAGGCCCTGCTCAAAATACAGCGGCTCGAAGGGCAGCAGGGCCTCCCCGGTCAGTGCGCTCAGGTCCAGCTCCTTCTTGGCGGTCTCCACTGCCCCGCCATCCACCCGGGCCAGCTCCAGCAGGCTCTCCACCAGGCCCCGCATCTGCCGGGCCATGGTCAGCACACTCCCGGACAGCTTCTCCCGGGTCTCCTGGGGGCAGTCCTCCTGGAGCAGCTCCGCGTCGGTGAGGATCACGGTCAGGGGCGTTTTCAGCTCATGGGAGGCGTCGGCCACAAACTGCTTCTGCTGCTTCCAGGCCTCCTCCACCGGCTTCACCGCCCAGCGGGCCAGCAGCATGCTCAGCAGGAAGAAGGCCGCCAGCCCTGCCGCGCCGGCGGCGGCGCAGGTCCGCAGCAGGTTGTTCAGCGTGGCCCGCTCGCTGCTCATGTCCGCGAACACCAGGCAGCGGGACAGCCGGGACCCGCCCCAGCAGAAGCGCAGCCCGTAGTCCTTCAGCACCCCGCTGCTCTCCCCGGAGCGGAGCGCGGCGTCAATCACCTCGTTGAGGTAGTCCTCGTCGGACAGGTCAAAATACCCGCCGCCGGCCGCCAGCACCTCCCCAAAGGGGCCGATCTGCAGGGCGAAATAGGGCAGGCGCACCTGCTCCGCCCCGCTGTCCGGCCGGCCCAGCTGGAAGGGGTCGGCGGCGATGGCCTCCATCATCTGTTGGCTCTCCTCCGCCAGGTTCTGGCTGGTAAAGCTGTAGACCGTGGCAAAGAGCACGCAGAGCAGGACCGTCACGACGGCCATGGTGTAGCAGACGAATTTGACACGGAGCTTTCTCAGCACGCCTCATCCACCTCCAGATGATAGCCCAGCCGCCGGATGGCCTCGATCCGCAGATTGGAGCCGATGCTCTGGAGCTTCCGGCGCAGAAAGCCCACATAGACCTCCACGTGGTTCTCCACCGCGTTGGAGTCATAGCCCCAGACCCGGGCCAGGATGACCTCCTTGGACAGGTTCCGCCCCTGGGACTGGAGCAGAAGGCGCATCACGTCAAACTCCCGGGCGGACAGGCGCACGCTCTTCTCCCCGCAGTTCAGGGTGCCCGAGGCCAGATCCAGGGCGGTGTTCCCGTAGCTCAGCTCGTCCACCTGGTTCCCCTGGCGGCGGAGCAGGGCGTTGATGCAGGCCAGCAGCTCCCGGGCGTCAAAGGGCTTGGTGAGATAGTAGTCCGCCCCGGCGTTCAGTCCCTCGATCCGGTCCTCCAGGCCGGACTTGGCGGTGAGCATCAAAATCGGTGTGGCGCAGCGCTTGGCCCGCACCGTGCGGGCTACCTGGTAGCCGTCCATCTTGGGCATCATCACGTCCAGAATCAGCAGGTCGTAGATCCCCAGCTCCGCGTACTCGGCGCCCGCCTCCCCGTCGTATACGGCCTCCACCTCAAAGCCCTTGGCCTCCAGCAGGGTCTTGAGCGACTCGGCCAGCAGCTTTTCGTCCTCAATGACCAGAATCTTCATCGTTTCCGCTCCCGTTTTTCCGTGTTTTTTATTATACTACCCCTTCAAACTGAATTGCAGCTGAAAAGGCGGGAATTCACAGTTCTTTTACAGTTCGCTCCGCAAGCGGGCTGGGGACAGGCAAAGTTTTCTCCTCCGCCGCATAAGCTGGTAAGGATACCGTGCTCCGTTTTTACAGATCACGGCGCTTCGGGGAGGGAGAGAAAGCCATGGAATACGACATCGACGACCTGATCTTCGGAAATGCCGATCCCGGCCCCAGCGGCCGGTAAAAAACAAACTGCTCAAAAAGGGTGAGCCCCTTTTTGGGCAGTTGTTTATCCGATCAGCAGCGCCAGCTCTGCCGCCGGGGCGCCCGGCAGGCAGCGGCGCAGCTGTGCCAGCATCCGCTCCCGGGATTCCTCCGGGGAACGGCTGTAGGCCCGGTCCCCAAAATCCGGCCCGAAGCGCTGCTCCGGCGTGGCGTAGCGGCAGACGCCCCAGCCGTAGCGCCGGCCCAGCCGGTCCGTGCCGTATTCGAAATCCGCCGTCACCACATAGGCCTGCATCTGCAGCCGGGTGATCACCGTGTCAAAGCCCTTGAGGCCCTCCTGGCCGCCAAAGCCCGCCTCCCGCTTCAAAGTCCGGGACAGGGACGGGCCCAGCTTTTCCAGGGTCTCCATCACCAGCAGGTCCCGGTGCTGGGCCAGACCGTCCTCATAGCGGGCGTCAAAGTCGTAGCCGTCCCGCCGGCAGTTGGCAAAGTCATAAAACCAGTCCCGGCTCACAAAGCCCGCCTTGTTCCGGAAGAACTTTCCGTAGGCGCCGCCGGTGAGGCGGAGCACCGGGCCCTTCCATTCCCAGGGGCCGTCCAGGGTGTCGGAAAACCAGCGCTCCCAGGGGCAGTGCTCCTCCACCGAGAAGCCGGGGACCGCGTTGCGGAAAAAGGGCAGAAAGCCCAGCTCGTCCACCAGGCCGGCGATCGCCTGGGGGCTGTCCAGCAGGGGCCAGTCCATCTCAGCCCGCCGCCTTCATGGACAGAAAGGCGTTGATAAAGCCGTCCAGATCTCCGTCCATCACGTTCTGGATGTTGCCGTTTTCGTACTCGGTCCGGTGGTCCTTCACCAGCTGATAGGGCATGAACACATAGGAGCGGATCTGGCTGCCCCACTCGATCTTCATCTGCACGCCCTTGATGTCGCTGATCTTCTCCAGATGCTCCCGCTCCTTGATTTCGGCCAGCCGGGCCCGGAGCATGTTCTTGCAGTTTTCCAGGTTCTGGAAGTGACTCCGCTCCACCTGGCTGGAGACCACGATGCCCGTGGGGATATGGGTCAGGCGGACGGCGGAGGAGGTCTTGTTGACCTTCTGGCCGCCGGCCCCGGAGGAGCGGAACACGTCCATCTTGATGTCCTCGTCCCGCAGCTCGATCTCCTTGTCGTCGCTGATCTCGGGCATGACCTCCACCGCGGCGAAGGAGGTGTGCCGCCGGCCGGCGGCGTCAAAGGGGGAGACCCGGACCAGCCGGTGGATGCCGTGCTCGCTCTTCAAAAAGCCGTAGGCGTTCTCGCCCTCGATCATAATGGTGGCGCTCTTGATGCCGGCCTCGTCCCCGTCCAGATAGTCCATCACCCGGACCTTGTAGCCGTGCCGGTCGGCCCACATGTTGTACATCCGGTAGAGCATGGAGGCCCAGTCCTGGGCCTCGGTGCCGCCGGCCCCGGCGTGGAAGGTCAAAATGGCGTTGTTGGCATCATACTCCCCGGTGAGCAGGGTCCCCAGGCGGGTGGCCTCGATCTTCTCCGCAAAGGCGGCGAACTCCTGCTCCAGCTCCGGCAGCATGGACTCGTCGTTCTCCTCCAGCGCCATCTCGCACAGAGCCAGCAGATCCTCCCGGGCGGCGCAGAGCTTCCGGTAATTCTCGCTCTTGTCCTTGAGGACCTTCAGGCGCTTCTGCACCTTCTGGGAGTTGGCCACGTCGTTCCAGAAGCCCTCCCGCTCACTGGCCGCCTCCAGCTCCTCGATCTCCTTTTGGGCCGCGTCCAGCCGCAGAGCCTCCCGCAGAACGTCCAGCGTGGGCTTGTAGGCGTTGAGGCGGGCCTTATATTCTTCAAATTCCAGCATGTCGATCCTCCGTGCGTCTCATAATATCCGGCAGCGCCTTTAGCGCCTTTGTACTTTAGCGCCTTTGTATTATAAACAAAAAAACGCCGCTTGTAAATCGCTTTTTCTCACGGAAACTTCTTAAATTAAGTGTGTTCTTCCTCTTCCCATTCCGGCCGGTTTATGATATAATCGCCCCGTATGGGTCCGCCCCCGGGTTTTCCCCCGGTTCGGACGGGCCGGCAGGAAGGAAAATTTCATAAAGAGGATCAACGGAGGATAAAAAAAGATATGATTTCACATGGCAAAGAGATCAAAGTTTTCGCCGGTAATTCCAACATTCCCCTTGCCAGAGACATCTGTTCCGAGCTGTACATGGGCCTGGGCAACGCCGCCGCCTCTCAGTTCGCAGACGGCGAGTGCTCCATCTCAGTCTACGAGCCTGTGCGGGGCAAGGACGTATTTATCGTCCAGTCCACCTGCAACCACGTCAACGACAACCTGATGGAACTGCTGATCATGATCGACGCCATGCGCCGCGCCTCCGCCGGGCGCATCACGGCGGTTATCCCCTATTTCGGCTACGCCCGGCAGGACCGGAAGGCCAAGAGCCGGGACCCTATCTCCGCGAAGCTTGTGGCCAACCTGATCACCGCCGCCGGGGCGGACCGGGTTTTGACCATGGACCTCCACGCCGCCCAGATCCAGGGCTTCTTCGATATCCCGGTGGACAATCTGGCCGGCTCCAACCTCTTTGTAAAATACTTCATCAAAAAATTCGGCAAAGGCAGCGACGGGGTGATGGTGGTCTCCCCGGATGTGGGCAGCACCGCCCGGGCCCGGGCCTTCTCCATGAAGCTGGGCCTCAACATGGCCATTGTGGACAAGCGCCGGGAGCGGGCCAACCAGTCCGAGGTCATGAACATCATCGGCAACGTGGAGGGCAAGACCTGCATCCTGCTGGACGATATTGTGGACACCGCCGGCTCCCTCTGCGGGGCGGCCAAGGCCATCAAGGAGATCGGCGGGGCCAAGGAGGTCTACGCCTGCGCCACCCACGGGGTCCTCTCCGCCGACGCCATCAGCCGCATCGACGAGAGCTGCATCCAGGAGCTGCTGCTGCTGGACACCATTCCCTACCCCAAGGACAAGCCCAAGTGCGACAAGATCTCCTACATCTCCACCGCCTCCGTTTTTGCCGAGGCGATCCGGCGGATCTATGAGGAGGTTTCCATCTCCAACATGTTCGACTGAGCCGGCCCGGCCCCGGCAGGCCGGGGAGGCCGGGCGCGATTAAAGGAGGCGCTGCGCCTATGCTCTTTCATACTTCCGGCGGCGTTTCCTGGCTGGTGGTCTTTCTGGGAAACCCGGGGCCCCGCTACGAGGGTACCCGGCACAATGCGGGCTTCATGGCCGGCGACGCGCTGGCCAAAAAGCTGGGCGTGGCCGTCAACCGGGCCCGCTTCAAGGCGCTGACCGGGCAGGCCGCCGTCGGCGGGGAGCAGCTGCTGCTGATGAAGCCCCAGACCTTTATGAACCTGTCCGGCGAGGCCGCCGCCCAGGCGGCCCGCTTTTACAAGCTCCCCCCGGAGCGGGTGCTGGTGGTCTCCGACGAGATCTCCCTGCCCCTGGGCCGGCTGCGCATCCGGCGGAGCGGCTCCGCCGGCGGGCACAACGGGCTCAAAAGCCTGATCGCCTGCCTGGGGACCGATCAGTTCCCCCGAATCCGCATCGGCGTGGGGGCGCCGCCCCACCCGGATTACGACATGGCCGACTGGGTGCTCTCCAGCTTCAAAAACCAGGACGCGGAGGACATGGCCGCCGCCGCCCGCCGCGCCGCCGACGCGGTGGTGTGCTACATCACAGAGGGAGCAGACGCGGCCATGAACAAGTACAACAATAAATGAGCGCGAATCCTCAATTGCGGAACAGCCTTCCGCAATTGGTTAAGAAAACTGTCAGAAAAGGAGCGTGCGTATGAAAAAGACCTGCATAGCAATGCTTCTCGCGGGCGGCCAGGGCTCCCGGCTGTATGCTCTGACCCAGAACGAGGCAAAGCCCAGCGTACCCTTTGGGGGCAAGTACCGGATCATTGACTTCCCCCTCTCCAACTGTGCCAACTCCGGCATCGACACCGTCGGCGTGCTGACCCAGTACAGGCCCCTCCAGCTCAACAGCTACATCGGCAACGGCCAGCCCTGGGATCTGGACTCCGCAGACGGAGGCGTGTTTATCCTTCCCCCCTACCAGAGTGCCGGGGAGAAGGGCTCCTGGTTCTCCGGAACGGCCAACGCCATCTACCAGAACATGGGCTTTATTGAAAGCTATCATCCGGACAACGTGCTGATCCTCTCCGGGGACCACATCTATAAGATGGACTACGCTAAGATGCTGCGGGAGCATCTGGCCCGGGAGGCGGCCTGCACCATCGGCGTGCTGCAGGTGTCCATGGAGGAGGCCACCCGCTTCGGCATCATGAACGTGGGCGAGGACGGCTACATCCGCGAGTTTGAGGAGAAGCCCAAGCAGCCCAAGAGCGACCTGGCCTCCATGGGCATTTACATCTTCAACTGGGAAAAACTCCGGGCCTACCTGATCGCCGACGAGAACGACCCTAACTCCAGCAAGGACTTCGGCAAGAACATCATCCCCAACATGCTCGCCGCCGGCGAGAAGCTCTGGCCCTACCGCTTTGAGGGCTATTGGCGGGATGTGGGCACCATCACCAGCCTCTGGGACGCCAACATGGACATGCTCTCTCCCACCCTGATCAATCTCTACGATCCCGAGTGGCCCATCGGCGCCCGCAGCCCCGTCTGCCCGCCCCACTTCACCGGCGACCACGCGGAGATCATCCACTCCATCATCACCGAGGGCTGCGAGGTGGACGGCCACGTGGAGAACTCCGTGCTCTCCACCGGCGTCACCGTGGAGACCAGCGCCCAGGTGGTCTACAGCGTGCTGATGCCCGGCGCGGTGGTGGAGGCCGGCGCCACGGTGGAATACGCCATTGTGGGCGAGAACACCGTGATCCGCTCGGGCGCCCACGTAGGCGCGCCTCCCGACGGGACGGATGCCTGGGGCGTGGCCACCTGCGGCCCCAACATCGAGATCCGGCGCGGCGCCCGGGTGTCGCCGGGCGCTATGCTCTATACAGGCGAGGAGGTATAAAACATGAGAGACTTTCACGGTTTGATCTTTGCCTACAACGCCAACCCCGAGCTGCGGGAGCTGGTCAGCCTGCGCACGGCCGCCTCTCTGCCCTTCTGCGGCCGGTACCGGCTGATCGATCTGGCCCTCTCCTCCATGCACAACGCGGGCATTCTGGATGTGGGCGTCATCATGCAGCGGGACTATCAGTCCCTGCTGGACCATATCGGCAGCGGCAAGGCCTGGGATATGAGCCGCCGCAGCGGCGGGCTGCGGATGCTGCCCCCCTTCGGTCTGCCCGAGTACCACACCGGCGAGTACACCGGCACCATCGAGGCCCTGAACACCGTGGCCTCCTATGTCCGGGACATTCCCCAGAGCCACATCGTGCTGATGCTGGGCAACCTCTGCGCCAACGTGGACCTGACGGCCGCCATCCGGCAGCACATCCGCTCCGGCGCGGACATCACCGCCGTCTGTGCGGACCACACCCTGTCCGGCATGCACCACCGCTTCGTGGTGGGCGCCGACGGCTTTGTGGAGAAGATGCTGCTCTACCGCCACGGCGAGGACGGGGAGGGTCTGGCCACCCTGGAGGGCTACATCGTCCATAAGGACCAGCTGCTGGACCTGATGGACCGGTGCAAGGCCCGCCGGCTGAATAACTTCCATCAGGATGCGCTGCCTCTGTTCTTTGCCGAGGGCGGCAAGATGGACGTCTACGTCCACCACGGCTACTCCCAGGTGGTCCGCAGCGTGGAGGACTATTACCGGGTGAACATGGACATGCTCTGCGGCGAGAACCGCCGGTCCATCTTCCCGGCGGACCGGCCCGTGCGCACCAAGGTCCACGAGGAGGTCAGCTCCTACTACGGCGAGGAGGCCGTCTCCCACCGGAGCCTGGTGGCGGACGACTGCATCATCCGCGGCCAGCTGGAGAGCTCCATCATCTTCCCCGGCGCCCGGATCGAGGCCGGCGCCAAGATCAAAAACTGCATCCTCATGCGCGGCTGCCAGGTAGGCGAGGGCGTGGAGCTGGAAAACGTGATCGCGGACAAGAACTGCTCCTTCTCTGCCGGCACCCGGCTGATCGGCAGCGACAAGCTGCCCACGGTCGTTCCAAAAAATTCAAAAATCTAACGGAGGTATCTTTCCTGCATGAACGGTGAAATTTCCCGCGACGAAATGCGCAGCGCCATAGAAGACAAGCTCTGCGCCCACTTTGGCGTAACCGGTGAAAACGCCACAGACGACCAGATCTTCCAGGCCTCAGCCATCGTGATCCGGGAGATCATGAGCCGGCTCCTGGCGGCGGAGAATCCGCGCCGGGCCGAGCGCGAGGTCCATTATATGTCCATGGAGTTCCTCATGGGCCGCAGTCTCCGGAAGAACGCCTTTAACCTGGGCGTGTGCGAGGCTCTGGAGGGGGCCCTGCGGGACATGGGACGCGAGCCGGCGGAGATCTTTGAGGCCGAGCCGGACGCGGGCCTGGGTAACGGCGGCCTGGGCCGCCTGGCCGCCTGCTATATGGACAGCATGGCCTCCCTTGGCCTGGAAGCCACCGGTTATTCCATCTGCTACGAGCTGGGCATTTTCAAGCAGGTTTTCGCCGGCGGGGCCCAGACCGAGACGGCCGACAACTGGCGCAGCGCCGCCGAGAGCTGGCTGATCCCCCGCTATGAGGACGCGGTGGAGGTCCGCTTCGGCGGGCAGATCTCCCCCCACTGGGACAGCTTTGGCCGCTACCGGGCGGAGCACACCGGCTACGACGCAGTGATCGCCGTGCCCCGGGATATGCTCATCGCCGGCTATGGGGCCAATGAGATCAACACCCTGCGCCTGTGGCAGTCGGAGAGCCAGAATCACCTGAACATGTACCTCTTCTCCGAGGGCAAATATGTCCAAAGCATGGAGCAGCGCACCATGGCGGAGGTGATCACCAAGGTGCTCTACCCGGCGGATGACCATATTGAGGGCAAGACCCTGCGCCTGAAGCAGCAGTATTTCTTCGTCTCCGCCACCGCTCAGGACATCGTGCGCAAGCACCTGAAAAAATGGGGCGACATCCGCAGTTTTGCCCAGCACCACGTGATCCAGATCAACGACACCCACCCCGCCCTGATGATCCCTGAGCTGATGCGCATCTTTATGGACGATCAGGGCCTGGGCTGGGACGAGGCCTGGGAGATCGTCAAGAAGAGCATGGCCTACACCAACCACACGGTCATGAGCGAGGCGCTGGAGAAATGGCCCCAGAACCTGGTGCAGCAGCTGCTGCCCCGGGTGTGGGAGATCCTTTGCGAGATCAACCGCCGCTGGTGCGACTATCTCACCGAGAGCTTTGGCCACGACCAGCGGGTGGGCCGCAACCTGATCATCGGCGACGGGCAGGTGCACATGGCCAACCTGTGCCTGGCCGCCTGCTACAAGGTCAACGGCGTGTCCCGCCTCCACGGGGAGATTCTGAAGACCGATCTCTTTAACGACATTTATACCCTGCGGCCCGAGCGCTTCACCTATGTGACCAACGGCATCGACCACCGCCGCTGGCTGGCCCAGATCAACCCGGGCCTCCACGGCCTGCTCTGCGAGCTGCTGGGCGGTGACCGGTATCTGAGCCACCCGGAGGAGCTGGCGGAACTGAAGCGTTTTGCCGATGACGGGGAGGTCCGCCGCCGGGTCAACGCCATCAAGCAGGAGAACAAGCGGCGCTTCGCGGCCTTCACCAAGCGCAACGACAACTTTGTTCTGAACACGGACGCCGTCATGGACGTGCAGGTCAAGCGGCTGCACGAGTACAAGCGGCAGCTGCTGTGCGCCATGAGCATCGCCGCGCTGCAGCTGCAGATCCACGACGATCCCAACAAGGCCTTCCTGCCCCGCACCTTCGTGTTCGGCGCCAAGGCCGCCGCGGGTTACAAGACCGCCAAGCGGATCATCGAGCTGCTGCTGTCCATGGCGGAGGACATCAACAACGATCCCCTGTGCAAGGACAAGCTCCAGGTCCTGTTTGTGGAGAACTACCGGGTCACCGCCGCCGAGGCCATCATCCCCGCGGCCCAGGTCTCCGAGCAGATTTCGACCGCCGGCAAGGAGGCCTCCGGCACCGGCTGCATGAAGCTGATGATGAACGGCGCCGTCACCATCGGCACCCTGGACGGGGCCAACGTGGAGATGTACGAGCGGCTGGGCAGCGAGAACATGTTCCTCTTCGGCCTGCACACGGACGAGATCGCCCTGGTCAAGGCCCAGGGCTATAACCCGGTGGCGATCATGGAAGCGGACCAGGAGCTCAAGCGGGTCATCACCCGCTTCCGCAAGGGCTTTGCCGACGGAAAGAGCTACTCCGACCTGGTGTCCGGCCTGCTGTACGGAGGCGACCCGTACATGCTCATTGCGGACTTCCGGGCCTATATGGACTGCCAGCACCGGCTGTACGAGCGGATCGCGGACGAGGGCGAGCGGGCCCGCCTGGCCATCATGAACACCGCCGAGAGCGGCATCTTCGCCGCGGACCGGGCGGTGGAAGAGTACGCCAAAGAGATCTGGCAGGTCCGGTGAGCAGGAGCGGAGCCCGATGAAAAAGCGGGTCGCCGTCATCGGCGGCATCAATATGGACATCGGGGGGAGCCCCGCCCGGCCCCTTGTGCTGCGGGACTCCAACCCCGGCCGGGTCTCGCTCCGGCCCGGCGGCGTGGGGCGGAACATCGCCCACAACCTGTGCCTGCTGGGCCTGGAGGTCAGCCTGATCACCGTCCTGGGGACGGACGTATACGGCGAGGCACTGCTGAAAAGCTGCGAGGCGCTGGGGCTGGACATGAGCATGGCCCTCCGGATGCCGGGGGAGCGCAGTTCCGTCTACCTGTACGTGACCGACGCCGGCGGGGACATGCTGCTGGGCCTGTCGGACATGGAGCTGATGGACCGGCTGACGCCGGAGCGGCTCTCCCCTCTGCTGGACCGGATCAACCGGGCGGACGCCGCGGTGTTGGACGGGAACCTGCCGGAGGCGAGCATCCGCTGTCTGGCGGAAAGCTGCCGTGTCCCCCTGTACGCGGACCCGGTGTCCACCGCCAAGGCGGAAAAGCTCAAAGGCGTGCTGGGCCGCTTCCGGGCCCTGAAGCCCAACGCCCTGGAGGCGGAGGTCCTCAGCGGCGAGAAGGACCCAAACCGGGCCGCGGCCGCCATTCTGGCCGCGGGGGCGGAGCGGGTCTTTATCAGCCTGGGCGCCGGCGGCCTGCTGGCGGGAGAGGGGGACAGGCTCCTCCGGCTCCCCTGTCTGGACACCCGAGTGGTGAACACCAACGGGGCCGGGGACGCGGCCACCGCCGCCCTGGTCTGGGCCGGGGTGCAGGGGCTGGATCTGGCCCGCTCCGCCAGGGCGGCGCTCCTGGCCGGGGCCGCCGTGGCCGGCAGCCCGGAGACCAACACGCCGCTGATCCGCGCCGCCCTCCGGGCCGCGGAGGAATAGAAAGGACAAGACAGGGAAAGGAGCCAATTTAGGTTTCTTTCCCTGTCTTTAGATTGCCAAAAAAGGACTTGACGCGGAACTTTTTGGGCGATATATTTAATTCATCTTGTCCAATGTTCAATATTATTATGTTGAGCAATTGACGCTTCGTCAAGACGAAAAAGGAGGAGCAGAAATGAAAGTCTTTTTGATCGGCTGCGGGGATATCGCCCGCCATCACGGCCGCGCCGTCGTCCGCCTGGGCGGTGAAGTCATTGGAGGCTTTGACATCAGCGAAAAGAACGCGCAGCTGGTATCCCAGGAGTTTGCCTGCCCGGTGAGCTCCTATGAAGAGATCGAGGATTTCGTGGTCAAGTCCGATTATGTTGTCATCTCCACGCCGCCTACAAAGCGGCTGGATTATGTGGAAATGGTCCTCAAGCACCATGTTCCCCTTTATCTGGAAAAGCCTGTGGCCTGCACCATGGAGGACGCCATGAAGCTCAAGGACATGGCGGACAAGTACGATGCAAAGATCATGGTAGGCTTTGCCCATTACTACCGCCCGGCCTATCAGAAGATGCTGGAGATGGTCAGGTCCGGTATGTTTGGCAAGCCGGTGGACATCGCCTTCTCCCGCCTCAGTCCGGGCTTCGGGTTCCACGCGAAGGACCTGGGTGCCTCCTGGCGTACCGATCCGAATCTGGCCTGCGGCATGACGGTGGAATCCGTCAGCCACGACTGGAAGCTGATCACCGCCATGGCCGGGGGCTTTGATACCATCGCCTGCAACTACACTGGCACGCTGGCCTCTGTGCCGAAGTTCGACAACCATACCAGCATCACCATCCGTTTCCGCAACGGGGCCATCGGGACTATCGCCGCCTCCTGGGCCTGCGACGTGCCCAGCTGCTCCCGCGCCTACATCGGGACAAAGGGCTCCATCTTCCTGACCGGCGAGGGGATGTTTGAGTTTACCAAGCTCACATGGAAAACCGAGGACATGCCTTACGCCGAAACGATTACCTTTAACGACTCCTATGACCACGCCACGGGCGACGTGATCTACTATGCCCACCGCAGCTTCCAGGAAAGCCTGAAAAACGGGACAGTCTTTGAAACGCCGCTCTCTGACGGCATTTCCGCCCTGATCTACTCCCTGGCCGCCAAACGGTCCAGTGAAGAGCAGATCACGGTCAAGGTCCCCGACTGGGGCGAGATTTAAAGAGAGGTATATTATTTTAAGGGCTGCAGCGGGAAAACCCGCTGCAGCCCCTTTTTCCGGAATCCGGTTCATTTTTTCCGGCAGAAGCAGTACTGGTAGGGCGCCAGGGTCCTGTAGGTGCAGAAGCAGTCCTCCCCGGCGATCAGATCGGTATAGCTCCCCTCCACGGCGTCCAGCCAGACTTCCTGCGTCTGCCCGGTAAAGTTGAAGAGGCAGACCAGGGTCTCCTCTGCCGTCTTGCGCAGCAGGGCCAGCACGTGGTTGTTGTGAGTGTCCCAGGTGGTGACCCAGGCCTCCGGGGCGAAGCAGGGCTCCGCCGCCCGGAGCCGCTCCAGCTCCCGCAGCCCGTCCCAGAGCCGCTGCTGCACCGTGCCGGGCACGGTCCGCCGGGCGGCGTTGTCCCAGTTGAAGGCCGTCCGGTGCAGGTTCCGGCTGTCCTCCCGCCGGTCCGGGTCGTCGTGGTAGCCGTAGCCGTTGAGCTGCCCGATCTCGTCCCCGCTGGACAGCATGGGAAAGCCCGCCATCGCCATCACCGCCGCGTGCATCAGCAGGTCGCGCCGGATGCCCGCGTCAATCTGGGCCCCGTCGCCTTCGTCCAGGCCCTTTTCGATCCCGCAGAGGCTGGCCGTGGTGCCGCAGCTGCGGGCGTCCCGGGTGGCCGGGTCGTAATTGTAGCGCTCGCCCCGGGCCCAGCTGCCGGGGAAGCTGCCCTCGTAAAACTCGTAGAGATAGATCTTGTGCAGCAGGGGATCTTGGCCGATCCCGCGGCCGAACTCCTCGTTCAGGCCCCAGCCGATATCGTCATGGCAGCGGAGGTAATTTACAAAGGCGCAGTGCCTGGGCAGGCTGTGCAGATCGTCCAGCTGGTGCTTCAGCTGCCGGATGTCCCCGCTGGCCAAGGCGCTCCACTGGGTGCACATGGTGGAGGAATTGTAGAGCAGGTGGCACTCCGGCTTCTCCGCTGTGCCGAAATAGGGGGCCAGCTCCTTCGGCGCCATGACCACTTCCCCCTTCAGGATCACCCCGGGGCAGACGCACTCGGTGATCAGCCGGATCATGCGCATGATGGTGTGGACCTGGGGCAGGTTCCGGCAGCTGGTGCCCATCTCCTTCCAGAGATAGGGGGTGGCGTCCACCCGCAGCACCTCCACGCCCAGGTTGGCCAGGGCCAGCATGGCGGCGGCCATGTCGTTAAAGACCGCCGGGTTCCGGTAGTTCAGGTCCCATTGATAGGGGTGGAAGGAGGAGCAGACGTATTTCCCCATCTCCGGCACGTAGAGGAAGCTGCCCGGAGCGGTGGCGGGGAACACGTCCGGGATGGTCTTCTCCATCTCCCGGGGGATCTCCGGCGTGTCAAAGCAGATATACCGGTCTATGTACGCCTGCTCTCCGGCCTTGGCCCGGCGGGCCCAGTCGTGGCTGTCCGCGGTGTGGTTCATGACGAAGTCCAGGCACAGGCTCATGCCCCGCTTCCGCATGGCGGCGGTGAGGCGCTGCAGGTCCTCGTTGCTCCCCAGGGCAGGGTCCACCTGGGTGAAATCCTCCACGGCGTAGCCCCCGTCGTTATCCGGGTGGGGCATCTTGAGCAGGGGCATCAGATGCAGATAGCTGATCCCCTGTTCCGCCAGGTAGTCCAGCTTTTTCTCCAGGCCCCGGAGATTGCCGGCAAACAGGTCCGTGTACATGGTCATGCCCAGCATTTTGCCGGCCCGGTACCAGTCCGGCTTTTTCTCCCGGCTGCTGTCCAGCCGCCGGAGGGTCAGACTTCGGTCCTCATAGGCCCGGGCCATCGTCTGCTCCAGCTCCTCCAGCAGGGCGCTGTCTCCGTACAGCTCCCGGTACAGAGCCTCCAGCTCCGCCCTGCGCTGCGCAAAGCGTTTATCGAACAAGGTCATTGGTCTTTCCTCCCGCTTTTGTTCCCGGCCGCCTGCGGCCGGCCTCTATGATATCCCCGCGGCGCCGTATTTGTCAACAGCAACCGGCCCGCCCCTGTCTGCAGGGCGGGCCGGCTGCTGTGCTGTATTTATGGGCTATCTGACTTTCTGTTGCCAAGCAGGTTTTCTATTCGCTTATTTTCACGTCGCTTGCCATTGTTTAACAAAGAACAAGTCCCGGAGATAAAGAAGCTGGAAATAATAAATCACTGCCTGCAAGTTTATTCGCAGGCGGTTAAGCTTTTGCTGTTTGCCCACTGGCGCACTGCTATCACAATGCCCTCCACCACGTCAAAAAGCCCGGAGTTCCGGGCTTTTTGACGCAGTGACCGGTTACTCCCACTCGACAACTACTAATCAATTTTGTTTAGAGATTATTATTTGTCGTGTATGTAGGTCTTTTGATTAT